>CAISLN010000132.1 GCA_903886275.1 uncultured beta proteobacterium | reverse complement strand
GTTCGCTTTGACGCTACTGCGTCAAGATCAGCAATACCCCAAACGCAGCTTGCGAAGTCGCCGAAAAACCGCTGACCGACTCCCTGGTTACAGAGAATCACTCTTGGACCTTCAGGCTCGGGGGTAAATGCAATTGCCCTGATCGCGTGCGCGGCGTTACACCACACGGCGGGCACCAAACCGCAGTGCCTGCGAGTTGCCATCGCGTGCCCAGCCGAATGACCGTTACGCGTCGATAGCCGACGTATCCAACCAGACCAGGCGTGACCGGCTCACTTTTGAGCGCGTTAGGCAACCGTTATCTAACCGTGCCTGCACCGTGCCGCCAAGGGGCTTGCATGGGATTCTGGCCCAACGCCCAAGCAACGACCGTTGAAGTTCCGTTGAACGAAAAAGCAACGACCGTTGAACCGGTGGCCGGGTGGTTTCTGCTGGCACTGTATTCCTGAAACCGTCTTACATCCGCCCTTACATCCTAAATTCAGGCACAAACAAAAATGCCCACTTATTAGTGGGCACTTCCGTTGCAAGCCGCTTGTGCTCTTGCTTTTTTGTGGTGGGTTCTGCGAGATTCGAACTCGCGACCTACGGATTAAGAGTCCGCTGCTCTACCAGCTGAGCTAAGAACCCACAAAACTAAAAAACTTTCCTGGTGGGACGTGCGGGGGTCGAACCCACGACAAACGGATTAAAAGTCCGCTGCTCTACCAACTGAGCTAACGTCCCTTCAGTTTACTTAGACGTTGCCATCCTTGTAATCTGCCCAGCCTCAAATTATAACGTTAATTTCGTTCCTCTCCGAGAGAGGCCTGAGAAATTTTATCCATGACCAAACCTGCCGCGCACATGCCAAAGCTTGCGGTCACGGTGACCGATGAACCATAGCCATGGCAGTTCAATGTTCCGTCCGACTGAATCGCACAGGAAGGGTCGGGCGCGGCCACTGCTTCGCGGCTGAACACGCAATGCACGCCCAGGGATTTTCCCTCTCTGGGTGCACCATGAAATTTGCGCAGGTTGTAGCGCACCTGTGCAAGCAAGGGATCGTGGGTCACCTGGGACAGGTCGGCCACGTCCACCAAATGCCCATGGCGTTTGCCGCCGGCAGCCCCCACACAGACAAAGAGGGTCTTGGTGCGTCTGGCCCAGTCGGCCATGGCTGTCTTGGATTTGACCTGGTCACAGGCGTCCACCACAGCGGTGACATTGGCGGGCAGCAATTGCGGCCAGTTGTCGGGCTCTGCAAAGGCGTCTACACAGTGCACAAGACAAGCCGGGTTGATGTAGGCTATGCGTTCGCGCATGGCCTCGATCTTGGCCATGCCCAGTGTGGAGGTCAGGGCGTGGATCTGGCGGTTGATATTGGACTCGGCAACATGGTCCATGTCGATCAGGGTCACTTCACCCACTCCGCTGCGGGCCAGTGCCTCGGCAATCCAAGAGCCCACGCCACCGATTCCGACAATGGCGACATGGCTGCTTTGGATACGCTCGGCGGGCGCCACGCCATACAGGCGCTGCAGCCCTCCAAAACGTCGAGCCGCATCGGCTTGTATATCAGACAAGGTGAACCTATTTCAAGCGACCAAGCCGGTCCTTGGCTGCATTGGCGGCGTCGGTTCCCGGATAGCTGGACATCAACTCTTCCAACGTCTTGCGCCCGCCCTTGGTTTCCTTGCTCTCCAACTGGCAATTGGCAATCGTCAGCATGGCATCGGGCGCGTGCACATGGCTGGGAGCCAGCACAACCAGGCTGCGAAAATTCACCACTGCACTCTTGCAATCCTTGTTGGCGTATTGGGCGTTGCCCAACCAGAACAAGGCAGAGGCGCGGTAGCCGCTCTGCGGATTGCGGTTCAGGAAGTCGACAAAGCTGTTCGTCGCAAGCGCAAAGTCGCCTTTTCGGAACAGCGCCAGGTTCGCGTCGAATTCACGCTTCTCGGCCGGGTCGGCAAGAAACTCCTTGCCGTCTACGGTCACGGACATCGGCTCAAATTTGCGCAGCCGATCATCCAGTGACACGCTGGCATCTTTGAGGCGGCGCTGGGAATCCGACAAGTCGCGGGCCAGTTGCTCATTCTGGCCACGCAACTTGGCAACATCGGCACGCATGGTTTCAAGTTGGTTCTGCAAATCCAGAATGCTGCGTCGAAGCTGCGCACCCTCTTCGGACGAACGCTGTGCCGCTTCGGCACTTTTTTTGTCAGAATCCTGGCGCACGGCATCTATGCGCTGACGCAGATCCAGAATGGCTCTCCTGGCCTCTTCGTCATCGAAGAGGCCGGCAGAGGCAGAACTCGCCGCCAAAACCAGGCAGGCACAAGCCGTTGCGCGCAACAAAAAGGACCGCATCAACATGTTCAAGGCGCTCAACGGTAAGAAATTTCAGCGCGACGGTTCTGTTCCATGGCCGTTTCGGTGGAACCCTGCGCAGCAGGCTTTTCCTTGCCGAAGCTCACCGCCTCGAGCTGCGCTTCGGCCACACCCAAGAGGCTCAGCGCCTTGCGAACCGCTTCGGCACGCTTTTGACCCAGGGCGAGGTTGTACTCGCGGCCACCGCGCTCGTCGGTGTGGCCTTCAAGCACGACCTTGCGGCTCTTGTCGGCGCGAATGTATTTGGCATGCGCTTCGACGGTGGACTGGAACTCGGGGCGAATGACATAGCTGTCGTAGTCAAAGTACACCACGCGTGCAGTGGCCCGCATGGCTGCATCCTGGGCCGATTGGGACAGGTCCACCGAGGCAACCGTGCTCTGGCCCACTGCAGCGCCATTTGCGTTCTTGCTGGCGTCTACGCCAGAACCCGAACGGTCTACTACGGGCACGTTGTCCAGCTTCACGGCCGAACCACATGCGCTCAGCATCGCCACCAAACCGAGAACCACCAAAGTACGCTTCATTCCAAACTCCTTCTTAACAATTTACTATTTCTGAAAAGAACCCCAGTTGGGCTCCCGAATATCGCCGGTCTGTCCCGCCAACCGCGCCTTGATCTTTCCATCCAGGGTGGTCGTCATCAAGGCTTCCTTGCCCTGTTGCTGGGTTGCATAAATCAACATCCGGCTATTGGGCGAAAAGCTGGGCCGCTCATCCGCCGCGGTGTCGGTGATGGCAACGCCGTTGCCCGATGCCAACTCCATAACATGCAACTTGAAGGCACCGCTGATGCGCGATATGTAGGCCAACCAGCGTCCATCGGGACTCAGCGCTGGCGAGATGTTGTAGCTGCCATTGAATGTAACGCGCTCCGGACTTCCTCCTGCCAAGAGCACCCGGTAAATCTGGGGTGAGCCGCCACGGTCACTGACGAAATAAATGGTCTTGCCGTCGGCCGTAAATGCCGGCTCGGTATCGATGGACGAGGACTGGGCAATGCGGCGCGGCTCGGAACCCGCGATGCCCAGGTCCAGCAAATTGAGTTGTGAGCCCCCATCGCGGCTCAGCGTCAAGGCCAGCGTGCGACCGTCCGGTGACCAAGCGGGCGCACTGTTGGAGCCCTTGAAGTTGGCGACTAGGCGCCGCTTGCCGCTAGCGACCTCGTGCACATAAATGGTGGGTTTGCGCGCCTCAAACGACACATAGGCCAGCTGTTTGCCGTTGGGCGCCCAGGCCGGCGAAATAATGGGCTCAGAACTGCTGAGCGCACTTTGCGCACCCTCACCGTCGGCATCGGCCACCCACAGATTGAAGCTTTGCCCCCGCTTGGTCACATAGGCGATGCGGGTGGAGAAAACGCCCTTTTCGCCGGTCAGCTTTTCATAGACATAGTCGGCGATTTCGTGGGCCGCCAAACGCAGATCGGCCTGCACAACGGCCTTGCTTTGTGAGCCCAGGTCTTGGCCCCGCACCACATCCCACAGGTGCATGCGCACATCAAAGCGACCATCGGCCAGACGCGTTACGCTGCCCGCCAACAAGGCGTCGGCCGTTTTTTGGCGCCAGCTCGAGAAGTCGGGGCGGGAGCTGTCGTCCAGATTGGCACCGGAACTGTCCACGCCGCGAAACTGCCCGCTGCGCTCCAGATCGGCCTGCACCAAGGCAGAGATTTTTTGTGCCGCTGTCTCTTCGCCCTTGAAGGCGGCAATGGCCACGGGGATCTGGGTCAGGCCCACCCCGGAGACCTCGACACGAAACTGTGCCCAGGCGCTAATCTGCAATACAAGCAGGATAAATACGGTCAGAATTTTTTTCATTGTGTTGCGATTATCTCCAAGTGCGTATGACAGCATCATGTACAGACTTACTTTCCCTGTAACCCACTGTGGAAAGCACCTGCGCAGTGCGCATGCGCTCCCTCACGGTGGCGGCATTTTTTGATTCCTCTGCGCGGCTGGCCTGCGCATGCCACAGGTGAAAGACCTCGGTAGCGCAAAAGCCATTCTTGCGCTGCACCCCGGCATTGTGCAGGCGCAGAACAAAGTCGGCATCCTCATGGCCCCAGCCGACAAAAGATTCATCGAACCCGTCCACCGCCTCGTAGTCCTGGCGCCAAACCCCCATGTTGCAGCTGCGTATGCCCTTCCATTGAAAGGCTGCATGCCTGCGTCCCGAAAAATCTGGCAAACGCAGCAGGCCGGTGAGTTTGCTGGCGTCTCCGCGCAGGCACGCACGCAACCAAAACGCCGCCGAGCGTCCATGCACCTGCACTTCGCCAGCAACCACTGCCTGCGTCAAACGCTGCGACAGCAGCACCCGGCTGCCGTTGACAAAGCAGCCCGGCTCCATCAGCCGGCGATGGCGGCGCACAAAGTCGATCTCGGGAACACAGTCGCCGTCGAGCAGCACAACGTAAGCCCCGGCCGCGCTCGCAACGCCCAAGTTGCGCACGCGCGATGCGGTAAAGCCCACATCCGGGTGCCACACATGGGTCAGGGGCAAACCCAGGCGCGCAGCGGCAGCCTGGATGGCGTTCTGGTGAAATTCTGTGGAGCCGTCGTCGGCGACTATGACCTCAAAGCCCTGGTCATTTTGATCCGCCAGCGCCGCCAGCACGGGCAGCAGCGCTTCGCTGCGGTTGTAGGTAGTGATAACAATGGAGATCAAATCGGCGACCGGAGTTTATGGAATAGACTTGGCGGCCCCAGCGTCGCCACCCGAAAGGCAGGCTGCCCCTAACGAATTTTGATGGTATCACCTTCAATGCCCCTGGTTTCCGTCTACATCATCGCCTTCAACGAAGCAGAAAAAGTGCGTGCCACCATTGAGAGCGCAAGCTGGGCCGACGAGATCATTGTGGTGGATTCCTACAGCACCGATGGCACGGCCGCCATCGCCGCTGAGTTGGGCGCACGCGTGGTGCAGGTGGACTTCAAGGGGTTTGGCGACCTGCGCAACCAGGCCATTGCCGCTTGCACGCATGAATGGATCTTCAGCCTCGACGCGGATGAGCGCTGCACCGCTGAAGCCGCCGCAGAGATAAAGGCCATCGTCAACAACCCGGAGTCAGCAGATGCGTGGTGGACGCCGCGGCGCAATTTCTTCATGGGAAAATGGATCAAGCATTCCGGCTGGTACCCCAACTACCGCCAGCCCCAGCTGTTTCGCAAGGGCCGCATGGCCTATGACAACAAGCCGGTGCACGAGGGCTATGTGCTCAGCAGCGACAAACCCGTGGGCCATATGCACAGCGCCATTTGGCAGTTCCCCTTCAAGAACATGGCAGAAGTCATGCACAAGGCCAACCGCTATTCCAGCCTGGGCGCCCAGAAGATCCAACACAAACGCCTCAGCATGGGCTCGGCCCTGGCCCATGGCCTGTGGTCCTTTGTGAAGCACTATGTCTTCAAGCTGGGTTTTCTGGACGGCTGGGCCGGCTTTGTGATTGCGCTGGGAAACTTCGAGGGGACCTTTTACCGCTATGTGAAGGCGCTGGAGGTGCAAAAGGGTGACAGCTGGAAGGCGCCAAAGGCCCCGACAACGGCACGCTAGCTCTTCCACCTTTTTGGCACCGCGCATGTCCATACCTTCCAAATTCCGCTGGAATTTCAGACTCTTTGTGGTCTGTTTTTGCGCACTGGCCGCCAGCCTGCCCATGGCCTGGATCAGCCTGTCTAAGCTGCTGCTTTTTGTGACGGCGCTTGCCTTGCTGCTGGCATCGCTTGGCCGTGGCATGGACACGCAAGTGAGGTTGCCCGCACGCACCACCAAGGTGGTGCTGATCGCACTCGGGGCCTTTGGTGCAAGCCTGCTGTGGACCGAGGTGGATCTGAACTTTGCCCTGGGCATGCTGGTCAAGCATGCCAAGCTATTGCAAATAGTGTTGCTGGTCTACCTCATCCGCAGCGCCCGCGAAGCCAGCCTGGCGGTAAAGGTTTTCGTATGCGCGCAGATCTTCGTCTTGATCAGCTCCTGGTTGCTGGCGGCCGGCATTGCCCTGCCATGGGTGCGCAACGACCAGACCTTCGTAGGCGCCCGGTATGTGGTGTTCAGCGAAAGCTACCTGGATCAGACCCTCATGCTGGCATCGCTGGCCGCACTGGTCTGGCATCTGCGGTCTGAATGGAAATGGCCCCACTTTGTTGCAGCCGCTATCGCCGTGGCGGCACTGCTCGATGTGTTGCTGCTGTCGCAGGGACGCACCGGCTACATAGCCTGCCTTACCGTCGCGCTGATGGCACTGCTGTGGAGCCTGTCCAGGCGCATGCGTTGGCTGGTGCTTTTATTGGGTCCGGTGCTGATTGCCGTAGCGGTGCTGGCGGGAGGAAACAACCGTGTTTCCACCCGCCTGTCGGCCGTGGTACACGAATCGCAAAGCTACTCGCAAAGCGGCGACACCAACAGCTCTTCGGGCTGGCGCCTGAACGCCTGGCGCCGCTCGGTCCAGGCCATCGCGATCCAGCCCTGGACCGGTTACGGTGTGGGCAGCTTTGCGCCTGTGGTCAAGCGGCTCGATGGTGACAAGGCGGTAGAAGACTTTGGCGTGGGCAACTCCAGCAACCCGCACCAGGAATACCTCTTGTGGGGGGTGGAACTCGGCGTTCTTGGCAGTCTGTTGCTGGTCGCTCTGTTTGTTGCGCTGGCAATGGACGCACGCCCATACCCTACCGGCATACGGCGTGCTGCCCATTCGGTAATTGCTGTGACGGCCATGGCCTGTCTCTTCAACTCCAGCCTGTATGACGCGCTGATTGGCGACTTCCTGTGCACAGCCATCGGGCTGTTAATGGCATGGGGGATGCAGCGCTCGGATCCAGACAGCCCCACCCCGGCCCCAACGGCCTGTTGACGCGCACCCGCCTTCACTACAGCCCATGCAAGCCGAGCACCCCCCAACACCCGCCGAGGCCAGCGGTCCGGCAACTGCCAGCCTGCTGAGCCGCATGCGGCGTTTTGCGCCTTACTTTGGCACCTACCCCGGCACCTGGATACTGGTGGCCCTGAGCGCGCTGGTGGCTGCGGCCACAGAACCGCTGATCCCCGCCCTGCTCAAGCCTCTGCTGGACCGCGGTTTCCAGCAGGGCGCACTGGCCATCTGGACCGTGCCCGTCTCTTTGTTGCTGCTGTTTGGTGTGCGCGGTCTGGCTGGCTACATCTCGCAAATCGGCCTGTCGCGCATCACCAATGACGGCTTGGTGCGCATGCGCCTGGCCATGTTTCAAAAAATTCTGGACGCGCGCATGGCGCTCTTTAGCGACCAAAGCTCCAGCGCCCTGTCCAATACCGTGGTGTACGAGGTGCAGACCGGTGCCACCATGCTGGTCAACTCCCTGCTCAGCCTGACGCGCAACGGGCTGACCCTGTTGGCGCTGACCGGCTACCTGCTGTTTCTCAACTGGAAACTCACCATGATCGTGGCCGCCATCTTTCCGGCCGTGGCCTGGGTCATGCGCGTGCTGACCCGGCGCCTGCACTGGTTGACCAAGGCCAACCAAAAGGCCACCGATGACCTGGCCTATGTGGTCGAAGAGAATGTGCTGGCACACCGGGAGGTGCGTCTCTATTCGGCGCAGCAAGGGCAGATGGAGCGCTTTGCCCAGTTGGGCGAAGGTCTGCAGCGCCTGGCCCTCAAATCAACCATTGCCGGTGCGGCCATGACACCCATGACGCAAATGCTGGCCGCTGTGGCGCTGTCGGCGGTGATTTCCGTGGCCCTGGTCCAGAGCAGCACCAGCGGCACATCGGTAGGTGGCTTTGTGGCCTTTGTCACCGCCATGCTGATGATTATTGCCCCCATACGCCAGCTCTCTGAAGTGTCTAGCCCGATCACCCGGGGCCTTGCCGCACTGGAGCGCGGTCTGGCGCTGATAGACGGTATCCAAAGCGAAAGCGGCGGCACTTTTGAGAAGCCGGTAGCCAGCGGCGCCATCGCCTTCCAACAGGTCAGCGTCCGCTATCCCGGCAACAAGGCTTATGCACTGCAGGACCTCGACCTGGTGATCCGCCCTGGCGAAACCGTGGCCCTGGTGGGTGCCTCCGGTTCAGGTAAGACCACGCTGGCCAATCTGCTGCCCCGCTTTGTTGAATTCAATGCCGGCCAGATTTTGCTCGACGGCCACGACATCCGCGACTGGTCGCTGCAGGCGCTGCGCAAGCAGTTTGCCTTTGTCAGCCAGAACGTGGTGATGCTAAACGACAGCATTGCGGCCAACGTGGCACTGGGCCTTGCGGTGGACCGCGACCTAGTGTCCCAATGCCTGGCCAGCGCCAACCTGACGGCGTTTGTGGCCGCTGCCGCCCAGGGCATCGACACGCTGGTCGGGCATAACGCGCTGCAGTTGTCCGGCGGCCAGCGCCAGCGCCTGGCAGTGGCGCGCGCCCTGTACAAGAACGCGCCGATTCTGATTCTGGATGAGGCCACGTCGGCCCTGGACACCGAATCCGAGCGGGCCATTCAAGATGCCTTGCAGATACTGATGCGCGAGCGCACCACCCTGGTCATTGCCCACCGCCTGTCCACCATCCAACATGCAGACCGCATCGTGGTGATGGACGCCGGGCGCATTGTGGAAATGGGAACGCACCAGGAGTTGCTGGCAAGGGATGGCCATTACGCAAGGTTGTACCACCTGGGCCGCCAAAGCGGCAGCGAATTTTTGGCCTCGGCTGCTTGACGCAAATTCAGCGTGGCGCGCACTGGGCCGCTACGCGCAGATAAAGGGCTTGCTGCGCCCTGGCCTGTGCAGACCACAGATGGTCGCGGGCAAAAGCCTGCGCGGCCAAGGACAGGCTGGCACCAAGGGCCGATGGCGGCAACACCGCCAGCAGCGCTTGCGCAAGGCCCACTGCATCGCGCGGATCATCCAGCACATAGGCATCCATGCCATGCGTCAGAAAATCGGTGATGCCGCAAAATTGCACTGCGCTGACCACCACCGGCAGTCCATGCGCCATGGCCTCCAGCACCACCATGCCAAAGGTGTCCTCCAGCGTGGGATGGGCCAGGCAGTCGGCGGCGCGGTAGGCCGGTGTGACATCGTGCAAGGCACCCAAAAAATACACCCTATCCTGCAAGCCCAGCTCCTGCACCAGGGGCCTGAAGGCGTCGATTTGCGCGGCGTTGCCCACCACCGCAACAAAGCTTTCTGCCGCCAGCCTTTGCAAGGCATGCAGCAAGGCGGGCAACCCCTTCTTGCGGTAGTCATTGCCCACAAAAAGAATGCAGTGGCCGGATTGCGGCAGCCCCAATTGTTGGCGCGCTGCTGCCTTCTGCGCCTGCGAAGCGGCACCCGGCACATCGCTCACACCGGGCGTTACCAGCGCCAGCGCTGACCGGGTGGCGGGGTAATGTTGCTCCATCACGCTGCGCAGACCCGGCGCGGTCACCACAATACATTTACCCAAGGTAGGACGGTAGCGCGCCCACTCCAGCCCCAGATACACCAGCAGGCGCGGGCTGGTGACCACCTTCAGGCAGCGCAGCGCCCAGGCAAGGCCGGTTCGGCCCCTGAACAGGTTGTATTTGAGGGGTACGACATGCACGGTTTGCACCTGGCCGTGCCAGGTGTTTTCGTGTGAATGCACCACATCAAAACCCCTGCGTGTGAGCCACCAGGTGGCCAGTGCAAACCAGAGCTGGTTGATCCAGCGCGGCCTTGTGCAGGGCGCACTGACCCGGTGGTAGCTGACGCCGGGAAACTGGTGCTCTATTTGCTGCGCAAAGACATGGATGTCATGGCGCGCGGCCAACTGCTCCACCAGCGCGATGGAGTAACGCTCGGCCCCGCCGCCGGTGGGTTTGAACAGGCGGTTCAGCACCGCAATCCGCAAGCGCGGCAAGGCGGGACCAGACCCGATCTGCTTGGCCATTATTTGCGGTCTTCGTAGGTGGAAAAAAGCTTGAGCAATAACACTGGCAAAGTGGTGGAACGCAGCACCGGCACGCGCGGTAGCTCCAACAAATTGGAGGCGCTGCAGGCGCGTCCACGCGCCGTGGTGGTGGCCGTGGCAAACCCTGCGGCCTGTACCTGCGCCACCTGCACCGCTCCATAGCTGCCGTAGGGATAGCAAAAGTGCGAAATAGGCGCCCCCAGCAGGGCCTCCAACTCGGTCTTGCTGCCGCCGATTTCATCTTGGCTGTCTGCCACACTGAGCCGATCCAGCCGCGCATGGTGGCGCGTATGGGCGCCCACTTCCTGAGCACCGGCAACCCAGGCACGCAGCTCGTCTGCCGTCATCAAGGGGGTCTGCGCAATGCCAAGCGCCAGGTCCCAACTATTGGTGTGACCCAGCAGGGAGCTGACCGCATAGCAGGTGGCAGAAAACCCGTTCTTTTGCAGCACCGGCAGGGCATGGAGCAGGTTGTTGCGGTAGCCGTCGTCAAAGGTGATGCCGAACACACGGCCGCTCTTTTCGCCGCGCAAATAGGGCTGTAGCGCAGTCATGCACAGCCCGCGCCAACCCAACAGCCGCAACAGGCCCATCTGCCGTGCAAAGGCTGCGGGCGCCACATAAAGGCTGCGATAGGGCGCACCCTTCGCGGGTGCCTCGGCAATCTGGTGGTAGGTCAGTATGGGGATGCGCGCCGGGCTCATAGGCAGCCGTTAGAGCAACACGATGTCGTACTGTTCCTGGCCCATCGCGGCCTCGCTTTGCAGCGACACGGGCTTGCCGATGAACTCGCTCAAGGACGCGAGGTGCTGGCTTTCTTCGTCCAAAAACAACTCAATCACCTTGGGCGAGGCCACCACGCGGAACTCGCGCGGGTTGAACTGACGCGCCTCGCGCAGGATCTCGCGCAAGATGTCATAGGCCACGCTGCGCGGCGTCTTCACAATGCCCTTGCCCTCGCACACCGGGCAGGGCTCGCACAGCATGTGCGCCAGCGATTCGCGGGTGCGTTTGCGCGTCATCTCCACCAGGCCCAACTGCGAGAAACCACCGGCCGAGGTCTTGACGCGGTCGCGTGCCAGCTGCTTGCGAAACTCGCCCAGCACCGATTCGCGGTGGTCTTCGCGCACCATGTCGATAAAGTCCACGATGATGATGCCACCCAAGTTGCGCAGGCGCAGTTGGCGCGCAATGGCCTGCGCTGCCTCCAGGTTGGTCTTGAAGATGGTGTCGTCAAAATTGCGCGCACCGACAAAGCCACCGGTGTTCACATCCACCGTGGTCAGCGCCTCGGTCTGGTCCACGATCAGGTAGCCACCAGACTTCAGCTCCACGCGCCTGGCCATGGCCTTGGCGATTTCTTCGTCGATGGAGTAGAGGTCAAAGATGGGCCGCTCGCCCTTGTAAAGCTGCAACTTTTCCACGGCCATGGGCATGAACTCGGCACCAAAGGCCTTGAGCGCTTCAAACTGTTCACGCGAATCCACACGTATGGTCTGGGTCGATTCGCTCACCAGGTCGCGCAGCACGCGCTGCATCAGGCTCAGGTCCTGGTGCAGCAGGGTCTTGGGTGGCAGGCGCACCGAGGCGTCCTTGATGCGCGCCCAGGCCTTGCGCAAATAGCCTATGTCATCGCCCAACTCCGCATCCGTGGCATCTTCGCCATTGGTGCGCAAAATAAAGCCCCCGCCCAGACTACCCGCCAGCTTGAGCAACCTTGAGCGCAGGTCTTCGCGCTGCGCCAGTGGAATTTTTTGCGACACGCCAATATGGTCGTCCTGCGGCAAAAACACCAGCAGGCGACCGGCAATGCTGATCTGTGTGGACAGGCGTGCGCCCTTGGTGCCTATGGGGTCCTTGATCACCTGCACCAGCAGGGCCTGGCCTTCAAACACCTGCTTCTCAATCGGAATCAGGGCCGCAGCGCCGCGTGCCGCGCTGAGGGTCTCGCCCTCTTGCGGCGCATGCCAGACATCGGCCACATGCAAAAACGCCGCCCGCTCCAGGCCTATATCGATAAAGGCCGACTGCATGCCGGGCAGCACGCGCGCCACCTTGCCAAGATACACATTACCGACCAGGCCGCGCTCCAGCGTGCGCTCCACGTGCAGCTCCTGCACCGCGCCGTGCTCGACGATGGCCACCCGCGTCTCTTGCGGCGACCAGTTGATCAGTATGTCTGCAGGCATCAGGTGAGTCTCTTGAGCAGTTGCGCGGTTTCAAACAGGGGCAGTCCCATGATGCCAGTGTAGCTACCCGCTATGTGCGAAATATACGCCGCCGCCCTGCCCTGCACCGCATAAGCCCCGGCCTTGCCCATGGGCTCGCCGGAGGCGACATATTCGCGAATCTCGGCCTCGCTCATCGCAGCAAATGTCACCTCGGAGCGGCTGCAGGCCTGCTCGCACTGGCTTGCCGTGCCCATCGCCACCGCCGTCAGCACCACATGGGTCTGGCCCGACAGGGCGCTCAACATGCGCACCGCATCTGGGCCATCCGCTGGTTTGGCATAAATCGTGTCGCCCAGCGCCACCGTAGTGTCCGCACACAGCACCGGCGCCAGCGGCAGGCCGCGCGCCTGTAGGCGTTTGACTGCGGCGTCGAGCTTGAGGCGGGTGACGCGCTGCACATAGTCCAGCGGGCTCTCGCCCGCGATGTGCTCTTCCAGCGACTCGGCGTCTTCCTGTGCATCGGCCAACAGCAGCTCGTGGGCGATCCCGAGCTGGGTTAGCAACTGGCTGCGGCGTGGGCTTTGCGAGGCAAGATAGATAAAGGGATGCATAGGTTTTGTTTCGTTTTCAAAACGAAACTACTCACGGTGGTAGGGGTGGTTGGCATTGATCGACCAGGCCCGGTACAGCTGCTCGATCAGCAGCACCCGCGCAAAGGCGTGCGGCAGCGTCAGGTCAGACAGGCGGATGCGCTCATGCGCGGCCTGCCGAAAAGCGGGCTCCAGCCCATCGGGCCCACCAATGACCAGCGCCACATCGCCCCCCGTCAGTTGCCAGTCGGTCAGGCGCGTGGCCAAGGCCTTGGTGGTCAGGTTGGTGCCGCGCTCATCGAGCGCCACGATGCGCGTGCCTTTGGGAATGGCGGCCTCGATGCGGGCGCGCTCGCCGGCATACAGGGCCTCCAGGGTCTTGGAGCCACGCGGCTCGGTCTTGACGGCCTTGAGCTCGATCTTGATTTCGTGCGGGAAGCGCTTGGCATAGTCTTCCCAAGCGGTCTGCGCCCAGTCGGGCACCTTGAGCCCGACCGCCACAATCAGCAGCCGCATGGTGCGGATCAGGCCTTGCGGCTAACCGTCTTCTTGGCAGCGGGCTTGCGCACTTCGGCCTTCTTGGCGGCCACACGTGCCACGGTCTTGGCCGGTGCCTTCACCACCAGGGTCTTGGCTGCGACCTGCACGGCCGGCGTCTTCACCGCAACCTTTTTGGCAGCGACCTTCTTGGCCGGCACCACTGGCGCACGCGTGCTCGTGGTTCTTTCAGCAGGCTTTTTGGCAGGCGCAACACCGCTGGTCTTGGCAGAGGCTTTCTTTGCCGCTGCGGCCTTGATGGCATCGTTCTTTTTGACCTGGGCCTTGGACGGGAAGGCCTCGGCCACGCCGATCTTGGAAGCGCTGGAGCGCTTCAATGTGCCGGGGACTGCACCCTTGGTGACCACGGCCTCTTCCTTGGAAGCCGTCGCAGGCTTGACTGAGCCCAGCTTCAGGCGCACGGGCTTTTCGCCCCACAGCTCTTCGAGGTGGTAGTACTGGCGGATGTTGGGTTGGAAGATGTGCACCACGGCCTGGCCGCAATCCACGATGATCCACTCGCCATTGGTTTCGCCTTCCACGCGCGGCTTGGGAAAGCCGGCCTCGCGCACGGCATCGCGCACGCTCGCGGCCAGGGCCTTGGTCTGGCGGTTCGAGGTACCGGAGGCAATGATGATCCGCTCAAACAGCGCCGACAGATGCTCGGTGTCAAACACCACGATGTCCTGCGCTTTTACGTCTTCCAAGCCATCGATGATGGCGCGCTGGAGTTTTTGGATGTCTTTTTTGGCAACGGGGGAGGTGGTCATCAGGCGGCTTGGTAAAGGTGGTGTTGGTCAATATAACGCGCAACGGATTCTAAAACCAGAGTTGAAACACTCTGGCCACGCGCCAAAAGGTCGCGTATCTCAGTGGCATTCAAGGGGCTTGGGGGCAACTGCAATCGCTGCAGCGGGCTGCTGGGCAGCCCTGAAAAATCATCGACCGACACTGCGGTCCCCATCGATTCGGAGCGCGAAGCTACGCAAATTATAGCAGCGCGGGACAGGTCCTCGGCGCGGTGCCAAGTAGCGAGGGCTTTGGCCTGGTCTTCCCCCATGATCAGGTAGAGCTGCGCGCCGGGATACTGGGCCTGCAGCTCGCGCAGCGTGTCTATGGTGTAGGTGGGTCCGCTGCGCTGGGTCTCGCGCGCATCCACCACAGCCCTGGTCAGCTCGGCAAAGGCCAGGCGGCACATGGCCAGGCGGTGCTCGGCCGCGCTTAAGGGCCGCTGCTTGTGCCAGGCCTGGCCGGTGGGCACCACATGCAAGATGTCGAGCTGCAACTGCTCTATGGCCGCCTGCGCCAGCGCCATGTGGGTGCGGTGTGGTGGATCGAAGGCCCCGCCAAAAAGACCCACCCTTTGCGGCACGCTCACACCCAATCCCGGCGCGGCAAAAATTCGCTGTACAGCGCCGCCTCTGGCGTGCCCGCCTCGGGGACGTTCTGGTAGGACCAACAGGCATGCGGGGGCATAGACAACAAAATGGATTCGGTGCGTCCGCCCGACTGCAACCCGAAGTGCGTGCCACGGTCCCACACCAGGTTGAACTCCACATAGCGGCCACGCCGGTACAGCTGAAAGGCACGCTCGCGCTCGCCATAGGGCATGTCCATGCGGCGCTCAACAAGGGGCATATAGGCCTTCAAAAAACCATCGCCCACCGCTTGCAACATGGCAAAGCTTTGCGCTTGGCCGAGCTCCGAGAAGTCGTCAAAAAATACCCCGCCCACGCCGCGCGCCTCGTTGCGGTGCTTGAGGAAAAAGTAGTCATCGCACCAGGTTTTGAAGCGCGGGTACTTGTCTTCGCCAAAGGGCTGCAGCGCGTTTTTGCAGGTCTGGTGAAAGTGGCGGGCATCTTCCTCAAAGCCATAACAGGGGGTGAGGTCCATGCCGCCACCAAACCAGCAGACCTCGGCGCCATCGGGCGTCTTGGCTGCCAGCATGCGCACATTCATATGCACCGTGGGCACAAAAGGATTGCGCGGGTGGAACACCAGCGACACGCCCATGGCCTCAAACGGCGCGCCCGAGAGTTCGGGTCGGTGCTGGGTGGCGCTAGGCGGCAACTTGGGGCCGCGCACATGCGAGAAGCCGCAACCGGCGCGCTCAAACACAGAGCCGCCCTCCAGGATTTTCGTGATGCCATTGCCCTGCAGCATTTCGCCCGCAGGCTTCTCCCAGGCATCCACCAAAAAGCGGCCGCCGTCGATGGCGGCGATGGCGTCGGTGATGCGCGACTGCAGACCGGTGAGGTAGCTGCGCACCAGGGCGGGAGAGAAAAGCGGGGATTCGTTGGACGGGTTCATTTGTGGATCATTTGTATGGGCGCTGCAAGCTCGGCGCGTTTGCCTATGGCACCTGCCAGCACTTCAGAGATGCGTTGCATGTCAGACGCCACATCGCCCGACAAGGCAATGAAGTGGGAGATATCGACGGTCTTCAGACGGTAGTTCACCGAGCACACCCCCAAGGGAACACCGGACAGCAGGGCCACCTGGTAGAAGCCACTGCGCCAACCGCTGCTGTGTTTGCGCGTGCCTTCGGGCGACAGCGCAAGCCAAAAAAAGCGGCCGTTGTCACGGCATTGCTGCAGGGTGCGCACCATGTCGCCCACCGCGCCCTGGGGTGCGCCCCGGCGGACCGGCACTCCGCCTAGCCAGCGCATGCAAGTGCCCATCAGCGGCAGTTTGAAAAGCGACTCCTTGCCCCAGAACTTCACCGGCAGACCCACGGCCCATTTGGTGAGCAGCAGAAAAATGAAATCCCAGTTGCTGGTGTGCGGGTAGGCAATGAGCACGCCCTGCAGGGCCGGCAGCCCTTCGATGCGCACCTGCCAACCCAGCAGGCTCAGCAGGCGGTGCGCCAAGCGGTTGCCGCACAGCTGCACCGGGTGCGGCCGCGCAAAGTCATCCGCCATGGCAGTGGCCCTGGATTTGCGGCACGGGCCGCATCAGGACTTGAGCGCCCGAAATCCGATATCGCTGCGGTACTGCATGCCATCGAAGTGGATGTCCTTGATCACCTGGTAGGCCTTTTGCTGCGCTATGCGCACGCTGTCGGCCATGGCCGTGACGCACAACACCCGCCCGCCAGAGGTGACCAGGATGTCGCCCACCAGGGCCGTACCCGCATGGAACACGGCGCAATCGTCGGTGTTCGTCGGGAGGCCGCTGATGGCATCGCCCTTGCGCGGACTTGCAGGGTAGCCGGGTGCGGCCAGCACCACGCCCAGCGCCACGCGGCGGTCCCATTGCAGCTCGATGGTGTCGAGCTTGCCATGTGGACCGGGCTCGGTGGCGGCCCACAGCACATCCACCAAATCGGTTTTGAGCCGCATCATGATGGGCTGGGTTTCGGGGTCGCCCATGCGGCAGTTGAACTCCAGGGTCTTGGCGTGTCCCTGGGCATCAATCATCAGGCCCGCATACAAAAAGCCGGTAAAGGGAATGCCGTCTTGTTCCATGCCCTTGATGGTGGGCAGAATCACCTCGCGCATAGCGCGTCCATGCACCGCCGGCGTCACAATCGGCGCCGGCGAATAGGCACCCATGCCACCGGTGTTGGGACCCTGGTCGCCATCTTGCAGGCGCTTGTGGTCTTGGCTGGTGGCAAGCGTCAACACATTTTTTCCGTCGCACATGACGATGAAGCTAGCCTCCTCGCCCTCTAAAAACTCTTCGATCACCACGCGCGCCCCACCCTCGTTATGGGTCACGCCAAGCCGGTTGTCGAGCAGCATGAAGTCAATCGCTGCATGCGCCTCTTGCAGGTTCATGGCCACCACCACTCCCTTGCCCGCAGCCAATCCATCGGCCTTGACCACGGTGGGGGCGCCCATCTTGTCCACATAGGCATGGGCCGCTACCGGATCGGAGAAGGTGGCGTATTCGGCCGTGGGAATGCCGTGGCGGCGCATAAAGGCCTTGGAAAAAGCCTTAGAGCTCTCCAGCTGTGCGGCGGCCTTGGTGGGCCCGAAGATGCGCATGCCATGGGCGCGAAATTCATCCACCACACCAGCAGCCAAGGGGCCTTCGGGGCCGACAACGGTCATGCCAATGTGGTTGGCCTGGGCCCAGGCGCGCAGCTCCACGATGTCGGTAATGGGCAGGTTCTTCAGGTGCGGGTCGGTGGCAGTGCCGCCGTTGCCGGGCGCCACATAGACCATCTGCACCTTGGGCGACTGGGCCAACTTCCAGGCCATCGCATGCTCGCGCCCGCCACCACCAATAACCAAAATATTCATACGTAACTTAGATTGCGGCATTGTGGTAGATTTCCTGTGCATCGTCGAGGTCTTCCAGCACGTCCAGCAGTTTTTGCATGCGCTCGGCATCCTCGGGGCTCAGTTCCACGGAATTTTCGGGTCGCATGGTGATGCCTGCGAGCTCGGCCACCCAACCGGCGGCTTCGAGTGCGGCCTTGACGGCTTCAAAGTCGCCCACCGATGTCAGCACCTCCACGGCGCCATCGTCGTCGGTGATCACGTCATCGGCACCGGCTTCCAGCGCCACCTCCATGATCTTGTCTTCGCTGCTGCCGGGCGCGTAAATCAACTGGCCGCAATGCTTGAACTGAAACACCACCGAGCCCTCGGTGCCCATGATGCCGCCATTGCGGTTAAAGGCATGGCGCATTTCGGCCACGGTGCGCACGCGGTTGTCGGTCATGGTGTCCACCATGATGGCCACGCCGCCAATGCCGTAGCCCTCGTAGCGGATTTCCTCGTAGCTAATGCCCTCGGCGTTGCCGGTGGCCTTGTCGATGTTGTACTTGATGCGCTCGGCCGGCATGTTGGCCGCCTTGGCTTTTTCCACCGCCAGGCGCAGGCGCGGATTGATGCCCAGATCGCCGCCACCGGCGCGGGCCGCCACGGTGATTTCACGGATGATGCGTGTCCAGATCTTGCCCCGTTTCTCGTCCTGGCGCCCCTTGCGGTGCTGAATATTGGCCCATTTACTGTGTCCTGCCACGCGAAGTCCTTTAATAATTCGTTACGCTATTGTTCCGATTGTACTTTTCAGGATCCGCATGGCAGTGAACACCGACACGGGCATTTTGATTGCCCAGCACACGCAAGGCCCGCACAGTGTCCAGTGCTTGCTGCGACCCGACAAGGCCAACCGCCATGGACTGATCACCGGGGCCACCGGTACCGGCAAAACCATCACCCTGCAAACCCTGGCCGAGGGCTTCTCCCAATTGGGCGTGCCGGTGTTCCTGGCCGACATCAAGGGCGACCTGACTGGCATCTCGCAACCAGGTGCACTCACCGACAAACTCGGCAAGCTCCTGCACGAGCGCGGCTTTGATGCGCCTGCCTTCCAGGCCTACCCGGTCACCCTGTGGGATGTTTTTGGCGAGCAGGGTCACCCGGTGCGCGCCACGGTGAGCGACCTGGGGCCCTTGTTGCTGGCCCGCATGCTCAAGCTCAACGAGACCCAGGAGGGCGTGCTGCAACTGGTCTTCAAGATTGCCGACGACGATGGCCTCTTGCTGTTGGACATGAAGGACCTGCGCGCCATGTGCCAGCATGTGGGTGACAACGCGGCCAGCTACACCACCGCATACGGCAACATCAGCGCCGCCAGCATTGGCGCCATACAGCGCGGCCTGATGCAGGTGCAAACGCAAGGGGGCGACCAATTCTTTGGCGAGCCCATGCTCAACATCGCCGACTTCATGCAGACCGACACGCGCTGTGGAAGCACCGCCAGCGGTGGGGGCCTGGGCGTAATCAACATCCTGGCGGCCGACAAGCTGATGAATGCCCCGCGCCTATACGCCACCTTTTTGCTGTGGCTGCTCAGCGAGTTGTTCGAGTCGCTGCCCGAGGTGGGCGATCTGGACAAGCCCAAACTGGTGTTCTTTTTTGACGAGGCGCATCTGCTGTTTGCCGACGCACCCAAGGTGCTGATCGAGCGCATCGAGTTGGTGGTGCGCCTGGTGCGCAGCAAGGGCGTGGGTGTTTTCTTTGTCACGCAAAATCCGCTGGATATTCCGGATGCGGTGCTGGCCCAACTCGGCAACCGGGTGCAGCACGCGCTGCGCGCCTTCACCCCGCGCGACCAAAAAGCGGTCAAGGCGGCGGCCGACACCATGCGCGCCAATCCGGGTCTGGATGTGGCCACGGCCATCACCGAGCTTGGCGTGGGCGAGGCCCTGGTCAGCCTGCTCGATGAAAAGGGCCGACCCACGCCAACCGAACGCGTCTTCGTTCTTCCCCCCTCCAGCCAGATCGGACCCATCAGCGCGGCGCAGCGCCAGGCGCTGATGGCCTGCTCGATGGTGGCGGGCGTCTATGAAAAGACAGTGGAACGTGCCTCAGCATTCGAAGCCCTCAAAGGCCGCACCCAAGCGCGCATGGCCCCCGCCGATATGCCAACAGATCAGGCGCCTGCGCTGCGCGGTACTGCGGCAACGGTGCCAGCGGCACCCGAGCGCGGCATGCTCGACGGCCTGGGCGACTTGCTGGGTGGCGGCACCCGGCGCACCCGTGCCAGCGCCGGGGAGCAACTGCTCAAGAGTGCGGCCAGCTCGATAGGCCGCGAAGTGGGCCGTCAAATCATCCGTGGCGTGCTGGGCAGTATTTTTGGTGGCGGTCGCCGTTGAACCGACACTGGCCACCGCTCCCACGCAATGCACAATCCCTACTCGAACAAAGAAAGAAGCCCATGATTGCAATCGACCCCGCCGCCCGCGCCAATGTCCACCTAGTAGACCATCCGCTGGTGCAGCACAAGCTCACATTGATGCGCAAAAAAGAGGCCAGCACCAACAGCTTTCGCCGCCTGCTGGGTGAACTCAGCAGCCTGATGGCCTACGAGGTCAGCCGCGACATGGCGCTGCAAGACGTGGTGATTGAGACCCCGCTGGAGACCATGACCGCCAAGATGATTGACGGCAAGAAGCTGGTGTTCGTGAGCATTCTGCGCGCGGGCAACGGCATTCTGGACGGCGTGCTGTCGGTGGTGCCGGGCGCGCGCGTGGGCCACATCGGCCTGTACCGCGACCCCAACACCCTGCAGGCGGTGGAGTACTACTTCAAGATGCCCAAGCACATGGAAGAGCGCGACATCGTGGTGGTGGACCCGATGCTGGCCACCGGCAACTCAGCCGCCGCCGCCGTGACGCGCCTGAAGGAATGCAAGCCCAAATCGATCAAGTTCCTGTGCCTGCTGACCTGCCCCGAAGGCATCAACGCCATGTACAAGGCGCACCCGGATGTGCCGATTTTTACTGCTGCGATTGACCGCGAGCTCAACAGCCACGGCTACATCCTGCCCGGCCTGGGAGACGCCGGCGACCGCATCTTCGGCACCCAATAAGTACTTTTTGGGCAGGCTGCGAGGCTTTGTAGGTAGCGCACCTTGTCTTGGGTTTTGTGGGGTCTAGTGCGGGCCTTGTGGGTCACTGGGTAAGGCTGTTTCAGCGCCGCCTGGCCGATCGCACACCGGCCAACTCAGCCACAATGCCCAGCACCTTTGCCAGGCGCCCGGACTCGGACACCTCCACCGTGAAGGTCATCCAGGCCGTGCCCTTGATGGACTGGGTTTGCACGCCTATGACATTCATCTTTTCCTTGGTGAAGACCTCGGAGATATCGCGCAACAGTCCCTGGCGGTCGTGCGCCTCGATGGCCACGTCCACCGGGTAGACGCTGTCCTTGGCCGGCGCGCTGCCCCACGCCACATCGATGCAGCGGTCACCGCTGCGCTGGATCATGTTGCGCAAATTGGAGCAGTCCGAGCGGTGCACGGCCACGCCTTTTCCCCGCGTGACAAAGCCGGTGATCAGGTCGGGCGGCGCCGGCTTGCAGCAGTTGGCCAACTGCGTCATCAAGGAATCCACACCCACCACCAGCACCCCGCCCTTGCCGCCGTTACCGGCCGCACGGGGCTTCTTGAGATGCGGCACCTCGTCGGGGTCGGGCGGCGGCTCGGGCGGGCGCAACACCGTTTCGATCGCGCGCAGCGAGAGCTCGTCCTTGCCCACCACCTCAAACAAATCGTCGGCCGAGTTAAAGCCCAGTTGCGCAGCCAGGTCGTCGAGCTTGATGGCGGTCTTGCCCTCGCGCTGCAGCAGTTTTTCGACCGCCTCGCGACCCTTGGAAACGGTCTCGCCCATGGCCTGGGCATTGAACCAGGCGCGTACCTTGGAGCGAGCGCGGTGGCTGGACAAAAAGCCCAGCTCGGGGTTGAGCCAGTCTCGCGAGGGGCCGCCCTCCTTGGCGGTGCTGACCTCCACGGTCTGGCCGTTTTTCAAAGGGGTGTTGAGCGGCACCATGTGGCCGTCGATTTTGGCGCCACGGCAGCGGTGGCCCAGGCTGGTGTGCACGCTGTAGGCAAAGTCAACGGCGGTCGCGCCCCGGGGCAACTCCACCACCGCTGCCTCGGGCGTCAGCACATAGATGCGGTCGTCCAGCACTGCGGTGTCTTGCGCCGCAGCGTCCTGTCCTTCAGGTACCCCCGCCAGGTCGCGCTCCCAGGCCAGCAACTGGCGCAGCACCGCAATTTTGGCGTCGTATTCGCTGCTGGCAGACACACCGCCATAACCCTTGGTGCCCGCCTCCTTGTAGGCCCAGTGCGCCGCCACACCGAGCTCGGCATGGTCGTGCATGGCCTGGGTGCGCAGTTGCACCTCGATCGGCTTGCCGGTCTGGTCGCGCACCACCGTGTGCAGCGACTGGTAACCGTTGGACTTCGGGCGGGCGATGTAGTCGTCAAACTCGTCGCTGATGGGCGCAAAGTGGCTGTGCACCCAGGCCAGAGCGGCGTAGCAATCGGGCACCGTGGCCACCACGATGCGCAGGGCGCGCACATCAAACACCTGCTCAAAGCCGAGCGACTTACCGCGCATTTTTTTGACAATGCTGTAAATATGTTTGGGCCTGCCCTGCACCATGGCCACAATGCCCTCGCCAGCCAGATCGCTGGCCAGTTGCAGACGCAGCGCCTCCATGGAGGCCTCGCGCCCGGTGCGCTTCTCATCGAGCAGCCGGGCAATCTGGCGGTAGGTGTCGGGCTCCAAAAAGCGAAACGACAGGTCTTCGAGCTCCCACTTGATTTCCCAGATGCCCAGGCGGTTGGCCAGTGGCGCAAATACCTGCAGCGACTCCTTGGCCAGACCAACGGGCACCGGCAATTTGCTGGCCGCAAAATAACGCAGCGTCTGCAGGCGCGAGGTCAGGCGCAGCATGACCACGCGCAGGTCGCGCGAAAACGCCAGCAGCATCTTGCGCACGCTCTCGGTTTGCGCCGCAGCGGTCTGGGCCATGGGCGCGTTGCTGCCCGCATGCAAGGCCGAATTTTGTGCCACGCGGGCCATGCGCTGCACCCGCACCAGCTTGTTGGTCTCCATGGCCAGTTGGGCAAAGTTCTCGCCAAAGGCCTTGGTGATCACCTCCTGTGGCTTGTTCAGATGCTCGCAGGCGTAGACCAGGTAACAGGCCGCCTGCATGGCCTCTGAGCCACCAATGCGATGCAAAATTCCGGCCACCGCATCGGCATGGGCCAGGATGTTTTCGCCGGTGTCCAGGGTTTCGCTGGTGAGCAGCGGTTCGGCAAAGGCGCGTGCGCGCAACAGCGCACCAGCCTGCTCGGGCAGGCCCTGCGCGGTCATGGCAATCACCGGCGCGCTCGCCTGACCGAGCGGTTCGGCAGAGTTACTTTTCATGGGAGGCAGTGCAGCTGTGGAACCCCATCATCCAAGCAAAAAAGAGGCCACAAGGTCCGTCTGGTCATTGGCCACAAAGGTAGGGGCATGGCCCACGCCGGCAAACTCCACCAGGCGGGCACGCGGTCCACGCTGCGTCATCAGGCCGGCTGTCTCTGAAGAAAGCAGATCGGACTCGGCGCCACGCACTAGCAGCGTCTGCGCCGTGATCGCGTCATAGAGCGCCCACAACGCGGCCTCGCCCTGCAGACTGGCTTCCTCGGTAATGCACTGAAAAGGCAGGGCAATGGCCGGGTCGTAATGCAGGCGCAGGCCTCCCTGCGCATGGGGCTTGAGCATGTGGCGTGTCAGCTCCAACCATTGCTCCGCAGTGTGCGGCCCAAAGGTCAGCGCAATCAGGCGCAGTGCGTCGGCGGCTTGTTGCAGCGAATCGAAATGCATGTTCTTGCCCAGATAGGCGCCTATGCGCAGCAGGGACTGCCACTCCAGCACCGGCCCCACATCGTTGAGCACCAGGCGGCGCACCTTCGCACCCACGGCATGCGCATGGGCGCACACCACCAGCCCGATCAGGCCGCCCAAACTGGTTCCCACCCAATCGAGCGTCTGCGGCTTGAGCTGCGCCAGCAGGGCCAGCATGTCTGCCGCGTAGTGGGGTACGGCGTAAGCCTGCGGATCGGCCAGCCAGTCGCTCTGGCCCCGGCCCGCCACGTCCGGACAGACCACGCGAATGGGGCCGGGCGCGCGCGCCACCAGGGCCTTTGCCAGCACATCAAAGTCGCGCCCTTGGCGCGTGAGGCCATGGGCGCAGACCACGGTGTGCGTGGCCTGGGCATCACCCCATTGCCAGTAGGCCATGCGGTGGCCATTGCCCGCATCGGGGCAGGAAACGAAGTTCAGCGTCGGGTCAGCCATGCAAAAGCTCGGTGTTTGATAATGGCTTATCCTAATTCATACCTCTACCCCATTACCAAAGGAATCCCCCATGTTGACAGGTAAAACTGCGCTCATCACTGGCTCCACCAGCGGCATTGGCCTTGGCATCGCCAAAGCCTTGGCTGCACAAGGTGCAAACATCGTGCTCAACGGCTTTGGCGATGCCGAAGACCCCAAGGCCGAGATTGCCGCTTTGGGCGTGCAGGTGGCCTACCACGGCGCCGACATGAGCAAACCCGCCGACATCGAGGACATGATCGCCTTCGCTTCAAAGACCTTTGGCGGCGTGGACATTTTGGTCAACAACGCGGGCATCCAGCATGTGGCGCGCATCGAAAATTTCCCCACCGAGCGCTGGGACGCCATCATCGCCATCAACCTGTCCAGCGCCTTCCACGCCACCCGCGTGGCGCTGCCGGGCATGCTGGCCAAAAACTGGGGCCGCATCATCAACGTGGCCTCGGTGCACGGGCTGGTGGGTTCGGCAGAGAAGTCGGCCTATGTGGCGGCCAAGCACGGCGTGGTTGGCCTGACCAAGGTCACCGCGCTGGAAAACGCTACCAGCGGTGTGACCTGCAACGCCATCTGCCCGGGCTGGGTGCTGACCCCGCTGGTGCAAAAACAAGTCGATGCCAAGGCGGCTGCGCAGAACATCAGCAATGACGAAGCCAAGGGCCAGTTGTTGGGCGAAAAAGAACCCTCCAAGCAGTTCACCACCACCGAGGAGTTGGGTGCGCTGGCCGTGTTCTTCTGCTCGGCTGCAGGCAACAACATCCGCGGTGTGGCCTGGAATATGGACGGCGGTTGGGTCGCCCAATAGTGAAACACGCCGCTGGCGCGTGGCTATTTGGAAACGCATGGAATCGTCCATGCCCCCATGCTACTTGAGTTGCACCGCCCCGGACACCGTCACCACTACCCAAGACTTTGCGCTCTCCATGGGCATGGGCGCAGCGTCTGCCATTGCCATCTTGGAGGCCATGGGCATGAAGCGAGGCACCGGAGCGCCCGGCTGGTCGGCCTGGCTCACCGTCACCTCACGCAGCGCATAGTCGGCAAAGCCAAAGCCGCGTGCGATCTCTGCAGCCTTGGCCTTGAAGCTGCCGATGGCCAGGGCCTGCGCCTGGGACTCCAACCGGGCCGTGGTCTGGCGGTTGAGGCTAAAGGCCATGGCGCTGATGGCCAGGGGCTGGGCCCGGTTGGCGGCCGTGCCGATGCGTACAAAGTCAGAACCCTCCAACACCAGCTCGGTACTGCCCACCCAGCCACTGATCTTGCCGTCCTTGGCGTAGCGGGGCTGCAGGTTGAAGGCGCCGCTGTGCACCTCCATGCTGCCAGGCTCAGCGGTCTTCTTTACCGCAGCCATGGCCCCCTCCAAGGCCTGGCGCAACTGGCTCTGCACGGCAGCGGGCTCGCTGCCCTCTTTGGTGGTGGAGAGTGTGAGCGTGAGCCAGTCCTGCTGCGCCTCTACGCTGCCAGTGGCAGAGAGTTGCACCACGTTGTGCGGCTCCGCTGCGGTCTGTGCGCCTACCGATGCGGCTGCGCTAATCATGGCGATAGACAAGAAGAAGTTGCCAAAAGAATTCAGATTTTTCATGGGGTGGTTTTTGGGAGGGTTGTTGTTGCTATTTGAGTAATTCCAGCCGCTGCTGCTGCAGTTGCTGGCGCAGCTCGGCTCTTTCTTGGGCAGTCCACTGGCGTGTGGGCCCTGGGTTCTCTTGCAGCTGCACCTGGGTTGCCTGGCGCAGCACATCGCGGCGCTTTTGCAACTGCTCGGCAAGCAGGGCTGCCGATTCCTGAGCAGCGCGTCCATCCGCAGGCGCTGTCTGTCGCTGAGCATCGCCACGTGTCTGCCCCTGTGTATGTTGCTCCGAATGGGCGTCTGAACGGGAGCCAGAACGCGACTGTGCCGATCCGCCCGCCTGTACATTCAGCACAGTGGCCAAAACGGATAACAGAACACAGTAGCGGCACAACATAGGGGGTCCAAGTGGGGTTCAAGAGCAGACTGCATTGTCTGCAGAGGCTTGCGCACTTTTGCCGGATTTTTGTAACATAGTGTCAAGATCGTGCCAGTGCGCCGCTTCACGACGCCTGCTCCGCGCAAAATTCGCGCTGTTACAAATTTGAGGCCCCCATGACCCAAACGCCTGACCGACCCGACAAAATTTTGGTGGTGGACGATGACGCCCGCATCCGCGATCTGCTCAAACGCTATCTGACACAGGAAGGTTTTGATGTGTTGCTGGCCGAGGACGGCCGGTCTCTCAACCGCGTGATGATGCGCGAGACCGCCGACCTGATCGTGCTGGACCTGATGATGCCGGGCGAAGACGGCCTGTCCATTTGCCGGCGCCTGCGTGCCGCCAAGGACCTGACGCCGGTGATCATGCTGACCGCCAAGGGCGAGGATGTGGACCGCATCGTGGGCCTGGAGGTGGGTGCGGATGACTACCTGTCCAAGCCCTTTAACCCGCGCGAACTGCTGGCCCGCATCCATGCCGTGCTGCGCCGCCGCCCGGTGCCCGAGGCGCCGGGTGCGCCCTCTAGCGATCAGGAGGTGGTGCGCTTTGGCTGCTTTAGCTTTGACCTGGGCGCGCGCACCCTGCACAGGAGCGGCGAAGAATTGACGCTGACCACCGGCGAATTCGCCATGCTCAAGGCCTTGGTGCGCCATCCGCGCACGCCGCTGTCGCGCGAGAAACTGGCGCAACTCTCGCGCGGGCGCGAGTTCGAACCCTTTGACCGCAGCTTGGATGTGCAAATTTCACGCCTGCGCAAGCTCATTGAGACCGACCCCTCCACCCCGCGCATGATTCAAACCGTGTGGGGCGTGGGCTATGTCTTTGTGCCAGAAGACATCGTGTGAACCAAACCCTGCTGACGGACTTTGAGGACACGGGCGAACCCGCCGACGAAGACGCGCAGCAAGCGAAAAGGCGCCTGGCCTGGCGCGAACTGAATCTGTTTTGGCGCACCTTCTTTATGCTGGCGCTGTTGCTGCTGGGCAGCATACTGGCCTGGCTGCAGGCACTGCGCGCTTTCGAGTTCGAGCCGCGTGCGGTGCAAACGGCGCGCCAAATTGCATCGCAGGTCAACCTCAGCCGTGCCGCCCTGATCAATGCCGACGCCATTGCCCGCATGTCGCTGCTCAAGACCATGGCACAGGAAGAAGGCTTGCGCATTATTCCGCGCGAAAGCAGCGACCGCTTTGTTGCAGAGGACGGCGACGCGCTGATGCAGGGCATGGCGCAGGAGTTGCGCAAGCGCCTGGGCGCTGCGACCGTGGTGGCCAAGCAGGTGAACAACAGCCTGGGACTGTGGATCAGTTTCGAGATGGACGGCGACCCCTACTGGTTTCGCACCGACCTGGAGCGCTTCAGCTCGGGCGCTGGCACCACCTGGATCATCTGGCTGATCGTGGCGGCAGGCCTGTCGCTGACCGGAGCGGCACTGATTGCGCGTCTGGTCAACCGCCCGCTCAAGGCCCTTTCCTTTGCGGCCAGCCGGGTGCGCGAAGGCAACTTCATGGCCAGCCGGCTCGATGAGACGGTGCACACCAGCGAGATCCGCGATGTCAACATCGGCTTTAACCGCATGGCGCAGCAACTCGCCAAGCTCGACCAGGACCGCGCCCTGATGCTGGCCGGTATTTCGCACGACCTGCGCACGCCCCTGGCAAGGCTGCGCCTAGAGGCCGAGATGAGCGTGTCAGACCCGCAGGCGCTGGCCCATATGGCGGCCGATGTGGCGCAGCTCGACGCCATCATCGACAAGTTTCTGGACTATGCCCGTCCCGACCGTGGGGCACTGATACCCATCTTGCTGCAGGAGATGGTGGATACCTGCACGCGCCCGTTTCGGGATATGCCGGACTCCCAGCTCAGGCAGCACATCGAGGACAGGGTGCAGGTGCTGGCCGACCCGGTGGAGCTGGGGCGCGTGCTCTCCAACCTGCTGGAAAATGCGCGCAAATACGGCCGCTCGACAGACGGAATCGTGCGCATCGAGGTGTCCGCCGTGGCCCGCGAGAAATGGGTTTTTATCAAGGTGCGCGACCACGGAACGGGCGTGGCCATCGACCAACTGGCCAACCTGACCAAGCCTTTTTTTCGCGGCGAGGCGGCCCGAACCGAAGCCAATGGCGCAGGCCTGGGCCTGGCCATTGTGGAAAAAACCATTCAGCGCATGGGCGGCGCCTTTGCCCTGAACAACTCCACCACCGGCGGCCTCTCGGCCAACATCAAGCTGCAGCGCTCGCCTTGAACAGCAGGGCCACAGCGCGGGCCTCCATCGCCAGGCCCTCGCCCACAGGCCCCATTTTTTCTGCCGTCTTGGCCTTTACATTCACCTGCTCTGGCGTGATGCCCAGAATCTGCGCGATGCGCAGGCGCATGGGCAGCTTGAAGGCCGCCAGCTTGGGCGCCTGGGCCACCACGGTGCAGTCGATGTTGCCTATCGCGTAGCCCAGGGCGCGTACCTGGCGCGCCGCTTCGGCCAGCAAGACGGCGGAGTCGGCGCCTTTGAATTGCAGGTCGGTATCCGGAAACAGGGTGCCAATATCGCCCAGGGCGGCGGCACCGAGCAGCGCATCGGTGATGGCATGCAGCAGGGCATCGGCGTCCGAGTGGCCCAGCAGGCCCTTGTGAAAAGGAATTTCAACGCCGCCTAGCATCAGCTTGCGGCCCTCTACCAGGGCGTGGATGTCCCAGCCCTCACCAATCCTGAACGGCATGCTTTCTCTCTCTCCAAAATGGCGGGCTGTGGCGTGCGATTATTTGGCGCGGCGGCGTTGTTGCCAGGCCAGCAATTCCCCCACGATACCCTTGCGAAAGGCAATCACACAGAACACAAATATGGCACCAATGATCACCGTGACCCATGAGCCTACCCGATCGGCCAGGAAGTTTTGCAGACCGATGATGGTGAAGGCTCCTACCACCGGGCCGGCAAAGGTGCCCATGCCACCCAAGAGCGTCATCAGCACCACCTCGCCAGAGAGCGACCAGTGCACATCCGACAAGGTGGCAAAGCCCAGCACCACCGTTTTGAGCGAACCGGCCAGCCCGGCAATCGTGGTGGACAGCACAAAGGCCAGCAGCTTGTAGCGGTCCACGTCATAGCCCAAGGAAATGGCGCGCGGCTCGTTCTCGCGGATCGCCTTCAAGACCTGGCCATAGGGCGAATACACAATGCGCACCACCGCCAAAAACACCGCCACAAAAATGGTCAGCACCACAAAGTACATGGTCAGGTCGTTGTCCAGCGGCAGCAGGCCCAGGAGCTTGCCGCGCGGCACGCCCTGCAAACCATCCTCGCCACCGGTATAGGGCACTTGCAGACAAATAAAGTAAATCATCTGCGCCATGGCCAGCGTCACCATGGCGAAGTAAATGCCCTGCCTACGTATGGCCACCAGACCCACCAACAGGCCCAGCACCGTCGCTGCCAGCGTGCCAGCCAACACACCGGCCTCGGGCGGCCAACCGGCGCTGCGCACCAGCCAACCGGTCACATAAGCGGCCGAGCCCATGAAGGCGGCGTGGCCAAAAGACAGCAGGCCGGTATAGCCCAGGAGCAGGTTGAAGGCACAGGCAAAGATGGCAAAGCACAGCGCGTTCATCAAGAACACGGGATAGACAAAATAGGGCGCGGCGATCAACAAGGCCAGACCGAGCAGCCACAGCTTGCGGCCATGGCCAGCGAAGACGGAGACGGCCGCGGCGGGCGCGCCAGAGAAGGAAGCGGGCACGTTATTTTTCCTTGCCAAAGAGGCCAGCCGGTCTGACCATCAACACGATCACCATGATCACAAACACCACAATGCTGGAGGCCTCGGGGTAGAACACCTTGGTCAGGCCTTCCAGCAGCCCCAACATCACGCCGGTCAGTATCGAGCCCAGAATCGAGCCCATGCCGCCAATCACCACCACGGCAAACACCACGATGATCAGGTTGGAGCCCATCAGCGGCGTGATCTGAATCACCGGTGCCGCCAGCACGCCGGCGATGGCCGCGAGTGCCGCGCCACCGGCATAGGTCAGGGTCACCATCAGGGGCACGTTGATGCCAAAGGCCTGCACCAGTTGCGGGTTCTCGGTGCTGGCACGCAGGGTGGCACCCAGACTGGTTTTTTCGATCAGGAACCAGGTGCCAAAGCAAATCGACAGGCAAGACACCACCACCCAGGCCCGGTAATTGGGCAGCACCATAAAGCCCAGATCGGTCGCACCCTGCAACAGTTCGGGCACCGGATACTGCTGGCCAGACACACCAAACTGGTCCCGAAAAACACCTTCGGCAATCAGCGCCAGACCAAAGGTCAGCAGCAAGCCGTAAAGCGGGTCGAGCTTATAAAGGCGCTTCAAAAACAGGCGCTCTATCACCACCCCCAGCAAGCCCACCACCAGCGGCGAAACAATGAGCGCCACCCAGTAATTCAGCCCGAATTTCTCCAGGCAAAGCCATGCCACATAGGCGCCCACCATGTACAGAGCGCCATGGGCAAAGTTGACGATACCCAGCAAACCGAAAATCACCGCCAGACCCAGGCTGAGCATGGCGTAAAACGAACCGTTGACCAGCCCGAGCAACAACTGCCCGAGCAGGGCCTGAATCGGTATGCCGAATATCTCGCTCATTTTTTTACTTCCAGGCGGCGCACTTGGATTCGGCCTTGGTCGTAAACGCCACATCGCCCTTGATGGTTTCCATCACGTTGTAGTAGTCCCAAGGTTCCACCGACTTGTCGGGGGCCTTCACCTGCATCAGGTACATGTCGTGCACCATGCGGCCGTCGTCGCGGATGAAGCCGCCCTTGGCAAACATGTCGTTGATCTTGGTCTTCTTCATCTGGGCCAGCACCTTGTCGGCGTCGTCGGTGCCTATGGCCTTGACCGCTTGCAGGTACTGCAGCGAGGCCGAGTAGTCCGCTGCCTGTACGCTCGAAGGCATGCGCTTGACCTTCTCGAAGAACTTGCGGCTCCAGGCGCGGGTATCGGTGTCCTTGTTCCAGTACCAACTGTCGGTCAGGTACATGCCCTGTGTGGCCTTGAGACCCAGGGAGTGGATGTCGTTGATAAACACCAGCATGCCGGCGAGCTTCATGGTCTTGGTGATGCCGAACTCGTTGGCCGCCTTGATGGCGTTGATGGTGTCGCCACCGGCATTGGCCAGACCCAAAATTTGCGCCTTGCTGCCCTGCGCTTGCAACAAGAAGGACGAGAAATCGCTGGCCGACAAAGGATGCTTCACCGAGCCCACCACGCTGCCACCTGCGGCCTTGACCACCGTGGCGGTGTCGTTTTGCAGCGCGGCGCCAAAGGCATAGTCGGCCGTCAAAAAATACCAGCTCTTGCCGCCGGCCTTGACCACGGCGCCGCCGGTTCCCTTGGCCAGTGCCACGGTGTCATAGGCGTAGTGCACGGTGTAGGGATTGCATTGCTCATTGGTCAGCGCCGAGCTGCCCGCACCAATGGCGATGAACAGCTTTTTCTTCTCGAGCGCGACCTTGGCCATGGCCAGGGCGGTACCGGAGTTGGTGCCGCCTATGAGCATGTCCACGCCCTGGGTGTCAAACCATTCGCGCGCCTTGGCGGCGGCCACATCGGGCTTGTTCTGGTGGTCGGCCGTCAGCACCTCGATCTTCTTGCCATTGAGCGCACCGCCCATGTCGGCAATGGCCATTCTGATGGCTTCGGCACCGGCGGGGCCGTCGATGTCGGAGTACAGGCCCGACATGTCGGTGATGATGCCGATGCGGACCACGTCACCCGAAATTTGGGCCTGTGCCGGTGTGGACAGGGTGGCCATGGCGGCGCAGCTCATAGCGCAGGCAGCGGCAAGTGTTTTCAATTTCATGGTGTTTCCTTTTCGGTGGTTGCGGGCCATTCAGACGCCCAGGTATTCGTGCAGCTTGGCCAGACGCTGGGGCAATTGCGCCTGGGTAAATTCTTGCTGGATCTCGCCATGCTCCATGACCATGAAGCGGTCGGCCAGCGGCGCGGCAAAGCGAAAGTTCTGCTCCACCATGACAATGGTGTAGCCCTTGGTGCGCAGCATTTTGACCATCTCGGCGAGCTTTTGCACAATCACCGGGGCCAGGCCTTCGGAGATTTCGTCGAGCAACAACAGGCGCGCGCCGGTGCGCAAAATGCGCGCCACGGCCAGCATCTGCTGCTCGCCGCCCGAGAGGCGCGTGCCCTGGCTGTTGGCCCGCTCTTGCAGATTAGGGAACAGGGCATAAATCTCGTCTATGCCCATGCCGCCCTTGGCCAACTCGGGCGGCAGCATCAAATTCTCTTCGGTGCTCAGGCTGGAAAAAATGCCGCGCTCTTCCGGGCAGTAGCCAATGCCCATACGCGCAATGCTGTGGGTGGAGGCGCCAATGGTCTCCTTGCCATGCACCTTGATCGAGCCCTTGCGGCTGCCCACAAGGCCCATGATGGCGCGCATGGTGCTGGTGCGCCCGGCGCCGTTGCGCCCCAAGAGCGTGACCACCTCGCCCTCGCGCACATCGAAGTTCACGCCGTGCAACACATGCGACTCGCCATACCAGGCATGCAGATCGCGGATTTCAAGATAAGGAGTCGGCATATCAGTGGGGGCTTGCGAGTTCGGTATCGGCGCTGCCCATATAGGCCTCGATCACGGCGGGGTTTTTGGATACTTCGGCGTAAGGGCCTTCGGCCAGGGTGGCGCCGCGCTGCAGCACGGTGATGGTGTCGGCAATGCTGGAGACCACGCCCATGTTGTGCTCCACCATCAGCACGGTGCGGTTAACCGCCACCTTCTTGATCAACTGGCGGATGCGGTCCACGTCTTCCAGGCCCATGCCCTGGGTGGGCTCGTCGAGCAGCATCAGCTCGGGGTCCATGGCCAAGGTGGTGGCAATCTCCAGCGCGCGCTTGCGGCCGTAGCTCAGCTCCACCGTGACGGCGTGCGCATAACTCTCCAGATCCACCGCCGCAAGGAGCTCCAGCGCCCTGTCGTTCAAGCCGTGCAGGGAGCTCTCGGAGCGCCAAAAATAGTACGAGGTGCCCATCTTGCGCTGCAGGGCCACGCGCACGTTTTCCAGCACCGTGAGGTGCGGAAAAACGGCCGAGATCTGAAACGAGCGGATGATGCCGCGCCGCGCAATCTGCGCCGGCGCGTCCTGCGTGATGTCCTGCCCATTGAACAAAATCACGCCCGAGCTGGGCTTGATGAACTTGGTCAGCAGGTTAAAGCAAGTGGTCTTGCCGGCACCGTTGGGGCCTATCAGCGCGTGGATGCTGCCACGGCGAACCGACAGGTCCACCCGGTCCACGGCCACAAAGCCTTTGAACTCTTTGCTAAGCTTTTGCGTCTGGAGAATGCAGTCAGTCTTCATACCGGTTATGTTGCCGGTGATTTGACTTCTGCCTGCTAGGGCAAACCCCCGGGCCGGGGCGCTACGTCAGAAAAACGTCAGGCTGAAGGGCACCGCTTAAAACTTGCGGCCGAGCTCGGCCCATACCCTGGTCGATTGGGTACTGCCCAGCGACGCTGGCACCGTCCCAATAGGCGTTGCGATATGCGCCTTGAGATTCCACTGCTCCTCGCCGCTCCAGTTGACACCCACGCCCGCCCCGGTCAAGGTACCACTGCCCTCCCCTGTCACTGCGCTCCAGGCCTTGCTATTGAATGTCACATTGGCGCTATCCAAAAAGGCGATGAGCTGCCACTGTCCGTTCGTGCTCGGTGGCAGGTTGTGGCGGTATTCAGCGCTCAAAAAATAGCCACTGTCGCCGGACAAGGCACCCATGTCGTAGGCGCGCACCGTGTAGGGACCGCCCACGCTCATCTTTTGCGAAGAGTCCAGATTGGTGTCGCTCCACTGGCCCGAGGCCGTAAGATAAAGCGAGGCATCGGGCGTCAAGGCCTGCAAGCGCACAAAGTTGGCCGTCCATTTGGAGAAATCGCCCTGTGCGTTGGCCGTTGCTGCGTCGGCCGACTGCGCGGCTGCGTTGTCAAACGCCACCCGCCCCGATGCCACACCCAGGCTCCAGGAGTTGATGCCGCCCGCAAGCCACTCGTCGCGCGTGTCACCATTCACGCTCAGCGTCCAGTTCGATAGGCTGCGGTCGGTTTGGATATCGCTGCTATAGAAGTCGCGCAAGCTGAGTCCGTCGTATTGAATTTGCCCGTAGAGGTTGACATCTCGGCTGCGTATAAATGGGTGCTTGGCCCACAGGCTGCTGACCTGTGCTGTGCCATGGATGTCGGTGGTCACGGGCGCACCCAACACATATTGCAGCGTTGAATAGGCACCTCCTAAGCGGGTGCCCTCCCCGTTGAGTAAAAATTCGTAGCCCAGGCGCCCATAATTCATGCCGCTACCCGCGCTCAGCAGGTTCGCGCTCAAGGTATCTCCACTGTGGAGTAAATTGAGCATATTCCAGGCACCCGTAAGCCGCTCACGCCCGGTGTAGCGGTTGCCATAGTCGTCACCGGTCAAACTACCGTAGGCAGAGGGGCCGGCTGTCGTGTTCACTACAAAATCAGACGACCCGACGGCAGCGCCGGGCTTCAATGTGGCCTCCACCAAAACGCCAGGAACGTCTGAGAGCAAAAGCAGCACATGGTCCATCTTGGCCTGACCAATGGCCTCGCCGTTTTGCAGCTGCGACAGCGTCGCTTGCAGCAAGGCGTACTTCACTTCGCTGCTATTTTCCAGATTGATCTGTCCGTATTGCGCCTCCACCACATCAATGCGGACCACGCCCTGCGCAATGGTTTGCGCTGGGATATAGGCGCGCACCAAAGGAAAATCTTGGTTGCGGTAATAGGCCGTGATGCGGGCAGCGTACACACCCAACTCAGGCAGCGTGAGCGTTTTCCCTTGGGCGTCTGCCACTAGCGCCAGCAGGGTGGGTGTGTCGATTTGCTTGTTGCCCGTCAGCGCAATGCTCTGCACCAAGAATGGTGCGCTGGAGGGCAGGTTACCGTTGGGCGTCTGCTCCATCTTCAAGGCGCCGCCGCTGGATTTGGGCGTTGACGTGGTGATGGGCGAGAGCTGCTGCAGTATGGCCCCCCCACTTGGCAGGGCGGAGCCAACGGCGAAGGCAGCGGTTGGCACAATGGCCACCAAAAGTGCGAGCACTTCAGGGGCAATGGTGGGACGCAATTTAAAAGAATGGTTCATTGCTTACTTTTTTACTGGTTCAGATAGGCCAACTCAGGCGGCAAAAGAATGCCTCCACTTACCACTTGAAGCGCAGGCCCGGTACCGTTGACGGTGAGTCGGGTATTGGCAGCGCTCACCACTTTGTCTTTTTCCAAGGGTGCCTTAGAAGTAGCGGTCGTACCCGTCACGCCCCCATTCGTGTTGCCCACCGAGTCGATGGTGAGACTTTGCGTGACAAAAATGGTGGGCGACAGGCTAAGCGCCAAGGGTTGAACGGCCAAGTAGGCGCCTCCAACCACCGCGTCTACCGCTGCTTGCGGCGGCGCATTGGCGTCCAGAATGCTCGCCACAATCGCGCTGACACCGGTGGGCTGGCTCAGGCTGTAGTTGCTGACAAGGCCGGTGTCGCCGCTTGCGGCCACTGCACTGAGGATCACGGTCTTGGCCTGTCCCACCGCTGCGTTGTCAAACTGGCCGCTTAGGCTAAGGGTTTCAGCAGCGACCAGGCCAACGAGCGCACCCGGAACTTGGGCGCCGCTCAGTGCCACCGTCGTGGTGCTGTCATAGACCTTGTCTGCGGCGGTGACGCCGATTACCGTCAGCGGCGCTTTGGTGATGGTGGCGCTCAAGGTGGTGGGTTGCGTGAGCGTGTAGTTGCTGAGCACCGCGGCAACGCCTGCCAGGCTGTCGCTTGCGGTGATGCTTCGCAGGCCGGCGTTAGGGCTTTCGTAGCTGCCGGCTTGGGTCAGACCCACCGTTTCACCCGCAACCACGCCAGACAGCGTGCCGCCCGACAGGCTCGCCACAGTGGTGCCGTTGTAGATGGTGTCGGCGGCCACGGTGTTGTTCACCGTCAGCGCCGCTTTGGTGATGGTGGCGCTCAGGGTGATAGGCTGTATCAGAGTGTAGTTGCTGAGCACAGCGGCAACGCCCGCCAGGCTGTCCGTTGCGCTGATGCTTCGCAGGCCGGCATTCGGGCTGACGTAGCTGCCGGCTTGCGTCAGACCCACCGCTTCACCTGCGACCACACCCGATAGCGTGCCGCCCGAGAGGCTGGCCGTGGTCGTGCCGTTGTAGATGGTGTCGGCGGCCACGGTGTTGTTGACCGTCAGCGGCGCTTTGGCAATCGTGGCGCTGAGGGCCGTGGGCTGCGTGAGCGTGTAGTTGCCCGCACTGGTGCCGCTCAAGGTCTCGGCCGCTGTGACGGCAATATTGGTGGCCGCATTGGGACTTGCAAAAACACCAATCTGGTTGAGCGTGACCGCATCCGCACCCAAGATGCCGCTGAGC
>CAISLN010000131.1 GCA_903886275.1 uncultured beta proteobacterium | reverse complement strand
GCGGCCTGGCGGGGGCCGATAGATAGAGAAACCAAGCCCTGAAGTCAGGCACATTAAACTTCCGGTTTCAACAAGATCAAGAAACCAGGAAGAAAGCCCCCCGCAAAGTCCTTCAGGCTCATACCTGAATTGGAAAATACTTAAATGCAGATTCCAACTCTATTTGGACGCAATTACAGGGGTAGCTTGACGTCCAAATGAGGTATACCCCAGATTGACACTGCAAGCCATTTTTCATCTGCAAATAGCGTGAGTCGGCGGCGATGCAATGCAAGCCGGCCGCTACGATTGCAAGTTCATTTGCAAGTAATGTGATTCTGACCGTTCGGTCATTTGCAACTAATCTGAGTCGGAAAAGCCGCTGATTGCAAGTCCGAGTGTTTTCAAACGCGAGTCACTACACGTAACCCCCAGCCAAACAACCGAGCTACCGGCGTCACTTTGCCCGTAACCCCCAGCCAAACAACCGAGCTACCGGCGTCATTCAGCCCGCAATCCCCAGCCAAACAACCGAGCTACCGGCGTCATTCAGCCCGTAACCCCCAGCCAAACAACCGAGCTACCAGCGTCATTCAGCCCGCAATCCCCAGCCAAACAACCGAGCTACCGGCGTCATTCAGCCCGCAATCCCCAGCCAAACAACCGAGCTACCGGCGTCATTCGGCCCGTAACCCCCAGCCAAACAACCGAGCTACCAGCGTCACTCTGCCCGCAATCCCCAGCCAAACAACCGAGCTACCGGCGTCATTCGGCCCGTAACCCCCAGCCAAACAACCGAGCTACCGGCGTCACTCTGCCCGCAATCCCCAGCCAAACAACCGAGCTACCGGCGTCATTCGGCCCGTAACTTGCCACGAAAACCGGACAATACACGGGGACAGGATGGCGGATGTACTGCTGTCGCAGTAATCCACATTTTGACCGCTAGGTCGCTTCGCGCCCGTCGCAGCCACTCAGGGCTTCGCCCCGAGACCCGGATTTTTCGGAAAAAGTGAGCTTGGCTTTGCTCAAAGTCGTGCGTGCGGCGCAACCACTTTGGCCACGCGATTTCATGGTGACTCCGGCGGCGCGCTAAAACCGGCGTGAAGCGTTTGCAGTGCTGCCCTGCACCTCGCCCCTGCAAAGTCCATGTCGCGCCTGCTGCGGGGCTTCTGGGCCTACTGGTGGGGATGTTCTCCATCAACGTGCCTCCAACCAACCCTCCCGTTCTTTCTCACAGAACGCACCATGCAGTTGGTTCGCCAGCCACGCCAGTCTTATTCACCCGAGGTTGATACTCAGCGTTGCGCGCAGCGCATATTTTTGTTACTCTGCGCATCACCCCAATCAACACAGCAAACAAGATGATCCGCTGCCACCTGTCTACGCTCATGGGCCGGGACAAACTTCGCATCTCTGATGTCGCCAAACGCACCGGCCTGAACCGCAGCACGGTCACGGCGCTCTACAACGAGACCGCCACGCGCATCGACCTCCCAGCGGTTGAGAGTCTTTGCACCCTCTTCCGGTGTCAGATGGGTGAGCTGTTTGAAATTGTCCCGTCCAAACCTGAAGGTCAACCATGAGCATGGGCGCCAAGCGCTGGCACGTGATTGCCGAGTCCAACTTTCCCTGGGAACGTGAAGCACTTGAATGGCTACGCAGCCAACTCCCAGACCGAGACCCCTGGAATGTCTGGACGAACTTCGAATTCATCGATGACGAAGGCAAGATCAGCGAGGTTGACGCATTGGTTTTGTCGCCTGCTGGCTTGTTTCTGGTGGAGATCAAGAGCCGCCCCGGTACGGTGGATGGGGATGCGCATACGTGGACATGGACATCTGATGGGCGTGAATACACCTATGACAACCCGCTGATCCTGGCCAACCGCAAATCCAAGCGCCTGGCCAGTCTGCTGCGCCGCCAACCGGCCATTTTCAAAGCCAAGATCCGGCTCCCCTTTGTGGAGCCGGCGATTTTTCTGTCCTCCACAACGCTCAAAAACCGTTTGCAAGGCAATGCGAAGACTTCGACCTTTTTGCGCGGACAGCCGGGATCCTTGAGCGATGACGGCATCGTCGCGGCTCTGGCCAACGGCATCCACGCCAACCCAGCGCACACAATCGACGGTCAACAGGCACGTGCCATTGCGCGCGGCCTGGCGGAAGCGGGCATTCGTCCATCCAACAAACACCGCCAGGTTGGCGACTACAAACTCATCAAGCCCATTGCGGAGGGTGAAGGCTTTCAGGACTGGCAAAGCCAGCACGTCAACATCGAGAGCGTGCAACGTCGGATTCGTATCTACACCGTGGCCAATGCATCCAGTCCCGAGGTGCGCGCCAGTCGCGTCCGACAGGCAAGGCGGGAATTTGAAATTCTGGAGGGCATCAGCCACCCCGGCATCCTCAAGGTCAACGACTACAAAGAGACTGAAATGGGTCCGGCGCTGGTGTTTGACCACGACCCCAAGGCACAACGGCTCGACTACCTGCTGGCAGATCGTGCAGCCAAGCTCACCGTTGACCAGCGGTTGCAGTTGATTCGTGACATCGCCGAGACACTGAAATACGCCCACGGCAAGAACCTCTACCACCGTGCCTTGGGTCCCCAAAGCATCATGGTGTACGGCACCGATGGCACCTCCCTGACACCTCGCATCATGAACTGGCAGACCGCCTCGCGTGAAGCGGCCAACCTCGACACCTTGCACCGCACGACCGGCACACGCCATGTGGAAGACTATGTCGAAGACCCTGGCTTGGTCTATTTGGCACCCGAGACCACCCGCGCTGACACCACGCATGGCCCCAGTCTGGATGTGTTTTCACTGGGCGCCATCGCTTACCACGTGTTTTCTGGACAGCCACCCGCTGGCTCGGTGCTGGAGTTAACGGAGAAGCTGCGCATCGGCCAAGGGCTTCGCTTGTCCGACGTCATGGATGGCTGCGGCGTCCGGCTGCAAGAGCTCATCCAATTCGCCACCAGTCCGGACGTGATGGCTCGCTACGACCTGGTGCAAGGTTTCTTGGACGATTTGGTCACGGTGGAAGATGAGCTCACCTCTCCCGACCCGGAGACCACCGTGGACCCCAGCATTGCGACGCAGGGCGACCGTTTGGAGGGTGGCTTTACCGTCGTCAAGCGCATGGGCCGTGGCTCATCGAGCGATGTCTTGCTGGTTCGCGAAGATGCTTCACAGGACGAGTTGATTCTCAAAGTGGCCTGTGACCTGGCCCACAACGAGCGGCTGGTCGCTGAGGGCGATGTGCTGGCAGGTTTGCGCCACCAAAACATCGTTGAATACCGTCGCACCCTCCAGGTTGCCGGGCGCACGGCGCTTTTGATGCGCAGTGCCGGTCCCAAAACGCTGGCACAAAAGATCAAGGAAGATGGCCGCCTGTCGCTGGACCTGCTGCAACGCTTTGGCGAGGAATTGATGGAGGTCGTCAACCACCTGGAAGACCATGGCGTTGCCCACCGCGACCTCAAGCCAGAAAACATTGGCATCCGCGAAGGCGCCTCCAGAAAATTGCAACTCGTGCTGTTCGATTTCTCGCTGTGCCGCACCCCCACCGACAACATCACCGCAGGCACCCACCCCTACCTTGATCCGTTCCTAAGCCTTCGCAGGCCGCCCCGCTGGGACCTGTACGCCGAGCGCTTTGCACTGGCCGTCACCCTCTATGAAATGGCCGTGGGCAAGTCCCCGGTTTGGGGTGACGGAAAGACCTCGCCCGCCATGCTCGATGTAGAGGCCACCATCGCCAGTGACCTGTTCGATCCCGTTACCCGCGAAGGCTTCACCGCGTTTTTCAGCAAGGGGCTTAGCCGGGATTACAAAGCCCGCTTTGACAATGCCGAAGACATGCTGCGTGCCTGGCGCGCGATCTTTGCAGTCCATCAGACCGTGCACCCGGCGCAGGCCCAAGGGTTCGATGCCATAGCGCTCACAGCCACACCCAGCACGACCATGGCCGAGCTGGGATACACCCTTGAAGCCCAGGACGTTCTGGAACGCATGGGCGTGCACAGTGCCCGCGAGTTGCTGGCCGTGGACCGTGTGCGTTTTCGCTACCTGCGGGGTGTGGGCGACAAGATTCGCAAGGAGATTCGACTCACCGCCAAAGAGCTTGCCCGCCAGCGTCCCGACCTCACGCAAGGCCGCACCACGCTGCATGAGTCAGACGACGATACAGCGCCAGACGGTGCCATCAGCGTCAACGAGCTTGCCGCCCAACTGTTGCCGCGCAGGCCGGCCGGCGACGACCGCCCTGAAGAAGCCGCATTGGCCTATTACCTTGGCATCGACGCAGGTCTGGACGACGCTGCGAAGCCCGCTGACCCGTCCAAAGCCGCTGGCTCTTGGCCCAGTTTGGGCGACACCTCCGCTGCGACCGGCTTGGATCGCGCAACCTTGACCACCACCTTGATCAAGGCCCGTGAGCGCTGGCTAAAAAACCCTGCCTTCACCGAAATTCGCCTGCAACTTGAAACGCTGGTCAAAAGCCAAGGCCAGGTCATGACCACCAACGAAGCGGCCTGGGCTTTGCTGGCTCTGCGTGGTTGTGCGGTTCAAGACGATGCCGAGCGCCTGCAACTGGCCAGCGCCGTCTTGCGCGCCGCGCTGGAGGCCGAGTCGCACTTGGACCAGCCGCGCTTTGAATGCTTTGACCATCAGCCCTCGGCCCTGATTGCAACCAGCCCCGTCTGGGCGGACTATGCGCGCCAACTCGGCAACGTGGCCGATGCCTGCGCCTTGGCGGAACCTCTGCTGCCGCCTATCCGTGTGCTCGAAGCGCTGGAAGCGGTCAAGCCCGCCGGTCAGCTTGGAAGCGCTCCAAGTCAGGACGCAAGCCCAGGCGCCATCGGTAGCGCCCGTTTGCTGCGCTTGGCAGCCTGCGCCTCTCGCAAGGCTGCGCTGTCGAGCCGGCAAGAAATCTACAGCCAGGGCATGCCCGCCTTGCAAGCGCTCAGGCAGTCCCTGGGTGCCTTGGTGGGTGCGCCCGTGCTGAGCACCCGTGAGCTGCAGATGCGCGTACGGGGCCGCTATCCAGACGCCTCGCCACTGCCTGGTCGCCCCGAGTTGGATCGCTTGCTTGAAGCGGTGGACGCCCCGCTGAAATGGAGCGCCACTGCTGCGCAGGGTGCTGGAGCCTACCTGTGTGCATCATTGGGCAACGGCCCCACGGGCGGAACCACGAGCCTGTTTTCTCGGCAATCGACCTACCTGGGCATTGCCGGTGGTGAGGGCGGTTCCGATTTGGCGGCATGGATTGCGCAAGCGGTCAATGCCGAGGACCGTTTGCAACGCAACCTCAAGGCCGGTGGCTTGCTGGTCATGACGGTTGAACCACGCCAGGCCCGACACGCAGAAGCCCAATTGCTGCGCCGCTTTGGCCCAGCGTCTGGCGTCACCCCTCCATTGCAAGGCCTCAGTTTTGATGCCTTGCTTCTCCAAGCCTTGCGCGCAGAAGCGCTCGCCGCCAAAGTGGATTGGAGCAAGGTGCTCAGCGCCGATGCGGCGGAGCCTGGCAGCCGTGACTGGGCCAACCTGCAACGCCTTGTACAGCGCACGCTGGCCAGCCTGAAACCCCAGTTGCTGGCCAATACCCATCCGATACTGCTGACCAACCTGGGCTTGCTTGCGCGCTACAAACTGATGTCGCTGGTCACCGACCTTGAAGCCTGTGCAGGTCGCCCCGGTGGCACACCGTCGGTCTGGCTGCTGCTGGCTTCTCACAAACAGGGCCTGCCCTTTATTGATGCCACACCGGTTGCGCTGGTCAATAGCTCGCAGGCATTTGGGCTGCCGCAGGCATGGACGGAAAACAGGCACCGTGCAGCGGCGCTTGTTGGATAGCCCAAAAAAATATCGAACCCAGGGAATACAAAAAAATGATCCACGCGCCCCAATTGCTGGCCGACCTTAAACGCCGTCTGACCCTTTTAGAAGCTGACCTGCGCGCGCGCATCAACAGCCTGCCCGACCTCAAGGCCAGCCTGAACGCCGAATGGGAAGCCGCGCGTTCTGCCAAGCGCACCGCTGAGACCTTCGAGAGCTGGAGCGACCAGGTCATCACCCAGGCCGGTGTGCATTGGCTCTTGAGCTGCGTGTTCTTGCGCTTCATTGAAGACAACGCGCTGGTGGATCGCCCCTGGATCGGTGGCACGCCCGACAGTGGCCGCCTGCTCTTGGCCAAGGACCGGCACGAAGCGTATTTTCGGGAGCGCCCGCTGCAAAGTGACCGCGACTACTTTTTAGCCTGCTTCACCGAGGCCGGCAGCTTGCCCGGCCTGCACAGTTTTTTCGACCAGACGCACAACCCGGTTTTTCGGTTGGGCATCAGCGGCGATGCGGCCATGGGCCTGCGCCAGTTCTGGCAACAGCAAGACCCCAACACCGGCGCGCTCTTGCACGACTTTACCGACCCTACTTGGAACACCCGCTTCCTGGGCGACCTGTACCAGGACTTGAGTGAGGCCACCCGCAAACGCTACGCCCTGCTGCAAACGCCCGAGTTCGTCGAAGAATTCATCCTCGACCGCACGCTGACCCCCGCCATCCGCGCATTTGGCTACCAGGTGGTGCGCCTGATCGACCCCACCTGCGGCTCGGGTCACTTTTTGCTCGGTGGCTTTTACCGCATGGTGGATGAATGGTCGCTCGCGGAGCCCAACCGCAACCGGCGCGACGTGGCGCAAAAGGCGCTGGATGCCGTGTCGGGCGTGGACCTGAACCCCTTTGCCGTGGCCATCTCGCGTTTCAGATTGTTGGTGGCTGCCTTGCAGGCCTGTGATGTGCACCGACTCAACGATGCACCGGATTTCACGATTCACGTCGCCATTGGCGACAGCCTGCTGCATGGGCAGCGCTTTGGTTTGTCGGGGCAATCGGGCATCCAGTCGGACGACCTGTTCGATGTGGCCGAAAGCCATGCCGAAAGTGGCCTGGCCCATGCCTACGCCAGCGAAGACCTGGCCGATGTGCAGCGCATTCTGGGCCGCCAGTACCACGCGGTGGTGGGCAACCCGCCCTACATCGTGGTGAAGGATGCCGCACTGAATGCGGCTTACCGGGCCAAGTACGCCAGTTGCCACATGAAGTACTCGCTGGGCGCGCCGTTCACCGAACGTTTTTTTGAACTGGCGCTGACGGGCCAAGGCCAAAGCAGCGAGACCCCCGGCGCATCGGCCGGTTTTGTCGGCCTGATCACCGCCAACTCATTCATGAAGCGTGAGTTCGGAGCCAAGCTGATCGAGCAGGTGTTGCCCCGTCTGGACCTGACCCATGTGGTCGATACCTCGGGCGCCTACATCCCCGGCCACGGCACGCCCACCGTGATTCTGTTTGGACGCCATCGGGCGCCGCTATCCGATGACAACCCGATTCGAACCGTCATGGGCATCAAGGGCGAGCCCAGCACGCCGGACGATCCGGCGCATGGGCTGGTGTGGTCGGCCATCTTGGGACAGATCGACCAAGCGGGGTCTGAGAGCGAGTTTGTCAGTGTGTCGGACACACCAAGAACAACATTCGCAAAGCACCCTTGGAGCATTGGTGGTGGCGGAGCGGCTGATGTCAAGGAAATGATCGAAGCGATGGCAACTTCGACCCTTGGAAGTCAAACCAGTGAAATGGGTGTATTTGGTATGACGAACGCAGACGACGTTATGTTGGCACCTGCAACTGCGTTCCTGCGTCAGCGCGTCGAACCGAAGTTTCAACGCCCGCTTATTGTGGGTGACCTAGTACGCGACTGGAACGTAACGCCAACCGAAAGTGCCCTGTTTCCATACGCTGCAGAGCAAGCTGCACCACTTGACGACATGCCTCGCTTAGCAGACTGGATGTGGCCATGCCGCACAGTTCTGGGTAATAGGGCAACGTTTGGAAAGAGCACCTATTTTGAGGAGGGCCGTTCTTGGTGGGCATGGCATCAAGTTGTACTTCGCCGTGTTTCAACGCCGCTAACGATCACCTTCGCTGAAATCGCCACCCACAACCACTTCGTCCTCGACCGTGGCGGCAAGGTCTTCAAGCAGACGGCGCCCGTCATCAAGCTGCCAGCAGGGGCCAGCGAGGACGACCATTTGGGACTACTCGGGCTGCTCAACTCGTCGGTGGCAGGCTTCTGGTTGAAGCAGGTTTGCTTCAACAAAGGCAATGGTGGCATTGGTGGTGGGATTTCAGACGAAAAGTGGGAGCTTCGTTTTGCCCACAACGCATCACAGGTTGCGGACTTTCCCCTGGTTGAAAACCGCCCCATCGACATCGCCACCCGCATCGACAAACAAGCCAGCCAGCTTGCCGCCTGTCAGCCCGCACAGGCACTCGTCATTCCCGCGAAGGCGGGAATCCATGCGGTTCTGGGTTCCCGCCTTCGCGGGAATGACGGCGTGGAGCGAGGGAATGGCGGAGTGGAGCACGGGAACAACGGAGTGGAGCGAGGGAATGACGGGGTGGAGCACGGGAACAACGGAGTGGAGCGAGGGAATGACGGGGTGGAGCATGGGAATGACGGGGTGGAGCATGGGAATGACGGGGTGGAGCATGGGAATGACGGAGTGGAGCATGGGAATGACGAACTGACCTTGCCCACACGCGCAAGCCTCGACGCGGCCCGCAACCAAGCGGCCCAATTGCGCCGCCTGATGATCGCCAACCAGGAAGAGCTCGATTGGCGTTGCTACCGTCTCTACAGCCTGTTGCCCGACAAGAGCGAGGCCTCCGATTTCGAACACCCCAACCCGCCCGAAGTGGCCCTGGGTGAGCGCGCCTTCGAGATCGTGCTGGCCCGCCGCATGGAGGCTGACACGGAAACCACCACCTGGTTTGCGCGCCATGGCTCCACGCCCCGCACCGACATCCCCAGCCACTGGCCTGCTGATTACCAACAGGTCGTGCAGCGCCGCATAGCCCTGATTGAGGCCGACCGCAACATCCGCCTGATTGAGGCCGACCGCAACATCCGCCTGATTGAGCGCCCCGAGTACAAACGCCGCTGGAACTCGCCACAGTGGAACGATCTGGAACAAGCCGCCCTGCGCGACTGGTTGCTCGCGCGCCTGGAGTTGCCCCGCTACTGGCCCACCAGCGCAGACCAACCGCCGCAACTCAGCTCCACCAGTCGCCTGGCCGAAGCGGTTCGGTTGGACGCGGACTTCATGCACATGGCCGCGCTCTACGCCGGTCACGCCGACTTTGACACCGGCCAACTCGTCGCCGTTTTGGTCGCCGGCGAAGCCGCGCCTTTTCTGCCCGTGTTGCGCTATTCTGAAGCGGGCCTGCGCAAACGCAGCCAGTGGGAAGACACCTGGGCCTTGCAACGGCGCGAAGACGCCGGTGAAGATTTGTCGCTCAGCGTCGGCAAGATTCCCGTACCGCCCAAATACAAAAGCACCGACTTTCTCAAGACCGATGTCTGGCGCCTGCGCGGTGGGCTGGATGTGCCCAAGGAGCGCTGGATCAGCTACCCCGGCTGCGAACGTGGCGCCGACGGCAGCCTGGTCATCGCTTGGGCTGGCTGGGACCACCTGCAACAAGCCACTGCCGTTGCGGCCTACTACCTCGACATGAAGGAAAACGAAGGCTGGCCACCCGAGCGCTTGCAGCCCTTGTTGGCGGGTCTGTTGGAACTGGTGCCCTGGCTTGAACAGTGGCACAACGAAGTGGACCCCGTTTACGGCGAGCGCATGGGCCACTACTACAAGAGTTTTGTCACTGAGGAGGCCCGCGCCCAGGGCTTCACGCTGGATGACTTGAAGGCTTGGATGCCTGCTGTGACCGCTGCACCGCGTGGCAGAAAGAAGAAGGTATGAAGACTGACTATGTCGTCGCTGCGCGTCGGCACATTCGCGATGCGCAGCTGCTGCTGCACCACGGACACCGGGCCAATGCGGGCCAGCTGTTTGGCATATGCGTCGAGTGCGGGCTGAAGTCGCTACTCGTTCGTGGAGGCGCTCCTGTCGATTCTGACGGCAACTTAGTCAAGCCCCACCGGGAACATTTGCCTAAGCTGGGCACGCTAGTGAATAACTTGGTGACCTTGCCTGACGGGCGATCTGCCAGTTTGTTGCAAAGCCGCTTGCCCAATCTGGCGTCGCTGGCGGATTGGTCCATAGACCACCGGTACTGGCGTGAGCCGGAGATTCCGTTGTCCACTCACCTGCGCGATTGGAAGTTGGCCGCCCTTGAAATGGATGCCCTGCTGGACGAATCCGCAGGTGGAGGAGTGTTGTGATGAAGGCATGCAAATTTAACGAAGCTTTGGTACGCGCTGCGCTTGCGTTGCAAGACGAGCGCTTACCTCCCCAATGGCCGGTCGGCATTGTTCGCGATGTGTACGGCAAGTTGCGCTTTGCGGTCGATGCCTGGCGTCCTCTTGCCGAGGGGGAAGTGGCTGAAGGTCCACGCAATACCGCTGCTCCTGACGACATTTACCCTGCCGCAGCGCTGGCGTTGTTGGCGGCCGCCGCCGCCACCTTGCAACCCTATGGCACGTCGTCTGGCGTTTTACTCCGCGACGACTTTTCCAACCCGGCATCGTTATTTCAGCACCCCGATTGGTACCAGACGCTGGTGACCGTACCCACTTCGACGGCCAAGGACGGCAGCGAAATTCCCGAGCGGGAGCTCATGGTGCGACTGCTGGACCGCCAGGTGATCGGTCAGGACTGGCTTCGCACCCGGCGCTTCAGCGAGCAGGGGCACCCGCCTCGTGTGGTGTTCTATGGGCTCAAAGGCGGTGTGGGCCGTTCAACGGCGCTTGCGATGTTGGCCTATCGGTTGGCACGCGAAGGCAAGCGGGTTTTGCTGATCGACTTCGATCTGGAGTCGCCCGGACTGTCGGGCCTGTTGCTGCCACAGGACCGAGTCGCCACCTACGGCCTGGTGGACTGGTTCGTTGAGGATGCGGTGGGGCAAGGTGACGAGGTATTGCGAGACATGGTTTCGCTCAGCCCCTTATCGGACCAGACGCAGGGCTCCATCCGTGTTGCCGCTGCCATGGGCCAGGGTGAAACGGCCTACCTGAGCAAATTGGCGCGCACATATGCCGACACGCCGTCGCCCACTGGCCCCCAGACTTTTGCGGACAGAATGGTGCGGATCACGCAGCGGCTAGAACAACAGGAGCAGCCCGACATCGTGCTCATCGACAGCCGTGCCGGTCTGCACGATGTGGCCGCCGTTGCCATCAGCAGCCTCGCTTCAGTGGCCCTGTTGTTCGCCACCGATGCGCAGCAAAACTGGCAAGGCTATCGGCAGTTGTTCAACCATTGGCACCAGCGTCCAGAGGTGTTGCGGCAGGTGCGCAACCGCATCGTGATGGTGCAGGCGCTTTTTCCCGAGAACGACCAAGTGGAGCGTGCCAGCCGATTCGTGCAGAACGCCTGGGATATTTTCAGCGAGCTGATTTATGACGCCCTGGAGCCCGATACCGAAACGCCAGAGGATGCATTTTCTTTCGATCTGCACAACGAGGACGGCCCGCATTTTCCGATGAGGGTGCGGTGGAATGCACGTTTCCAGGAATTCGATCCGCTGCAGGGCCGCAGTGCGGGCGGTGTGGATGACACGGACATTGATCTGGCCTTCGGACCGTTTGTCCAAGAAGTCATCGATTCATTCCCAGGGCTCACCAATGAATGAAGCTGCTCAATTGCGCTTTGCGCTTGCAGAGTCTTTGCCCACGGTGGATCAGGCTGGGAGCGCAGACATGCGCGACCCCGCATTCACCTTCTTGCCACCGAGCCATGCAAAGGCACTGGACGTCGATAGCAGCATCGTCGAGGGCATTCGTGGCTCTGGCAAGAGTTTCTGGTGGGGGCATCTTGCCTCAGACACGCACCGGCGTTACATCGAGACTGCCTATCCTGATGTCCGTTTGGGCAGCGCCTTTGACGCTGTGCAGGCGTTCGGAGCGCAAAGCGTATCAACCCATTCACCCAGTCAAGATGTGTTGCGCGCTCTGCTGAAGACGCACCCTGCGCGTGCCATATGGCGGGCGGTGCTAGCGCACAGCGCGGGCTTTGGCGCACCATTTCCTGCAGCGAGCCAATGGGCAGAGCGTGTGCAATGGGTCGTCGATCACCCCGAAGACTATGACGACCTTTTGCGCACCAAAGATGCAGAGCTCGATGCCAAAGGGCGCACGGTTGTCGTGCTCTTTGATGCATTGGACCGGCTGGCAGACGACTGGGCTACGATCCGCCCTCTGGCTCGTGCGCTGCTGCAATTGGCGTTGGATGTTCGCTCTACCCGGCGCATCCGCTTCAAGGTCTTTCTGCGCCCCGACATGCTGCAGGACAGAGAAATCATTGGGTTTCCTGACGCCTCAAAACTCCTTGCCCGTAAGGCAGAGCTGCGCTGGCAACGTGCTGACCTCTACGCCCTGATGTTTCAGTGCGCGGGCAATGCGACAGAAGGGGGCGAGGCATTTCGCCGGTTGGCAGAAGAGGCCGTGGGTCAGTCCTACACAACGGTCGAGAAGGTGTGGTTGCTTCCTCGTGCGCTGCGCACTGACGAGAAGTTGCAGGAACGGCTCTTTGAGCGCCTGGCCGGCAACGCAATGGCGTCAGGGCCGAGCGGCTACAAGCGCGGCAAGCCCTACACATGGCTGGTCAATCATTTGGTGGACGGGCTGGGGCAGGTTAGCCCGCGCAGCTTTAGTGAAGCGGTTCGCCATGCAGCGCAAAACACGGCTGCAGAGACCCAAACTGCGCTCCACTTTCGAGCCATTCAGTCCGGTGTGCAGGCAGCTTCAAAAATACGTGTCAACGAGGTGACCACGGAGGACTACCCATGGATCGACCTCGTGATGCAGCCTTTGCGCGCAAAGCTGACCGTGCCCTGCGCGGCAGAAGATTTCGAACGACTGTGGCACAAGGACCAGACGATCGAACAGTTGGAAGCACGGTTAGGCCAGTTGAGCATGGGCACCAAACTGCCGCCACAAAGTCTCAGCCTGGGTGGTGCAGGCTTGCTGGCGGACCTTGAGGCGCTGGGCTTGATGGAGCGCTTGCGTGATGGTCGCATTCAGATGCCCGATGTGTATCGGATCGGCTTTGGTTTTGGTCGGCGCGGTGGCGTCAAGCCTTTGAAGTGACAAGCCGTGCCTCTACATGTTGGCAGAGCGATGCACACGGTCCCCACGTCGATGACGAATGAATTTTTCCCGCTGAATTTATCACCGTGATAAACTCTAAGCCGAACTTGTGGATGTTGGATCTCAACCTGCTGGTCAAGCCTGCTAAGGGTAAGTCTCGCAAGATGACCGGCCCGGTGCTTGACCTCAGCGCGTTGCAATCCGTTATTGCGTCTGGGCAGCTCAGCGCCACCGAGGGTGTTTGGCCCGCAACAAGGCGCAGCAGGAACAGCTTGGAGGATTACAGGTGGACTTACTCAGACGTCCTAAAAATTTTCAGCTGCTTACTGGCAGGTGATTACAACAACTCAGAGTGGTGTGACATTGATGGTGACCGCATGGTGCCCTGCGATGTGTACACAATTTGCTACGACGAGGCTCGGTGCCAGCGCAATCCGCGCGGCATGGAGGTTTATTTGAAGTTTTCAATCGACGACAACTGCACGCTGACCTTGGTGCTCGTGCAGTCGCATTTTTCATGAAAAAGCTGGAGGCTCCTATGTCTACCCTCGCCACGCCATCCCTAGCGCCCAAGGCCCGGGTGTGCCCATCTTGCCGGACAGGCCAGTTGCAGGTAAGTCACCGTGAGCGTGTGTTCCACCCCCATGGCGAAACATTAGTCGTTGCGCTGTTGACTTCGGTTTGTGCGCATTGCGGTGCCGAGGCGACCAGCTCCGCGCAACACGATGAGAACCTGCGCCGACTCGCAGCGCGCAAGGGTCAGTACGGAAGCCTGCTTATGGGCGAAGAGATCCTTGCACTGCGTCGCCGCTTTGGGTTGACGCAGCAAGTTGCGTCGCGCATTTTTGGCAAAGGCAAGATCGCATTTTCGCGCTACGAGAGCGAAACAACCTACCCTGACGAGAGCACGACGCGCCTGATCAGCATGGCCATCGAGAAGCCCGACACGTTGAAATGGCTGGCTGACCAAGCAGGCATCGAGATTGCGTTGTGGGGTGAGCGCTGCGAGGACGAACAGCGTGTAAAGGTTTGCTCAATAACCAAGGTATACGACGCTGCGCAGTCCAGCACAAAGCACCAGGAACGCTACACGGCTTCAGGTACTGCAGCAAAGCTCGTCGGGAATTTTTCCAAGATTTGGTCCTCCCACGTAGTTGCCATTCGTCAGACGCTGACGCTGACAGAAATCAGAAATGAAGCCAGCAATCAAGGTCAGATAGCACAGCAGGCCCTTGCATCATGAAGCAAAGCCCCATTGAGCTTTTGCAGCTAACTTTTAAACGCGTGCATGTCGAGATTGACCCAACGCATGCGCCGACCGAGCCGACCAATCCTTTAACGACGGTGTTCGTTTTTGATGGCGTAAGTATTACGACCGAAGTAGGCCTGGCTGAAATCGACATGGCCCATGAGCGTGGGCCGATGTACCTGGTGTCACTGCAAGTGCTGATCGACAACAACGCAGAAACCAATGAACCGGAGCGCAAGTTCTCCCCCTATGGGATCGATATTGAGGCGGCCGGCATCGTTGTGCTTTCTAAGGGCGCTGAGAAGCTTGGGTCTGCGCATGATCTGGTGACTGTCAATGGTGCCGCACTGCTGTGGTCTGCCATTCGCGAGCAGTTGCTGACACTGACATCGCGCATGCCAGCCGGACCGGTAATGTTGCCTACCGTGCACTTTCACGATCTGAAGCAGGGCGCCACTGTGTCTATTGAAGGTCCAGCACCGCAAGTTGAACCCATCGCCAAGAAGCCAGCCAAAGCTGTCGCCAAGAAAACTGCAAAGCCGTAAATTTGAATGGCCAGATAGGCCACAGGGAGATAACGAAAAATGACATACCTTAAAGACCTGATCCACATCCCCGAACGCGTGCACCAAGGCGACTTCGTTCTGAAGTTGTCAGAGGGTGTCACGCAGCCCGAGGCCACCCTGCGTGACTATGTGGTCACACCGCAGTTGGTCGATGCGTTTGACAACGCACTGGGCTTTATCAAACAGTCGGTGGAGTCGAGCGGCAGCAAAGCGGCCTACCTTCACGGAAGCTTTGGCTCGGGAAAGAGCCACTTCATGGCGGTGCTCCATCTCTTGCTGGCTGGCAATACGCAGGCACGCGCGACGCCTGAGCTGGCTTCGGTTGTTGCAAAGCATGGCTGGACCCATGGCAAGAAATTCTTGCTGGTGCCCTACCACATGATTGGTGCCAAGGACATGGAAAGCGCCATCCTGGGGCAATACGCCGAGTATGTGCGCAAGCTCCACCCAGACGCGCCGATTCCCGGCTTCTACCTGGCTGAGGGCCTGTTTGGTGATGCACAACGCATGCGCGAGCAAATGGGCGAGACCGCTTTTTTTGCCAAACTGAACGAAGGTCCTGTGGGTTCAGGAGGGGCTGACAGTGGCTGGGGTGATGTAGACGGTGGGTGGGATGCCAGCAGCTTCGATGCGGCAACGATGGAAGCCCCCAATGGCGAGGAGCGCGCGCGGCTGGTGGGCCATCTGATCGCTACGTTTTTCTTGGCCTACCGGTCGCTGGCTGGCGATGGCGAGTCCTTTGTTTCGCTGGACGATGGCTTGAGCATCATGACCCGCCATGCTCAGGCGCTGGGCTACGACGCGGTGATCCTGTTCTTGGACGAGCTGGTCTTGTGGCTGGCCAGCCATGCGGCTGATGTGGGCTTTGTCAGCCGGGAAGGTACCAAGCTGGTCAAGCTGGTGGAAGCCACCAATGCGGACCGCCCCATTCCCTTGGTCAGCTTCGTAGCCCGGCAGCGCGATTTGCGCGATCTGGTCGGCGAAAACCTGGCGGGCTCGGTTCAGGCCCAGTTCAGCGACGTGCTGCGCCACTGGGAGGCGCGCTTTCACCGGATCACGCTGGAAGACCGCAACCTCCCCGCCATTGCAGAAAAGCGCGTCCTGCGTCCCATCAACGAGGCGGCTCGCCAAGAGCTAAAGGCCGCTTTTGATGACATCCTGCGGGTCCGCAAAGATGTGCTCGACACCTTGCTGACCACGTCCGCCGACCGCGACATGTTCCAGAAGGTATATCCGTTTTCACCGGCCTTGGTGCAAACCTTGATTGCGGTATCGGCTGCATTGCAGCGGGAGCGCACGGCCCTCAAGCTGATGATGCAGTTGTTGGTAGACCGGCGCGCCGACCTGGAGTTGGGTCAACTGATACCGGTGGGTGATCTGTACGACGCGATCAGCGAGGGGGACGAGCCGTTCTCCGAGGGCATGCGCCTGCATTTTGACAATGCCAAGCGCCTCTATAACCTGCGCCTGCTGCCCATGCTGGAGCGTCAACACAGTGTGACGCTTGAAGCCATCCAACTCGGGCAAGCCGATGCCACTGCGGCCAAGAATTTGCGCAACGATGCCCGCTTGCTCAAAACGCTGCTGCTCGGTGCCCTGGTGCCCGAGGTGGAGTCGCTCAAGGGTTTGACGGCACAACGCCTGGCCGCTTTGAACCACGGCACTTTCCGCTCGCCCATTCCGGGGCGCGAAGCGCAGGATGTGCTGCGCAAGTGCAAGGATTGGGCGTCTGAAATTGGTGAAATCAAAATCACCGAAGACCAGAACCCGGTGGTGTCCATTCAGGTGACAGGGGTGGACATCGAGCCGATCCTGCGCGCGGCCGAAGCCATCGACAACGCGGGCAACAGACGCAAAAGAATCCGCGAAGCCTTGTTCCAGGAGCTGGGCATTCAAGACGATGGCGCGCTGTTCACCACCTACGAATTCACCTGGCGCGGTACCCGGCGCGAGGTGGAGTTGCTTTACGAAAACGTTCGTGAAATGACCGATGACCGCCTGCGGGGTCGCCCCGGTGTGTGGACGGTGGTGCTGGACTTCCCCTTTGACGAACCCAACCGCAGCCCCAATGACGACATTGCCCGGCTGGGCGAGTACCGGGGTGGCGACACCAAGACCTTGGTCTGGCTGCCCTCGTTTTTCAGCGCCAAGGCCATGGCGGACCTCAAGCGCTTGGTGGTTTTGGACCACATCTTGTCGGGTGAACGCTTTGACAGCTATGCCACCCACTTGAGCTACGTGGACAAAGTCCAGGCCAAGGCGCTGGCCAAAAATCAGCTTGACTCCCTGCGCAGCAAATTGCGCAGCCAGCTCGAAGTGGCCTTTGGCCTCAGCACTGAGCCCCGCGATGCGGTGACCAATGCCTTGAGCGCTGATCAGCAATTCCAGTCGCTGGACCCCACCTTGTCGCCCCGCCCCCCAGTAGGTGCCAATTTCAAGGAAGCATTTGAGGCCTTGCTGGGCCAGTTGTTTGCCCATCAGTATCCCGCCCACCCGGTGTTCGATACCGATATCAAGCCTGTGGTGATCCGCAAAATTTGGCCCGAAGTGCAGCGTGCCATTGAAGCCAACGACCGCCGTGGCCTGGTGCAGGACGCGGCCACTCGCCGCCTGGTTCGCGCGGTGGTCAATCCCTGCCAACTGGGTCAAATGGGTGAAACCCATTTGCTGGTGGAAGACCACTGGCGGTCCCGCTTTGCGCAAAGCCATGCCCGCGACGGGGGCGGTGCCATTACTGTTGCGCAGTTGCGCAAGTGGATTGATCTGCCCAACCCCATGGGCTTGCCGCTGGAATTGCAGAACCTGATCATTCTGAGCTATGCAGCGCTCACCAACCGGCGCTTCCTCCTGCGCGGTGGCCCGGTGGAGCCGACGATTGACAGCCTGGCGGATGAACTGGAGCTTCGGGAACAGACCCTGCCAGATGCAGGGCATTGGGCGGCGGCGGTAAAGCGCGCGGCGAGCCTGTTTGGGTTGACCGTGGCGCAAACCTTGAACGCGGGCAATGTAGGCCGGCTGGTGGATGAGGTGCGCCGTGAAGCGGCGCTCAAGCGTGAAGCGGTGGCGAAGCTGGTGGTTGCCACACGTGACCGCGCAAGCCGCTATGGAGCGATCACAACGGGGCGGGTGCGCTCGGCAGAATCGGCACAAGCACTGCTCGCAACGATTCAGGCAGCCTCTGATGCCGACCTGGTTCAGGCACTTGCAAACGCGACCATTGAAACCAGTGAGGCGGCGGTGAGCCGCAGCATGGGGCAAGCCCAATCAGTAGCTGACGCATTGAACACCGCGCGCTGGGACATCTTTGACGCGGTGAAGGACTTGACCGATCACCGGCAAACGGCTGCGGCGTCCATCGTGAAACGATTGGTCGAAGCACTGGGCAGTGAAGAGCATGTCATCCCCCTGAAGCCCAAGTTGGAAGAGTTGGACCGGGACGCCGTGCGATTGCTCACCGTAGCTGCACCAACCCCCGCACCTACCCCAAGCGTCTACACGCCCCCTGCAGGGTCACCACCCCTCCCCGTACCACCTCAAGCTACGCCAACACCGTACACCGGCAGAGGGACGGCTCCTGTCGCACCCGTCTTGGTCGAAGAGGCTCAGCGAATGGACCTCGGCACAGAAGCTGCCGCGTCCCTGCTGAAGACGCTGCAGGATCGGCTGGAAAACGACCCTGGCTTGGAGCTAAGCCTGAGTTGGCGTCTGCAACGCCGGAGTGCACAGCCATGACCGTGTCCGTGCCCCAGATTGCGGCACAAGTTGATGCTGTGCTGTCACGCGATCCAACGGCGTTGGCCATTGCGATTCGATCCGCCACCAAACTGGCCTGGCCTGATTCGATTGCACAGCGAGGGCGCCAATTTGCCTTGCGCTGGTGTGATTCGATGCTGGCGATGCGCGAGGCTTTGTGCGATATCGAACAAGCCGATGCCGCCAGCAACGGTCTGGTGCTGCTCACGCCCATGGGCACGAACGAGATTGCAGAAGACATCGTTGCCCGCTTAGCGCGGGCCAGGGTCTTTCAGCCAGAAGGCTGGGAAATGGTTCGCCAACTGTTTGGCGCAAAAGAGATCGATGCCCGGCTAGGGCGCTTTGGCTGGATGCCACAGGTGCTTGTGGATGCGACGGCGCAAGGCGCTTACACGCCAGTGGCCAATGGTTTTTTAGACATGGAAACGGCCTGGAAAGAACTGCTGCATCGCTATCTGCAATTGGATACGCCAAGGCCCGATGCGACCGCCTTGCTGCGCTGGACGATGCGCCCGACGGCCGATGTTTCGCTCAACTTGCTGCCCCCATCCGGAAAGGCAGACGCATTGAACTGGCTGGGCGAATCGGCAGGGATTGCCGGACGCATGGTGCTGGCCTGTATTCGGGCAGGTCGAACGGGGGACGTGGTCGCGCTGGGACTGGTTTGTGGCGTGTTGTACGCCCCCGCGGGTGAAGGGCAAGCTGCCTTGGGGCATGCCGCTATTCGGCTGGAGCGGTTCGTGGGCGACACCCATGTGGATGTGGCTGAGGGCCGTGCCTGGGCCAACGCAGCGCATCAGCTCGCGCGCGAGGGCGGCCCTGATGCCTACCGGGGCGCATTGGACCGGGCCGATGTGCTCCTGAATGAGTTGCGGGTGGTGGAATTCGCCCAATTGAGCGATGTGCTGCCCCTGGGCTTTGATCAGCGCATGCGCAGCTTTGCGAAGTGCCTGACCCAACATCTTCAGACACCTGGCGATGAGACCCTGAGCGCCGTTGAAGAGGCCACCAACCGCGTGTTGATCCACTTGCTGGCCGGGGTGCAGCCGCAACGCGCAGACCGCGTTGAGATGGCCCGGCGCCTGGCACGCTGGCTGGTACGGCCGGCAAGCACTGCAAGGTCTGTGGCCGATCTGGTGTGCTGGCAGGCCGATGAAGGCGCGTTTGTGGACTGGGCGCGCTTTCGACTGCTCGGTGGGGATGAGTTGGTTGAAGTCTCTCAGGCGTATGAGGCGGTGCGTAGCACGGTCATTGAAAAACGCCATGTGCTGGGGCAACACTTTGCCCAAAGTTTGCAGCGCTGGAATGCCCAAGCGCCAGTGCCCGAGGGGCGTATCGTGCCTCTGGAATCCGTACTCGATCAGGTGGTCGCCCCCCTGGCCGCGCACCAACCGGTGTTGCTTTTGGTCATGGACGGTCTGAGCACGAGCATTTTTCGGGAGCTGTTTGCCAAGCCTGAGCGCTTGGGTTGGGCCGAGCTGGTGCCCAGCGCCTTGACCCTGCCACTCAGCGGTGTTGCCGCGTTTCCAACGGTTACCGAAGTGAGTCGGGCAAGCCTCTTGTGCGGCAAGCTCACAACCGGTACTGCTTCGTTGGAAAAATCAGGCTTTGCATCGCACACGGCCCTCTTGGCCCAGTCTCGCGCCGATGTACCTCCAAGGCTGTTTCACAAGGGTGATTTGAGCGACTCCACCAACCTCTCAAGCGAGGTTCGTGCGGCCATTGCCAATCCCCACCAACGCGTCGTTGGCTTGGTTTACAACGCGGTAGATGACCATTTGAGCGGGCCGGACCAACTCAATCAGCGCTGGACGCTGGAAGACCTGCGGCTGATACTGCCGATCCTGCGCGAGGCCAAAGAGGCAAGACGGGTGGTCATAGTGACCGCTGACCATGGGCATCTGCTGGAAGACGGCACCCTGCAAAGCGATGGCGGTGGTGAAAGCGATCGGTGGAAGACCGGCGCGGCCACCCCGAATGCCAATGAAATGGTGTTGGACGGTGGCCGGGTCAGAACATCGACGGGCGCTGCGTCTGTGACCTGCCTCTGGAGTGAGACTGTCCGCTACGCCGGGCGCAAGAATGGTTACCACGGTGGCGTGTCTTTGCAAGAAGTGACGGTGCCGCTGAGCGTGCTGGTTCCCTTCGGCATGAACCTGCCGCAGTGGCAATGTGCACTCCCCGTCCAGCCTGAATGGTGGGACCTGCCGAACCTGGCGACACCTGCAACGGTGGTTCAGCCTAAAACGACCGCAGCACGTGCGCCGTCACGCAAGCAGGCGGCAGTGGTTGCCGCGCAAGACCAGCTGTTTGATACGACCTTGGCGCCCATTCCTGAAACACCTGCCGTGCAAGTCCAGGACTGGATCACGACGCTGTTGCAAAGCCCCTTGTACGCATCGCAGCGGGCATTGGCGGCCCGTGTCGCACTGCCCGATGAGCAGATTCGGACATTGTTGAACGCATTGACCGAACGCGGCGACAAGCTCTCCAAAGCGGCCCTGGCACAACGGGTCTCTGCACCTGAGATGCGCCTTACCGGAATACTCAGTGCGGCCCGCCGGGTGCTCAATGTGGACCAGGCCGCAGTCCTGCAAGTGGATGAGGCCACAGGAACGGTTGAGTTGAACCGTGTGTTGCTAATGCAGCAGTTTCGCATCACCCAAGCCGGGGGTGGACGGTGATCAGCGCCGCACGCCGCAGCGACATCATGGGTGCCCTGCGCCGGGGTACCGTGCCCAATGCCGGACTGGATGCTTTGGCGGTCGGGATGGATGGCTTCGCAGCCACACTGGATGAAGAATTGGCCACCGTGTCTTCGGGACGCGGTGGATTCAAAGCGGTGCGCGGTGAATACGGCACCGGCAAGACCTTTTTTGGCCGATGGTTGCAGGAGCGAGCGCGGGCCAAGGGTTTTGCGACCAGTGAGGTCCAGATCAACGAAACCGAAACACCCTTGCACCGATTGGAGACGATTTACCGCCGACTGGTCGAGCGTTTGGGCACGGCTGACAGCAGCACCGGCGCATTTCGCGGCGTGATCGACGGATGGTTCTTTGCCCTTGAACAGGATGTCTTGGCAGACGGCACGGTGGATGGCAATGATGCCGCAGCACTACTGGAGCGCACCACGGCGCTGATGGAAACCAAGCTGACGACCATCAGCAAGACTGCACCTGCGTTCTCTGCCGTGCTTAGAACCTACCGCCGGGCCTTGGCAGCTGGCGACAACCAACTCGCTGAAGGCCTGATCAGCTGGCTCGCTGGCCAGCCCAACGTGGCAGCCGGTGTGAAGCGCGCCGCCGGAATAAAAGGTGATCTGGACCACTTTGGTGCCGCCAATTTTTTGGTGGGTTTACTGACCATCCTGCGCGACAGTGGGTTTCCGGGCTTGGTTCTGGTGCTCGACGAGGTGGAGACCTTGCAGCGCATGCGCGCAGATACCCGTGAACGGGGCTTGAATGCGCTGCGCCAGTTGATTGATGAGATTGATGCAGGCCGCTTTGTCGGGCTGTACCTGGTGGTCACCGGCACCCCTGCCTTTTATGACGGTGCCCAAGGGGTTCAGCGCCTGGCACCGCTGGCGCAGCGGCTGCATGTGGACTTTGGCACGGATCGCCGGTTTGACAACCCGCGTGCCGTACAAATCCGCTTAGCGCCCTTCGATCAGGGCTCCTTGGTGGCCGTGGGCAAGCGTGTTCGGGACATTTACGCATCTATGCAGCCCAATGAGGTCCGGCTACGCGCTGTCGCAGGCGATGCCTACATTGAAGACCTGGCCCGTGCCGTGGCCGGTGGCTTGGGTGGCAAAGTGGGGGTGGCACCCAGGCTCTTCCTCAAGAAGCTGGTGGCCGATGTGTTGGACCGTGTCGATTTGCATGCCGACTTTGATCCCCGCCAGCACTACAGCCTGACCTTGACTGAGAACGAGATGACGGCCAATGAGCGTGCGGCCGCTGGTGCTGCCAGCGTGGATGACATTGAGTTGTGAGCGAATTCGAGAAGCTTCACCCCGCGCTGCAGTACCACGTGGTCAACACGCTGGGCTGGAGCAGCCTGAGGCCGACCCAACTGCAAGCCATTGAGCCTATTTTGGCTGGGGTGAACTGTCTCTTGCTGGCACCCACGGCGGGCGGCAAAACGGAAGCCGCGATCATCCCTGTGCTCTCCAGAATCATGACCGAAGCCTGGCCCGGTGTGAGCGTGATCTATGTCTGCCCGATCAAGGCCCTGCTGAACAATCTGGAACAACGCCTGTCCCACTATGCCGGTCTGGTGGGCCGGCGTGTCGCGGTTTGGCATGGCGATGTGTCGCAGTCGCAAAAGGGGCATGCGCTTAAAGATGCCCCCGACATTCTTTTGACGACCCCCGAATCGCTGGAAGGCATGCTGGTGTCCACCCGCATAGACCGCAAGGTTTGGTTTGGAAATTTGCGCGTGGTCATTGCGGATGAACTGCATGCGTTCGCCGCTGATGACCGGGGCTGGCACATGCGGGCGGTCCTGCATCGACTCCAGCAGTACGTTCCCCAGCCCCTGCAGCGTTTGGGCTTGTCGGCCACGGTCAGCAATCCCGATCAGCTGCTCCATTGGTTTGCCCCCACCGGCACCAAGCGGGTTGTTGGGACCGCTTCTGTCAGCACCGATGCCGATGTCACCATCGACTACGTGGGCTCCTTGGCCAACGCCGGTACCGTGATTTCCAGGCTATATCGTGGCAGCAAGCGACTGGTGTTTTGTGACTCACGCAGCAGTGCCGAACAGCTGACCAGCATGCTGCGGGGTGAAAATGTGCGGGCCTTTTTAAGCCACGCGTCGCTCAGCCACTCCGAGCGCAAGCTGGCAGAGACGGCCTTTGCTGAAGAAAAAGACTGCGTGATCGTGGCGACCTCGACCTTGGAGCTCGGTATCGATGTGGGCGACCTGGACCACGTGATCCAGATTGATGCACCCGCCACCGTGTCCTCTTTTTTGCAGCGCATGGGCCGCACAGGGCGCCGGTCCGGCGCCAAGCGCAGCTGCCTCTTCTTGTGTACCAACGACGATGCATTGATGCTCGCCACAGGCCTTTGCAGGCTCTGGGGTGAGGCATGGGTGGAGGCTGCCTACCCACCCCCTGCCCCATGGGCCATCGTGGCCCAGCAGGCCATGGTGGCGACGCTGGAGCGCTCGCAATGGCCGCGGCATGAATTGGTGTCCCTGCTGTGCGGCGCATTCCCCGAGTCCGATCAAGACGGTATCGCCGGTGTCATCGACCACATGGTTGTGTTGGGTTTCCTGATGGATGTGGATGGCGTTCTGCAAATTGGGCCGATGACTGAAAAGCAGTTCGGCCGGGCGCATTACAAAGACCTGCTGGCGTCCTTCACGGGTGCGCAGCTGTTGCTGGGACGCTTTGGCAACGTCGAAGTCGGCTACATCGACCCCACCATGCTCACCGGGGATAAAGAAGGTCGTTTGCTCCTTCTGTCCGGGAAGAGTTGGCGCATCACCGACGTGGATTGGAAGAAGCGCGTGGTCTGGCTGGAGCCTGTCAAAGAAGGTGGCAAAGCGCGCTGGACAGGCAGCGGACGAACGCTCAGTCGGGAAATAGCCCAAGGCATCTTGCGTGGCTTGCACCAGGGTGCCGGTGAGCACACGATCATCTCCAAGCGGGCGCGGGCCCAAACGGAGCAGATCATGGAAGACGTACCTGACCCCCCCATAGGTACCAATTTCTCAATCACTCGCAACGATGCAGGCGGCGCCCGTCTTTGGACCTTTGCGGGCACGCGTGCCAACCGCACCACTGCCAAACAAATTCAGTCGCTGGTGGAAGTGCGCCGGGTCGATGCGGTGGGTCTTGACCTGAAGACCCCGATAGAGCTTGGCAGCTTGAGTGCGGACCTGCTGGCATCCGAGATTATGTTTTCTGACAACGACATCATGGAGCTTGCGAAGTCGGTCAAATTCTCCGAGTGCTTGCCAATGGGTTTTCTCAATCAGATTGTCCGGCTGAGGCAGTTTGCTGCCCCTATACAAAATAGCTATTCGCCCAGTTTGTAGCCCATCGCCCGATACCCAGACTGGCGCTTGTCCCACATGCGCAGCAGTGCCGGGTGGCCGGTATCGACAAAATCTATGATGCGCACGTCGGTCTTGTTGGCATGCTCCCGGTGCAGTCGACCCGCGTACTGCTGCAACGTTCCTTTCCACGATACCGGCATGGCCAGTACCAAGGTGTCCAACGGGGGATGATCGAACCCTTCTCCCACCAGTTTGCCGCTGGCCAGTAAGACACGCGGGGCATCAGGCGGCAATGCCTCCAAGGCAGTAATTACCAAGGCGCGCTGCTTTTTTGACATGCGTCCGTGCAGCACAAAGGGATCTGGAATTTTCTGTGCCAACGCGGCCAAGATGGCGTCCAGATGCTCGGTTCTTTCGGTCAGCACCAACACCTTGCGACCTTGATCAAAAGCGCACTTAATTTCATCCGCAATCTCTTTCGTGCGCCCCTGATCACTGACAAGCTGGCTGAAGATTTCCTGAATGCCTACATCCATTGCCACGTCAATTCGTTTGTACATGGAGTGCGCGAGCACGGTCAAATCATGCGGTGCGCTGTCTGGTCTTGCTGCCGTATGCCGAATGGGTCCACATTGCATGAAAATGATGGGCTGTAGCCCATCACGGCGGATGGGTGTGGCCGTCAGCCCCAACACATATTTTGCACGTGCCTTCTTCAAGATGGCATCAAACGAGGCAGCCCCGATGTGGTGGCACTCATCAATGATGACGTGGCCATAGTTCTCAACCAAAGGGTTGACCACGCCTTGCCGCGACAAAGACTGCATGACGGCAATATCAATCTTGCCAGTGGGCTTTGACTTACCCCCACCAATAGTGCCAACGACGCCCTTGCCGATCTCCAGAAAGGTCTGAAGCCGTTCCTGCCATTGCTTCAGCAGTTCAGTGCGGTGTACCAGAATGAGCGTATTGACCCCACGCCGGGCAATCATCGCAGCGGCCGTCACGGTCTTGCCAAAAGCCGTCGGTGCGCACAACACACCCACCTCGTCATGCAGCATGGTGGCCACGGCAGCTTCCTGATCTTGTCGCAATGTTCCGGCAAAGCTAACCGCAAGTGGATCGCCACTGAACCGTTCATCCACCAGATCACAGCCAATCGCGTTTTCCCGCAGCAATTCCTGCGCAGCGTCCAAACAGCCACGCGGCAATGCAATATGCGCGGGGAAATTTTCAGCACAACCAATGACACGGGGCTTGTCCCAGACCGACATCCGCATGGCCTGGGCTTTGTAGAACGCAGGATTCTGGAACGCAGCCAGGCGGATCAACCGGTTGGCCAGCGCTTGTGGCAACTGAGACTTCTCAAAATAGATCAGATTCGACAGCGTCACGGTCAGCACCTTCGGCGTTGGCCCGGAGATCTTTTTGGTCACGGGCGTGCGTTTCCACGGCTCCTTGAGGTCCTCCTCATCAATGAAGGTGACGTCTAGGGGATGGACACCGCCAGTGGCACGAAGAATCGTTGGCTCAATGTCATGCGGAGCCATTGGTTCAATTGATGCCAGGTAGGCCCACTGATCCGAATAGGGGCTCAAGGATTCATCTACGAACACGCTGCCGCCGTACTGCCTTGGCTTTTTCTGCAGTGGCAGCGCAATCAAATTACCAAAGCCACCTTTTGGCATCGTGTCCTGATTCGGGAAAAGCCGGTCATAAGATTCAAGTTTCAGTTGCCGTGTACGCGCACAGGTGTGGCTGATGAGGGCGGTCCCCAAGCGGCGGGCATCACGCGCCAAGACCCTGGAGGCAAAAAACACCCAGGCATGAGCACCCTTGCCGGAGCGGGAAATTTCGATGGCAACGGGCACGCCCAACTCAAGGCACGACTGGCGGTACGCCTGCACATCCTCTTGCCAATCAGCCTCATCAAAATCAGCGGCCAAAAAATGGCAGGTATCGTCTGTCAGCAGCGGATACACGCCCACCGTTTGCTTGCCTGCAAGATGGGCGTAAATCACAGCATCGGTCAACGGATTAAGCACGCGGTTGCCGCACTCCGAGCATTTGATACGCGGTTTATCGCAGACGCCGGGCCGCCACTCGTTGGAACAAGCTGGCGCATAGCCGGACTTTGCACTCGATTTACCTTCCCAGCGGACCGGAAAGACGTCTGCGCGGCCCCGAAACAGCCGTCGAAAGAGGGTCACTTTTTCGGCTGTACTGAACCGTGAGGGCTCAGCCTGCGTGGTGACGAGAGCTTCAGGCTCTGGGGGAAGACGCCAGTCAATACCGTTGGACTGCAACAGCGCAACAAGTCGCGCGTTTTCGGACTGTAATGTGGCAATCGAGTCGGAATCAACCATAGGCTTCATCGAGCAATCATTGCAACGCCTTTAGCAGCTTTGTCATGGCTTATCTTGGTGGTCTGATGCGATATTCGCAACGGGCTTCTACATCAAATATACAGCCATAATATCAGTCAGGGATGATCGAAAAATCATCATTGATTCGCACAACATCACACAAAATCGCTGCAATGGCCAACTTCGGCGTAAGGTTTGGGTTGATGCACAAGGTGGCGTGACTCGTTACAACCTTGCCTACATCAACCATGCGCTACACAGTGACGATAACGGCCGTGTCATGGGCTATGACAATCAGCATGGCTACCACCACCGGCATTACTTTGGCGTTGTGGCGCCTGTCCACTTCACAAGTTTTGACGACATCGAAGATCAGTTCCAGGAGGATTGGTCAGCACTCAGGAGCAAAGCATGAAAGACGTCATTCTTAAAGCAGGCACCGAACATGATTTCTTCCAAAGAGGGAAGGAACTGGCGCGCTTGGCCGATATGGGCAAGCAGCTACCCGAAGAGCGTACTGTCAGCTTTGAAGATCCGGCAGAACTCTTGCGACTGCTGACAGTCAGTCGCCTTGACTTGTTCCGCAGTGTCAAAGATGAGCCTGGCTCCATTACCGTCATTGCCGGGCGCCTGCACCGTGATCGCAGCGCCGTCAAACGGGATGTCGATCGATTGGCGCAGGCGGGCCTTGTCACGATTGAAACCAAAATTTTGCCCGGTCATGGGCATATGAAAGAGGTGCGGGCTGCAGCGACTTGTTTTCGGCTTGAGGCGATGGTGACGTAAACGTTGAAACTAGCTAGGGAGGAGGCTATGGTCGGGGCTCCTGAATTGGTAAGTTTTATTACCATAAAAATATCAGTGAACGTAGTGCCGAATTCTGCGTTAAAAGCAAGTGCGCCTACCTGACTAATATCTGTAGTGACTCGCGTTTGAAAACACTCGGACTTGCAATCAGCGGCTTTTCCGACTCAGATTAGTTGCAAATGACCGAACGGTCAGAATCACATTAACTGCAAATGAACTTGCAATCGTAGCGGTCGGCTTGCATTGCATCG
>CAISLN010000130.1 GCA_903886275.1 uncultured beta proteobacterium | reverse complement strand
TCGATAAGGCGTTTGGTCGCGGCAAAACGATAGTCCGATAGCACCGCTTCGATAACTTCGATAGGCGTCATATCCTGGAACACCTTGCAGTCGGTGGTCAGCGTGGCGAGATGCAACCAAGGCCGCAGCGTCAGCTCATAGAGGGCGTGGCGGCTGTCCTCACCGATATAGCGCGCAGCGGCAATAAGCCCCGATATCTCGCGCACTCCCGCACCCTGGTTGGAGGCACCGCTGCCACCAGGCAGGCCCGCAACAAAGGCGCCATGGCCTTCGAGCTCCACCGAGCAGGTCAGCTCCAGCCCGACAAAGGCATCGAGATCGAAGTTGCTGCCAGCGCCGCCCATGAAGTTGAGCGCATCCGGCGTTTGCAGCGTGAGGCGGTACTCAAACAGGCTGTTGACGCCTTCCGATCCTTCGAGCTTGAGGGGAATGAGCGCGGGCTGGCCGGCCAGGACAGGGATGGCTGCGCTCGTAACGGTGAGTGCGCGCGGGGCATTGAATAAATAAGACATACACACTCCAAAAAGCGGTACCGACACAGGAGCCAATCAGCAAAACCCCAGAGGGGACCTACAGGTCAAAGCGACCGTGGGACTGGTATAGGTGAGCGCCTGCGTTGCAACGGATCGGATTGATTCAAGGCGGACAGTGCACAAGAAATAGTGCCAACCAACAACAGAAAGTTTGCCGCGAAGATTGTATGAGTCAGACCACAAACGGCACAACAAGCCGCGGATTCAGTGAACCCGGCGCCGGGCCGCCCCAAGCCGGGTTCGCCCCTCTTGGAGGGGCAGCGCACTACGCGAAGCGAGAAGCGTGGGGAGCAACAACCCGGCGCCGGGCCGCCCCAAGCCGGGTTGGCCCCCTCGGGCGGCAGAGAGCCACATGCAATGGGGGAACGTGGGGGCTATATTCTCGCCAGCAGCGTCGCCAGTTCGGCCGAGGAGCGCACGCCGAGCTTGGCGTAGACGCGGGCGCGGTAGACCTCTACGGTGCGCATGGAGACCTTCATCTCGTCGGCAATCACCTTGTTGAGCTTGCCCGCAGCAACCCGGTGCATCACCTCCTGCTCGCGCGGCGTCAGGGCCGCTAGCAGCGCGCCGCGCGAATCGCCGTCGCGCAGGCGCTGCTGCTGCTCGGCATCAAACGCCATGGCGTCACGCACACGCTCCACCAGGGCCGCATCGCCAAAGGGCTTTTCGACAAAATCAAAGGCGCCTTTTTTCAGCGCCGCCACCGCCATGCGGATGTCGCCATGGCCGGTGAGAAAAATCACCGGCGTATGCACGCCGCGCGCCACCAGTTCGTCATAGACCTGCAGGCCCGACAGGGGCTCCATGCGCACGTCCAACAAGATGCAACCGGCAAGCGCGGGGCCGGCGTTCAGCCGCTCCAGCAGGGCCGTGCCGCTGGCGTAGCTGTGCACCGGCAAGCCATGCGAGGCCAACAAAAATTCCAGCGCCGCGCGCACCGCCGCTTCGTCGTCCACCAGGTGCACGGCCGGGCCGTCCGATGGCAACTGCGTATCGGTCTTCATGGGTCTTGCTCCAGACTGGCGCGGGCGTCTTCGTCGGCCAGGCTGGCCTCTTGCATCTGCGCATCAAACACCGGCAGGGTAAAGGAAAAGCGTGCGCCGCCCAGGCTGCTGGCACCGGCGTCCATGCCGCCATGGTGCACCTCGATGACGGAGCGGCAGATGGCCAGGCCCATGCCCATGCCGTCGGACTTGGTGGAGTAAAAGGGCGCACTCAAATGCTCCACCGTGCGGCCGTCCAGTCCGGGGCCGCTGTCTTCGACATCCAGGCGCACAAAGCGTTCGCCGCTGCGCTGCGCCGTGATGCGTATGCGGGCCAGACCCTCGGGGCGCTGCCCCATGCTGGCCATCGCATCGGCCGCATTGCGCAGCAGGTTGATCAGCACCTGCTCCAGCAAGATCGGATCGGCAAACACCGCAGGCAGATCGCTCGCCAAGGCCCATTGCAGTTGCACCCCGGCCGCCTGCAAATCGCGTTGCAGCAGAGCCGCCGCGCGCTGGGCCACTGCGCCCAAATCGCAGGCCTCGCGCTGGGGTCCGCGGCGCGTCAAAAACTCGCGGATGCGGCGCACAATGCGCCCGGCCTCGGCCGCCTGCTCGCCCTGTTGCGCCAGCGCATGCAGCACCGCTTGGTTGTCATAACCGGCATCGGCCAACATGCGCTGCAGGCCGGCGTTGTAGCCCATGATGACCGTGAGCGGTTGGTTCAACTGGTGCGCCAGGGCCGATGCCACCTCGCCCAGGGTGGTCAGGCGCGACTGCTGGGCCATGGCCTCGGCCTGGTGGCGTTCGCGCGCTTCCAGGCGTTTGCGCGCGGTGATGTCGATGATGGAGCCCATCCAGCCGGTCTGCTGTCCGTTGGCGTCAATCAGGGGCGACTCGAACACCATCACATTGAGGCGCCTGCCATCCTGGTGGCACCACAAGGCCTCGTAGCCATCGCGCGGCGCGCGGCCCTCCAGGTTGCGCTTGTTGCGCAGCATCACCTCGTCCAGGGCATCGGGTGGCCAATAGGGCATGGGCGGCTGCAGGCCCACCAACTGTTCGGCCGACAGGCCCACCATGGTGCAGAAGGTTCGGTTCACATACAGGATGCGCCCCTCGGCATCGCGGGCGCGCAGACCCACCAGGGCCGAGTCTTCCATGGCCTGGCGCCAGGCGGCCTCGGTGCGCCAGGCGCTCTCGGCCAGCGAGATGCGCACGACCTGGCGGCGCAGCAGCAGCGTGGCCACCAGCATGAGCGTCAAAAAACCGCTGACCAGCACAATCGGCAGGGTGCGCCACAAGGGGCGCGTCAGTTCGCGTGCGGTCAACTCCAGGTAAGCACCCGGCATATTGCCACCCACCAGCACCATATAGGTCTCGCGCCCCTGTGCTTCCAGACGCAAAGGCACTTCATCCACCGAGGCAATCATCTGCTGATAGCCGTCGATCAGTTGCACATCGTATTTGCGCGTCAACCACCAGGGCAGGCCCTGGCGCAGCAAGCGGGTCGGTGAGTAACGCACGATCAGTTTCTCGCCATGGATCTCCAGCATCAGGTGGGAGGACACACCGGGACTGTCCAGCAAGTCTTTGCTGCGCAAGCCAGACAGCAACTGGTGATCGGGCACATGGGCCACGATGCGGTTCTTGGCGTCCAGCCAGGTCACGCTGAGCCACAGACGACGCAGTCCGTCCACCACCACCGGGTTAGCTTCCAGAGCGGCCGCGGTTTTGGGCAGGCGCGCTATCTGGTGGGCCAGGTCCTGCAGGTAAGACATTTCTGTATCGAGTCGGCTCTGCAACTGCGCCTCGCTGCTCAGCGCATCGGCGATCATGGTGGCGCGGCGGGCATCCTGGTCTTCCACTTCTGCGCGGTAGGCCCACACCAGCACCGCCACCACAAAAAGGGCGGACGCCAGCAAAGGCAACAGCCAAAGACGGCGCCGGGCTTGTGCCCCAACCCGGCTTGCCAAACCGGGCCGGCGTGCGGGGAGTGACGGAGCAAACATGGGCTCAGTCTAGCGTTGCCCACGGGGGCCATTGGCAGAAGCCGCCCCAAAACCAAGGGTTAACCCGCAATTTGAATCAAAAATCGGCACGCAACTGTGGAAAACCACAATTGCTTTCACCCCCTGACGCGATGGACACTGCAAGTAGTTTATTTATCAAATAAGGAGACCCTTCCATGACCCGCCTTTCCAGCATTTCCCGCCGCACCCTGGTGCAAGCTGCCATCGCCGTTGCCGCCCTGGGCGCCAGCGCCAGCTACGCCCAAGCCCCCATCGTCATCAAGTTCAGCCACGTGGTGGCTACCGACACGCCCAAGGGCAAGGCCTCTGAATTCTTTGCCAAGCGTGCCGCCGAACTGACCAAGGGCCGGGTCAAGGTGGAGGTCTATGCCAACAGCGCCCTGTACAAGGACAAGGAAGAACTCGAAGCCCTGCAAATCGGCGCCGTGCAAATGCTGGCCCCCTCGCTGGCCAAGTTCGGTCCTCTGGGCGTGAAAGAATTCGAAGCCTTTGACTTCCCCTTCATCTTCGATGACACAGCCGACCTGCACAAGATCACCCAAGGCGCTGTCGGTGCCGGCCTGATGGCCAAACTGGAGCCCCGCGGCATCAAGGGTCTGGCCTTCTGGGACAACGGCTTCAAGTCATTCTCGGCCAACACACCGATCAAGTCGGCAGCCGACATGAAGGGCAAGAAGTTCCGCATCCAGTCCTCCAAGGTGCTGGAAGAAGAAATCCGCTCGGTGGGCGGCATTCCCCAGGTGATGGCCTTCTCCGAGGTGTACCAGGCGCTGCAGACCGGCGTGGTGGATGGCACGGAAAACCCGATCTCCAACTTCTACACCCAGAAGATGCATGAGGTGCAAAAGCACCTGTCCATCACCAACCACGGCTACCTCGGCTATGCGGTGATTGCCAACAAGAAATTCTGGGACGGTCTGCCCACCGATATCCACGCCCAACTGGAACAGGCCATGAAGGAATCCACCGTCTACGCCAACAAGATTGCCCAGGAAGAAAACGACCTGGCCCTGGAAGGCGTGAAGAAGAGCGGCAAGACCACCGTCTATGTGCTGACCAAGGACGAGCGCCTGGCCCTGAAAAAAGCCATGGCACCGGTGCACAGCAAGATGGCCGAGCGCGTGGGCAAGGAAACCCTGCAGACCATCTACAAGGAAACCGGTTTCGATCCCGAGAAGCTGTAAGCACCCGCATTCGGCACATTACCTATCGGATTTGCATTCATGAAATTCTTTGACCACCTGGAAGAGTGGCTTGTCACCTTCCTCATGGGGGGCGCGACGCTGGTGATCTTCGTCGCCGTGCTCCACCGCTACGCTGCCGGTCTGCCCATTGCGGGCGTGCAAGACTGGCTGCTGTCCATCAACATGACCTGGGCGCAGGAACTCACCATCATCATGTTTGTGTGGATGGCCAAGTTTGGCGCCGCCTACGGCGTGCGCACCGGCATCCACGTTGGCGTGGATGTGCTGATCAACCGCTTGAGCGATGCCACGCGCAGCAAGTTCATTGTGCTGGGCCTGTGTGCCGGCGCCCTGTTCACCGGCATTGTGGCCACCCTGGGTGCGCGCTTTGTCTGGGAAAACGGCGCCCATTACTTCTTTGCCAGCCTGGCTGGCATGGCGGCCGAGGGTGCGTTTGAAGGCCCGACCACCCCCGACCTGGAGTGGCCCACCTGGATGGTGTACAGCGCCATCCCGCTAGGCACCAGCCTGATGTGTTTCCGCTTTTTGCAAGTGATGGTGAACTTCATCAAAACCGGCGAACTGCCGCACCATGACCACGGCCATGTGGACGGGCTCGAAGAAGAGCCGCCCGTGGACATCAACCCCTACAGCATGAGCGACAACCTGCACCCCAATGACATGAACAACGCGAAAGGCGGTGGCAAATGAACGCAGCCATCATCTTCATCCTGCTGCTGGTGCTGATGCTCACCGGCATGCCGATCTCGATCTCGCTGGGCCTCACCGTCTTGACGTTTTTGTTCGGCTTCACCCAGGTGCCACTGGAATCAGTGGCCTTGAAGCTGTTCACCGGCATCGAGAAGTTCGAGATCATGGCGATCCCGTTCTTCATTCTGGCGGGCAACTTCCTGACCCACGGCGGTGTGGCGCGGCGCATGATCAACTTTGCCTCCAGCATGGTCGGTCACTGGTACGGTGGTCTGGGTCTGGCCGGTGTGATGGGTTGTGCGCTGTTTGCTGCGGTGTCGGGGTCGAGCCCTGCCACCGTGGTGGCCATCGGCTCCATCTTGCTGCCAGCGATGACGCGCGCCGGCTTCCCCAAGAGCTTTGGTGCCGGTGTGATCACCACGTCCGGTGCCCTGGGCATTTTGATCCCGCCCTCCATCGTGATGGTGATGTACTCGGTGGCCACCAACACCTCGGTGGGCGCCCTGTTCATGGCCGGTGTGATTCCCGGCCTGGCACTGGCCTGCGTGCTCGGTGGCGTGACCTGGTACCGCGCCAAGAAGTTCAACTATCCGCGTCTGCCCAAGGCCAGCTGGGCTGAACGCTGGAGCACCTTCAAGGCATCGGCCTGGGGCCTGCTGCTGATCGTGATCGTCATGGGCGGCATTTACAGCGGCATGTTCACGCCGACCGAAGCCGCCGCCATGAGTGCCGTGTACGCCTTCTTTGTGGCCGTATTTATCTACAAGGACATGCGCCTCAAAGACGTGCCCAAGGTGCTGCTGAACTCGGCCAATATGTCGGCCATGCTGCTGTACATCATCACCAACGCGGTGCTGTTTAGCTTCATCATGACCAACGAAAACATCCCGCAGGCCCTGGCCGACTGGATGCTGGGCAATGGTCTGGGCATGATCACCTTCTTGCTCGCAGTGAACGTGATCCTGCTGCTGGCCGGCAACTTCATGGAGCCGTCCTCCATCGTGCTGATCTTCGCGCCCATCCTGTTCCCGGTGGCGATGAAGCTGGGCATTGACCCGGTGCACTTCGGCATCATCATGGTGGTGAACATGGAGGTGGGCATGTGCCATCCGCCGGTGGGCCTGAACCTGTATGTGGCGTCCGGCATCACCAAGATGGGCATTACCGAGCTGACCGTGGCGGTCTGGCCCTGGTTGCTGTCCATGCTGGGCTTCCTGATGCTGGTGACCTACTGGCCCGGTCTGTCCACCTGGTTCCCGCGCATGCTGGGCATGATGTGAGCCTGCGCACAGGGTACTAAACAGCCCGCGCTGTCGCCACGCTGGTGGCAGCAGTGCGGGTCTTCCAGGCGCACATTACCGCCCCACCCCGGGGAGACGGCACAGCGTTGACCCGCTGCGCCTTGGCTCGGTGCCAATGCGGGCCTTCTTGATGGTGGTGGTGACCTACTGGCCTGGTCCTCACTTAAATGTGCAAACCGGCGCGCACATCCGGTGCAGAAGTCGCATCGGCAAAATGGCCGCTGTTGCCAACTGGCGCAGCTGGCATTGCAGGCGCTACGTCTTTCAGCAGGGCTTCAATGTCCACGCTCGCCTGGTATTCGATCGGCTCAATTTCTGCGGCCCCTGCTGCGCCCCACACTGCGGCCAACGCAGACAGGGCGGTTTTCCCAAAGCGCTTAGCTGCCATGGCCTTGCAGCAAACTGGCCCGCAGATCGGCACCCAGCCTGTGACCGGGTGTGTCCCCATTGAGCAATTTTCCAAAGGCGCCATCCGGCTGCATCAAATACAGCATGGCACTGTGGTCCAGCGTGTAGCCGCTGCCGGTCGCGCGCTTTTTGCTGTACACATGAAAAGCCCTTACCGCGGCCTGCGTCTGCGCATCGGTTCCGCGCAGTCCGACGATGCGGCTATCAAAGGCCTTGAGGTAGTCGCCTATGCGCTGCGCCGAATCCTGCTCAGGGTCCATGCTGATAAAGATTGGCGGGACCCTGGCAGCATCCGGCCCCAGATCGGCCAGCGCCGCGGCCACCTCGGCCATGACGGTGGAGCAGACATCCGGACAACTGGTGAAGCCAAAGAAAACCAGCTGCCACTTGCCGGCGTAGGTCTTGTCTGTCACCACCCGGCCCTGGGTGTCCCGCAGCGTGAACTTGCCGCCTATGGGAACTGGCGCCTTTACCGCCACCCTGGAGGCGACCTCGTCCAGTCTATGCGCCTGCAACACAAACGACGCGGAGGTGGCGGCGCAGAGCAAAGCGGCGGCTGCCAGCCAGCCCGCTCCCTTCTTGACGATGGGCTGTCGCATGGTGCCTACAGGTGGGCCAGCACGCGAATGACAGCCATCATGCCCTGGTCCTCATGCTGCAGGATATGGCAGTGGTAGACGAAGTCACCCACGATGGTCGGAGAGCGGAAGTCCATCTTGACCTTGATCGAAGGATAGGCTCCCTTGCCGGTCCAGCCCGGAATGTCGTAGTCGTCGTACATCGGTGCATCCGCCGCCGATACGGCCACGCCGTTGACCTGCTTGAGCTTGAAATGGATCTGGTGCATGTGGAAGGCATGTATCTCGGGCGAACGGTTCTCCACCGTCCACTCCTCCACCGCACCATTGGTGGTGGTGATCGCCGGGGCCATGCCCATATAGAACTTGGTGGGAGTCGCGCCATCGACGGTAATGAAGAAATCGGTGGGGCTCGATGGATCGGCCGGGTTGGAAATATTTTCCGAAAAGAAGAGCTTGCGCTTGGCCTTGACAGGCTCATCTTCCAAGCCCTCAAAGCGCTCTGCCCAGGTTTTCCTGGCCGCTGGCAGCACGGGCAGGCTGGTGCCGGTGCGCGAGGTCACGATCTGCGCCAAGGTGCGGCTTGGCACGCTGTCTCCGGCCGGTCCAGTGGCAATGGTCCGGGTTTGCATTACCGCGCTGCTCACCCGCGGGCCAGGCGGCGCAATCACAAACTCGGCGCGCGCTCCGGGTGCCATGGCCATGGTGCTGCGTGTGATGGGCTTGCCAAGGCGCGTGGCGTCGTGGAAACCGGTGGGTACGCCATCGAGTGCCACCACCGACAGTGGCTGGGCCTTGCCGTCATACAAAATATTGAAGTCAAGAACCGCGTTGGCTGCGGCATTCACCACCCGCCACAGCTCGCGCTGGCAGGCCGGCCACCGTCTTCTGGAAGTTCTCTAGCCCATCCACGATGAAGGCGCCGGAGCCCCCGCCCAAGAGAGCGCTTTCGGCCAGACCGTGCAGGTGGGGTGGTACCAGTACATGCCGCGTGGCTCGTCGGGCGAAATGGCAATATGGAACTGGAAAGTGTCACCCGAGTTGATCACTGTGTCCACCACGTCATCGGACTGGCAGACCGGCGACACCAGGTTTCCGTGAAAGTGCAGGTTCAGCGAGGAGTCGTAAATCACCGACTCGCCACAGGCGGTTTTGACCGTCTCCATCACGGTCCCGACGGGCACGCGATTGGTCAGGTTCAGCGTGAAGGTATCGCCCGGCTTGACATGCAGGGTGGGGTTGATATCGCCCTCGTGCGTGACAAAGCAGAATTGGTTGGCAACGCTTGCATCGAGTCCGGTGAAGTAGCTGGCGTTGAGCACCAACTTGCCATTGGCGAAATAGAGGTCCATGGGCGGCAGCACTTTACCGCCAGCGGGCAGTTGCAAACAGGGTGACGGGCTGCCGCTGGGCAGCGGTGGCCGCTCCCTGCGAGAGGATGCCCTGGCCCTGGGCGTTCGCCGTGCAGGGCGTCAAGCAGGCAAGACATACGATGGTCCAGATCTGACGCAAATAAATTTAATGGCAGCCCCATTTGGATAGGGCGTTTAGATACCAAGGCCACTATTTGTATAGTTGGATAGGATGGGATGGATCCGGCTTCTTGATCAGTTTCTGATCAAGACATTGCCGGCACTTTTCTGGAAGATCGCGCCTTCGTCCGTGAAGCCCGCTTCGCGGCGATACAGGCGCCACAGAGCGCCGTCGCTCCCTTTCCACACAACGAAATGTTTCCATGAAAAAACTCATCATCGCCCTTTCCACCTGTGCTGCTGCGTTGGCCGCACCCCAGGCATTTGCCCAGTCCACCCATTTCAAGGGCCTGAGCGCAGGGTTTGGCTTTAATTTGGCAGACAGCATGACCGAAAAGACCGCAAGCGGCTTCTCCAACAGCGGCGTCAACACCGACATCAACGGCTTTTTGCAGCTTCAATACAACATCGCTCTGGACGAAAAATTCGTCCTCGGCGTTGGCGGCACCATCGGCATCGGTGATTTGAAGGCCGGAAGCGTCGGTATGAGCCAGTACAAGGACAAGGACAGCTATAGCGTCTATGTCGCGCCGGGCTATGCCATTGACAGCCGCTGGTTGGGCTATGGCAAGGTAGCCTATCTCAGCACCAAGAGCATCACCGAACGGGGCAACAGCGTGAATTTTGACGGCGGCTTTGGCTATGGTCTGGGCGTGCAGATGATGATCAACAAGCACTGGTATGGTCAGGCCGAATACATGCATAACCGCTATGGTGAAAGCGACACCCTGTTTGGCAACCGCATCAAGCTCCAGTCCGATGTGTTGTCGATCGCCGCTGGCTACAAGTTCTGATTGAGCGGCTTGCGCCGCAGGCTGCCTGGCGTGTAGCCAAACTTGACCTTGAAGGCATGGGTGAAGTGGTTGACATGCGAGTAGCCGGTGTGCATGGCGATGGTCTTGATGGGCAAGTTTCCCTCAAGCAAGGCCTTATGGGCCTGCTGGAGGCGGTGGCTGCTGACCATCGCAAAAATGCTTTTACCGTACTCGCTGATAAACCCCCGGTTGAGGCTTTGCGGCGAAGCGCCAAATTTACGTCCCAGCTCCTTCAGGGTAGGCGTTTCACCCTCCAGATGCGTGAGGTAGTCATGCAGTGCGCCCAGAGTGCCCACCACACCCGGACCGGGCCTGGTCGACACCTTGGCGGCGCTGGTGAAGGTAGTCAGCTTCCATAGATATTCCAGAATTTTCGACTGTGCGTACAGGGCGTGTAAAGCGCCATTGGAGCCGGAAGATAGGCATTGGCGCAGGGGCTCGCTGACATGCATGGGGATGTGAACCACTTTGATCTTGGGCGAATCGGCCAGCCCCAGATTGGCCAACAGCTGTTGGCCGGCATCCTCGCCGATTAGCGCATGCAGCTCCCGATCGCTACACACCAGCGCCGTCATCACCAGATCACTAGCGGTATCCAATAGCGGAACGATAGCGCCCTGTTCACTATGGCGAAACAGGTCCTGGCCCGGGCGCATTACCAACTGCGCTTGCGCCAAGCATTCCCGGCTCAAGAGGGTCCCTGCGTGCAGCGCATGCACCGAGAGCGCAGCATCCGCAAAGTCGAGTCTGCATTCGTCCACCGGCAGTCTGTTGTTTTTGCGATAAGGACTCGGCCGCACCACCGTCTGATGGACCATCAGTTGGGGCGAAATCGCCAACTGGTCCACCCAACCGTGGCCCAACTCTACGGGATAAGGGAGTTCAATCCGCGTCATACCCCGCTGCTCAAGCAGACTCCCAGACGGCCCCATAGGCACCGCATCCACCTGCGGGTCTATCGGCCAACTCCCATCCATTTGATTCAAATCCCTTGCGCTCATGGGCACGGATAGTAACCAAATTGTGCGCATCAGTGTACAAACATTTTTTCGTAGCTAATAGTTGCTAATTCGTAGAACGTTGCCACACCGGCAGGCGCGACCCGTAGAAAATATTTTTACCAATATAAATTTCAGGGGAATGTCCACATGCGGCGTGCACTATTTTTGTCTCTATCCGGCGTTCTTACTGCTTCGTCGGTGTCTGCGCAAACCCCGCCCGACGCAGGCGCCCTGCGCCAACAAATCGAACAGGGCCGCGAGATCACCCTGCCGCCGCAGCAACCCATCAAACCGGAACCGCCAGCAGCGCGACCGCCCGCAAGCGGCTTGCTCGTCACGGTCACCGCATTCCGCCTGAGCGGCAACACCCGCATTGGCACCGAGCAACTCCAGGCAGCCCTGAGTGGCTATCTGAACCGCCCACTGGATTACAGCCAACTTCAGGCCGCCGCTGGCGTGGTGTCCGAGGTTTACCGCAGTGCAGGCTGGGTGGTGCGCACCTACCTGCCCGAGCAGGACATCCAGAGTGGAGTGGTCACCATCCAGGTTGTGGAAGCCGTGTTTGGTGGTGCCCAGACCGAGGGGCAGGTGCCGCCGCGCAGCAGCCTGGCACGCGTGGAGGGCATTGTCGCGGCCCATCAGCGCGTAGGCGATCTGCTCAATGCCGATGCGCTGGACCGCGCCCTGCTGCTGGCCGATGACCTGCCGGGGGTAGCGGTGTCGGGCAGCCTGCGCGAAGGTGCCAAGAGCGGTCAGACCCAACTGCTGTTGCGTCTGACCGAAGAACCTTTGGTTACGGGCAATGTGATGCTGGACAACACCGGCAGCCGCTCCACCGGCGACACGCGCCTGAGCGCCGACCTCAACCTCAACAGCCCGTTTCAAATGGGCGAACTGATCAGCGCCAATGCCAACCACACCGAGGGCAGCGACTATGTGCGCGTGGGCGCAACGGCGCCAGTAGGGCTTGGTGGTTTGCGCGTGGGGGCCAATGTCTCCACCCTGCAATACAAGCTCGTGCTCTCAGAGTTTGCCGCCCTCAACGCCCATGGCAGCTCCGACAGTGTCGGGCTGGAAGCCAGCTACCCACTGATCCGCTCGCGCATGCGCAATGTCTACCTCAACGCCAACCTCGACCACAAAGGCTTTAACAACCTGGCCAATGGCGCCACCAGTTCCTGCTATGCAAGCAACAGTCTCACCCTGGGCCTGTGGGGCAATCTGTTTGACAACTTCGGTGGCGGTGGTGCCAGCAATGCCAGCCTGAGCTTGACCGCAGGCCAGCTCGATCTCGGCGGCTCGCCCAGCCAGGCAGCGGACGCGGCCAGCACCCGCGCCGAGGGCAATTTCGACAAGCTGCGCTACAGCGCCAGCCGCCAGCAGATGCTCAGCCAGGACGTATCCCTGTATGCCGCATTTTCAGGCCAGTGGAGCGACCGCAACCTGGACTCGTCGGAGAAGTTCTACTTGGGCGGTGCCAACGGCGTGCGTGCCTATCCTGCCAACGAGGGTGGTGGTGCCATGGGCCAGTTGCTCAATTTGGAGCTGCGCTGGCGCCTGCCACAGGGCCTGACCCTGAGTGGCTTCTACGACATCGGACAGATCAACGTCAACCAGAGCAGCAACTTTGCGGGCGCCGCTTCCCCCAACGACTACCAGCTGCAGGGCAACGGGCTGGCTCTGGCCTGGCAAAGCAATGTCGGCCTGGTCATCAAGGCCACATGGGCACAACGCATAGGCAGCCACCCCGCACCCAGCGCCAACGGCAACGACCAGGACGGCTCGCGCACGCTGGACCGCTGGTGGGTGACTGCCAGCTTGCCTTTTTAACCACCACCAGAGGACGAACCCTTGCGATCACCTGAAACCCATGCCGGATACATGCCCGGGCCATTGCCAAGTCAGTGGCGACACCGCTATGGCATGAGCCGCACCGTCTGGCTCACGGGGCTGTCAGGGTCTGGCAAATCCACCCTGGCACTGGCCGTGTCGGAGTCGCTGCACATGCAGGGGCTTGCCTGTGTGGTGCTAGACGGCGATGTGCTGCGGCGCAGCCTGTGTCGCAACCTCGGCTTCTCGGCGGCCGACCGCAGTGAAAACGTACGCCGCGTGGCACAGGTGGCAAGCCTGTTCAACCAGGCCGGCGCGATGGCCATCGTGGCGATGATCTCGCCCTTGACCGCCGACCGCGACACGGCGCGCAGCATTCTGGGCGCCCACAGGATGCTGGAGGTGTATTTGTCCACCCCGCTGGAGGTGTGCGAACGCCGAGATCCCAAGGGGCTGTACCAGCGTGCGCGTGCCGGCGAGATCGCCGACTTCACCGGCATCAGCGCGCCCTACCAGGCGCCACCCCATGCGCAATTGGTCCTGAACACCGGCGAGCTTGCGCTGCCCGATTGCACCTCCCTGGTATTACAGGCGCTGAACGCCCCAAGCTGACGAAAGACCCACAATGCCAGCCCAGTTTGTCGGCGTTTCCGGCCTGCCCCGCGCAGGCTCCACCCTTCTGTGCCAACTGCTCGCCGAGCATCCAGACATCCACTGCGAGGGACACAGCTCGCCGCTGTGTTCCACATTGATCACGACACGCCGCAGCATCAGCGACGACCCCTTCATGTTGTCGCAACTCGATGTGCAGTTCGACACCAGCTACGGGCATCTGAAGTCGGCCATGCAGGGATTTTTGCAGGGCTGGTATGCAGACTGCGGCAAGCCGGTGGTGATCGACAAAAGCCGCGCCTGGCTGCCATGCATGGAGTTCTTGCTGCATCTGGAGCCACAGGCCAGGCTGCTGGTCTGCGTGCGTGAGCTGGGCCAGGTCTACGGCTCCATCGAGTCGCAGCACCAAAAAACCATTTTGCTGGACTTCATAGACCATCTGGCCGACTACGACCGCCTGGGCCGTGCCGATCAACTCTTTGCCGGCGACAAATCCATAGGCGCACCGCTGGCCGCCATACAGGCGGTGCAGGACCTGCCGCCGCTGGTCAGAGATCGGATATTTTTCGTGCGCTTTGAAGACCTGGTGGGCAAGCCAATCGAGACCATGGCACAGGTCTACCAGTGGATGGGACTGACCGCCCACCGCATTGATCCACAGAAGCTGCAGGTGCGTGCACACGAAAGCGACAGCCATTTCCGCCACAAGTACCTGCACCGACAGAACGGGCGTATTGAGACCCCTGCTGCGCATGAAGTACCCAAGCGTGTGCAGGAGCTGATCCAAAAGGCCTGCGGCTGGTATTACGAATGGTTCTATCCAGCGGCAGTGCCGCGCAAAGTTCACAGCAAGGGGAATCCAAATGAACAAGTGTTACCGCCTGATCTGGAATGAAGTCAGCCAATGCTGGGTGGCCGCGGCCGAGACCGCCAAGGGGCGCGGCAAACGCGCCTCGGGCACGCTGCT
>CAISLN010000129.1 GCA_903886275.1 uncultured beta proteobacterium | reverse complement strand
TTCCCGGCCGTGGTGTCGGTCACCGCGCTGCGCGATGCGCAGGAGGCCATCATCGGCTACTTGCTGATCGGCACCGACAACACCGCGCGCAAGCAGGCCGAAGAGGCCCTGATCAAGGCCGGCGCCCTGCAAAACGCCATCTTCAATAGCGCCAACTTCTCCAGCATTGCCACCGATGCCAACGGCGTGATCCAGATTTTCAATGTGGGGGCCGAGCGCATGCTGGGCTACTCCGCCGCCGACGTGGTCAACAAGATCACCCCGGCCGATATTTCGGACCCGCAAGAGGTGATTGCGCGCGCCGTCTCGCTGAGCGTGGAGCTCGACACCCCCATCACCCCGGGCTTTGAGGCCCTGGTGTTCAAGGCCTCGCGCGGCATTGAAGACATTTACGAGCTCACCTATATCCGCAAGGATGGCAGCTGGTTCCCGGCCGTGGTGTCGGTCACGGCGCTGCGCGACGCCAACGGCGCCATCATCGGTTACCTGCTGATCGGCACCGACAACACCGCGCGCAAGCTGATCGAAGAAGAACAAAAGCGGTTGGACCAGCGCCTGCGCGACCAGCAGTTCTACACCCGCTCGCTGATCGAATCCAATATCGACGCCATCATGGCCACCGACCCGTTGGGCATCATCACCGACGTCAACAAGCAGATGGAGGCGCTCACCGACTGCACGCGCGATGAGCTCATAGGCGCGCCGCTGAAAAAATACTTCACCGACCCGGACCGGGCGGCGGCGGTGATGAACTCGGTGCTCAAGGGCACCAAGATCACCAACTACGACCTTACGGTGCGCAGCCGCAGTGGCAAGGAGACGCAGGTGTCGTACAACGCCACCACGTTTTACGACCGCGACCGCGTGCTGCAGGGGGTGTTTGCCGCCGCGCGCGACGTCACCGAGAGCAAACGCCTGGACCAGGTGCTGCAGGAAAAAAACATCGAACTGCAAAGCGCAAGGCTGGCCGCCGACAAGGCCAACCTGGCCAAGACCGACTTTCTGTCGAGCATGAGCCATGAAATCCGCTCGCCGCTCAATGCCATTTTGGGCCTGGCCTACCTGCTGGAGATGGCCGACCTGGAAACCGAGTCCAAGCAGATGGTGCGCAAGATCAGGGCCTCAGGGCGCATGCTGCTGAGCCTGATCAGCGACATCTTGGATGTCTCCAAGATCGAGGCCGGCCAGATGATGATCGAGCAGACCCCGTTTCGCCTGTTCGATGTGATGGACAACCTGGCCATCGTGCTGGGTGTGGCAGTGGGCGACAAAAATATCAAGCTCATCATCCAGCCGCCCCCCACCGGGGGCATGTCGCTGATCGGGGACGCCCTGCGCCTGGAGCAGGTGCTGATCAACCTGAGCATCAACGCCATCAAGTTCACCCAGGCCGGACAGGTGGAGTTGCGCATCGCCGTGTTGTCGAGCAACAACGACGAACTCACCCTGCGTTTTTCGGTGCACGACACCGGCATAGGCATTGCGCCTGAGCTGCAGTCCAACGTATTTGCCGCCTTTACCCAGGCCGACAGTTCCACCACGCGGCGCTTTGGCGGCACCGGTCTGGGCCTGACGATTTGCCGCCAACTGGTGAGCCTGATGGGCGGCGAGATTGGTCTGCACAGCGCGCTGGGCCAGGGCAGCGAGTTCTGGTTCACCGTGCCCTTGAAAATTTTGTCCGACAACCGGCTGTCCAGTGGCGCTGTCTTGGGGGTGCCAAGCCTTGCCGGCGACTCCGACTTCATGGCGCGGGCACAGGATGCTGCCGAGGGACCGGACTGGCGCGCCCCACCGGCCATGCAAAACGCCCTGCCCGGCGTGCGGGTGTTGGTGGTCGATGACAGCGAGATCAACTGCGAAGTGGCGCGCCACATTCTGCATCGCCAGGGTGCCTTGGTGGCGCTGGCGGCCAACGGACAAGAGGCGCTGGATTGGTTGCAGGCCCATCCCGGCGAGGTAGACCTGGTGCTGATGGATGTGCAAATGCCCGTCATGGATGGCATCGAGGCCACGCGCAGGCTGCGCCAGATGCCGCGCTTTGCCAATCTGCCCATCGTGGCGCTGACGGCCGGTGCCTTCAAATCGCAACAGGATGCGGCCCATGCGGCAGGCATGACCCACTTCATCAGCAAGCCCTTTGATGTGCCCTCCACCATCGCCCTGATCCTGCGCCTGATCGCGCGCGCCGGCACGCAAGAGGCCGCAAAAGACAGCCGTGAACCGGCCGCGATGGACCTGGAAAGAGGTCTGGAGATCTGGGGCGACGAGACCTCTTACAAGGATTTTTTGCAACGCTTTTTAGACCATTACGCCAACGCTGCCAGCGTGCTGCTGCAGCATCTGCAAGCGGGCCAGCGCGCAGCCGCCTGCGCGCTGGCGCACAAGCTCGCAGGGGTGGCTGCCAATATGGCCTTGCCACAGGTTGCGCTGCAGGCGTCCGCACTCGAAGAAGTGTTGCGCGCTGAAGGCGACAGCAATGCGCCCTTGGCGCTGCTGGCGCATGCGCTAGCGCGCGCCGTCAGTGCCATCCAACTGCACCTGGGCCATCCAGTGACTGGCACATGAGTGCCGATGCAGCAGCCAAGGTGCAAGGCAAGGCCCCCAGCTTCGGCCGGCGCTGGCTGACGCCGCTGCAAATCATTTTGGTGGCCATCGGTATGTGCGTGGTGGTCTGGATGCAAGCCCTCAACACGATTACGCACGACACGGAACAGGACATCGAGGCCCAGCAAAACGACATTACCAACCTCGGGCGGGTCAGCGCAGAGCATGCAGAGCGCACGCTGGAAAGCGTGGACCAGACTCTGCGCATCGTGCGACAGGACTATCTTGAAAGCCCCACCAAGCTAGACCTGCAAGCCTTTGCGCAAGACAAGCTCTTTAACCGCGAAATCATGATCCAGGTTGGGGTGATCGATGCGCAGGGCCTTCTGGTCAGCAGCAGCCTGCCTTTCAAGCCACCTGTGGATTTGTCGGACCGCGCGCATTTCAAGGCGCACCTCACATCGACAGGCGATGCGCTGTATATCTCCGCGCCACTGATAGGGCGGGTATCGGGCGCGTGGACGATTCAGTTGTCGCGGCGCATCCAGCGCAAGGACGGCAGCTTGGCCGGCGTGGTGGTGGCCTCGGTGGACGCTGGTTACTTCACGCGTTTTTACGGCGAGCTCAACCTGGGCCCAGGCGGCGCGACCTCGCTGCTGCGCTACAACGGCGCCATAGAGGCCCGCAGGAGCGAGGCCGGGCTCCAATACGAGGGTTCGCTGGACCTGCCGGAAATGCGCGCCCGACTGGACCGGGGCGAGTCCGTGGGCCGCTTCACGCTGGCGGCCAATGCCAGCCAAGGCGAGCGCATCTTCCACTTTAGGCGCCTGCGCAGTTTCCCCCTGGTGGTCACGTTTTCACAACCGACGGCGCAGACCACGCAGCATCTGGAGGCGAGCCGCCAGGCACTGGTGCGCCTGGCCAGCCTGTTGACGCTGTTGCTGCTGGCCCTTTCGGCACTGTTGATTTGGTACATCGTCTCGCGGCGCAAACTGGCGGAGGCGCATATGCATGACCTGCGCCGACTGCGCGACCTGACCGACTGCACCCCCGGTGCGCTCTACCAGTACCGCATGCTGGCCGACGGCCGCGCGCAGTTTGGCTATATCAGCCAGGGCGCACAGGCCATCTTTGGTCACAGCCCGCAAGACCTGATGAAAGACAGCTCCTTGCACCATTCCCTGGTGCACCCGCAGGATCTGGCCGGTCTGCACGCCTCGGTCATGCAGTCTGCCAAGGACCTCAAACCCTGGCGCCTGACCTACCGCCTGCTGTTGGCAGATGGCAAGATACGCTGGCTGAGCGGTTCGTCTACCGCGCACCGCCTGGACGACGGCACGGTGGTCTGGAACGGCTTTGTCGCGGACATCACCGAACACAAGCGCATCGAAAAACTGGCAGAAGATGCCAATCAGGCCAAGTCCCAATTTTTGGCCAATATGAGCCATGAGATCCGCACCCCCATGAACGGTGTGATCGGCATGGTCGACATCTTGCAAACCACCTCACTCAATCCGGCACAGGAGCGCATGCTCGACACGGTGCACAAGTCAGCACTCTCGCTGCTGGGCATTTTGAATGACATCTTGGACTATTCCAAGATCGAGTCCGACATGCTGAGCGTGGAGCGCATCCCCATGCACCTGCGCGATGTCACTGAAAGCGTGCTGCAACTGTTGGCGGTTTCTGCCCATGCCGCGCAGGTGGAAATGCTGCTCAAGGTGGATGCGAGCCTGCCGCAGTGGATCGTCAGCGACCCCACCCGGCTGCGCCAGGTGCTGCTCAATTTGGTGGGCAATGCCATCAAGTTCACCAAGGACAGGCACCAGGGTGACACGGCCAGAATCACGCTGGTGGTGGCGTCCGCCACCCTGCCAGGCGGTGGAGACGACCTGCAAATTTGCGTGATGGACAACGGCATCGGCATGAGCCCGCAGCAACTGGCCGATTTGTTCCAACCCTTTACCCAGGCCGATGCCAGCACGGCGCGCCGCTATGGCGGCACCGGCCTGGGCCTGAGCATCAGCCAGCGCCTGGTCACGCTGATGGGCGGAAGCATCACCGTGCACAGCACGCTGGGCAAAGGCTCGGAGTTTTATATTGCCTTGCCGCTGCAAGCCGCACCGCCCCCGCGCATGCAGGTGTTCGTGCCGCAACTGCAGGGCGTGCAGGTGCTGGTGCTGGTGGCAGACGCCAGCCTGCGCCAGACCATCAACGCCTATGCCACAGAGGCACAGGCCAGCGTGCTGCTGCTGCCCAACTTGGCGGCACTGCAACGCCAGGCGCAAACAGCGCCGTCCACCGGCACCAGGGTGCTGATTGTGGGCTGGGAGCAGGAGCTCAGCGCGTCTGAGCTGCCGCCCGATATGGGCTTGGTGCGCTTGAGCCATTTCGCAACCCCGCTGGGCTCGGTGGACGAGCGCATGGTGGCGAGCTTTCCGCTGATCTTTAACGACCTGATCCGTGCGCTGGCGCTAGCGAGTCGCTGGCTGGTGGCCGGTCCTTTGCTGCCCAAGCCGGTTGAAGAATCCGGCTACGCGCACACTGCGCCCAGCATTGAAGAGGCCGTGCAGCAACAGCGTCTAATCTTGGTGGCGGACGACAACGAAATCAACCGGGCAGTGATTCAGCAGCAGTTGCGCTTGCTGGGCTATGCGAGCGAGACCGCAAGAGATGGGGAGATTGCCCTTGCCATGTGGCACAGCGGGCGCTACGCCCTGCTGTTGAGCGATTGCCACATGCCCCATATGGATGGCTTCGCCCTGACCGAGGCCATCCGCCAGGCCGAACCAAGCGGCACGCACCTGCCCATCATTGCCATCACCGCCAACGCCATGCAAGGCGAAGACCAGCGCTGCATGGCGCACGGCATGGATGGCTATCTGGCCAAGCCCACGCGCTTGCATGAGCTGGCCCCGATGCTGCGCAAATGGCTGCCCCTGCTCGCTGCATCGGATGGCGCAACGGTACGACCCAAGCCAGAACGCGCACCCGCTGTGCAGCTGGCCGTATGGGACAGGGACACCCTGGGCGAGATGGTGGGTGACGATCTGCCCTTGCAACTGAATTTGCTGGATATGTTTTTGCGCAACTCCGAAGGCCAGGTCAGGCAAATCGCGCAGTTTGCCAGCGCCGCCCAGGTGCAAGAAGCGGCCGATCAGGCGCATTCCCTGAAATCGGCTGCGCGCATGGTGGGCGCACTGCGCTTGGGTGGCTTGTGCGAAGAGATTGAATGTGCCGGCATTGCGGCCAACACGCCAGAATGCAAGGCCCTCGCAGCGGGTTTGGCGGGAGAACTTGCGCAGGTCCAGCAATCGGTAGACCTGCATTTTCAACGCAACCCCATCCATTCCGAGGATCGCCATGCATCAAGCAATTAGCCCAGAAGAAGCCCCATCGATCATGCCCCGCGCGTACCGCTCGGCCATGGTGATCGACGATGACACCTTCAGCCAAGCCATTTTCAGCAAGCGCCTGGAGCAACTGGGCATCAGCGATATCTGCGCGGCAGACCACGGCTATACCGCTGTGCGCATGCTCGATACCCTGGCGCAGGCACCCGATTTGATCATCTGCGACCTGTTCATGCCCAATATGGACGGTATCGAGCTGCTGCAGGAACTGGCCAAGCGCCACTACCGCGGTGGGCTGATTTTGGTGACCGGCGTGAACATGAATACGCTGATGGTGGCCTACGAACTCGCCACCATAAGGAAGCTCAAGGTGCTGGGCAGCTTTACCAAACCGGTGTCGCTTGCGGCGCTGGCTCAGGCCCTTGGCATATCGCTGGATTGAATCTCCTGCTCTGCGGCGAACAGGCTCAGGGCCAAGCGGCGCACCAGGCCTCTAGAGGCGGGAGCGTCTCTGGCCTCGGCCTTGGCCTCGATTTTTTCGCACAGCTCCCCTAGGCGCATGGCGCCCACAATGCGGGCCGCTGTCTTGAGCGTGTGGGCCACGGCCGCAACCAGTGCGTATTCCCCTGCAGCATCGGCGGCCTCAATCGCGCGCACCTGGCCCGGCGCGTCGCGCATAAACAATTCCAGCAGCCGCACCTTCATGGCCACATGGTTGCCCACCATCTGGGTCAGTATGGCGGTGTCGAAAATGGGCAAGGTCTCTGCGGGCGCTGCCACCTCTTGCGCCGACTTTTCTTCAGACGCTGATGGGTGCAGCCATTTTTCCATCATGGCGCCCAGCGCCTTGAGCTGCACGGGCTTGGCCAGGTAGTCGTCCATGCCACTGTCGAGGCAGCGCTGTGAGGCGCCCGCACTGGTGTCGCCGGTCACGGCCACAATCGGCATGCGGGTGCCACCGGCCTCGCCCAGGCGAATCGCCTTCGCCAGCCCAAAGCCATCCAGCGTGGGCATGTGGCAATCCGTCAACACCATGTCGTACCTGCCAGCGCCCAGCATCGTCAAGCCCACCGCACCGTCCTGCGCCAGGTCGGGCGTATAGCCCAGCAGGCGCAACTGCTGTTCAATCACAAACAGGTTGGTCGGGTTGTCTTCGACCACCAGCACCCGCTTGCCACTATCGGGTGGCCTTGGCATTGGCGCCAGCGCAGGTGTGGGCGACAGCGTAGGTGCAAGTGCCGGCGCGTTGCGCAAATAGCCGGCGCGCCAGACCGTCTGCAGCAACTCCAACTGCAGCGTCGGGTTGGCATGCAGGCGCAGATCGCTGGCAAAGGCACTGCCATGGCGCGCCACCATGCGCACGATAGACACCGGCCCGGGCAGCTGCAACTGCGCGGTAGGCACTTCAATATCGGGGCCCAGCAAGGCCACCACGTTGGTGGCGTGCCGCAGCTCGCGCGCCAGGCACAGTCGGGCGGCGTCGAGGTCAGCCACCATGTGCACCTGGGCGCCGGCGTAACCGCAATAGGCGGGAACGATGTGCAGGGCCGCAGCGCTGCGGCTGATGCACAGTACCTGCAGGCCCTGCAGTTGCGGCAGCTTATCGGTCCCGGCATCGGGCAGGCTTTCGGGCGCCACCGCTTGCAGCGGCAGGCGCAGCGTGAACTCAGAGCCCCGGCCTATTGCGCTCGTCACCGTCAGGCTGCCGCCCAACAGGTCCACCAGGGCGTGGCTGATGGACAGGCCCAGGCCCGTTCCGCCAAATTTGCGCGCGGTGCCCATGTCGCCCTGGGTAAAGGGCTGAAACAGCGTCTCCATGGTCTGCGCACTCATGCCAACGCCGTCGTCACTGACGCACATTTGCACACCCGGCTGCCCGTCTGCCAGGGTGCAGGGCTCCACCATCAGCGCGACATGGGGCAACTGGTCGTCACGCACGCTGCTGAATTTGACAGCGTTGCCCAACAGGTTGAGCAAAATCTGGCGCAAGCGCTTGGGGTCGGACACCATCCAACGCGGCAGCAGGGGCGAGACAAACACGCACAGGTCCAACGCATCCGTATCGCCGCTGACAGATACCAGTTGCGCCACACTCTCGGCAATCTCGCGCACCGAGGTCGGGATGAGTTCGATATCGAGCTTGTTGGCCTCTATTTTGGAGAAGTCCAGAATGTCGTTGAGCAGATGCAACAGCGCCAGTGAGGACCGGTGAATGGTGTTGACCATGTGCTGTTGCGCTGGCAGCAGCTCGGTTTGCATCAGCACGTCCATCATGCCCAGCATGCCGTTCATGGGGGTGCGGATTTCGTGGCTCATGTTGGCCAGAAAGGCCGACTTGGCGCGGTTGGCCGCATGCGCTGCTTCTTCGTTTAGTTTGCGTTGGGTGATGTCGCTAAAGGTCAGGCGCATCGCGCGCGCGCCATCGGGCAAGTCTGCGCCGTCCACCACCGTGGCCGCCAACTGCACCCATAGCAGGCTGCCGTCGGTGCGCAACATGCGCAGCTCGCAGGAGGCGGCGCTGTCCGTATGGGCTTGCAGGTGGTAGTAAGTCTCCTGGTCTTCGCGTGCGACAAAGCGCGACAGCGGCTTGGCGAGCATGGCGCCACGCGTCACCCCCAACAGCGTTGCCAGCGTCAGGTTGGCCAGCACAATCTTCCCGCTGCCATCGACCGTGCAGTAGCCCACAGGGGCGAGGTCATAGAGGTCGAAATAGCGCGCCCTGGATTCCTCCAGCGCGGCCTCCGAGCGGCGCAGCTCGGTGTTTTGCAGCTCCAGCTCGATCTGGTAGAGCTGCAGTTCTTGCAGCGCCGCTGCGGTCCGCTGCGCTTCGGTCAGGGTGGTTTTCACAGTGAGGCTTCCGGAATGTGTCGCTCGGTGGTCGCAATGGCATAGAGCTTGCCATGCGCGTCGAGCAAGGCGGTGGAGACGATAGAGACATCCATGGCGGCACCGGCCTGTGTCAGGCGCTGGGTGCGGTAGGGTTGCAGCACCTCGGCGCGGCTCAGGCTGGCCAGGGTGGCGAGCGCGCCGTCACGCAAAGCGGGCGGAATGCGGTCGCGCACATTGAGCTGCAGCGCCTGCGCCTCGCTCCAGCCATACAGGCGCTGGGCGCCGGGGTTCCAGGCGATGGTGCCACCTTCGAGGTCTTGCACCGTGATGGCATCGCTGGCATCGCGAACCACCACGGCCAGACGGTACAGGTCATTGGCCAGGCGCAGCTCTTCTTGCACCTGCCGGTGCGCCGTGATGTCTTGTATGGCGCCGCACAGCTTGGTGGTTTTGCCATCCGTCACCTCGGCCCTGCCCTGCACCCGCACCCAAATCGCCTGCCCTTTGGCAGTGAGCAGGGGCAGCTCAAACTCCCAGCTCCCACCATGTTCAATCGCGGCCTGCATGGCGGCGCGCACCCTGGCGCGGGAGTCGGGCAGATAGAAGTTGATGGCCTGCTCCAGCGTGGGTGTTACCGACGGGTCCAGCCCATGGATGCGGCAGGTCTGCGGCGACCAAAACAAGCCCATGTCTGCCACGCACAGCTCCCAGGCACCGACCTGGGCCATCTCGCCCGTGCGCTCCAACAGGTCCTGGCTGTAGAGCAGGGCCTGGCGGGTCTTGACCATCTCGGTGATGTCCACAAACGACACCACTGCGCCTTCGATCACATTGTCCAGGGTCCGGTAGGGCTGCATGCGCAGGGTGTACCAGCGCCCTGCGCTGGTTTGCACCTCCCGCTCCACGACCAGCAGCTTGAGCAGCACCGCTTCGAGGTCTGACACCAGGCTGGTGTAGTGCAACAGGTTGTGGACGATGTGCGCAATTGGGCGCCCCACATCGGAGGGGATCAGGTTGACGATAACGCTGGCGGCCGGCGTAAAGCGCAGGACGCGCAGCCTGAAGTCCACAAACAGGGTACCCACACCGGTGCCGGCGAGCAGGTTGTTCATGTCGTTATTGGCGTGCGACAGGTCTATGACCTTGACCTGCAGTTCGGCGTTGACGGTGGCGAGCTCTTCGTTGACCGACTGCAATTCCTCCTTGGAGGTCTCGAGCTCTTCGTTGGTGGACTGCAGCTCCTCGTTGACCGACTGCATCTCTTCGTTGGACGACTTGAGCTCTTCGTTGGAGCTCTCCAACTCTTCGTGGGTGCTTTGCAGGTAGGCGTCCTTGTCGCGCAGCTCCTGGGTCAGTGCGTTGATGCGGGCCTGGGCATCGAGGCTGATCTCTGCGGCAGCCACACCTGCAGAGGGTGCGTCAAGGGCTGATTTCGGCACCGGTGTGTCTTCCATGCTGACCAGGTAAAGCGCCGCATCCGCTGCATCGTTGGCGCTGCTGGCAAGCTGCTGCACCGTGATGGCGACGTAGCGCAGCTGCCCATTGAGCGGGAGCTTGAGTTTGAGCTTGATCGCTTGCTGGCTTTGCAGCGCCTGGAACAGCGCCGTTCGCAGGCCAGGGCGCAGGCCCGGTCGCGCCATCATCAGGATGTTTTGAATGCCAACCTCGCCCTGGCTGGGCTCCAGGTACATGCCGGTATGGCCATGCACATACAAAATATCACCGCCTGCATTGACCATCACGCAAGCCGGGGTGACTTGCTGCAACAGGGCCTGCTCCATGCGTTCGCGCAGAGGCCTTTTGCTGGTGTGAACCCTGCTGTGCAGCACCTGTTCCTTGGTGGGTGCCAGCACCGGTCCGACGGCGCGTATCAGCGCGCTGCGCTGCAAACCCTGCAGGTCTTCCTTGCGTCTGTAGATCTTGGCCTTGCGGTCCAACACCGCAAACAAACCGTCGAATTCGCCTATGCCCTCGGAGCTGCCCAGGAACAGCCTGCCCCCTGGCAGCAGGGCATAGTGGAACAACGGGATCAGCCTTTTTTGCAGGTCGGCATCCAGATAAATCAGCAGGTTGCGGCAGCTGATCAGGTCGAGCTTGGAGAAGGAGGGGTCCTTGATCAGGTCCTGCTCGGAAAACACCAACACATCGCGAATGCCCTTGTGGATGCGGTAGTCCTTGCCGCCTGCATCGAGCGTAAAGAAGCGCGCCAGCCGCTCGGGGCTGATGTCGGCGGCGCTGCTTGCGGGATAGATGCCGGCCCTTGCCGTGGCAATGGCGCGGCTGTCGATGTCGGTGGCAAACACCTGCAGGGTGTAGTTTTGCTTGAGCGCCTCCATGCGCTCGACCAACAAAATGGCAATCGAATAGGCCTCTTCTCCCGTGGAGCAACCGGCACACCAGACGCGCACCGCACCGCCCACCGGCTTGCCCTCGAAAAGGCCTGGCAGCACCTGCGTCTCCAGGTACTCGAAGGCCGCCGGGTCGCGAAAGAAATTGGTCACCCCGATCAGCAAATCCTGGAACAGGGTCTGCACCTCGGCCGGTGCATGTTGCAGGTACTGGGCGTAGGCCTCCATGCTGTCAATCTGGTGCACCGCCATGCGCCGCTCGATGCGGCGGTAAATGGTGCTGGGCTTGTATTGCGAGAAGTCGTGCCCGGTCTGGGCGCGCAACAGCACAAAGGCTTTTTTCAAGGCACGCGCGGATTTTTCGCAAGCAGGGCCCGCGCCTCGGGGCAGCATGCCCAAGGCCGTTGACAAGTAGAGCCGCAGCCGCTGCGGCATTTCCGCAGGGGGCAATTGGTAGTCCACCAGGCCGGTGGCAATCGCGCTTTGCGGCATGCCATCAAACTCGCTGGACGCCGTGCTCTGGGCCATCACCATGCCGCCAGCCTCCTTGATGGCCCGCACCCCTAGCGTGCCATCCGAGCCCGTGCCCGACAGCACAATGCCAATGGCACGCTCGCGCTGGTCCTGGGCTAGCGAGGCGAAGAAATAATCGATGGGCAGGCGCTGGCCGCGCGGCACCACGGGCTGCAGCAGGTGCAGGGCCCCATGCATAAAGGCCAGGTCGTAGTTGGGCGGGATGATGTAGACGCAGTTGACCTGCACCACCATGCCGTCTTCCACCTCAAACACCTGCATGCGGGTGTAGCGACGTATCAGGTCACACAGAATGCTTTTGTGGTCGGGTGCCAGGTGCTGCACCAACACAAAGGCCATGCCCGGCTCGCCCTCTGCGGGCAAGCCCGAGAAAAAGGCCTCGAAGGCAGCCAGTCCACCCGCAGAGGCACCAATGCCCACCACCGGAAAGGCAATGTCGGGCGTAACAGGCTGCTGCAGGGTGTCTAGGGGCCGACCATCGGCTGCGTCAGCATTTTGGCAATCTGTCATGGGCTCTTTGGGTTGCGTCGGCCTATGCATGTGCATCTGAGGCGACTTGGTTCGGCGAGTCTACTCGTTGGACCTTGCGCGCAGCGGCGGGGGAAGTGGATGCGGGAACGACGGGAGGGGGCAAGGGCATGACCCCGCAACCACAGATGAACGTTAGTCGTCGCTGTCCCAGGCCTTCATCAGATCGGGCGGGATCATGGTGGCGACTTCGGAAAAGCGTTTGCCCCACATGCGGTCGGCCTGCTTGATCAGGATGGCCACCGGGCTGCTGGGTTCGTGGTGCTCTATCCAAAGGCGCACCTGGCGCAACAGGGCGCGTATCTGTTCGCGCTCCTGCAGCACGCTGTGCTGGTGTTGCAGCAGCAAAGGCTGGGCGCTCGCCACTGGCCCATCCTGGGGCTGGCGCTCCACCGCCTGCGTGCGCCTGGCAGGCGGTGGCTCCACTGCTTCGGCCAGCAGTGGGGCGCGGCCCTGCTCCACCGCATCGGCCTGCAGCTTGGCGCTGCGCTGAGGCGGTGCGGCGCGCAGCGTGGCGAGCAGGCGCTGCAGCGCCAACAAACTGGGGGCATCGTCCTTGAGCGAGGCCTTGCTCCACTGCTCTATGCCCTGGGCGCAAGAGCCACAGGCCAGCATGGCAGCCAGCGTGGCATCGCCCTTGGTCTGCAGATCGGCCAACTGGCGCTGCACCACCTCGGGGTCAGCCGCATAGGGCGGACGTGGCACGGCCATGGCGCGCTCCACATCGCGCACGCTCAGGCGAAAGGCGGTGTTGGCGCTCACCACCACCTCGCGCACATCGCCCAGCAGCCCCTCGGGGTCGCACAGGGCGGCCAGCGCGTTGGCGCGCACGGCCGGGTCCATCACGCCGTCGAGCAGCAAATGGGGATGCACCTGTTCCGGGTAAGCCTGCAGCACCGCCTGCAGGGTGGCAAGCCCCTCCAACAGCCCCTTGGCACCGGCCAAGCGGCAGCGCGCGCGGGTGAACCAGACCAGGATAGAGATGTCCTTGCTTTTGAGCAGCAGGCGCCGCGCATCGCGCTCGACCTCGGCCCAGTCGGGGGACTCGGGGCGCGATGAGAACTTGCCGTATTGCACATCGGCCTTGGGCTCCAGGCGGGCCTGCAAGACGGCGTATTCGTTGTCGTACTCCAGGCTGTCGCCGCAGGGGTTGGCCTCGCTGATGCGCGCCAGCAACTCGGGCGCCACTGCGGCATCGGCCAGACGGGCGGGCTCGCTGGCGGCCTCGATGGCATTGGCGCCGGTCAAGGCGGCAACAAATTTTTTGATCGGGTTCATACGCTATAGCTTTCCGGTTCAAAAACCATTCCAGTGACCGGCCTGGACTTGGGGGCGTTGGGCGAAGCGCCGGCCATCCAGCTGGACCAGCCAAGTTGGGTGCCATCCCCCAGACGGGTTTGCGGTGCGGCCTGGCTGCGAATCAGCAGCTCCACTTCCCACACATACTCAAAGCCGACAAAGGAGCGCACGATGTCGCGCAGCGCGGGCAGGTCCCGTCCGCTGGCAGCGCCCTGGGGCGTCAGGCGCAAATAGCCCTCCATGTCCAGCGGCCCTATGACCAGGCGAAAGCGCCCTTGCCGGTCCGGCACCACCTCACCGAGCATGGCGCCCTCGCCCAGCACCGAGGACATACGGGGCTGGCACAAAATGCACTGGTCCTGCGGCTCTATGGGCATCCATTGCAGCATGTACTCCATCAGCTGCACCGCCACACCGAAGAAGCGCCCCAGCGTGCGCACCAGCCCCTCGGGATTGCGCGCCGAGCGCACCCGGTGCGCACTGCTGGCCCAGCGGGCATGCGCAGGCAGGGCGCTGTGCTGCACCTCCGAAGGCTCGTCGCCGGCCAGGCGCGCGATGTAGGGGCTGAAGGTTTCCGCGTCCATCCGGTCCAGTCCGGCAGCGCTCTGGCTTTGCGCCCAGGCGCGGTAAATATGGGTGAAGGCGCGGTGGTGAAACAGGTCCAGGAAGTCGGCCAGGGTGGTGTCGCGCTTGGCCTCCACCCGCTCGCGCACCAGCTCGGTAAAGTGAATCGGCAAGGCGCCGTTGGGCCCCAAGCCGCCCAGACCAAACAGCTTGATGTGCACCCTGGGCCTTTGCCTGCGGTCGAACTGCAGCTCCACGCGTGCCAGCTCACGTGGCGCAAAGGCCAGGCTGGCCTGTTGGCCTAAGCGAAAGTTTTCTTGCTGAGGCCGCTGCGCCTCGCCGACCTGCGGCAGGGCGGGGTCGGCTGCGGCCAACTTGCGCAGCAACGGCACAAAACCGTACGCCCAAGGCCGGCTCTGTGCATCGCCGAGGAGGACGCCCAACATCGGCTGGGGCAGTGGCGTGCGGTCCATCAGACCACACCCCTTGTGCCCATGCGCACCGGCCAACTGGCGACCTGGCCGCGCTGCATGGATTCGAGCCGGGTCTGGGTAAACACATTGATGCTGACATGGCGCGCCAAATAATGCTCCAGCACCAGGCCCAACAAATAGGGGCTGACGCCGCTAAAGGCATCCTCGTCCACGGTGAGGTCGCACTGCACGCCGCGCCCATAGACCAGCGGCCCGTTGCCCGGCAGCCGTCTTGTGACGGGTGTGATGCGGCTGCCGATCAGGCCCTCGACCTGGCGTGCGGCCACCAGATCATCGGTGCCTACAAACAGGCGCAGCATGTCGCGCAGGGCCTGTGCGCCCTCGCGGTGGTTCATGTCCATCAGGGGCAGGTAGTTGAAGTTGAGCTGGCGTATCAGGCGCCAAGCCATCTCGCCCTGCGCAAAGGGTGCGCGCGGCTGGCTCGGCGGGCGCACCAGACCCACGGCGCTGACCGGCACCGAGTCCTTGACGCTGAGATCGGAATGGCCGTTGCGCGGCACCAGACGCGGCAGATCGCGGTTGGTCAGCAGGGCCTGCACGCTCAAATAGCGCAGCGACTCGGCATAGGGCGCCTCGCGCTGATCGACCAGGCTGACAAACACCTCGGTGCCCACATAGGGCGTGCGGGTGCCGTACTTGCGCGCATTGTCGGAGGCCAGGCGGGCCTCGCGGCGCAGACTGAAGTAGCGCCCATGGTTGCCCTCGTCCTGGTTGAGCGTCTGAAACAGCGGGCGAAAAATCAGCTCCTGCGTCGTCTCGGCCTTTTGGCCGCTCATCTCCTGCACGCTAAACACCTCCAGGTCCATGGGGCGGGAGCGGTCTGGCACCAAATGGAATTCGCTTTGGCCACTCTTCATCTCGATGCGGTCGGTGCGCCGCTCAAACAGGTTGATCACCGGGGTGCAGAACAGGGCGAACTGCTCACGGTCCACCAGGCCGCGCAGCTTGGCGGTGTCTTGGGTGAGCAGCACCACCACCTCGGCCTGCTTGCCCTGTATGCGCGACAGACCCGGCGCCAGGCCCTGCAGCGCGAAGAAGTAAAAGCGGCTGGGGCAGGCAAAGTATTCGTGCAGCAGGTTGTGGCCATGCCAGCTGTTCCAGGGCAGCGGCATCAGGCTCTGGCCGGGGTCCAGCCCCTCGTGCACCAGGGCGTTTTGCGTCACCACATGGGGCTGCTCGGCCATCTGCCCGGGCACGCCGGTCAGCGTGGCCACGGCACTGGCATGCAGCAGCTCAAACAGGTGGGACGCCACTTGTTCATTGCCGCTCAAATAAATGGGCAGGCGGTCCAGGCCCTTGAGGTCGCAAAAGTTCAGCTCGCCGGTCACGCGCAGCTGGATGCGCAGGCTGCCCGCCACCTGCACCGTGGGCGGCAAATAGCGCTCCAGCGCCGGGATGTCGGGCGGCGCGCCGGCCAGCTTGGCGCTGACAATTTCTATAGGCCACAGCGTCACATCCTGGCTGGAACGAAATTCGCAGGCCGTGGTCTCGCCCTCGGGCACCTTGGCAAAAAAGGCGGTGTTGCGCGGCACCGCAAAGCCCTTGCTGAAGTCGCCCTCTTGGGTGTTGGGATGCAACTGCGCCACCGCCATGCTGGGTGTGGGCGCCACATAGTTGGGATAGACCACCTCCAGCATGCGCTGGCTGAAGCGGGGAAACTCGGCGTCGAGCTTGATGCGCATGCGCGCCGACATGAAGCAAAACGACTCGATCAGCCGCTCCACATAGGGGTCGTCTACCTCCACCCCCTGCATGCCCAGTCGGCGCGCAATCTTCGGGTGCTGGTCGGCAAACTCGGCAGAGGCCTCGCGCATGTAGGTGAGTTCTTGGTTGTAGTAATCGAGCAGTTGGGGGTCCATGGTGGAGGGTCTCTCGGTTGTTTCAAATGTTTGGAATGGGTTCGGTCAAATAGATGCGTGCTTCTTTAGCATCCCCCACCGCCGCCGCTTATGTCGAACCACTGATGACCATCCCACCCCAGCAAGGAAAAATCAAATGTCTCATATCCAGTTTTTCTGATAATTAGTTCTTCAATACCGTCACCATTTAGATCGATATGCATCGCAAGTTCCGCAGTTCCGGCATAACCCTCACTGTCTGAGGCATCGCCGCTTTTCACATCCTCAAAAGAAAGGACATATCCGCCATGATCATCTGGATTTGCGATCAAAAAGGCCATCATTGATTTACCGCCTCTTTCATCACTAACGGCAACAACCATGGCACTTTGCTTTCCGTGAAAGATATCAATTGGCGTCACCTTGGCTCTCCTGATCAATTGTTCTGACCAGTGAGAATCGAACTTGTTCCTTTGTAAACTCTTGGCGAGCAGTTGCCTCCCCTGGCGATCTAGTGCATTAACCAGTCCCTCAGAAAGATTTTTGGCTAAGGCACGTATACGTTTAGTGGAAAAAAGTCCAAGACTTCCATCAGCTACTTCTATCACCAAAGATTCGTCACAACCAAGATACTTTTTGGCTATCCGTGCTGCCACTAGCTGTGAATTTCCATCATCTGAATAGCTCCATAGTTTCTCAAACTTTTTTGCAGCTTGACGATCAATGATCAGGTCTTCATTTCTCAAACTGAAGCTCGAAAACTTCCCCCTATCTGAAGCCGCGACCAGCGGAAGTTGATCGAAGAAAAAATAGTTATTTGCCATGGAAGAAATGCCGACGAACATCAGCAATAGAGCCAACAAGACCTTTTGAGCAGCCATTTTTTATTCACTCCGGATAGGTTCCACGTTTGCGCGGATCATCCACAAACACCGGCATGCGCATGGGTGGTTTGGGCGCCGTACACCCATTGCGCCTGGCCCACATGTCGATATCTTCAATCTTGCCCGGCTTGTCCTCGCCTGGGCAGTCGTGAAGGCAATACCACGTATCGGCATATTTTCCGATAACAGGCTTTTTTACGCCAAAGGTGCCCCAACCCACTACCTCGCCAATATAGGAACCATGTTTGTAGGGTGTCTTGTCACCCTTCTTGGGCTTGGGCACGTAGCTGGTGACATCAATGTACGGCCTGCTGCTGGATTGCAGTTGGTAGGACCACTCGCGGCAGCCGAAGGCCTCGAGCGTTACATCCCATAATATTTTCAACCTCACCGAGAGACAATATTTTTCATGGCGCATTCGGCGGTCCTTCCTGAAATAGCTTGATTACTTCTGGTGTGGGTGTTGGATTTCCGTCCCAGTAGGCATAGGGTTCCAGCTCAAAATGCTGTGTGCGACCCACAGGCAATGGCACACGCACGGCTCCCTTGACCAGCGATGCCGCGATCATCTGGAAATCTTCCCCTACATGCACCTCCACCGTGGCCATGTCCGCGTCATTGGGCGCAAACAGGTTGTCCTCCAGCGTGCGCTTGCCCAGTACCTGCTCAAAGGCGGCAAACATTTCCGTCATGTCTGCCTCGCTTACTGCCCGCTCTTTTTTCCAGAACTCCAACCACAAATAGTGGCGCTTGCCCGTACTGTCGTGGTACCAAAAAAAAGCGGCCGTAGGTGGTGCATGCATGGTGTTGAGGGTTTGGTACAAGCCCATCTCCCAAGCACCGTAGGCCGTGCTTTCCCCATTGGCTTCATAACTTGTAATCTCCGTCACGCGTGACGCCGCACCCGTGAGCTTGAAGCGCCAGGGGTACTTCACCCGAATGCGGCGCATGTAATAGGACGGGTCAGGCACCCAGCCGGCTTTGATGCGCTCAATGGTGGCAGGTTTGGCGCGGCCACCGCTCAGCTCTTCCCAGCGGTCCTCGCGCAAGGGGAATGGCCTGACACCACCCGCGTTGTAGCTCTTGGGTGTCATGCCTTCCAGCACTTCTGCGCGATAGGTGCCCAATTCAATCTGGTTGTTGGTGTTCCCTGCGGCCCACAGCATGACATTGCCCCTGGGCGCTACGCCAATACGCAAGGTTTGGTATCGGGGATGCACCTTACCAAAGTATGGGGCGTTCATTCCTACGGTCGTAGAGTGGAATAGCGCAAACAACTTTTGTATCGGCAGCTCTGTTTTAAGCTGGTAAAAGCGGTCTTCCAGATAGTCGTAATAGGTAAACAACAAGCGCTGTGGCAGCTTGGCACCATTGGGGTTGGGGCCACCCATGGGCCTAGATCCAAGACCCCAGGCCGCGCCCATGCCCGAATAAAAACGGGCCACTTCTAAACCGTCTGCGTCCCATAGGATGTTGTCGCTTGAAAGCGTGCTGACGCGGGCACCAGCGCGCGGGTCAATATCAATTCCATACTTACAAAAATCCACATCCCATGTAAAAAGGGCGGTTTGCGGGGTATTCATGCATGTTCCCTTCAATAGTGAGGCAAGGCCTGCGGCCTGTGCGACTGGTGCGTACAGACTGGCGGCAGCCAGTGCACTTGTTGCCCCTAGCCACTGCGCAAAGCGGCGGCGACTAAGCGTGGGGCTTGCGCTAGGCTGGAACAATCTGACGCTCCAACTCGGTGTCGTTCTTAAAGCGCGGGCCGTGGGCCAAGCTGCTCTCTTGAAACGACATGTGCAAATACCGGTTTCTAAATGTGCGCGCCGCGTCTGCTCCCAACTGCTCATCTAACACCCAGAGCGGCTCGCGTTCGCCCTTGGCCGTTGCGCGCAATTGGGTGCGCACTGCTTCAATCGCGGGCACGCTGCTTGGGGTAGTCAGGTTGGGTGGAAAATTGGCGGTGGTGTATTTGCTGGCTGCATCCACCATGAGGCTAAGGCCTACCTTGTAGTAGTCACCTTCAATCTTGCGCTGGTGGAGGAAGCCGCGCAAAAAAGTAGGGGTGGCGTTGTGCTTGCCATACCATCCCTTGTCGTACACAAAGGTTTTGGTGCCGCGAATGGTTTGTTCGCCGTCGCGCTCAACGCGGGTTTCACCAATGTCGCGATGCTCGGGTTCGGGTGCCAGGTCACTGGTGTAGCCGCCGCCCACATCGGAGTGGGCGCCCGGGATGCCAATCTCATAGCCTTTGCCTGTTTGCACCGTGCTGTGGACGTTGGTGCAAGCGAATTTTTCCCGGTACTCATCCAGCGCCACCACATGGAACACCCGGTTGACACGGCTGGCGTCTAGCTGCAAGTGCAAGTCTTGCACGTCACTGGTGTAGCTCAGGTAGCCGTGGGAGGACACGGTGTCAAACAATCCCACAAAGTTGACTTGCAAAATGACCTTGCTCCAATCATCAACAAAGAACTTATGCACTTTGGACTCCTGTTGCACTTGATGTACAAATAGGCGCGCAGCCGCAGCCCCTCGGCTAAAGCCGAAGGCATTTACTTCCAAAATCGCGGGTGGTCCTTTACGCCCACGTTTTCTCATCAACATCACCACGAGCGGCTCGAAGGCCGCTTCTACACGCGCCGCAATGCCCGTTTCGCCTTTGCCCGCCACATACCCACCAAAGCTGTCCTTTTGGTATTTGGTGGTACCCATGCCTTCCACGTAAAAGGAAAAGTCAGGAGTGTCAGGCTCAAGGTCAAGCGCCTCCCACATCCGCGCCACATTGGACTGCCCGTTGGCATAGCTGGTGCCGTCCCCTCCCACTTGCCCCTTCACGTCTTCCGGCGCTTTGATGTTGAAAGCGTTGTTGAGCGTGCCATCAAAAAAAACGTTGACCTGCACCTTGTCCACTTCCACTTCATGCGTGGTGTCGTCCCCTGGAGTGGTGGTGGTCGTGTTGTTGTAAAGGCCTTGGGTGCTCATGCAAATAGTCCTGTTTCTAAATGGTGCTTCGAAGTAGCCGTTTAACCAAACGAATGGGGCTCAATCTCTATGCCTGAGGCGCTTACGCCGCTGCCTACTCTTTGCGTTGCGCCCTGTGCATCTGTAATGCCTTGCATCACACGGCCATCCGCCAGCGTGACCTTGTAGGGGAAGTTGGGAACGGGGTTGCCCTTCTTGTCCTTCAGTACAAACATTTCATTGAACGGGTCCTTGGTAGGCGGCACCGTAAGGTTTACCGGCCTGCTTTTTGGCCCATCCATCGCTATGGAGGCCGCGTTCATGTCCCACACACCGGCCGTGCCATGCGTGAGGTTGGCGTTCAAGATGCTGAAGCTGCCACCGCCGTTGATGCTGAGCTCTTCTTCGGCGCTCAGGGTGATGTTCTCGGCGGTCTCGGTGATGCTGATCTTGGACAGGATGTGGATGCTCTTCTCCAAGGCCTGCACCTCGATGTCGGCGGCAGCGGAGACGAGCTTGATGCCGCTTTTGTAGACGAACAGCCGCACAGCCTCCTTGGCGCTGACCAGAAAACTTTTGGCGCTGCTGATGCTGGTGTGGCCGCCGCTGGTGATGGCGTGGTGGCGCCCGCTGTGCTGGTGGGTGCTGCCAGAGGTGGTGCTGGCAATGCCGGCCGGGCTGGCCATGACAATGTGCGGCTCGGAAAGTTCAGGGAACTTGCCTGCCTCAGCGGCTGGGCCCTTGACGGCGTCGTTCTGTTTTTGGAGGTCCTTGGCCACATCGCCCTGGTCGGCGGCGTCCTGCGCCAGATGCTGCGCGGCCAGATCGCCAAGAGACGCATGCTGGTCCTGCGCTTGATTCAAGCGGGCCGTGGTTTCACCCATGTCTTTGGCGTGGGCCTGGGCGTTGGGTCTGCCCTCGGTGCTGATCAACAAACCGTCCTTGGCTCTGATGGCCCCATGGCCATCGGTGCGCAGCTCAAAGCCTTCGCCGCGTGCATCCTTGCGACCGGCGTGGTCTTCGATTCTTGTGATGTGGCCCAGCGAGAGTTGGCTGTGCTGGTGGTCGCTCTTGAGCTGGGCCTGTATCTTTTGCTCGGTGTCGTCGAGCACCAGATGGTTGCTGCGCCCTGCTGCGCTGTTGCCGCCACCGGGAAGCAGTTCACGCGAACGAAAACCCGACAAAGCCTGTTGATCGGGCAGGCTCCAGGGCGGCTGGTTCAGTGCGTTGAACAGGCGGCCCTTCACAAAGGGCAGGTCCGGGTCACCGCCCAAGAAGTCCACCAGCACCTCTTCGCCAATGCGCGGCAAATGCATGGCACCGAGTTGGTTGCCGGCCCAGGCGCTAGAGACGCGCACCCAGCAAGAGCTGTTCTGATTGTTTTGGCCGTAGCGGTCCCAGGGAAACTGCAGCTTGATGCGGCCCAAGGCGTCTGTATAAATATTGCTCTCGGCCGTGTCGGTGCCTGGGCCTACGACCAAGGCAGTCTCAGGCCCGCCGGTCTTGGGTTTGTGCTGGGTAGCCACAGGGCGCAGCGCCTCGGAAGTGGGTTGCACCATAAAGCTCACCTCAACGCGCCATTGCCCGCTGAATCGCTGCACATCCGACAAAGCCCCAACAGCATTGCCCATTCCGCCTGCAGAAAGGGCAGTGGCGGAGCCCTGGGTTTTGGCCGATTTGTGCGCATTTGGCACCATGAGGCCAAGGCCCTGGGTCGCGCCACTACCCGCGTAACCGGAGAAAAATGCAGAAGGATTTCGTTGCGTATCTTCCGACACGTTTTCGATCACC
>CAISLN010000128.1 GCA_903886275.1 uncultured beta proteobacterium | reverse complement strand
CAATAATCCAAACGTGTCGGCATTGAATTTATGTATTTTAAATTGAGAGACGTATTATAACGCGTAACAACAAAAACAATAATTTATTTAAGCACTAGGTTTTATTTTTGTGAGCAAAATTACTATTTTGCGTAAGTCCTAAAAATTAAACATACCAGTCCAGCAATGGGACGACCAATCGTAAAGAAGGTTAACCAGGGAAGGAACAGAGAAATAATTAGGCGCATAGAAATGTTCTTTCAGTTTTTTCATGAACAAATGCTTAACCTCGTAGATTAAACTTTTTTTGAAGTAATTTTCAGCATACCCATTGATTGTCGGTATTTATTAAAGCCGCTGACATTGCGATTGCTTTTAAGTAATTGGGTTTCGGCGCGGCACCAGTCTGATTTGTCTCAACTGATTTCCGTGGCGAAGTGCGCAGCGATGCCTGCAACAGGCAGCAGCGCCGTCATGGCGGTGTTGATTTTTTGTGGGCAGTTCCCTCCTAAATTTCTCCAGACAAATGCAAGACTGGCGAGCGGGGAAAATGGCTGATTTGTGTGAACTTCCTCGCTGCCGCCATTTGTGATTTTTGCCAAATACAAATGACCCATGCATGGTAGCCGATGGCTGCATAGGTCATTTTTAAATATGATAAAAGTGAATACCTATAAGTAGGTACTGGAGTCCACTTAAATAGGTACTGAAGGCAACTTTATTCACCCGCAGCGCGTTTATTTGGTTGGCAAGCGGTGTTGTACCCTTTGCTGCGTAGCCGCTAGGCTGTTCCGACCGCAGAGATACAAGAAAAGGCGTTTGAATAGTTGGAATAAAAGCCACTGGAACTACTGTCTGCAAACTTACACATCGCAGTTTCGGTATTGCGCAAGGGCCGAACCGAACGCCTTACCGTGACGCGACGCGCGTCCTTTTGCAACTCAATCCTCTTCGCCAGCGGCGATCTCGGGAAACAACACCTCGGTGTAGCCAAACTGGCTGAAGTCGCGCACGCGCATGGGGTAGAGCTTGCCCCAGAGGTGGTCGCATTCGTGCTGCACCACGCGGGCGTGGAAGCCTTCGACCGTGCGGTCTATGGCGTCGCCATATTGGTCAAAACCGGTGTAGCGAATATGTGCCCAGCGCGGCACCATGGCGCGCAGACCGGGCACGGACAGGCAGCCCTCCCAGTCGCTTTCTTCTGCATCACCGATCGGGGTGATGGTCGGGTTGAGCAAGATGGTGGGCGGCACCACCGGGCGGTCCGGGTAGCGCGGGTTGCGCTCAAAACTGCCAAACACCACCAGCTGCAGATCGACGCCGATTTGCGGAGCCGCCAGTCCCGCGCCATTGGCAGCGCGCATGGTGTCTAGCATGTCGGTGACCAGCAGGTGCAGCGCGTCGCTGTCGAAGTCGGTGACCTTTTGGGCCATGCGCAGCAGGCGGGCGTCGCCCATTTTCAGAATTTCGCGAACGGTCATGGGAAGTCTTTCATCAAACGCAGCAATGCGCCAAGTGGGCGGATGCAGGCCCGGTGTGCACTCATTTCAGCATCTCCAGAAGGGCCGCTTCGTCCAGCACGGCCACACCCAGCTCTTGGGCTTTTGTGAGTTTGCTGCCCGCTTCAGACCCCGCCACCACATAGCTGGTCTTCTTGCTGACCGAGCCCGAGACCTTGCCGCCGGCGGCTTCAATCTTGTCCTTGGCGTCGTCGCGCCCGAGCGTGGGCAGGGTGCCGGTGAGCACAAAGGTCATGCCGGCCAAAGGCTTGGGCAGCTCCGATGTGGCTGCGCCCTCCTCCCAGCGGATACCGCAAGCGCGCAGCTGTTCCACCACCTCGCGGTTGTGGGCCTGGTCAAAAAATGTGCGCAGGCTTTTGGCCACGATGGGGCCCACGTCGTTGACCTGCAGCAGCGCTTCCTCAGAGGCATCCATGATGGCGTCCAGGCTGCCAAAGTGCCGCACCAGCTCCTTGGCCGTGGCCTCGCCGACATGGCGAATCCCTAAGCCAAACAGAAAGCGTGGCAGCGTGGTTTGTTTGGATTTCTCCAAGGCATCGACGATGTTCTGCGCCGACTTATCGGCCATGCGCTCCAGGCTGGCCAGGGCGGTAAAGCCCAGGCGGTACAGGTCTGGCAGGGTGCGTATGACATGGGCATCCACCAACTGCTCCACCAGCTTGTCGCCCAGGCCTTCGACCTCTACGGCGCGGCGCTGGGCAAAGTGCAATATGGCCTGCTTGCGCTGGGCGCTGCAAAACAGCCCACCCACGCAGCGGTGGTTGGCCTCGCCCTTTTCGCGCACCACGGCACTGCCGCACACCGGGCATTGGGCGGGCAAGCGAAAGTTGGGCACATAGGGGCTGCGTGGCACATCGCCAGACGCCCCACCGGCGTCCGCATTGGCGACTCTGCCGACCACCTCGGGAATGACATCGCCGGCCCGGCGCACGATCACCAGGTCGCCCACGCGCACATCCTTTTTGCGCACCTCGAACAGGTTGTGCAAGGTGGCGTTGGACACCGTGGTGCCGCCCACAAACACCGGCTCCAGACGCGCCACCGGGGTGAGCTTGCCGGTACGCCCCACCTGCACATCGATGGCCAGCACGCGGGTCATCTGCTCTTGTGCCGGGTATTTGTGTGCCACGGCCCAGCGCGGTTCGCGCGTCACAAAGCCCAGGCGCTGTTGCAAGGCCAGGCTGTTGACCTTGTAGACCACACCGTCGATGTCAAAGGGCAACTGGTCGCGCGTGCTGCCAATGCTTTGGTGAAAAGCCACCAGTTCATCGGCGCCACGCACCACGCGGGTTTGCTCGGCCACCGGAAAGCCCCAGCTTTTGAGGGTTTGCAGCAACGCCATGTGGGTGGCAAACAGGCTGCCCACTGGCTGCGGTGCCACCTCGCCCACACCGTAGGCGTAAAAGCTCAAGGGGCGCTGCGCGGCGATGCCGGGGTCGAGTTGGCGCACCGCACCGGCGGCGGCATTGCGTGGGTTCACGAAGGTCTTCTCGCCCCTGTCGCGCTGCTTTTGGTTGAGGGCCTCAAAGTCGTCGCGCCGCATATAGACCTCGCCGCGCACCTCCAGCACAGCGGGAATGGCAACAGCAGAAATCCGCAAGGGGATCTGGCCCACGGTGCGAATGTTTTGCGTCACGTCTTCGCCATACTCGCCGTCGCCACGGGTGGCGGCCTGCACCAGCACGCCGTGCTCATAGCGCAGGTTGATGGCCAGGCCGTCGAATTTAAGCTCGGCCACGTACTCCACAGGGGCGTCGGTATCCAGCAACTCCAGCTCCTTGCGCACGCGGGCGTCAAAGGCCTGGGCTCCGGTCGATTCGGTATCGGTCTCGGTGCGTATGCTGAGCATGGGAACTGCGTGGCGCACCGTGGCAAATTGGTCCAGCGGTTTGCCGCCCACGCGCTGGGTCGGTGAGTCGGCTGTGGTCCATTCGGGATACGCGGCTTCGATGGCCTGCAGTTCGCGAAACAGGCGGTCGTATTCGGCGTCGGGCAGCGTGGGGGCGTCGAGCACGTAGTACTGGTGGGCCAGCGTATGCAGTTGCGCGCGCAAGCCGTCCAGGCGCTCACGCAACGCCGCCTCACCCGCTTGCGCGGCAAACAAGTCCAGGTTGGCCATGGCCGTTGCCTCTCGGAAAAAGGGATGAATCAGGAAAACAGTCGGCGCGCCACCGCCGAACCAGCGGCCAGACCGCGCTGCTCCAGGGTGTTGTAAAGCGTTTGCAGCTCAGCGCCTATGACGTCCATGACTTGCGGCGCCAGTGGCTGGCCGTTGTCGTCGGTCACCACGCCGTCCATGGTTTCGGCCAGGGCGAAGGCGGCATCGCGCATGCGCTCAAAGGGCTGCTCACAGCGTTCGGCCTGGGCCACGTCGAGGTGCAGGCTGATTTCGCGGATGGCGCTTTGTGCCGGGTCCTCGGCCATTGCAGCCTGAGAATCAAACAACAGGGTCAGCACCGCAGGCATACCCTCCTGGGACGCCGGCAGCACCATGCGCCCTGCAATCGCACCCGACACAAAGCCCAGGCGGGCCGCGTTCTGGTGCACATAGCCGGGGCTCCAGGAGGCATTGCGGGCGTGCAGGGTGAAGTTGAGCTGCGCATCATGGGCGCTGGCAAATTGGTCGAGCTCACGGCCACGTGCCACCTCATCGCGCATTTCGGGAAAGTCAGGGGATGCACCCAGGGCATCGGCAAAAGCCTGGGTCTTGACGACAAACTCGGAATATTCGATTTCGTTCAAGGCACCGGTGCGGTTGGCCAGTTGCACACCGGCCTGGAAGGCGCGGTAGCGTCGGCCCGGCTGCGGACTCTCCCATTGTTGGGTCTTGGCATTGAGCCCCTCGACCGCAAAGTGTTTGGTGCCGGCGCGCCAAGTGGCGGGAAGTGCCGCAATCGCTGCGTCCCCCGACAGGGGTCCGGCACTGGGGTCCAGGCCCAGGGTGGCGATCACGTCTATCAGTGCATCCAGCACCGGCTTCTTGAACAAGGTGGGCAGAACCATGTCATGCACCCGCACCTGGGCCTCGGAAAATGTGGGCTTCACCGGGTCCGGACCAGCGGGCTCTGTAGGTGCCAGCTCGGCCTGGCGCGGCGCGTTCTTGCGCGCGGTCCAGGTGTTGTAGGCGACCACACCGGCCAGCAACAGGCCCCCAACGGCGGCCAAACCAAACTGAAAATTACTCATGCGGGCCTTACGCCATTTCGGCAAATGAAACTGCGGATTCCATGTCCACCGCCACGATACGCGATACGCCCTGCTCCTGCATGGTCACGCCAATGAGTTGCTCGGCCATTTCCATGGCGATCTTGTTGTGGCTGATAAATAAAAATTGCGTCTGCTTGCTCATGCTCGACACCAGTTTGGCATAGCGCTCGGTGTTGGCGTCGTCCAGCGGCGCGTCTACCTCGTCGAGCAAACAAAACGGTGCCGGGTTCAATTGGAAAATCGCAAACACCAGGGCGATGGCGGTCAACGCCTTTTCACCGCCGGAGAGCAGGTGAATGGTCTGGTTCTTTTTGCCGGGAGGCTGGGCAATTACCTGCACGCCCGAGTCCAGAATTTCGTCGCCGGTGATCACCAGGCGCGCATTGCCGCCACCGAACAGCTCGGGGAACATGCGCCCAAAATGCTCGTTGACCTGGTTGAAGGTGCCCGACAGCAGCTCGCGCGTTTCGGCGTCGATCTTGCGAATGGCGTCTTCGAGGATATTCATGGCGTCGGTCAGATCGGTGCTTTGCGAGTCCAGGAAGGTCTTGCGTTCGCGCGCCGCGGTCAACTCATCCAGGGCCGCCAGATTGACGGCCCCCAGGGCGGTGATTTCGCGCAGGATGCGGTCGATATCGCTTTGCATGCCAAACAGGCGCACATTGCCCTCTTTGATGCTCAGCTCCACCGCCTCCAAATCGGCCTTGGCCTCGACCAACTGCGACTCGTATTGCTCAAACCCTAGGCGAGCGGCCTGCTCCTTGAGCTGGAATTCGGTGATGCGGGAGCGCAGGGGATCGAGCTCGCGCTCAAGCTGTACGCGGCGCTCATCGCTGGCGCGCAACTTGGCGGTCAGGTCGTCGTATTCGCTGCGTTTGGCGCCCAGGCTTTGCTCGCGTTCGAGCTTGAGCGCCAGGGCATTTTGCAAACCGCCCTGGGCCGCGGCATCGGTCAGGCGCAGCAGCTCTTCTTCGGCGCGCTGTTCTTCAGCGTGGATGGAGGCAGTCTGTTGGTCGGCGGTATCCATGGCACGCGACAACTCGGCATTGCGGGCCTGCAGACTGCGCTGGGCAAAGCCGGCCTCTTGGGCCTGGCGCTCCAGACTGCGCTGCTGTTCGCGGCTCTGACCGAGCTTGCTCTGCCCTTCGATGACTTGTTCGTCGAGCTCCGCATGGCGTTCCTGGGCATCAGCCAGTTGCATGTCCAGCGACTCAAAGCGGCCTTCGGCGGTGGCGCGGCGCTCTTGCAGGTCTTCGAGTTGGGCATCTACCTCGGCCATATCGCTCTCGATCTGGCTGCTGCGGGCGCGGGTCTGCTCTACCAGTTGGGTCAGGCGCAGGGACTCCACCTGCAGGGCGTGGTTGAGGGTCTGCGCCTCGGCGGCCTCACGTCTTATGCCAACCAGTGCCTGGGCGCTTTGCGCATAGGCGCTCTCGGCGCGCGACAGGGCCACGCGCGATGCATCGGCAATCAGCACCTGGGCGCGCAGCTGCTTTTCGAGGTTTTCAATTTCCTGGGCGCGGGCCAGCAGACCGGCCTGCTCGGAGTCCTGTGCGTAAAAGCCCACGCTGTGGGCGCCCACCACATGGCCGGATTTCACATAAATGGCCTCACCCGGCTGGAGTTCGCTGCGCTGGGCCAGCGCGTCTTCAAAGCTGCTGGCGGTAAAGCAGCCGTGCAGCCAGTCCACCAGCACGGCGCGTTGACCGGCCTCAACGATGCGCAGCAGGTCCGACAGGCGCGGCATGGCGGACGTGGCTTGCGGTGCAGCGGCCAGCGGCGGGCTGAAAAAAGCCAGCTTGGCCGGTGGCGCGTCCACAGCAAAGGCCTTGACCATGTCCAGGCGCGAGACTTCGAGTGCCCCCAGGCGCTCGCGCAACGCGCCTTCGAGCGCGTTTTCCCAACCCTGCTCGATGTGGATGCGGCTCCACAGGCCCTGCAAATGGTCCAGCCCATGTTTGGCCAACCAGGGTTGCAGTTTGCCGTCGGTCTTGACCTTTTCTTGCAAGGCCTTGAGCGCATCCAAGCGCGCCGACAGGTCTGCCTGGCGTGCCGATTCGGTATTGACGCCCTGTTGTGCGCTGCGGCGTGCCTCGTCGAGCAGTGGCACAGAGTCCTGCAGCTCGTGCAGGCGCTCCTGCGCAATGGCATGGGCCTCTTGCGAATCTTCAAACTGCTGCTGCACATCTTGCAGCTTGGCCTCATCGGGCGCAGCCAGGGCATTGCGGTCGGCACCCAGGCGCTCGCGCCGGTTGCTAAAGGATCGGCTTTGCTCTTCGATGCTGCGCTGTTCGGCGGCAAGCACCTGGATTTGCTGCTGCACCTGCACGACAGCGCCGCGCTGGGTGTTGGCCGCCGTTTGCGCCTGGGCCAAGCTGTCTTCCATCTCCGGCAACTGCTGGGCCTGCTCTTCCACCTGCGCAGCGAGCAGCTCGGCCTGCTCCTCGCCATGCAGTGCGAGTTCGGCCAGGCGCTCCATTTCGTCGTGCGCGTCTTCGCGGCGCGTGGCCCATTGGGCAATCTGTTCTTTCAGCGTGTGCAGGCGCTGCTCCACGCGCTGGCGGCCTTCGACTACAAAGCGAATTTCGGCTTCCAGACGGCCCACATCGGTGCTGGCCTCATACAGCAGGCCCTGGGCCTGATTGACCTCGTCGCCTGCCACGTAATGGGCCTGGCGCACGGTTTCTAGCTCGGTCTCGATGTGGCGCAGATCGGCCATGCGCGACTCCAGCGCATTGACGCTGGCCAGGCCTTCGGCCTGCACCTTGGCCTGGTCCGCCAGCGCCTCGGCGCGCTTCAAGAACCACTGCTGGTGCTGCTTTTGCGTCACATCGGCCTGCAGCGTGTTGTATTTCTGGGCCACCTCGGCCTGCTTTTCCAACTTCTCGAGGTTGGCATTGAGCTCGCGCAAAATGTCTTCCACCCTTGTCAGGTTCTCACGCGTATCCGACAGTCGGTTTTCAGTCTCGCGGCGGCGCTCCTTGTACTTGGAGACACCGGCGGCCTCTTCCAGAAACAGGCGCAGCTCCTCGGGCTTGGATTCGATGATGCGACTGATGGTTCCCTGGCCAATGATGGCGTAGGCGCGCGGCCCCAGGCCCGTGCCCAGGAACACGTCCTGCACGTCGCGCCGGCGCACCGCCTGGTTGTTGATGAAGTAGCTCGATCCACCGTCACGCGTGAGCACACGCTTGACCGCGATCTCGCCAAACTGACCCCATTGGCCCCCGGCCCGGTGGTCGGAGTTGTCAAACACCAGCTCCACGCTGGAGCGACTGGCCGGCTTCCTGGTGGTGGTGCCATTGAAGATCACGTCCTGCATGGACTCGCCGCGCAGCTCGCTGGCCTTGCTCTCGCCCAGCACCCAGCGCACCGCATCCATGATGTTGGATTTGCCGCAGCCGTTGGGCCCGACCACGCCTACGAGTTGTCCGGGCAATAAAAAGTTGGTGGGCTCGGCGAAGGACTTGAAGCCCGAAAGCTTGATGGAATTAAGGCGCACGTGAAAATTTTGCTTGGGCTAAGCGGTTGATTTCATTGAATTTTTTGATGCTGCACCGAGACAGTAAAAAGTCAGATGATACCGTGCGTCTAGTCAGAGACGATGAATTCGTCGCCTTTGAGCGCATGGGCTATCTTGGCTTCCAACATCTTATGGTTGGGCGGCTTGACCAGGTAGCCCACCACCCCCAGCGCAGCGATCTCTCCCACGGTCGATTTGGTGGAGTCGACACTGAGAAAAATCACGGGAATCTTGGACAGTCGCTCATCGGCCAGGGCGCGCAACTTTTGCACAAACTCAATGCCGCCCATGGGATGCATGTGCACATCGGTCAGTATCAGGTCGGGCTTGAGGGTACTGACCTCGCGCAGGGCGGCCAGGCCGTTATCAAAGGAATACAGGTCCAATATGCCCATACGGCGCAGACTGCCCAGGATGAAGGTGTTCATGATCTTTTCGTCATCAATCACCAACACCCTTGCTCGCTTCATATCCATCTATGCTTTCCTCTTTGTTATTTGGCTCATGCAGCAAAACCATGGGCCTGCAGGTGGCTCGCCACCTCGCGGAGCAATTTCGCCAGTTCCGTCTGCAAGCCCACATAGGCCGAGAGCAAGTCGGGGTTGGCACCCAGCTTGCTCATACTCTCAACCTGCACCACATGGGAACACAGCGACTCCTGACAAAAAATCGGGATAAATCCCTTGAGCGCATGCAGCAGCCGATTGGCAGCCGGCACATCGCCTTGTTGCAGCAAGCTTGCGATTTTGGGCAGGTCGTTCGTCAACGACTCTTGCAGCATCAACAGCATGCTGTTCATGGCATCGAAATCGCCAATTTGCGACAGAGCCAAATCGGTATCGAGATAGATGGGACTCGCTTCAGGTAATGGTGTTGGCATATAAGGGCATTCCTCGCAAGGATTAAAGGCATAAGCCCCGTAGGACTGCTGCGCCGAGTTTAACGAAGGGTCGGCCATAATTCCGCCCCATGAACCCCAATTTGTCACGCCTGCAGGCCTATCCCTTCGAACGCCTGCGCCAGTTATTCGCCACGGTCACCCCCAATGCCGCTTACAAACCCATCAGCCTGGGCATAGGCGAGCCCCGCCATGCGGCGCCAGAGCTCGTCAAACAGGCTTATTGCGAAGCCATTCTGCACAGCGGCGGTTTATCGGTCTATCCCGCCACGGCCGGGGACCCGGCCCTGCGCGCGGCCATTGCCCAATGGCTGCAACGCCGCTATGGCCTGCAGCTCGATATGGCGAGCCAAATTTTGCCGGTCAACGGCTCGCGCGAAGCCCTGTTTGCCTTTGCACAGACGGTGTTGCAACCCCGCACCGACGGACAAGCCGCACTGGTGGTCTGCCCCAACCCGTTCTACCAGATCTACGAGGGCGCGGCCTATTTATCCGGCGCCCTTCCCTATTTTGTGGCGTCGGACGCAACACGCAACTTCGCCCAAGACTGGGACAGCGTGCCCGACGCGGTCTGGGCGCGCACCCAACTGCTTTTTGTCTGCTCACCGGGCAACCCGGCCGGTGCGGTCATGCCCCTGTCCGAATGGGCCAAGCTGTTTGACTTAAGCGACCGCTTTGGCTTTGTGATTGCCTCCGACGAGTGCTACAGCGAAATTTATTTCCGCGACGAGCCACCGCTAGGGGGCCTGGAGGCCGCCGCCAAGCTGGGGCGCAGTGACTTCAAAAACCTGGTGAGCTTTACCAGCCTGTCCAAACGCAGCAATGTGCCGGGCATGCGCAGCGGCTTTTGCGCAGGCGACGCGGCACTGATCAAACAATTCCTGCTGTTTCGCACCTACCACGGCAGCGCCATGAGCCCGGTGGTGCAGGCCGCCAGCATTGCGGCCTGGAACGACGAGGCCCATGTGGTGGACAACCGCGCCCAATACCGCGCCAAGTTTGCCCGCGTCACCCCGCTTTTGTCGGCGGTGATGGACGTGGCGCTGCCCGATGCCGGCTTTTATTTGTGGGCCAAGGTGCCGGGCAGTGACACCGACTTCGCGCGCGACCTGCTCACAAATTACAATGTGACGGTTTTGCCGGGCAGTTATCTGGCGCGCGAGGCCAATGGCCTCAATCCCGGCGCTGGCCGCATCCGTATGGCCTTGGTCGCCCAGACCGAGGAATGCGTGGAAGCCGCAGAACGCATTGTCCGGTTCGTGCAATCCAGAACCTGAAATCCACACCTTCAACCATAGACATGACCCAACAACTTCAATCCATCATCGACCAAGCTTGGGACAACCGTGCCAACCTTTCCGTGGCATCCGCACCCAAGGAAGTGCTTGACGCGGTTGAACACGTCATCGCCCAGCTCAACAACGGCGCGCTGCGTGTAGCCACACGCGAGTCGGTCGGCCAGTGGACCACGCACCAATGGATCAAAAAGGCTGTGCTCTTAAGCTTTCGCCTTAAAGACAACGAAGTCATCAAGGCCGGCGACCTGGGCTTTTACGACAAGGTGCAGACCAAGTTTGCCCACATGGACGAAGAAGGCATGAAGGCCTCGGGTGTGCGCATCGTGCCACCCGCCGTGGCCCGCCGTGGCAGCTTTCTGGGCCGTGGCGTGATCCTGATGCCGTCCTACGTGAACATTGGCGCCTATGTCGATGAAGGCACCATGGTGGACACCTGGGCCACGGTGGGTTCCTGCGCACAGATCGGCAAGAACGTGCACCTGTCCGGTGGCGTTGGCATTGGCGGTGTGCTCGAGCCCATGCAGGCCGGCCCCACCATCATCGAAGACAACTGCTTTATCGGCGCCCGCTCCGAAGTGGTCGAAGGCGTGATCGTGGAAGAGAACTCGGTGATCTCCATGGGCGTGTACATCGGCCAGAGCACCAAAATTTATGACCGTGCCACCGGCACCGTGACCTATGGCCGCATTCCGTCGGGCTCGGTGGTGGTGTCTGGCAACCTGCCCAGCGCCGATGGAAAATACAGCCTGTATTGCGCCGTGATCGTCAAGCGTGTGGATGCCCAGACCCGGGCCAAGACTTCGCTCAACGATTTGCTGCGCGACTAAAGCAAGCACTCCGGGGAGCAACTATGGCAACGACCAGTCCAGCAGGAACCATGGAGCGCATTTTGCGTTTGATGGGAGAGAAGAAGGCGTCCGACGTCTACTTGTCGGCTATGGCCCCGGCGCTGATCAAGATCAATGGCCAGTGCGTCCCTATCAACGCGCAGTTGCTCCCCTTTGATGCGCCGCGCAACCTGCTCGCCGAGGTGTTGCCCGAAGACCGCATGGCCGAACTCGATGCGACGGGCGAACTCAACATGGGTTTTCCGCTCTCGGGCGTGGGGCGTTTTCGGGTCAGCGCCATGCGCCAGCGCGGCACCATCGCCGCCGTGATCCGCCACATCGCAGTGGATGTGCCCTCGCTCGATGACCTCAATGTGCCGCTGATCCTGGGCGACTTGATCATGGAAAAGCGCGGCCTGATTTTGATGGTGGGCGCCACCGGTGCGGGCAAGAGCACCACGCTTGCATCCATGCTGGACTTTCGCAACGAGAATGCCACCGGCCACATTCTGACAATTGAAGACCCGATCGAATATTTGTTCAAGAACAAGCGCTCGGTAATCAACCAGCGCGAGATCGGCACCGACACGCAGTCGCTGCAAGTGGCCCTGAAAAACGCCCTGCGCCAAGCGCCCGATGTGATCCTGATCGGCGAAATCCGCGACCGCGAAACCATGTCGGCGGCCCTGGCCTATGCCCAGTCCGGCCATTTGTGCCTGGCCACCATGCATGCCAACAACAGCTACCAGGCCTTGAACCGCATCCTGAGCTTTTACCCGGTGGAGGTGCGCGACACCATGCTGGGCGACCTGTCTGCCGCGCTCAAGGCCGTGGTTTCGCAGCGCCTGCTGCGCACCACAAAGGGCGTTCGCACACCGGCAGTGGAAATCCTGCTCAACACCAAGCTGATTTCCGAGCTGATTGGCAAGGGCGATTTTTCGGGCGTCAAGGACGCCATGGAGCAGTCCATGGCCGAGGGGTCGCAAGGCTTCGAGCAGGACATTGCCCGCCTCATCCTCAGCGGTGTGGTGGAGCGCAAGGAGGGCCTGGCCCATGCCGACTCGCCAACCAACCTGATGTGGCGCATGCAAAACGACTTCGCCCAAAAAACCAAGGTGGCAGAGGCGCCCGAAGAGGAAGAAGGTGCCTCATTCACCGAAATCACATTGGATGTCAAACACGGATGAGCCAGACCCTGATACTGACCGAGCAACTGCTGTCCCTGCCCTCGCTAACCCCTTCCGACCAAGGCTGCCAAGACCTGATTGCCAGCCGCCTGACCCCCCTGGGCTTTACCTGTGAGACCATCGTCAGTGGCCCGCAAGATTTTCGCGTCACCAACCTGTGGGCCAAACGACAAGGCGCGACAGCCGATGCCAAGACACTGGTGTTTGCGGGACACACCGATGTGGTGCCCACCGGCCCCTTGAACGAATGGCTCAGCCCCCCCTTTGTGCCCACGCACCGCGACGGCCGCCTGTATGGGCGTGGCGCCAGCGACATGAAGGCGTCGCTTGCGGCCTTTGTCGTGGCCACCGAAGAGTTTTTGGCCGCTACACCAGACCCGCAAATCGCCATCGCGTTCCTGTTGACCAGCGACGAGGAAGGCCCGGCCAATGACGGCACGGTGGTGGTCTGCGAGCAGTTGATGGCGCGCGGCGAGACGCTGGACTATTGCATCGTAGGCGAGCCCACCTCGGTGGAGCGCACCGGCGACATGATCAAAAACGGCAGGCGCGGCAGCCTGACTGGCAAGCTCACCATCAAGGGACTGCAGGGCCACATTGCCTATCCGCACCTGGCCAAAAACCCCCTCCATTTGCTGGCACCGGCGTTGGCAGAACTGGTGGCCATCGAGTGGGACCGGGGCAATGCTTTTTTTCCGCCCACCAGCTGGCAGGTGAGCAATATCCACAGCGGCACGGGTGCGGGCAATGTGATTCCCGGCAGCCTGGTGCTGGACTTCAACTTTCGCTTTTGTACCGAGTCCAGCCCTGAGTCGCTGCAGCAGCGCCTCAGGGCGGTGCTCACTGCCCATGGCCTGGACTACACCCTGGCCTGGACCCTGGGCGGCCTGCCGTTTTTGACCACGCCGGGCACGCTGGTGGACGCCGTGTGCGCAGCCATTCACAGCGAGACCGGCATCACCACCCAACTCTCCACCACCGGCGGCACCAGCGATGGGCGCTTTATTGCCAAGGTGTGCCCCCAGGTGATCGAGTTGGGCCCGCCCAATGCGACCATCCACCAGATCAACGAATACGTGCATGTCTCAGACATCGAACCCTTGAAGAATATTTACAAACGCGTTTTGGAAAACCTGAACCAGATGGCAAAGGCTGCCCCGTGACCCTGCTGGAATGGATTGAGGCTTCGGCCGATCGGCTGACGCAGGCCGGTGTCCACTACGGGCACGGCACCACCAATGCCAAGGACGAGGCCGCCTGGCTGGTGCTGTGGAGCCTGGGCCTGCCGCTTGACACCGCGCTAGAGGGCCCGGACTCGCAGGCGCTGCGCCCGCTCACTGCGGCCGAGCTGGAGAAATGCGCCATCTTGATTGAGACGCGCATTGCCTCACGCCAGCCCGCCGCCTACCTCACGCGCGAGGCCTGGTTGCAGGGTGTGTCTTTTTATGTGGACGAGCGGGTGATCGTGCCGCGCTCGCTGATTGCCGAGCTGCTGGTCGAGGGCGCGCTGGACTACTGGCTGCGCGCCGACACCCACGCGCTGCTGGACCTGTGCACCGGCAACGGCAGTCTGGCCGTGATTGCGGCCATGGTCTATCCGGATACGCAGGTGGACGGCGCCGATATTTCTGCCGACGCCCTGGCCGTGGCCGCCATCAATGTGGAGCGCCACCACCTGGGTGAACGGGTGCACCTGATCGCGTCCGATGGCCTGACTGCGTTGAACAAGACCTACGACCTGATCCTGTGCAACCCGCCCTATGTCAATGCCCAAAGCATGGCCGCCCTGCCCCCCGAATATTTGGCCGAACCCTCCATTGCGCTGGACGGCAACCAGGCCGGTGGTTTGGATGGCATGGACTTTGTGCGCAGCCTGCTGCGTGACGCACCGCGCTATATGAACCCCGGTGCTGTGCTGGTGCTGGAAATCGGCAACGAACAACATTTTTTTGAGACCGCCTTCCCCACGCTGCAAGCCATTTGGCTAGACACCAGCGCGGGTGAAGACCAGGTCCTACTCCTTACGCGCGAAGCGCTCACTGCATGATCAACTTAAAAAATATCACCTTACGCCGCGGCGTCAAGGTGCTGCTCGACGGCGCGTCCGTCACTCTGAACCCGGGGGAAAAGGTCGGCCTGGTTGGCCGCAACGGCGCGGGTAAATCCTCGCTGTTTGCGCTGCTCAACGGCAGCATCCACGAGGACGGAGGGGAATTCTTTATCCCCACCCAATGGCGCATGGGCCAGGTGGCCCAGGACATGCCCGAGACCAGCCAAGGCGCCACCGACTTTGTGGTCGAAGGCGACACCGAACTCAACCTGGCGCGCATCGAAGTGGCGGCCGCCGAGGCCACCGACGATTACGACCGTATGGCCCACGCCTACATGGCGCTGCACGACGCGGGCGAACACGACGCACCTTCGCGCGCACAGGCGCTGATTCTGGGCCTGGGCTTCAAGAGCAGTGAACTGGAAAACCCAGTGAACAGCTTCTCGGGTGGCTGGCGCATGCGCCTGCAATTGGCGCGCGCCCTGATGTGCCCGTCTGACCTGCTGCTGCTCGACGAGCCCACCAACCACCTGGACTTGGACGCCCTGGTGTGGCTGGAAGCCTGGTTGAAGAAGTACGAAGGCACCATGGTCGTCATCAGCCATGACCGGGAGTTTCTGGACGCGGTGACCAATGTCACCCTGCACATCGATGCGGCCAAGCTGATGCGCTACGGCGGCAATTACAGCAAGTTTGAAGACATGCGCGCCGAGCAGATGGACCTGCAACAAAACGCCTTCTCCAAGCAGCAAGACAAGATTGCCCACCTGCAAAAGTTCATTGCCCGCTTCAAGGCCAAGGCCAGCAAGGCCAAGCAGGCGCAAAGCCGGGTCAAGGCGCTGGACCGCATGGAAAAGATTGCGCCCCTGCTCAATGAGGCCGACTTCACCTTTGAATTTGCCGAGCCGGCCAATCTGCCCAACCCCATGTTGTCCATGTCGGGCGTAAGCTTTGGCTACCCCGCACCCGAAGGCTCGCCGCCCAAGACACCGCCCACGGTCATCGTGCGCAACGTCAGCAAGTCGGTGCTGGCCGGTCAGCGCATCGGCATTCTGGGTGCCAACGGCCAGGGCAAATCAACCCTGGTGAAAACCGTGGCGCGGGACCTGGAGCCGCTAGGCGGTGAAGTGACCGAGGGCCGTGGCCTGAACATCGGCTACTTCGCGCAGCAGGAGCTCGACGTGCTGCGCCCGGCCGACAACCCGCTCGAACACATGATCCACATGGTCAAGGAGATGACGGCCAACGGCAAGCTCGGTGGGCAGGCCACGCGCGAGCAGGACTTGCGCAGCTTCCTGGGCAACTTCAACTTCAGCGGCGACATGGTCAAGCAGGCCGTGGGCAGCATGAGCGGCGGCGAAAAAGCCCGTCTGGTGCTGTGCATGCTGGTGTGGCAACGCCCCAACCTCTTGCTGATGGATGAGCCTACCAATCACCTGGATCTGGCCACCCGCGAGGCGCTCTCCATGGCGCTCAACGAGTTCGAGGGAACCGTGATGCTGGTCAGCCACGACCGCGCCCTGCTGCGCGCCGTGTGCGACGAGTTCTGGATGGTGTCTCGCGGCGGTGTGGAGCCGTTTGACGGCGATCTCGACGACTACCAGAAGTACCTGCTCGACGAGGCCAAACGCCAGCGCGAAGCGGCCAAGGAAGAGGCCAAGAACCAGTCGCCCAAGGTGGCCGCCGTGGTGGCCGCACCGGTGGTGGAGGCCACCATTTCCCCCGAGCAGGTCAAGAAGTGGAAGAAGGCGCTGTCAGCAGTGGACGAGAAGATGGTCACGCTGAATGCCGAGGGCGCGGCCCTGGAGGGCAAGCTGTCCACCAACCCCCACCCCTCGGTGATTGCCGAAACCGGCAAGCGCCTCAAGCTGGTCAACCAGGAGCTCAAGACACTGGAAGAGGAGTGGCTGGACCTGACCGGCAAGCTCGAAGGCTAAGACAGCATCGGTTCCCCAAGGCGCGTCCTTGGGAGCTGCCCCGACGTTGCCACAATGGCACCAAGCGCTTGAGGCGCTGCGTACCGGAGGGCGGAAAACATGGGGTCTTGGCGAGACAACAAATATTGCGGGAATTTTTCCCGAATTAATGCTCCAATAGCCCCTTCTGTGTTGTTGGAGCCTTTGCCATGTTCGTTCGCCTTTTGTGCCGGCTGTTGCCGTTTTTAACGCTGCTGCTCGGCTTGAGCACCGCCTGGGCCACACCGGCCGATGCATTTTTGGCGTCCGATCAGGCGTTTGTTTTTTCGGCGACCGTGGTGGACGGGCGCACGCTGCGCCTGCACTGGGACATTGCGCCCGGATACCACCTGTACCGCGAGCGCGTCAGTGTGCAAGCGGACGGCGCTGGCGTTGAGTGGGCGCCGCTCAATCTGCCGCCAGGCAAGCAGGAGTTTGATGCCACCTTCAACAAAACCTTGGCGGTGTACCGGCAGGCGCTGGATGTGGACCTGCACCTCACAAAAGGCAGCGCCAGCGTGCCACTGACCGTAGGCTGGCAGGGTTGCGCCGACGCCGGTCTGTGCTACCCGCCAGAGGCGACGCAGTTGCAGGTCGCGCTCACCGGACTGGGCGCCGCTGAGAACCACATCACACAGGCCAACGTGGGCGCCGAAGCCGCCGCCCCGCCTTTTGCCAATGCACCGTTCCAGCAGGCAAGCGCCTCAACAGGCACCGCGCCGGAAGCTACGGATGCGATAGCCAGCACGCTGGCCTCGGGCAGTTTGCTGCGCACCATGGGTGTGTTCTGGCTGGCCGGTTTGCTGCTGGCCTTCACGCCCTGCGTGTTGCCGATGGTGCCGATTTTGTCCTCCCTGATTGCCGGGCAGACCGGTCCGGTGAGCCGTGCCAAGGGCCTGAGTTTGGCGCTGGCCTACTCCCTGGGCATGGCCCTGGTCTATGCCGGCTTTGGCGTGGCCGCCGGACTGGCGGGCGAGGGGCTTGCCGCGGCGCTGCAAAACCCATGGGTGCTGGGCGGCTTTGCGCTGCTGCTGTCCACCATGGCGTTGTCGATGTTCGGGTTTTACGAGCTGCAAATGCCCAGCAGCATCCAAGGCCGGGCGACCGAATGGTCGAACCGCTTCAAGGGTGGCTCGTACCTGGGGGTTTTCATCATGGGAGGTGTCTGCGCCCTGGTGGTGGGGCCCTGCGTGGCCGCACCGCTGGCCGGGGCGCTGGTCTACATCAGCCAGACCAAGGACCTGCTGCTCGGTGGGCTGGCCCTGTTTTCCATGGCGCTGGGCATGGGCGTGCCCCTGTTGCTGGTGGGCCTGTCTGCAGGCAGTCTGTTGCCGCGAGCCGGGGCGTGGATGGAACGCGTCAAACAGCTGTTTGGCATGCTGCTGCTGGGGGTGGCGATCTGGATGCTGTCGCCCGTTTTATCGGGCGCCTTGCACATGCTGCTGTGGGCCGCTTGGCTGCTGACGGCGGCAGCCTTGCTGGGCGTTTTTGGTCCGCAGTCGCCCCAGCATAGCCACACACCCGTGGCTGCCCGTTCCACCGGTTTTGGTTTGCTGGCGGTGGCGGCCCTGCTGCTGATTGGCGCGGCATCGGGCGGGCAGTCGGTGCTGCAACCGCTGGCGCATATCCGCACGGCGCAGGCCGGTACCTTGCCCGCGGCCCCCAGCGGTCTGCCCTTTCAGCGCGTGGCCAATCTGGAAGCGCTAGACAAAGCGCTGGCACAGGCGCAAGCCAAAGGCCAAACCGTGATGCTGGATTTCTATGCCGACTGGTGCGTGTCGTGCAAGGAGTATGAAACCTTCACTTTCGGCAACGCCGAGGTGCAACAGCGCCTGCGCCCGGTGCTGCTGCTGCAAGCCGATGTGACGGCCAACAACGCCGCCGACAAGGCCTTGCTCAAGCGTTTCGATTTGTTTGGGCCACCCGGGATGGTGTTTTTTGACGGAGCCGCGCCGACCCGTGTCCTGCACAAGGTGGTGGGTTACCAGAACGCGACAGACTTTTTGGCATCGCTCAGCAACGCGGCCATTCCTTAAGCAGGGCGTCTATTCGTTGAGGAGGCCTAGGCTTGCAAAGCCAAAGCCCTCAGTGGTCGAGTTCCATCTCAGAGACGTTCAGCCAGTCACCATTCTTGACGCCCTTGACCTTGAAGATGGCTCCCTTTTGTGCCAAGGCGTTGGCAGTGGTCTGACTCAGCGTCGCCCCACTGGCGTTGCAGTGTTGGCCCTGCATCACAAAATCAGACAAGCTGGTGAACTGCTGGAACACGGATTTGATTTCAATGAGGCCGGTGTTTGACGCGTCTTCGAGTTCGACCTTGGTCGCTTTGAGTACGCTGCCAACCCAGGAGCCATAGACCTCCACGCGCGCGCCCAAGGTGATGGAGGCACCCAAGGGGCTGTAACTAGCCGGTGTCGCCTCCACCGTGATGCTGCCCAGCATGAAGCCCGTGCCCGAGGGCGCAGTGGTCACCACACCATCTATTTCAACAGCACCCGACGACTGGGCCAGCACCGCGTTGTCAATGGGTTTGACGTTTGCAAGCACCAGATGATTGGCAGAGGCCCAACTTCCCTGCACCCGCACCAACATTCCGTCCGTCAGGCCGTTGGCCGCAGTGCCGCTCAGCAGCAAATCATTGAGCGTGTACTGCCCATGCTCGCTGTGAAGCATGCCGGAACTGACGGCTTCGGTAGATGCGCCCGACACCATCACACAGGAGGCGGTCCAGATGTGTCCGTCTTTGTCGGCCTGCAAACCCCACACGCTGACATAGTCACCGTCGGCCACATCGGTGCCCGAGGTGGAGCCATAAAACCAGGTGGCGCTGGTGGTCAAAATGTGCATGCCTGCCACCTCGAACTGGCCCACGCTCACCGCACTCGCCACACCCTGCGCGACGGACCAGACGTCCACCTGGTTGGCGGTGCCCAGGGTGGTGCCTGTGACATGGGCACCGCGCACGGTGGCAACCATGCCCAGGCGCAATTGGTCTTGTGACACGATCACATCGTTCAGGCGCATGACGGCTTGCGAATTGTCATAGGTGACGCCATTGATGATGACACTGCCAAAGCCACTGATAGAGCCTTGGTAAATGCCAGTGCCGCCCGTGCCCGGCGCACTCGCGGTGCTGCCGCTGCCGCCACCGCCACCGCCGCAGCCGCTCAGGGCGGACGCAGCCAGAACGATCCAACTGCGCCGGGTGAGTTCGGCATTCAAAGCTTGACGCGACTTCATGGTGCGGGTTTTCTCTTGTTTTTTCGCGGAACGGGGGCTGCTGCTTGGACGGTGTCGGCCTGCAAGCAGTCATGGAAATACACACCAAACCGGATGCGGTGTTGGGGGCCTTCGGCGCCCTTGCTGCGCTGCTCGGCCACGGTCGCCGTTTGCAAAAACTGCTGCAGGGCAGTGGCCCACAAACGGCGCGCCTGTTGCTGCAACTGCTCGGCCTGTTCGGCCGACAAGTCCTGTGAGAAAGCACTTTGGTCCAGCATCAAGGGGCCGCTTCTGTCGGGTGCCAGGTTGTGCACGGCAGCACCCAAATGGTCGCTGACACCGGAGGCCAAAAAATGAAAGGATTCGCTCAAGCCCTCTTGCGGCACAAAGGCGCTGGACTTGAGCGCGGCGTAACCGTCCTCGCGCAGTTCCACCACGCCCAGGCGCGCCAGCTCATCCAGCACGGCGCGGGCCCCCACATCGCGGCTGACCTCGGAGACCAGGGTGGTGAAATCGGGCTCGCCCGCGCTGCCACGCCGGGGCGTGCGGGCCAAGGCGCGGGCACTCTGGTCGGCATTGAGAAAGCGCGGTTCGCTGATCCAGCGCGCCACCACAGCGGCCGCCACCGACACCATGGGGCTGGCAGGGACTGGCGCCACAGACGCTTCACGCAGGCGCTTCACATCCTTGCGGTGCACGCCCGTGAGCAGGGCAATACGGGTGTCGGAGCTGCCCTTGTCGGCCAGTCCGTAGGCGCCCACGGCCTCCTCCACCAGCGCCTTTTTGAGCAGCTCCACCATCGAGGGCAGTTGCAAACCGTGGTCAATCATCAAGCGCGCCATCGGCTGCAACACGAGCGCCAGCGCCTCCGCAGCAAGCGCAGGTTCGGGCAGGCCTGCGCCCGTTTTTGCAGGGGCATGGGCGGTCTTGGTAGGGACTGTCATGGATCGGTCGGTCTATTGCTCAGGTGGGCATTGTGCCTGCAAAAAAATCGCAGGGCATTTTTCGGGTTTTTTTACCTATTTTTAAACGGAGGGTGGGATGCGGTTTAAATTGAACTACATTTGTGGGAAATATTCCCAAATTAGAAATCCACCTTCCATGAAAAAAATCTACCTTCATACGGCTGCACTGGCCATCGCGGCACTGTTGGCCTGGCCCGTTGCTGCCCTTGAGCCGACCCAGGTTGCGCCCGAATTTGATCTGCCGGGGCGCATAGCCGCCGTGAAGTTGAGCGACTACAAGGGCAAAACCGTTTACCTGGACTTTTGGGCCTCTTGGTGCGGTCCTTGCAAGCAGTCCTTCCCCTGGATGAACGACATGCAAACCCGCTACGGCGCCAATGGGCTGCGCGTGGTGGCCATCAACGTAGACCAAAAACCCGAAGAGGCCAGGGCGTTTCTGCAAGACAACCCGGCTGGGTTTGACGTGGCCTTCGATGCCGCCGCAAAGACGCCCAAGGCCTACGCCATCAAAGGCATGCCGACCTCGGTGTTGATTGGCCCGGACGGCAAAGTCATCAGCGTGCACAGCGGCTTCAAGCAGGAGCAGCGCGCCGAACTGGAGCAACAGATCAAGCAAGCCCTGCACCTCTGACCTTCACACCCTCACCACGCAAGGACACCGAATGAAACAAACAGTTTTAAGCCTGCTCGCCATCGCCCTGCTGTCTGGGCTGGGCGGCTGCAGCAACCTGGGTGGCGTCAGCGCCTGGGAAAAGGGCAACTTGGCCAAGCCGATCATGACTTTTGAGTCCGACCCGCTGGACCAGCGCTTTGTGCAGCACACCTATGCCAGCAAAGAAAACTCCAGCGGCGGCTACGGCGTCGGTGGCGGCGGCTGCGGTTGCAACTAAGGGACAAGGCCATGAACCCCTCCTCGAACCTTCCAACAAGCCACCCCAGCCGGGCCGCCACCAGCGTGTTGCTGGCATCCCTGGTATTGCCCGGCCTGGCGGCACTGGCCGCCTTCGACCCCGGCACGGCCAGCGCAGAAAACGCGCCTGAAAAAACCACCGTCGCCGCCAAATACGGCCACTACAGTGACAGCCAGCCTGGCTGGGATCGCATCACGGTCGATGCCGCCCAACTCTATGTGCAGGCCCCCATCGCAGGTGACTGGTCGATTGAGGCCTCTGGTGTGGTGGACAACGTCTCGGGTGCCTCGCCGCGTTGGCACACCCAAGGAACGGCCCTTTCAGGCGCCAGCCAAATGAAAGACGAACGCAAGGCCGGCGATGTCAAGGTCACCCGCTACCTGGCGCGCGCCGCCGTATCGGCCAGTCTGGCGCTCTCCAAAGAGCATGACTACACCTCCAACGCGCTGGGCCTGGACGCACGCTGGTCAAGCGAGGACAACAACCGCACCTGGACGGCGGGCTACGGCTATGCCAGCGACACCATCGACAACCGCTCCAACGGCGTCAACACCGCCATTGACCAACACAAAAACACCCATGAATTCATGGGCGGCGTCACGCAAGTGCTAAGCCCTGGCGATATCGCGCAGTTCAACCTGACCCGAAGCGTGGGCAGTGGCTATTACAACGACCCCTACAAGTCGTTTGACCAGCGCCCCAGTCAGCGCGACAACTGGATTGCCCTGGCACGCTGGAACCATTACCTGGGCGATCTGGATGCCTCGCTGCGCAGCAGCTACCGCTTTTATAGCGACACCTTTGGCGTTCAATCGCACACCCTGGGCCTGGATCTGGCCAAACCCCTGGGCCAGTGGACGCTGACCCCCGGCGTTCGCTACTACAGCCAAAGTGCTGCAAGCTTCTATCTCGATCCACTGGTCGATGCGCAGGGGCAATATGACCTGAACGCCGTGCGTGCGCGCGCCATCGCCCTGCAGGCCGCAGGCAGCAAGCAATCGACAGACCAGCGCTTGGCAAGCTTTGGTGCCCTCACGCTGTCGATGAAGCTCAGCTATGCGCTCACGCCCGACACGACGATGGACCTCAAATACGAGACCTATCGGCAAACGGCGGCCCTGCATGGGGGTGGCGCGGGCAGCCCCGGCCTAGCCCCGTTCAGCGCCCAGTTCATTCAAGTCGGCGTGTCGCATCGCTTCTAACGCACAAAGCCCACCATGAGCCGCTGGCGCACCCTGCGTTTTGACTTCACTGCGATGGCCTGCCCCTGCAGCCTGCAGATGGATGGCCAAGATGAGCGCGTCCTGCGCCAGGCGGCCGCTTTGGCGATCAAAGAGGTCAGGCGCATTGAGAAAAAGTTCTCGCGCTACAGCGCAGGCAGCATCATCAGCCGCATCAACCAAAGCGCAGGAATGCAGGCGCTAGAGGTGGATGCTGAAACCAGCGGCTTGCTGGACTTTGCCCACGCCCTGTGGCTGCAAAGCGATGGCCTGTTTGACATCACATCGGGCGTGCTGCGACGGGCCTGGGACTTTAAAAAAGCCAGCCTGCCCCAGCCCTCCGCACTGCAGGCCTTGCTGCCCCTAGTGGGTTGGCAACAGTTGGAGCGCAGTGGCAACCGCCTGCGCCTGCCGCACCCCGGCATGGAGCTCGACATGGGCGGCTTTGGCAAGGAATACGCAGCCGATTGCGCCGCCGCCTTGCTGCGCAAACAGGGGGTGGTGCATGCGCTGGTCAATCTGGGCGGCGACCTGCACGCACTGGGCGCACGCGGACTGCCTGCGCTCAAGGCCGCACCCTGGCAGATCGACATCCAACACCCGCGCCCGCATGCCCCTACACCCCATGCAGCGCTGGCTCAGCTGGCGCTGGCACGCGGTGGGCTGGCCACCAGTGGCGACTATGAACGCTTTTTTATCGCCGATGGCCGGCGCTATTGCCACATCCTGCATCCCCATACCGGCTGGCCGGTCACGCACTGGCAATCGGTCAGCGTGCTGAGCAGCAACACCACCACGGCGGGCGCGCTTGCCACCATCGCCATGCTCAAAGGGCCTGATGCCCTGGCCTGGCTGGACCGCCAAGGCGCGCGCTATCTGGCTGTGCAACAGGACGCCAAGGTGCTGCGCAGCCACCCCGGCTGAAGCCAAGCCCTCGCTCAACCCCCTTCCCTTACGCAAGACACCTATGCAACTTTCGCTCCCTAACGCCCCTGTTTACAAACTCTGCGCCACCATGGTCGCGGCACTGCTCCTTGGTGCCTGCGGTGGTGGCGGTGACGACGGCAAAAGCAGCCCGGCAACTTTTAGCACCAGCACCGGTGCAAAGACCAATGGTGTGCTGGGCCAAGGTATTTATGCCGCGAACTGCGCCAGTTGCCACGGCGCCCATGTGCCCGCTGGCGTGAGCTATTTACGCACCTTGAACGCCATTGCAGCCAACAAGGGCGGCATGGGCACCTTGGCGGACAGCATCAAAACCGCGCAGGCCGATGACATCGCCACCTATTTGGCCTTTGGGGCCGTCTCCAACCTGCCGGCACAAACCATCACCTTCGCAGCGCCGGCCGGCCAAACCATTGGTGCAGCACCAGCGGCCTTGGTGGCGACTTCTTCGTCCACCCTGGCGGTGGCATTTGTGTCTACCACACCCACGGTTTGCACGGTCAGCGGTAGCACATTGGCCTTGATCGCACCGGGGGTTTGCAGCGTGAGCGCCAGCCAAGCGGGCAACGCTTCTTTTGCACCCGCAGCAGCGGTGTCCCACACCTTCACCGTCAACGCAGCAGCTGGTGCGCCCACGTTCACACCGCTTGCAGCAGCGGGCAGCTTGACGGTCAGCGCAACGGCCACACCGGCGCAATTTACCTTTGCCGTCACCTCCAACTCAACCGGCGCCATCAGCTATGCCACCACCACACCCACAGTTTGTAGCGCGACCGCTGGGGGAAGCGTCACGGTGATCACCGCAGGCACTTGCACCCTCAACGCCAGCCAGTTGGCCAACGGCAGCTTCACGGCGCTGTCCAACACTTACGCATTTACCCTGCTGGCGGCGCCACTGGTGGGCGTGGCTGCCACAGGCGCTGCGCTGTATGCAGCGTCTTGCACTGCCTGTCACGGCGCAAAACCGCCCGGACTTATTTACAGCCGCAACATCATTACCTATGGCGCCAACGCACCGGCCGTGATCGCCAGCGCCATCAGCACCGGCAAGACATCGGTCGCCGGCATCGCCACCAATATGGGCAGTTTGTCGGCCATGAACTACAGCGCGCAAAACCTGGCCGACCTGGGCGCCTACCTCGCCACGCCCGGCTTCTGATCGAACTTTTTCCCTAGCCACCAAAGGAGTCATTCCATGAAACTTTCCCAGTCCCACTTCACCCTCGGTCTATGGGCCGCAGCGGTTGCCACCCTTGCTGCCTGCGGCGGGGGTGGGGGCGGCACCGACGCCACGAACGGCGGCAAAGCCGTCACCGGCATTGCCGCCACTGGCTTGGCAATTGCCAACGGCAGCGTCACCCTCAAATGCACCACCGGCACCACTGCGGCCAAGTCCACCCTCACCGATGGCAGCTTCAGCATCGATGTCAGCGGCGTCACCCTGCCCTGCGTGGCCAGGGTGGAGTACAAGGATGCAACAGGCGCAGCGCAACAACTGCATTCCCTGGTGAGCTCAACGGGCAATGTCAACATCACACCGGTGACCGACATGCTGGTGGCCAATCTCTCCAATGGCGCAGCCGCTGATGCCTTCGACCAATTTGACGCAGCCAAGGTCAAAAGCTACACCAAGGAGCGCATCAGCACCGAGACTGCCAACGTCAAAAGGGAGCTGACCCTTTTGGGTGTGGACCCCACCAATCTCAGTGATGACCTGATTGGCAGCAAGTTCAGGCCTACCGTTGGAAGCCAAAAGGGCGATGACCAAGACGATGTGCTGGACAAGCTCAAGCTCAAGCTGAATGGAAAAAATCTGACCGAAGTTGAAACCGAAAACTACGCTGGGCAAAGCAAAGGCTTTGCCACCAGCACCGGTGCCAAAACCAACAGCGTTGCAGGCCAAAGCCTGTATGCCGCGAACTGCGCCAGCTGCCATGGCGCACGCATCTCGGATGCCACGAATTACCAAAACACATTGAACGCGATTGCCAAAAACAAGGGTGGAATGGGCATCTTGTCGGCGTCGATCAAAACCGCGCAAGCCGATGACATTGCCAGCTATTTGGTCTATGGCGCAGGCACACCCACCACGCCTGTTTTATTGGCACAAAACATCAGTTTCACAGCACCGGGCAATCAGCAAATGGGTGTAGCCACCCTCGCTTTAGTTGCCAGCTCCGACGCGAAACTGACGGTCACGATTGCCTCCAGCACCCCTACTGTTTGCACCGTCACCAACATGGCGCTGACGCTGATGGGGGCGGGTTCCTGCACGCTGACCGCCACGCAAGCCGGTAGCAGCACGGTCGCCTCAGCCACACCGGTGATCTACACCTTTGCGGTTGCAGCGGCAGCCGCAACGGTGGCCCTGCCGACGCCGCAAACCATCACGCTCACAGCGCCGGGCAACCAGACCATGGGCGTGGCACCTGCCGCACTGGTGGCGACTTCGACCTCGGGACTGGCGGTGACGCTGGCCTCCAGCACGGCATCGGTTTGCACCGTAAATGGTGCCGCTCTGACGCTGGTGGCAGCGGGCACTTGCACCATCACGGCCAGCCAGGCGGGCAACGCCAGTGTGGCCGCAGCGGCGCCAGCGACGAGCAGCTTCACGGTGGCATCTGCCGCTGCGGCTGGCGCTGCCGCAGGCAAGGTGGCTTACAACACCAACACCGGGACCTTCTCTTGTGCCAGTTGCCACGGATTGCCCGGATCGCAAGCCGGCAGCCGACTCTTGTTGGCAGGCGCTACGCCCAGCATGATCCCCAACGCCATCACCAACGGCACAGGTGGCATGGGTCTCTTGGCCAACAAATACACGGCCCAGCAGTTGGCCGACATCGCCGCCTACCTGACCACACCGAACCTCTAAGTTCGGCGCAACCCAAAAAAGCCCGCTTGAGCAAGCGGGCTTTTTTGTGCGCGTGTGGCAAGCAACATAGGGAAAATTCCCTAGTCCCATGGGCAGATCTTCCAATTTCGCTATGGGGCCATTGCGCATAGGCTGGGCGCTTGTCTTTTAAAGAGAAGCGTCATGAAAAATAAAACAATGCTGCGCCTGGTACGCGCCTTTTTGCCCGCCGCATTACTGGCTGCAGGCTGCGCGCTGGCGGCCCCCGACCCGTCGGCCGAACGATTACAGCGTGGCGAATATGTCGCGCGCCTGGGAGATTGTGTGGCCTGCCACAGTGTTGCCGGCGGCAAGCCCATGGCGGGTGGCTTGGCGCTGAACACGCCCTTTGGCACGATTTACTCGACCAACATCACGCCCGACGCCAAGACCGGCATAGGCGCCTACCGCTTCGCCGATTTTGACCAGGCCATGCGCAAGGGCGTGGCGGCCGATGGCCACAACCTCTACCCGGCCATGCCGTTTCCGTCCTACGCCAAGCTCACGGTCGATGACATGCAGGCTCTGTTTGCCTACTTGCAGCAGGGCGTGGCGCCGGTGGTGCAGGCCAACCGGCCCAGCGACATGCATTGGCCCTTTAGCATGCGCTGGGGCTTGAGCCTGTGGAAGGCCGCATTCCTGAGCGACGGCTTGTTTCAGAGCGACACCACCCAGTCCGCCAACTGGAACCGCGGCGCCTACATCGCCCAAGGCCTGGGCCACTGCGGCTCTTGCCACACGCCGCGCGGACTGGGCTTTCAAGAGAAGGCGATGGGTGACGCCGGCAGCGGTGGGACGCAGTACCTGTCGGGCTATACCTTCGATGTCTGGCATGCCGCCAACCTGCGCGACCTGTGGAGCGTACCCGAGACCGTGCGCTTCCTGAAAACCGGGCGCAACAGTTTCGGCGCTGCATCGGGCAGCATGACCGAGGTGATACAGCACAGCACCCAGCACTTCACCGATGCCGACCTGACAGCCCTGGCCGAATACCTGAAGGCCCTGCCCTCAGAAGCCCCCGCCCGCAAGCCACCCGTCGCGGCACTACAGGCCAGCGCGCAGGACCTGTACAAAACCCGCGGCGGCCTGGGCTATGTGCAGTTTTGCTCCACCTGCCACCGCCGCGACGGCCGTGGCGTGGGCGACATCTTCCCGCCACTGGCGCTCAACACCAGTGTGCAGGCCAAGGACGCCACATCGGTCATCCACATTGCCCTGAGCGGCTGGCAATCGGCAGCCACCCAGAGTTCGCCGCGCGCCTTTGGCATGCCGGGCTATAGCAGCCTGGAAGACCGCGAAATTGCCGAGATCACCAGCTTTGTGCGCACCCAGTGGGGCAACCAGGGCGAGGCCGTCAGCACCGACCAGGTACGCAAGATTCGCGAAGAACTCAAGCTCAAACCGGCCGAGCCATCCCAGTTTGTCACGCCGCGCTTTTCGGCCCTGCTGGACCAGGCCAATGCCGACCAGCTGATCCTGGGCATGCGCCTGATGACGCAAACCAAAGACCTGCTGCCCGGCCATGTGGGCAACGCCCTGAACTGTTCGAGTTGCCACCTCAACGGCGGCACCGTGGCCAAGGGTTCTCCGTTTGTCGGTATCTCGGCCTTCTTTCCATCGGAGGCACCGCGTGCGGGGCGGGTGATTGATCTGGAAGACCGCATCAACGGTTGCTTCAAGCGCTCCATGAACGGCAAGCCGCTGGCCCGCGACTCGGCCGAACTCAAGGCCATGGTGGCCTACACCGACTGGATGAAGGGCAGCACCAAGATGGGCGACAAGGTGCCAGGCCGTGGCACCGAAAAGGTCGATGCCAAGCTGGTGGCCAACCCGGTCAACGGCAAACAGATCTACACGGAGCAATGCGCCGTCTGCCACGCAGCCGATGGACAGGGCTTGAAGCAGGCCGATGGCAGCACCGCCTTCCCACCCCTGTGGGGCGAGCAGTCCTTCAACATCGGTGCCGGCATGGCCAGGACCTACACCGCAGCCGCCTTTGTCAAGGCCAATATGGTGATGGGCCATGGGCAGAAGTTTCCGCTGGCACAGGGCAATCTGAAAGACCAGGATGCGCTCGATGTGGCGGAATACTTCAGCCACATGCCACGCCCGGACTTTGCGGAAAAGGCCAAGGACTGGCCCAAGGGTGGCAAGCCAGCAGACGCACGCTACTAAAGGGGCTCATCAAACGCGTCCGGATCGGCCCGCAGCATCAAGCGGGCCAGCTCGGCGGCCGATGAAAGACAGGTCTTTTCCATCACATGCTGGCGGTGGATATGGACCGTCTTTTCGCTGATCTCCAGCGCGCTGGCGATCAGCTTGTTGGGCCGGCCCAAGGCCACCAGGCGGGCCACCTCCCCCTCGCGCGCAGACAGGGTGGTCAGCACCTTTTGCGCAGTGGCACGGCGCTGCGCCTCCTCCAGCATGCCCGCGCACAGGCGCACAGCGGCGGCCACTGCATCGAGCACCTTCTGGTCGTTAAACGGCTTTTCAAGAAAATCGCAGGCGCCAGATTTCATGGCCTGCACCGCCATGGAAACATCCGCATGCCCGGTCATGAACAAAATCGGCACCGCACAGTCCTGCTCCTGCAAAATTTGCTGCAGTTCCAGCCCGCTCATGCCAGGCATGCGGATGTCGAGCAAGAGGCAGCAGGGCCGCGTCAGCACCTTGGCCAGCGGTAAAAATGCGGCCGCTGAGGCGAACAACTGAACCTCCCAGCCGACCGACTCCAGCAGAAAACGCAAGGAGCGACTCAGGGCCGGGTCGTCATCGACGACATAGACGATGGGGGGTTCAGGCAGTGGTGGCATGGCAGGGAAGTGAAAAGGAAAAACGCATGCCCGGGCCCTGAGGGTTCAACTCGGCCCACAGGCGCCCGCCATGCGCTTCGATGATGGTTTTGCAAATCGGCAAGCCCAGTCCCAGGCCGTCTGCCTTGGTGGTGAAAAAGGGTTCAAACAAGTGGCCCAGGTCGCTGCTGCTAAGGCCGCAGCCCTGGTCTATGACATGCACCAGCAGGCGCTTGTCCGCGCTTTCCAGGCGCAGCACAATGCCCTGCCGCTGCGGCGGCAAATCGCGCCCGGCATCCATGGCATTTTTCAGCAGGTTGAGCAAGACCTGCTGGATCTGGGGTCCATCGGCCATCACCTCGCATTGCACAGGGGACTGGTCTTCAATGGCAATGGCGGGCGGATGCATCAGCAGGCCCAGCACCAAACGCCTTGCCTCGGCCGCGATCAAGCCCACATCCACGGCGTCACGCACTGCCGGGCGCTTGCGGGCAAAGTGGCGAATGCGCCGCACGATGGCGCTGGCGCGTTGTGCCTCGTTGTCAATTTCGGTGCAAGCCTCCAGCACGGCCTCAGCGCTCAAGCGGCCATCGGCCTGGCGGCGCAGCACACTGCGCGCGTAATTGCCGATGGTGGTCAGCGGCTGGTTGATTTCATGCGCCAGGTTGCCAGAGAGTTCGCCCAGGATGGACAGGCGCGACAGGTGGTCCATCTGCTCCTGGTGGCCGCGCATTTGCGCCTCGGCGGTGTCACGCGCAGTGAGCGAGTCGCGCAATTGCGCCGTGCGGCGTTGTACCAAATGGTCCACCCGAACTGTGTGAATCCCCCAAGCCACCAGCAGCAGCAAAAGGCCCAGCAACCAGGGCCAATAGCGGCGCAGCAAGGCCTGCGGCGTATTCGCCCGCAGATAGGCGTAGGGTGCGAGGCGAAGTTCGCGGTACAGCTCGTGCACCGGTTGGTAATCGGCTGGCACGGACCAGCTCAAGCCGCCTGCGGTTTCTGGCATGTTCAGCAGCGCCTGCGCTACCTGTTTGGCCAATGCGCGATCAGTGGCGCGGGTCACGGCAATCGGCCAGTCGGGGTAGAGCGGCGTCGAGAGGGCACAGAGAAATCCGTCCTCCTGGCGCGGCGACAGCACGCGAAAATCCGCCAGGCGCAATTCACCCTGGCCTGCCAGTTGCTCCAACAGGCAGGTGCGAACCACACCCGCATCCACCGCCCCGCTTTGAACGGCCTCGATGATAGGGGTCATGGGCAAGCCCAGGAAGCGAAGTTCCTTGAGGTCGCTTGCCGGATCAATGCCCTGGTGCATCAACTCGCGCGCCACCACCAAATAGCCTCCAAAGGCTTGGGGCGCAACCGCCGCGAGCCGCTTGCCGGCCAGATCCGACAGGACCTGCAGGTCACTGCGATCGGCCCGCACAATGACGGCCGAGCCAATCGCCCTGGCGGGGGACAGTGAAAGCGGGGACGACAAGGTGGCAAGGCGGCTCAGGCCAAATTCGTATTCCATGGCCACGTAGTAACCCGGATTGGTGATGACCAGGTCCACCCGCTGCTCGGCAATCGCCGTACGCAAGCCCTCGGCATCCAGGTTGTCCAGACGAAATCGCTGGCCTGGCAAGGCATGGTTCAGGTAGGACAAAACCGGCAACCAGTCAGCGCTTGAGGCCTGTTCGCCTTGGTAGGCAAAAACACCGATGACCACCTCTTTGGCCTGGACTGGTGCTGCGCCAAGCCAGCACAAAAGCAGCAGGACACCCAACGCCTTGGCAAGGTAGAACAGTCGCCTGTACAGCTGGTTCATCGGCTGGGTGCGCCGCCATGCTTTTGCCCACTGGCCGACATGCCTTAGCCCCGCACCGGTGGCTTGGCGCGGTACTGCCCCTGCATGGCCAACATCCATCCGGGGTATTCGGGTGGCAGTTGGCTCACCTCCTGCAAGGCCTGCAGGTCCTGTGCTGTCAGCACCAAGCCCGAAGCGCCCAGGTTGTCAGTGAGCTGCTCGGGCGTCTTGGCCCCGATGATGACCGTGCTCACCTGCGCTCGGCTCAGCAACCAGGCCAGCGCGACCTGGGCCACGCTGGCCTGGTGGCGCGCTGCAATCGGCCGCATCGCATCCACCACGCGAAAGGCACGCGCCTTGTCCACGACGGGAAAGTCGAAGCTGGCGCGCCTGGCACCCTCAGGGCCCTTGCCGTCGGCTGAAAACTTGCCGCTCAACAGACCGCCGGCCAAGGGGCTCCACACCATCAGACCCAACTGCTGGTCTTCCATCAGCGGCACCAGTTCACGCTCCAGGTCCCGCCCGGCAACGGTGTAATAGGCCTGCACACTCTCAAAGCGCGCCCAGTGGTTTTTCTCGGAGATCGCCAGCCCCTTCATGATTTGCCATGCCGCCATATTGCACAGACCGATGTGGCGCACCTTGCCCGAACGCACCATGTCGTTGAGCGTGGATAAGACCTCCTCCAAGGGCGTGACGGGGTCGTAGCCGTGCAATTGGTAGAGGTCAATATGGTCAAGCTGCAGGCGCTTCAGACTGGCGTCGAGCGCGTTCGTCAGGTGGTAGCGCGACTGTCCGCGCCCATTGATTTGGGTCTCGCTCATGGGGCCAAAGGCCTTGGTGGCCACCACGATTTCATCGCGCGGCAGGCCCAGGCTTTTGATGGCAGCGCCGGTCAGGGTCTCTGACACGCCCACCGAATACACATTGGCCGTGTCGATAAAGTTGATGCCGGCCTCAAAGGCTTGTTTGACCAGCGTGTTGACGGCCTCTTGCCCGAGGCCGCCCATCACTTTCCAGAAGCCCTGGTCACCAAAGGTCATGGTGCCCAGGCAAAGCTCGGAAACATAAAGGCCCGTGCGGCCCAGGAGTCGGTATTTCATGGTGAATCCTCAAGGTTGAAAGCAAGCGCCAAAGGCCAGCCGTCTCATGATATCGAGCGTTGGCGAATTGCGGCTAGCTGCGTTTGAGTTGGGCGCCCTTGCCGCCCTCTTCGCAGGTCAACACAAAGGAGCCCCGTATGCCTGCGCTGGTAACAAAAGGCGTCAACAGTCCGGCCGGGAATTGCACAGTGCTTCCATCGGCACATCTGGCCACGACTTTGTTGACGCTGCCCCGGTAGTACTGCAGGTACTCCTGGGCGCTGAGGTTCAAGTTGAAATCAAATCGGTGCATGGTGCGAATGCTATGTGAACTGCGCGGGAACCGCGTCGCCACAACCTCAGCCCTTGCGTCAAACCCTGGCAACCAAGGCCTGCAGCTTTGGAGTGGCATGACCGCCGCCAGTCAGCGTTACCCAAATAACCCCATTGCACGCTGTTCTTGGTGGCGCCTGATGTGTTCGGACTTCGAGATGCTATGGTTTGCCAGATCCTTCGCTAAAGCTGAACTGCCCCGGCGACTGGATCGGATCGACCCCCACGCGAATCGTGGACTTGGGCGCAAACTTGCCCTCTAGCAGCAACTTGGACAGCGGGTTCTCGATGCGCTGCTGAATCGCGCGCTTCAGCGGCCTTGCACCAAACAGCGGATCAAAGCCCACCTTGGCCAGCTCGGCCACAGCGGCCTCCGACACCTCCAAGGTCAGGTCCATCTTGGCCAGCCTGGCCATCAGCACCTGCAACTGGATCTTGGCGATGGACGCAATGTGCTGGGCGTCGAGCGCATGGAACACCACGGTCTCGTCGATCCGGTTCAAGAACTCGGGGCGGAAATGGTTCTTCAGCTCGCCGGTGACGGCCTCCTTGATGTCGTCTGCATCCTCACCGACCATGCTCTGGATCAGCTGCGAGCCGATGTTGCTGGTCATCACGATGACGGTGTTCTTGAAGTCCACGGTGCGGCCATGGCCATCGGTCAGGCGGCCGTCGTCGAGCACCTGCAGCAGCACGTTGAACACATCCGGATGGGCCTTCTCCACCTCGTCGAGCAACAACACGCTGTAGGGGCTGCGGCGCACGGCCTCGGTCAGGTAGCCGCCCTCCTCATAGCCCACATAGCCCGGAGGCGCGCCGATCAGGCGGGCCACGGAATGCTTCTCCATGAACTCGCTCATGTCGATGCGCACCAGGTGGTCTTCGCTGTCGAACAGGAAGCCGGCCAAGGCCTTGCAGAGCTCGGTCTTGCCCACGCCGGTGGGGCCCAGGAACAGGAAGGAGCCGGTGGGGCGATTCGGGTCGGAGAGGCCCGAGCGCGAGCGGCGGATGGCGTTGGCGATGGCCCCAATGGCTTCTTCCTGGCCGACCACGCGGTCGTGCAGCTTGGTCTCCATTTGCAGCAACTTGTCGCGCTCACCCTGTAGCATCTTGGACACCGGAATGCCGGTGGCACGGCTCACCACCTCGGCAATTTCCTCGGCGCCGACCATGGTGCGCAGCAGTTGCGCGCGCCCGCCGTCCTTGGCCGACTGGGCCTTTCCGGTCTCCTGTGCCTGGGCGTCTTTGAGGCGTTTTTCCAGCTCGGGCAGCTTGCCGTATTGCAGCTCGCCGGCCTTGTTGAAGTCGCCCTTGTCGGTGAGTTCCTTGATCTGCAGGCGGACCTTCTCCACCTCTTGCATGATGGTCTTGGAGCCTTGCGCCTGGGCCTTCTCGGCCTTCCAGAGTTCGTCGAGGTCGGCAATTTCTTTTTGCAGGGCCCGGATCTCTTCGTTGATCAGTTCAAGGCGCTTTTGCGAGGCCTCGTCCTTCTCGCGCTTGACCGCTTCGCGCTCGATTTGCAACTGGATCAGGCGGCGGTCCTTCTTGTCCATCACCTCGGGCTTGGAGTCGAGCTCGATCTTGATTTTGCTGGCGGCCTCGTCGATCAGGTCAATCGCCTTGTCCGGCAAAAAGCGGTCGGTGATGTAGCGGTTGGACAGCTCGGCCGCCGCCACGATGGCCGGATCGGTGATCTGCACGCCGTGGTGCACCTCGTAGCGTTCTTTGAGGCCGCGCAGGATGGCAATGGTGGCCTCCACCGTGGGCTCGCCGACCAAAATCTTTTGGAAGCGGCGCTCCAGTGCGGCGTCTTTCTCGATGTATTTGCGGTACTCGTCGAGCGTGGTGGCGCCCACGCAATGCAGCTCGCCGCGGGCCAGCGCGGGCTTGAGCATATTGCCAGCGTCCATGGCGCCCTCGGCCTTGCCCGCCCCCACCATGGTGTGCAACTCATCGATAAACACAATGGTCTGGCCCTCGTCCTTGGCCAGGTCCTTGAGCACGTTTTTTAAGCGCTCCTCAAACTCGCCGCGGAACTTGGCACCGGCCAAGAGCGAGGCCATGTCCAGCGACAGCACCCGCTTGCCCTTGAGCGAATCCGGCACCTCGCCCGCCACAATGCGCTGGGCCAGCCCCTCGACAATGGCGGTCTTGCCCACGCCGGGCTCGCCGATCAAGACGGGGTTGTTTTTGGTACGGCGCTGCAGCACCTGGATGGCACGGCGGATTTCATCGTCGCGCCCTATCACCGGGTCGAGCTTGCCCATGCGGGCGCGCTCGGTCAGGTCCACGCAGTACTTCTTGAGCGATTCGCGCTGGTCTTCGGCGTCCGCGTTGTCCACGCTTTGGCCGCCGCGCACGGCCTCAATCGCCGACTCCAGGCTCTTGCGCGTGAGGCCATTGGCGCGCACCAAGGCGCCGATATCGCCCTTGTTGTCGGCCATGACCAACAGGAACAGCGACCCTTCCACAAACTGGTCGCCGCGCTTGATGGATTCCTTTTCGGCCGCCTGCAACAGGCTCACCGTGTCGCGCCCGACCTGCACCTGCTCCTGTCCTTGCACCTGCGGAAATTTCTTGATGGCAGCCTCCGCCCCGGTCAGCAGACCATTCACGTTCACACCCGCGCGTTGCAACAGCGCCTTGGGTCCGTCGTCTTGGCGCAGCATGGCCACCAGCACATGGGCCGGCTCGATATAGGCGTGGTCATTGCCCAGCGCCAGCGACTGGGCGTCGCCCAGGGCTTCCTGAAATTTGGTGGTGAGTTTGTCCGTGCGCATTGGAGTTCCTTTGGCTGTTGTGTCCGATGCCTTACAGCTTGAGGCCATGGGCCCTTGTTTTCAAGTGCGGCAGACCGCTTAGCCTAGGCCAGTGGGTGATGAAGGTCAAAGCTTGGGCTCTTGTCGGCTATGTTCACGCGTGTGTACCTGCCGAGATGGGGATGCCCCCTGCCCTTACCCGCTTCGACCCCTACAAAAGTGGGCTTGTGAAACCGAAGATAGAAAAACCTAAGAAGCGTTGGACCCGGCAATACCCCAGCGTGCCAGCGCATCGTCGTCGCTCACCCGCGCATCGACCCAGTGCGAACCCTCGGGCGTGGCTTCCTTCTTCCAAAACGGTGCCTGCGTCTTCAAATAGTCCATCAGAAATTCGCAGGCCTTGAAGCTCTCGCCCCGGTGCGCCGAAGTGACGGCCACCAGCACGATCTGGTCCAGCGGCTGCATGAGGCCCACACGGTGCACGACCCGCGCACCAAAGATGTCAAAGCGCTTGTGCGCCTCATCGATCATGGCCTCAATCGACGCCTCCGTCATACCGGGGTAATGCTCCAACTCCAGGGAGCGCACCGAAGCCTCGGCGCCTGCATTGCGGTCGCGCACCGTGCCGACAAAGCTGCACACCGCACCGATGCGCTGGTCGGCAGCACGCAGGCGCGCCACCTCGTCGGACAGGTCAAAGTCCCGGGTCTGAATGGATACGCGTGGACTGCCCATGGCCTTAACCACCGGTCACAGGCGGAAAAAAAGCGACCTCACAGCCCTCGGTCAGGGCAGCGGACTCCGCGCTCATCACCTGGTTGAGCGCCATGCGCACCGTGCGCCCACGGGCCAATGCCTCACCGGCCCTATCGCTACGGGCAATCAGCACATCGCGCAGTTGCGAGAGCGTCGTGGCACCGGTTTCCAACACCTCAGTGGACTGGCCTGCGGCCTCGCGGATGGAGGCAAAGTAGCGAACGGTGATCTTCATGCCAGCAACTCCGCAAAGGAAATAAAACGCACCATGTCCCCCTTCTGGATGGTCTGGCCACCGGGGTTGTCCACCAGGCCGTCAGCCCATACGGCCGAGGTCAGCACGCCCGAACTTTGGTTGGGAAACAGGTCCAGACCGCCCTGGGCATTGCGGCGCACACGCAAAAATTCCTGGCGCTTGTCTGCGCGCGGCCAGTCGAAATCGGCGCGCAACTTGCTCGCCACGGGCGCCACTGCTGCCACGCCCTGCAGGCGCAGCAAAAAGGGCCGCACCAAAAGCAAGAAGGTCACAAAGCTCGACACCGGGTTTCCCGGCAGCCCGATGAAATGAGCCGCACCGACTTTGCCATGGGCAAAGGGTTTGCCGGGCTTGATGGCGATTTGCATCAGGTCCAGGTTCCCCAACGACTGCACTGCGGGCTTGATATGGTCTTCCTCGCCCACCGACACACCACCGCTGGTCAGGATGACGTCGTGCGCTGCGCTGGCCTCGCGCATGGCCTGCACGGTGGCATCGAGCTTGTCGGGCACGATGCCGAAGTCGGTCACCTCGCAGCCCATACGACGCAGCAAGCTGTTCAAAAAGAAACGGTTCGAGTTGTAGATGGCACCCGCACGCATGTCCTGCGGCGCCACGGTGCCCGGCATCACCAATTCATCACCGGTAGAAAACAGGGCCACGCGGGGGCGCTTCACCACCGACAGGCTTGCCATGCCAATGCTGGCGGCCAGACCCAGTTCGGCCGGGCCCAGACGCTGGCCCTTGGCGAGCACCACGGCGCCGCTGGCGACATCTTCACCGGCGCGGCGAATCCATTGGCCACTCCTTGGCAGCACATTGACCTGCACCCGGGCCGCATCGCTGCCCGCCAAGGCCAAACAATCTTCTTGCATGACGATGGCGTCTGCACCGGCCGGAATGGGCGCACCGGTAAAGATGCGGGCCACGGTCTGAGGCTGCAGTGGCGCTCCAGAAGTTCCCGCCGCAATGCGCTGCGACACCGGCATTTCCACACCCGGCGCTGGCACATCTACAGTTCGCAGGGCATAGCCGTCCATGGAGCTGTTGTCCTGCGGCGGCACCTGCAGCGCAGACACCACGTCTGCCGCAAGTACCCGGCCATCGGCGTCCAAAGTGGCCAGGACTTCAGTGGCAGATATCGGTTCTACGGTTGCCAGCAGCAGGGCGAGCGCCTCTGTCAGGGACTGTAGCGGCGCGCGCGCGGGTGGCATTGCCATGGAGTTTTGCCTATCGTTTCAGTTTAGTAGCCGCACTCGCGCGCGATCAGGGCCTTGATGGGGTCGGCGTCGGCGGCCATCAGTTGCACACGCTTAGGCAGCGCCTCTATGCCTTCAAAACCGGCCGGGCGCTCGGGCTCGCGCCCCAGGGCTTCGACGATGGTGGCGGCAAATTTGATGGGCAATGCGGTTTCCAGAACGACCATGGGGGTGCCCGGAGAGCGCTGTTCCAGCGCCACTTTCAGGGCGTCGGCCGTGTGGGTGTCGATCATGAAGCCATGCTGCTCAAAGGTCGCGCGAATGGTGGCCAGGCGGTCCGCATGGCTGCTCTTGCCGCTGGTAAAACCATAGCGGCTTGCTGCTTCTGCAAACAGTGGATCGGCGCTCAAATCAAAGCGGCCTTCTTTGCTGAGTGCTTCACCAAACAAGGCCTTGACGCGTTCTCCGTCTCGGCCCAGCAGGTCAAACACGAAGCGTTCGAAATTGCTGGCCTTGGAGATGTCCATCGAAGGGCTGGAGGTCTCAAAGGTGTCGGCGCTGCCGCGCACCCGGTAGACGCCGGTGCGAAAGAATTCGTCGAGCACATCGTTTTCGTTGGTGGCCACCACCAGTTGCGCAATCGGCAGACCCATCATGCGCGCCACATGGCCGGCGCAGACGTTGCCGAAGTTGCCGCTGGGCACGGCGAAGGAGACCTTTTGCGAATTGCGATTCGAAGGCGGGCCGCCCCTAGACGCATCAGCCCCCTCGGGGGGCGGCGAGGACACGCCAGTGCCGAGCGTGGGGGTCATCTCGGTCGCTTGGATGTAGCCGGCGAAGTAATAGACGACTTGCGCCATGAGGCGCGCCCAGTTGATGGAATTGACCGTGCCGATCTTGTACTTGCGCTTGAATTCCAGATCGTTGCTCACCGCCTTGACGATGTCCTGGCAATCATCGAACACGCCTTCCACGGCAATGTTGTAGATGTTGGCATCTTGCAGGCTGAACATCTGGGCCTGCTGGAACGGGCTCATGCGGCCGTTGGGGCTGGTCATGAAAACACGCACGCCCTTCTTGCCGCGCATGGCATATTCGGCGGCACTCCCGGTGTCGCCGCTAGTGGCGCCCAAGATGTTGAGCTCTTCGCCCCGGCGAGCCAGCTCGTACTCGAACAGATTGCCCAGCAACTGCATAGCCATGTCCTTAAAGGCCAGCGTCGGGCCGTTGGACAGGGCCTCGATCCACAGCCCGTCTTCCACATGGCGCAGCGGCACGATCTCGCCGGTGCCAAACACCTCGGCCGTGTAGGTCTTGGCGCAAATGGCGCGCAGGTCGGCGGCGGGAATGTCGTCGATGTAGAGCGACAAAATCTCAAACGCCAAAGCGCCGTAGCCCTGCTCGTGGTAGACCCGGCGCCAGTCGCTTAGGGTGGAATCGCTGACCTGGGGATAGCTTTCGGGCAGGTACAGGCCACCATCGGGCGCCAGGCCCTCCAACAGGATTTCGCAAAAGCGCTTGCGCTCAAGTGACGAGGCCGGCGCACGCGTGCTCAGGTATTTCATGCCAGTTCTTCCTTGCGGATGCGGGTGATGGGCTCCAACACCGTGGGCAGGGCCTGCATGGCGGCCAGTGCCACGTTCATCTTGGCTTCCACACAGTCGTGGGTCAGGATGATGAGGTCGGTCTGGGTGGCATCTTCGCCACCGACCTCGTCGGCCTCGCGCTGCAGCACGGCGTCTATGCTGATGCCGGACTCGGCCAGGATGCCGGTCACCTTGGCCAGCACACCGGCCTGGTCGGCCACACGCAGACGCAGGTAGTAGCTGGTCACCACATCGGCCATGGGCAGGATGGGCGTGTCGCTCATGGCATCGGGCTGGAAGGCCAGATGCGGCACGCGGTGTGCCGAGTCTGCCGTGTGCAAGCGGGTGATGTCCACCAGGTCGGCAATCACGGCGCTCGCAGTGGGCTCGGAACCGGCACCCTTGCCGTAATACAGCGTGGTGCCCACGGCATCGCCCTGCACCATCACGGCATTCATGGCGCCTTCGACATTGGCAATCAAACGTTTGCTGGGCACCAGGCTGGGGTGCACGCGCAGCTCGATGCCTTCGGGGCGGCCACTGGCCGCGTCGGCATGCCGACGCTTCACGATTCCCAGCAGCTTGATGCGGTAACCGAGCTGCTCGGCGTACTTGATGTCTTGGCTGGAGAGCTTGGTGATGCCTTCGACATAGGCCCGGTCAAACTGCACCGGAATGCCAAAGGCGATGGCCGACATGATGGTGGCCTTGTGGGCGGCGTCAATACCTTCGATGTCAAAGGTAGGGTCGGCCTCGGCATAGCCCAGACGCTGCGCTTCCTTGAGCACCACGGCAAAGTCCAGGCCCTTGGAACGCATCTCGGAGAGGATGAAGTTGGTGGTGCCGTTGATGATGCCGGCAATCCATTCGATGCGGTTGGCGGTCAGGCCCTCGCGCAGCGCCTTGATGATGGGAATGCCACCCGCCACCGCCGCTTCAAACGCCACCATCACGCCCTTGGCAGAAGCGGCGGCAAAAATCTCGGTGCCATGCACGGCCAGCAGGGCCTTGTTGGCGGTGACCACATGCTTGCCTGCGGCAATGGCTTCGAGCACCAGGGTCTTGGCAATGCCGTAGCCGCCTATGAGCTCGATAACGATATCGATGTCCGGGTTGGCAATCACTTTACGGGCGTCATTGACCACCTGTACATCGGGGCCGACCACGGCGCGGGCGCGCGCCTCGTCCAGGTCCGCCACCATGGTGATCTCAATGCCACGACCGGCGCGGCGCTGGATCTCCTGCTGATTGCGCTTGAGCACATGGAAAGTGCCGCTGCCCACTACGCCAATGCCCAAAAGGCCTACTTGAATCGGTTTCATACTGTTCTTCTTTAAAAATTGCGGAGACTGCCGACCTTGCCGCAGCCTTCCCATCTGGTTTAGTTGGCGTGGCGCTTGCGGTAGATTTCCAAAAACTTGGCGACCCGGCCAATGGCTTCACGCAGGTCGTCTTCATGGGGCAGGAACACGATGCGGAAATGGTCCGGTGTGTCCCAGTTGAAGCCGGTGCCCTGCACCAGCATCACGCGGGTTTCTTGCAGCAGCTCCATGAAAAAATTCTGGTCATCCTCAATCGGGTAGATCTGCGGGTCGAGCTTGGGAAACATGTAGAGCGCGGCACTCGGCTTTACGCAGCTCACCCCCGGTATGGCGGTGATCAACTCATAGGCCAGATCGCGCTGGCGGCGCAGGCGACCGCCCTCACCCACCAGTTCATTGATGCTCTGGTGGCCGCCCAGGGCCGTCTGTATCGCCCATTGGCCCGGCACATTGGCACACAGGCGCATGTTGGAGAGCATGTTGAGGCCCTCGATGTAATCGGCGGCGTTGCGTTTGTCACCGGAGAGTACCAACCAGCCCGCGCGGTAACCGCAGGAGCGGTAGCTTTTGGACAGGGAGTTGAAGGTCAGGGTCAGCACATCTTCGCTCAGCGACGCGATGGGCGTGTGCTTTACGCCGTCGTACAGCACCTTGTCGTAGACCTCATCGGCGAAGATCACCAGCCCGTGTTCGCGTGCGATTTCCACAATGGCGATCAGCAGCGCGTCGGAGTAAAGCGCACCGGTCGGGTTGTTGGGGTTGATCACCACAATGCCCTTGGTACGCGGCGTGATCTTGGAGCGGATGTCTTTGAGGTCTGGCATCCAACCGTTGGACTCGTCACAGCGGTAATGCACCGGCGTGCCGCCCGACAGGCTGGCAGCGGCCGTCCATAGCGGGTAGTCTGGCATCGGCAACAACAACTCATCGCCGTCGTCGAGCAGGCCGTTGGTGGCCATGACAATCAATTCGGACGCGCCATTGCCCAGATAAATATCTTCCAGCGTGACGCCCAAAATGCCCTGCTTCTGGGTTTCGTGCATGACCGCCTTGCGCGCCGCAAAAATGCCCTTGCTGTCGGAGTAACCCGCCGAGTTGGGCAGGTTGCGGATCATGTCCTGCTGGATTTCTTCGGGCGCATCAAAACCAAACACCGCCAGGTTGCCGATGTTGAGCTTGATGATTTTTTGACCTTCTTCTTCCATTTGCCGGGCACGGTCCATGATGGGGCCGCGGATGTCATAGCAGACGTTGGCCAGCTTGGCTGATTTTCGAATGGTTCTCAAAGTCTCTCCAACAGGGTTGCCAGGGCTAAACCTATAATTTGACCACAGTTAGCGGCCCGTTTTGCACTGGCCTTTTTCCATTCGTCCTGCGGACATCCAACTTAGCCATTCAACACCATGAAACTCCAGCCCGACGCCACCCAAGGCCCCAGCATCACCGGCTACGGAGCGGGCTGGGTCAGTGTCAACGGCCAGAAGTTCAGCAGCCCGGTCTGCATCAACGCCCAGACCGGCAGCAGCCTGTGGACCTGTCCTGGCTTTGACGCCTTGCTGCCGGAGCATTTCGATATGTTGATTGAACTGCAACCCGAGCTCATTTTGTTCGGTAGCGGCGAGCGCATCCGATTTCCCCATCCCAGTTGCCTGCAAGGCCTGTATGCCAAGCGCATCGGGGTGGAAACCATGGACACGCAAGCGGCCTGTCGCACCTTTAACTTTCTGGCTGGCGAGGGAAGAAGGGTGATCGCAGCCCTGCTGGTGTGAGCAAGCATTCGCCCGCGTGCAAGCTGCTGAGAGTTTCAGAGTAAAATAAGCGGCTGCGGTAGAGGGTGCATGACGCCTAGGCGTTTATAAACCCTCACCATGCCTGACACCTGCACGCGAGACTCTTATAACCTATGGCGATTGTTGTCAATAAACCCCTCCCCGAGTTCGAAGCCAATGCGACCGGCGGCGGCAAGGTGACGAACACCTCACACAATGGCAAGACCATGATTTTGTACTTTTACCCGAAAGACAATACCCCTGGTTGCACTACGGAAGCCATGCAGTTCCGTGACAAATACAAGGACTTTGTGAAAGCTGGGGCCACCGTGTTCGGTGTATCGCGCGACAACATGAAGTCCCACGACGAGTTCAAGGCCAAGCTCGAACTGCCATTTGAGCTGATTGCCGATACCGAAGAAAAAATGTGCCACATGTTTGGTGTGGTCAAGAACAAGATCATGTACGGCAAAAAGGTCAAAGGCATTGAGCGAAGCACCTTCTTGGTGGGCGCCGATGGCCTGGTCAAGGAAGAGTGGCGCGGCTTGAAGGTTCCCGGCCATGTGGACGAGGTCCTCAAGTCGGTCAAGCTGCTCAACAAAAAGGCAGCCTGAGAGCCTGTGTGTTGTTTTGGGACATGCCCGCTGGTAGTGTCTTCAAGCTTATGCATAATGGCCCATATGCCGTTGATTCCTGCAACCGCGCTTGCGAAAAAAGCCACCTTGGCTCAAGGTGGCTTTTTTGTTTTTGCGGCATTGTTTTTTCATAAACCCTTCACACGAGCCACACCCCATGCCACTGCCCCCTGCCCCTACCAAGCGTGCCGACAGTCTGCCTGCCAAGGCCTTTGACGCCCCTGCACGGGCCCGCCCGCACCGCAAAGCGGAAGTTGTTGAGCTGGTGCCAAGCCAGGGTGTCGTAGTTGCCTTGAACAAACCGGTCGCCAAAGAGAGTCCCAAGTTCGTACCCCAGGTTGCAGCATTGGAGTCGCCTGTGCGCACCGAGAAGCCTGCGGCCGTCAAAGCCACCGGCAATACCAAGCGCGTGCGGCGTGTACACACCGGACCGACCAAGCTGTTTGTACTCGACACCAATGTGCTGATGCACGACCCGATGTGCCTGTTCCGCTTTGAAGAGCACGACATCTACCTGCCCATGATCGTGCTCGAAGAGCTAGACGGTCACAAAAAGGGCATGACCGAAGTGGCCCGCAATGCGCGCCAAACGAGCCGCACCTTGGACGCACTGGCCGGAACACCTGGTGCGGACATCACGGCGGGCTTCCAGTTGGCCAGCACCGGCCACCGCGAGGCCAAAGGCAAGTTGCTGTTCCAGACCCAAGCGCTGAATTACGCCCTGCCCAGCAGCCTGCCCCAGGGCAAGGCCGACAACCAAATTTTGGGCGTGGTGGAAGCGCTGCGCACGCAATTCGCCCCGCGCGAAGTGGTGCTGGTGTCCAAGGACATCAACATGCGCGTCAAGGCGCGCGCCCTGGGGCTGGCCACCGATGACTACCAGAACGACAAGACGCTGGAAGACGGCGACCTGCTGTATTCTGGCTCGCTCGCCCTGCCCTCAGATTTCTGGGCAACCCACGGACAAAGCGTGGAAAGCTGGCAGCAAGGAGCGCACACCTTTTACAAGGTAGACGGCCCCACGGTGCCCAGCATGCTGATCAACCAGTTTGTCTACTTTGAATCGCCCGGTGAGCCCAGCCTGTATGCGCGCGTGACTGAGATCCGCGGCACCACGGCCGTGATTAAGACGCTCAAAGATTTCAACCATCTGAAGAATGCCGTCTGGGGGGTGACCACCCGTAACCGCGAGCAGAACTTCGCCATGAACCTGCTGACCGATCCGGAAGTGGACTTTGTCACGCTCACCGGCACGGCCGGCACCGGCAAGACGCTGATGGCCCTGGCCGCTGGCCTGACCCAGGTGCTCGACGATCGCCGCTATACCGAGATCATTGTCACCCGCGCCACCGTGAGCGTGGGCGAGGACATCGGTTTCCTGCCGGGCACCGAAGAAGAGAAGATGGGGCCCTGGATGGGTGCGCTCGATGACAACCTGGAAGTGCTGGGCAAGACCGACACCAGCGCCGGCGAATGGGGACGCGCCGCCACCAATGAGCTGATCCGCAGCCGCATCAAGATCAAGAGCATGAACTTCATGCGCGGGCGCACCTTCCTGAACAAGTACGTGATCATCGACGAGGCACAAAACCTGACACCCAAGCAGATGAAGACACTGATCACCCGTGCCGGCCCCGGCACCAAGATCATCTGCATGGGCAACCTGGCCCAGATCGACACGCCTTACCTGACCGAAGGATCGTCTGGCCTGACCTTTGCGGTGGACCGCTTCAAGGGCTGGCCGCATGGAGGGCACATCACGCTGGCACGCGGCGAGCGCTCCAGGCTGGCCGACTTCGCCAGCGAGGTTTTGTAGCGCCCCGCGCAGCGGCGCAGCGTGGGGGCTCTATTTCAGTAGTCCCCGGCGCCGCCGCTGGCCAGGTTTTCGAACTTGGTGATGTTGCGCATAAACGCGAGCTTAACGGTCCCGGTGGGGCCGTTTCGCTGTTTGGCAATGATGATCTCGGCCACGCCCGGCTCCTTGCAGGCTTCCTTGGTGTAGTACTCGTCGCGGTAAATGAAGACGATGATGTCGGCATCCTGCTCGATGGCACCGGATTCGCGCAAGTCGCTCATCATGGGGCGCTTGTCGGGGCGCTGCTCCACGCTTCGGTTGAGCTGCGACAGGGCGATCACCGGGCATTTGAGTTCGCGGGCCAGCATCTTCAGGCCCCGGGAAATTTCGCCCAGCTCGGTGGCGCGGTTGTCGCCACCATCGGTGGAACTGCCACTCATCAGTTGCAGGTAATCCACCACGATCAAACCGAGCTGGCCGTACTGGCGTGACAGGCGCCGGGCATTGGCGCGCACCTCGCTGGAGTTCAACCCCGGACTCTCATCGATGTGCAGCGAGATGGTGCGCAGCTTCTCGACCGCTTCGGTCAGGCGTGGCCATTCCTCATCGGTGAGCTTGCCGGTGCGCAAATGGCCCTGGTCGATGCGGCCGATGGAGCCGACGATACGCACGGCCAACTGGGCCGCACCCATTTCCATGGAAAACACCGCCACCGGCAACCCCTCATTGAGGGCCACGTTTTCGGCGATGTTGATGGCCAGGGCGGTCTTTCCCATGGAGGGGCGCGCCGCCAGCACGATCAAATCCCCGGCTTGCAGCCCCGCCGTCTGGCGGTCGAAGTCATAGAAACCGGTGCGCACACCGGTCACGTCATTGGGGTTGTCGGCCATCTCCTGGACCCGGTCCAGCAAGTTGACCACCAGCGTGTCCATACCCTGGAAACCCTGCTTGTTGCGCTTGCCCTGCTCGCCGATGTTGAAGATCTTTTGCTCGGACTCATCCACGATTTGCGACACCGCCCGCCCCTTGGGGTTGAAGGCATTGGTGGCGATTTCGTCGCTGGCGCTGACGAGCTTGCGCAGGATGGAGCGGTCGCGCACGATCTCGGCATAGCGGCGGATATTGCTGGCGCTGGGCACGTACTGCGCCAGCGAATTCAGATAGGCCAGGCCACCGATTTCTTCGGCCTTGCCCTGGCTTTGCAGATGTTCAAACACCGTGATCACATCGGCCGGCTTGCTGCCATTGATCAGGGTGCCAATGGCGCCGTAAATCAGCTTGTGCTCGTAGCGGTAGAAATCGCCCTCCAACAGCACATCGCCCACACGGTCCCAGGCATTGTTGTCGAGCAACAGGCCTCCGAGCACGCTTGACTCCCCCTCTATCGAATGGGGGGGGATGCGAAGCTGGGCGATTTGGCGGTCCTGCCCGTACTCATCAGGGGGGGAAATAAGGGCTGACATGGATCTTCCTTGTAACCCTGCATGCTACGTCGCTACAGGGGCGTCGTCGAGGGCTTTGGCTGGGTACAAAGGGCGCAATGGCTGTGCACAAGCTGTGCAAAGCTGTGTATAAACCGCCCCACAATGAGAAAAGCCGCAGGGGCTGGCCCCGGCGGCTTTTCTGTGAGCACCGACCTGCAAACAGGCCGGCTCAGCGCGCTGCAATTAAGCAGTTTCGCCGTACACGGACACGGTGATTTCCACCACGACGTCGGTGTGCAGTGCCACGCTCACGGTGCTGTCGCCAACCACCTTGATCGGGCCATTGGGCAAACGCACGTGGGACTTGGCAACCTTGTAACCGGCCTTGGCCAGCTCTTCAGCGATGTCCGAATTGGTGACGGAACCGAACAAGCGGCCATCCACGCCAGCCTTTTGGGTCAGCTTGATGGTCGTGCCGCCGAGCTTGGCGCCCAGGGCTTCGGATTCAGCCAGCTTCACAGCGGCAGACTTTTCCAGTTCGGCACGGCGGGCTTCGAATTCTGCCTTGGCAGATTCGGTAGCGCGGCGGGCACGGCCAGAAGGGATCAGGAAGTTACGTGCGTAACCATCTTTCACGCGGACGATTTCGCCCAGGTTGCCGAGGTTGACGACCTTGTCGAGCAGAATAATTTGCATGGGGTCGGTCTCCTTAGATCTTGTGCTGGTCGCTATAAGGCAGCAACGCGAGGAAACGTGCGCGCTTGATAGCGGTGTTGAGTTGGCGCTGGAAAATTGCGCGGGTGCCGGTCAGGCGTGCGGGAATGATCTTGCCATTTTCGGCAATGAAGTCGCGCAGTGTGTCGATGTCTTTGTAGTCAATCTCTTCGACGCCGGTCACGGTGAAGCGGCAAAAGCGCTTGCGCTTGAACAGCAGGGACTGGGTATTGCGCTTGGGGCGCTTGTCTTTATTGAAACGTTTTGGTCCGGGCATGATGGACTCCTAAAAATTAAGTTTGCAAAAAATCCTGGATATGAAAGACCACTGACTTTCCCTGTCGTGCATTGGCGAGAAAACCCTTGAAACTCCAGCAGCTGCCGATCGCCTGTTGGGCGAGTCGTTCAGCCTGTGCTCCGTAGGCCACTGCCTTGATCACCATCTTCACGGTTCTGACTCCTCCGGCTTCTTGCAACTGGGACTCGTGTTCGAGTCGAAATTGAAGGGCCGGTATGCCTGCCGGTGTGTAGCGCATGGCTTCCACTTCGGCGATACAGGCTGTCAGTTCCAATGAATTGGTTTGCACTCCTTTGCGGGGAAATGTTTCAGTGCTTCAAAATCAGGCTTGTTGTTGGTACTCGGCCTGTTGGGCCTTGCGCGCGTCTTCACGCTCGACGGTCTTCATCATGGAGGAAGGACCGGCATCGGCCTTCTTCTTCAGAACCGTCAGGTGACGCAGCACGGCATCGTTGAACTTGAACGCGTGTTCGAGTTCAGCCATCACAGCCTGGTCGGCTTCGATGTTGATGCACAGGTAATGCGACTTGGCCAGCTTGTTGATCATGTACACCATCTGACGACGGCCCCAATCTTCAACACGGTGCACCTTGCCACCGCCGGCGGTGATCATGCCCTTGTAACGCTCCAGCATGGCGGGAACTTGTTCGCTCTGATCCGGGTGGATCATGAGAATAATTTCGTAATGACGCATTGATACTCCTTGTGGATGTCCCCGGAATTTGTTTGTTCAATCCGGGTAAAGAAAAAGCTGCCCCCGGCGTCTAAACAGGGTGCAGCAAGGCGAAGCCCACGATTATAGCCCAAGGCCAAGCCACTCAGCTTGTAGAGGGCGGCTCCCGATTGGAAGCCAGGCTAAACACCAAGGTGGCGAGCAGCCCAGCCACCACTCCAAACAAACCTGCCGACACCGGCTGAATGCCCAGCCACAAACCGTCGCCCGTCAGGTCCAGGGCCTGGCGCACCCCGGGCTGGTTGATCAGCATGTAATAGACCGTGACCGCCAGGCCACTGAGCATGCCGGCAATGGCGCCCACGCGGGTGGCACCCTGCCAGAAGATGCCCAGCACCATGGCTGGCACGAAAGCCGCACCGGCCAGCGAGAACGAGGCCGCAACCAGGTACAAAATGCCGGCCGGGCGCTGTGCGGCCACATAGGCCGCCACCAGCGCCACCACCAGCAGTGCGAACTTGGACCACATGACACGGCGCATGGATTGGGCCTTGCTGCTGTCGCCCTTGAAGTAGACATCGTGGGCCAGTGCATTGCCAATTGTCAGCAACAGGCCGTCGGCCGTGGACAGTGCGGCTGCCAGCCCGCCGGCGGCCACCAGCACCGACACCACATAGGGAAGGCCGCTGATTTCCGGTGAGGCCAGCATCACCAAATCGGGGCCGATCTTGAGTTCGGCAAACTGCAAAATGCCGTCGCCGTTGACGTCCGCGTAGCTCAATAAAGCCGGGTCGCGCGACCACTGCGCCATCCAAGCAGGCAAGGCATCAAAGGGTTGACCCACCAAATGGGCCAGCACCTCGTACTTCACCAGTACCGCCAACGCCGGCGCGGAGACATACAGCAGCGCAATAAAGACCAGCGACCATGCCACCGAGCGGCGCGTCTCCGCCACCGTGGGCGTGGTGTAGTAGCGCGTCAGCAAGTGCGGCAGGCCGGCAGTGCCCACCATCAGACAAAACACCAGTGCCAAAAAATTCAGCCGCGAAGTCTGAAAGAGTTGCTGCTGAGTCGCATCTCCCTCTGGGTCACCCTCGAACGGCCGTGCATGGAGCGCCAAGCCGCCCAGAGGTTGGGCCCGCTCGCGGTAATCCAGCGCCTGGTGCGACCAGCGCTCCCGCGCCACTGCCACATCGCGCGGCAAGGCGGCCAGCGCGCGCCGGAGTTGATTGGCCGCCTCATCGTCCGCCCTGGCACCCAGGGCATTGAGCTTGCCCCTGAGTTCCTGGCGTTCGGCCTGCAGCGACTGCTCCACGTTCTGAAGCTTGCGTTCCAGCAGTTGAGCGCGCCGGGCATATTCCACCACCACCTGTTTTTCAAGCGGTGAATGCATCAGGTTCTGTTCCAGCAAGGCAATTTTTTGCAACTGCTGCCCATAGGCCACCGGTGCTAGCGGGTTACCCACCTGCTTGTAAGCCAGCCAGGAAACCGGAATCAAAAAGGCAAGAATCATCACCCAGTACTGCACCGCCTGGGTCCAGGTGACGGCGCGCATGCCGCCCAAAAACGAGCACACCAACACACCGCCCAGGCCCAGCAAAATGCCAATTTCAAAATGCACGCCGGTCAGGCGCGAGGTAATCAGACCCACGCCATAAATTTGCGCTACCACATAGGTGAATGACACCAACACCGCAGCCAAGGCGGCAATCATGCGCGGCCAGCGCCCACCATAACGCAGGGCGAAATAGTCGGGCACGGTATACAAATTGAGCCGCCGCAAATAGGGTGCCACCAGCAGGGCCACCAGGCAAAAGCCACCGGTCCAGCCCACGATGTAGGCCAGACCGCCGGGCTGCCCAGCCACGCCGGAAAAACCCTGTAAATAGAGCCCGCCGGCCAGGCTGATGAAGGAGGCAGCACTCATCCAGTCGGCCGCCGTGGCCATGCCGTTGTAGAGCCCGGGAATGCGCCTGCCCGCCACATAGTATTCAGCGGCTTCCGAGGTGCGACCGTACACGCCGATGACGGAATACACCACCAGCGTGGCAGACAGAAAGATGCCGGCTATCCAGCCCTTGTGCAGACCCCATTGCTCGGCCGCGGCCAGCACCAGCAGCAGGCCCAAAATGCCCAGCACCACCAGCGCAAAACGCTTGTGGTAATGCCGGGTCTGGAGCGCAAATGCCGCTTGGTCAAAGTCGGCGTCTGGCCCTTCGCGCCGGTTGGCACTGCGTGCGAACAGGATGACGATGGCGATAAACACCAACAGCGCACCCTGTGCCGCAAACCAGAAGGCCACCGGCCAACCCGCAAACTGGAACTGCAGGTCACGGGCGAAGAAGACCACCCCAAAGGAGGCCACAAACCACAGCAGCAACAGCCCCGCATGCAGGGGCCATTGCCTGTGACTTGCCTCCTGCTGCATCAGACCGCGAGTTGCTGCCAGGTTGCAATCACCGAGTCCGGATTCAGGGAGATGGACGAAATGCCCTGGTCTTTTAGCCAATGGGCAAAGTCCGGATGGTCACTGGGACCCTGGCCGCAAATGCCCACGTACTTGCCTTGGCGCAGGCAGGCGCTGATGGCCATGCTGATCAACGCCTTGACGGCCGGATCGCGCTCGTCAAAATCGGCGGCCAGCACTTCGAGGCCGGAATCGCGGTCCAGCCCCAAGGTGAGCTGTGTCAGGTCGTTGGAGCCGATGGAGAAGCCGTCGAAATATTCCAGAAACTGATCCGCCAAAATCGCATTGCTGGGGATCTCGCACATCATGATCAGCTTGAGTTCGTTTTCGCCACGGCGCAGGCCGTGCTTGGCCATCAGCTCGGTCACCTTGCGGGCCTGCTCCAGGGTACGCACAAAGGGCACCATCACCTGCACATTGGTCAGGCCCATGTCGTTGCGCACGCGCTTCAAGGCTTCGCATTCCATGGCAAAGGCCTCGCCAAACTCGGCCGACACATAACGCGCCGCACCCCGAAAGCCCAGCATGGGGTTCTCTTCTTCGGGCTCGTAACGGCTGCCACCGATCAGCTTGCGGTATTCATTGCTCTTGAAGTCCGACAAACGCACGATCACCGGCTTGGGCCAGAAGGCCGCACCAATGGTGGCCACACCTTCGGCCACGCGGTCCACGTAAAAAGCACGCGGCGATGCATGTCCTCGGGCCACCGACTCCACCGCCTTTTTCAGGTCGGCATCCACATTTGGGTAGTCCAAGATGGCCTTGGGGTGCACACCGATGTTGTTGTTGATGATGAACTCCAGGCGGGCCAGGCCCACACCCTGATTGGGCAACTGGCAGAAGTCAAAGGCCAGTTGCGGGTTGCCCACATTCATCATGATCTTGACATCAATCTCCGGCATCACACCGCGCTGCACCTCGGAGACTTCAGTCTCCAACAGGCCGTCATACACAAAACCGGTATCGCCCTGGGCGCAGCTGACCGTGACGAGCATGCCGTCCTTGAGCCGGTCGGTGGCGTCGCCGCAACCCACCACGGCCGGGATACCCAGTTCGCGCGCAATGATGGCGGCGTGGCAGGTGCGGCCACCCCGGTTGGTGACGATGGCCGAGGCCCGCTTCATCACCGGCTCCCAGTTCGGGTCGGTCATATCGGTGACCAGAATGTCACCGGCCTGCACCTGGTCCATGTCGGCGATGTTGTGCACGATGCGCACCGGGCCGGTACCGATCTTTTGCCCGATGGCGCGACCTTCCACCAGCACCGCTCCCTTGCCCATGAGCTTGTAGCGGTACTCGACCTTGTCGGCCGACTGGCTCTTCACCGTCTCGGGGCGCGCCTGCAAAATGTAGAGCAAACCGTCTGTGCCGTCCTTGCCCCATTCGATGTCCATGGCACGGCCGTAGTGTTCCTCGATCACCAGCGCGTAGCGGGCCAGTTGCTCCACATCGGCGTCGGTCAGCGAATAGCGGTTGCGCATTTCGGTGGGCACATCGGTGGTCTTGACCAGCTTGCCGCCAGCGGCTTTTTCTTCGGCGGTGGTGAACTCCATCTGCAGCAATTTGGAGCCCAGGCTGCGGCGAATGAGGGCGCGCTTGCCGGCCCGGAGCATGGGCTTGTGCACATAAAACTCGTCCGGATTGACGGCGCCCTGCACCACCGTTTCGCCAAGTCCGTAGCTCGAAGTGATGAACACCACATCGGAAAAACCCGATTCGGTGTCGATGGTGAACATCACACCGGCCGCACCCAGGTCAGAGCGCACCATGCGCTGTATGCCCGCACTCAAGGCCACCACATCGTGCGCAAAACCCTTGTGCACGCGGTAGCTGATGGCGCGGTCGTTGTAGAGCGAGGCAAACACTTCGCGGATCTTGTGCAGGATGTCCTCGATGCCCACCACGTTCAAAAAAGTTTCCTGCTGGCCGGCAAAGGAAGCGTCGGGCAGGTCTTCGGCCGTGGCAGAAGAGCGCACGGCAAAAGAGGCCAAGGCGTTACCTGCGCTGAGTACAGCAAAGGATTCGCGTATGCCCTTTTCGAGTTCCGCAGGAAAGGGTTGCACCTCCAGCATGGCGCGGATTTCGGCACCGGCCACGGCCAGGGCGCGCACATCCTCGATGTCCAGGGTGGCCAGGCGACGGCTGATGCGACCGGCCAGATCGTCGTGCTTGAGGAATTCGCGAAAGGCGTGGGCCGTAGTGGCAAAACCGGTGGGCACCTTTACGCCTTGGGGCAACTGGGAAATCATCTCCCCCAGGCTGGCGTTTTTGCCACCAACCGACTCGACGTCGGTCATGCGCAAAAGCTCAAAAGGTACAACCAGATCGGTTGGACTGAATAGTGTCGACATAGCAAGGCTCCAGAAGTTAAAAACGGGCGAGCGTCTGCTTTTGCACCAAGCGCCTATTGTTTGCGTTGTGTGGCCTGCGGGGTCTGCAAAATGCGCTAAATTGCGTGCATTGTAGGGCGCCGCCCCAACTGCTCTCCAAACCATCCCACCATGCCCAACCGCACCGTATTTTTTATCTCCGATGGCACCGGCATTACCGCCGAGACCTTTGGCAACGCTATCCTGGCCCAGTTCGAAACCAAGGCCCACCATGTGCGCCTGCCGTTTGTGGACACCGTGGACAAGGCCCACCAAGCAATTCGCCAAATCAACCACGCAGCCGAGGTCGATGGCCACCGCCCGATTGTTTTCACCACCCTGGTGAACATGGAAATCTTGCATGTCATTGAAACGCAATGCGCCGGCATGCTGCTCGATATGTTTGGCACCTTTGTGCATCCGCTGGAACAGGAGCTGGGCATCAAGTCCAACCACCGGGTGGGGCGCTTCAGCGACGCCAGCAAGAGCAAGGAATACAACAGCCGCATCGAGGCCATCAACTTTTCGCTAGCGCATGATGACGGCCAACTCAACCGCGACCTGGAGCAATCCGATGTGATTCTGGTGGGGGTTAGCCGCAGCGGAAAGACGCCCACCTCGCTCTACTTGGCCATGCAATATGGCCTGAAAGCCTCCAACTACCCGCTCATTCCAGAAGACTTTGACCGCAAGCAACTGCCCCCGGCCCTGGTTGCACACAAGACCAAGCTGTTCGGTTTGACCATTCAACCCGAGCGCCTGAGCGAGATCCGCCAAGAGCGCAAGCCCAACTCGCGCTATGCCTCGATTGAGAACTGCCGCATGGAGGTCAGCGAGGCCGAAGCCATGATGCGCCGCTCCGGCATACGCTCACTGTCCACCACCACCAAGTCGATCGAAGAGATCGCCACCACCATCCTGCAAGAAATCCACCCGGACCGCTTGGCTTACTGAGCCCTGGCGTTCTTCGCTGCGCGACTCAGGCCGCGCAGCTGCCAGCCTATCCACTCGTTGGCGACCAAGGCCAGGATGACCAGGCTGCCACCTAGCAGCACCGGCGTGCCAGGCACTTCGTTGGCACCCAGCCAGGCCAGCAAAATGCCAAAAATCACTTCCAGCAACTGCAGCAGGGAAATCTCGGGAGCGTGCAGCACGCGGGCGCAAACCATGCACAGCGCGCAGGGTATGGCCAACTGAAAGACGCCCAGCAGCCCCAACAAAGTGATGTCATGCACACTGGCCTGAAACGGATAGGCCAGCAAAAAAGTGGCCGCCGTGGACAACAGCGCGCCCAGCATCACAGCGGGCACCAGGTCCAGGTCGTGACCCTGGTCATGGGCATGTTGACTGATGGTCCAGTTGATGGCGGCGGCAACGGGGATGCTCAAGGCAACCAGGCTTCCGATCACGGAGGCCGAGCCCACCTGGCCGGCAAACATATAGGCCATGCCGGCACCGGCCACCAGGATCGCGACCCAGGTGCGCAAGGGCACCTTGTAACCAATCAAAATGCGGGCCACTACCGCTGTCAGCAGCGGACCGACCGACAGGGTCACCAGCACATTGCCCACCGTGGTCAGCGTGAATGCCACCATGTAGGCAGTGAACATGGTGGCCCAGCAGGCACCGGATATCCACAGCGCCGCTTTGGCATGGCGAATCTTGTGAAAGACCGCCAGCCCCTGAAAGTAGGGCAGTATCAGTAGCAGGCTGATGGCGGCGAACAGGGCCCGCCAAAAAGTCACCTCAAAGCTGCGCGCCGAATCCAGATACCGGGTGGCCACCCCTGCGGTGGACCACAGAAGCGCGACCAGCACCATCACAAAGACGGCCTGGTTGTGGCGCAGCTTCAAGGTGTGTGCCGGGTTTAGCGGCTATAACGCTTGCGATCGCTTTCGGTCAGGTAACGCTTGCGCAGACGAATCGACTTGGGTGTGATTTCGACCAACTCGTCGTCCTCAATAAACTCCACACCGTATTCCAGCGTGCAATCGATAGGCGGCGTGATCTTGATCGCGTCTTCCTTGCCGGACACGCGGAAGTTGGTCAGCTGCTTGGTACGTGTGGCGTTGACCACCAGGTCGTTTTCACGGCTGTGGATACCGACGATCATGCCTTCGTAGACAGGGTCGTTGGGGCGCACAAACATGCGGCCGCGCTCGTCGAGCTTGCCCAGGGCGTAGGTGAAAATTTCACCGGCGTCCATGGAGATCAGCACGCCGTTCTTGCGTCCACCGATTTCACCCTTGTGCGGCTCGTAGCTGTCAAAGATGTTGGAGATCAGGCCCGAACCGCGGGTCAAGTTCAGGAATTCGTTGGTGAAACCAATCAATCCACGGGCAGGGATGCGGTATTCCAGGCGCACACGTCCACGGCCGTCCGGCTCCATGTTCACCAGATCGCCCTTGCGCTCGCCCAGGGCTTGCATCACGCCGCCCTGGTGCTGCTCTTCGATGTCGGCGGTCACCAACTCGATAGGCTCATGCTTTTCGCCGTTGACATCCCGGAACACCACGCGCGGCTTGGAAACAGCCATCTCGTAGCCTTCGCGGCGCATGTTTTCCAAGAGGATGGTCAGGTGCAATTCGCCGCGGCCCATGACTTCGAAGATACCTTCTTCGTCGGTTTCCTTGACGCGCAGCGCCACATTGTGTTGCAGCTCTTTTTGCAGGCGGTCCCAGATCTGGCGGCTGGTGACGTACTTGCCTTCGCGACCGGCGAGCGGGCTGGTGTTGACGCAAAAATTCATGGTCAGGGTCGGCTCATCGACCTTGAGCATGGGCAGGGGCATGGGGTTGACCGGATCGGTGATCGTGACGCCAATACCGATGTCGGTCAGGCCGTTGATCAGCACGATTTCGCCGGGGCCGGCTTCCGTGGCTTGCACGCGCTCCAGACCCTGGAAGGTCAGAACCTGGTTGACACGTCCCTTGACGGGCTTGCCGTCCGGACCTTCCATGACGACCACGTCCATCATGGGACGGATGGTGCCCTGGCTGATGCGGCCCACGCCGATGCGACCGACAAAGGTCGAGAAGTCGAGCGCCGAGATTTGCAGTTGCAAGGGTGCAGCCGGATCACCGCTTTGGGCTGGCACATGGGCCAAAATGGTGTTGAACAGGGCCGACATGTCGGGACCCCACTGCTCACCCTGTGCGCCCTCTTCCATCGAAGACCAGCCGTTGATACCGGAGGCATAGACCACGGGGAAGTCGAGCTGTTCGTCGGTCGCGCCGAGCTTGTCGAACAAATCGAATGCGGCGTTGACCACGAAGTCAGGGCGCGCACCGGGCTTGTCCACCTTGTTCACCACCAGAATCGGCTTCAAGCCAAGGGCCAGGGCCTTCTTGGTCACAAAGCGGGTCTGGGGCATGGGGCCTTCTTGGGCATCAATCAGCAGCACCACACCGTCCACCATGGAGAGCGCACGTTCCACTTCGCCGCCGAAGTCGGCGTGTCCAGGGGTATCCACGATGTTGATGTGCGTGCCTTCCCAGGTCACGGCGCAGTTCTTGGCCAGAATGGTAATGCCACGCTCTTTTTCAATCGCGTTGTTGTCCATCACGGTGTCCACGACCTTTTCGTGCTCGGCAAAGGTGCCGGACTGGCGCAACAGTTGGTCAACCATGGTTGTCTTACCATGGTCAACGTGGGCGATGATGGCGATATTTCTGATCTGCTTATGGCTCATATTTTCACTTTCAAACATTCGTTAACTGCTGCTGTAGCAGGGATTCACTGACCTCGGGCGGACTCAAGAGCCGCTTGGGGATCAACTCCCCGCCTTTCACATGCGCGCTACCCAAGAGTGCGCGCGGGGCTTGTGCAAAAACTGCCACTGCATCCGCATCACTCCAGGCACCGCGCCTGCGCATACCACTCAAAAACCGTGCCGCATTTTCGGCATCCAGCGTGACAACCTGGTGACCTGCCAGCAGATCTTCGGAAGGTCGCACACAGGCCAGGCGTTGTTCCTCGCTCATGGCCTCCAGTGCTGCCACACTCACACACAGCGACTCGTCAAAGCCGCCGGTGCGGATGCGGCGCAACGCACTCAGGTGGGCGCCACAACCCAGCGCCTCACCGATATCTTCTCCCAAGGTCCGGATGTAGGTGCCCTTGCTGCACTCCACCACCAGGTCCACTTCCGGGATCTCACAATCCAACCGTGCAGCCACGATTTGGATGCTGTAAACAGTCACATGGCGCGCTTCGCGCTCAATCTCAATGCCGGCCCTGGCATATTCATACAGGGCTTTGCCGTCCTTCTTCAGGGCGCTGTGCATGGGTGGCACCTGGGCTATGGGGCCGGTAAAACTGCGCACCACCTGCTCCAACTGCTCCGCCGTCACATGGACAGGCCGCTCACTGATCACCGCGCCCTCGGCATCTGCCGTGCTGGTCTTGATACCCAGACGCAGCGTCGTCGCATAGCCCTTGTCGGCCTCCAGATGCATCTGGCTGAACTTGGTCGCCGCACCAAAACAAATCGGCAACACACCCGTTGCCAGCGGATCCAGCGTGCCGGTATGGCCCGCCTTCTCGGCGCGCAGTAACCACTTCACCTTTTGCAAGGCCTGGTTGCTGGAAAAGCCAATCGGCTTGTCGAGCAGCAGCACCCCATGCACCGGTCTGCGCTGCACCTTCACACGTTGCTGCTTGCCGCCCTTGGGAGCGGCAGTCGCACCCTGGGACGGCACTACAGATTCCATGCTTAGTCTTCCTTTGCCTTAGACGCCACCGCCTTGGCAATCAAGGCGTTCATGTCGGCCGCTCGCTCCACCGTCTGGTCAAAGTGGAAGTGCAAGGTCGGCACGGTGTGAATGTGCAGACGCTTGAACAAACCGGCGCGCAAAAAGCCCGCTGCCTGGTTCAGGCCTTCTGCGGTCTGCACCGGGTCGCCCATCAGCAGGCTGAAAAATACCTTGGCATGGGCATAGTCGGGCGTGACTTCCACCCCCTGAATCGTGACCATGCCCACCCTTGGGTCTTTCAACTCGCGGGCAATCAACTCGGTCAGATCCCGTTGGATCTGATCGGCCACGCGAAAGCCGCGGTTGGGTGTGGATGACTTTTTCTTCACCATGGGGTCTTACAGTGTCCGGGCGATTTCGCGCACTTCAAAGAATTCCAGCTGATCACCAATGTTGATGTCGTTGTAGTTCTTAAGCTTGATACCGCACTCGAAGCCTTCCTTGACTTCGCGCACATCGTCTTTCATGCGCTTCAAGGAATCGAGTTCGCCGGTGTAGATCACCACGTTGTTGCGCAGCAGGCGGAAATGCGCGCTGCGATTGACAAAGCCGCTGGTGACCATACAACCCGCAACCGTACCGATCTTGGAAGCCACGAACACGGTGCGGATTTCGGCAGAGCCAATGATCTCTTCGCGCTTTTCGGGAGCCAGCATGCCCGACATGGCAGCCTTCAACTCATCGACGGCGTCGTAAATGATGTTGTAGTAGCGGATGTCCACACCATTGTTTTCGGCCAGTTTGCGCGCACCGGCGTCGGCCCGCACATTGAAGCCGATCACCACCGACTTGGACGCAATCGCCAAGTTGATGTCGGATTCGCTGATCGCGCCCACTGCCGAGTACACCATCTGCACCTTGACTTCGTCGGTAGAGAGCTTGAGCAAAGACTGCGCCAGCGCCTCTTGCGAACCCTGCACGTCGGACTTGACGATGATGGGCAGCATTTTGACGTCGCCCGACGACAGGTCGGAGAACATGTTTTCCAGCTTGGCGGCTTGTTGCTTGGCCAGCTTGGTGTTGCGGAACTTGCCGGCACGGTAGGTGGCAATTTCACGGGCCCGGCGTTCGTCGGACATCACCATGAACTCATCACCGGCCTGTGGCACTTCGGTCAAGCCCTGGATTTCCACCGGAATGGAAGGACCTGCGGTCTTGATGGTCTTGCCGTTTTCGTCGAGCATGGCGCGCACGCGGCCATAGGTCTGACCGGCCAACACCACATCGCCCGCCTTGAGCGTACCGGACTGGATCAGCACGGTGGCCACAGGACCGCGGCCCTTGTCCAAACGGGCTTCAATCACCAGGCCCTTGGCCATGGCATCGACTGGCGCCTTGAGCTCCAGCACTTCGGCCTGCAGCAGCACCTGTTCGAGCAGCGCGTCGATACCCATGCCGGTCTTGGAAGACACGGCCACAAAGGGAGACTCGCCACCGAATTCTTCAGGCACCACCTCTTCGACCACCAGCTCGTTCTTCACGCGCTCGGGGTTGGCATCGGGCTTGTCCGACTTGGTGATGGCCACCACGATAGGAACACCGGCCGCCTTGGCGTGCTTGATGGCTTCCTTGGTTTGCGGCATCACGCCGTCGTCGGCTGCAACCACCAAAATCACAATGTCGGTGGCCTTGGCACCGCGGGCACGCATGGCGGTAAACGCCTCGTGACCAGGGGTGTCGAGGAAGGACACCATACCGCGCGGGGTTTCCACGTGGTAGGCACCAATGTGCTGGGTGATACCACCGGCTTCACCGGAGGCTACCTTGGCGCGGCGGATGTAATCGAGCAGCGAGGTCTTGCCGTGATCGACGTGGCCCATGACGGTGACCACCGGGGCGCGCGGCAGGGACTCTGCGTGCTGACCCAGGGTTTCGTCATCGGTAAAGGCTTCTGGATCGTCCAGTGCAGCCACCACGGCCTTGTGGCCCATGTCTTCCACCAAAATCATGGCGGTGTCTTGGTCCAGCGGCTGGTTGATGGTGACCATCTGGCCCAGCTTCATCAATTGCTTGATGACCTCGGACGCCTTGACGGCCATCTTGTGCGCCAACTCGGCCACGGTGATGGTTTCGGGCACGTGCACTTCGAGCACGCGGGTTTCCACCGCCACCTGTTGCTGCTGCTGGCCATTGCCATGGCGGTCGTTGCTGCCACGGCGTCCGCGTGGGCCTGTGCGCCAGTTGGTCGAACGACCGGCACCGGCACCGGTGTCGCCACGGGTCTTGAGTTCTTTCTTCTTGGCCGGGTCGCCCGCCCAGCTGCTCGACAGCTTGGCAGATTTGACTTCCTTGTTGACACCGGGCGCTGCGGGTGCCGCCGTGCCAGCAGCAGGCTTGACACCTGGCTTGGGCGGGACGGTGCCGGCTGGCGGCTTGTGCAGCGTGCCCTTGATACCGGCCTTGGCGGCGGCTTCGGCGCGGATTTCTTCAGGACGCTTGGCAACCAGCACACGCTTGGGCGCAGACATCATGGTGCGAATGGCGGCGGCTTCGGCCTCGGCCTTGCGACGGCGGTCACCCAGATCGGCGGCGCGCGACGCATCTTCAATCGCCTGCGCCTTGGAGGCAGCAGCAGCAGCTACGGCCTTTTCAGCGTCCTGCACGCGCTTGAGTTCAGCGGCCACTACGGCAGCCGCAGCAACGGCTGCGTGGTCAATCTCGGGAACCTTGATCTTGACCTTGACTTGGGGCTTGGTGGCGGCATTGCGGGCAGCCAGCTCCTTGGCAGCGGCAGCATCAGCAGCCTGCTGCTTGGCATCTGCGGCCTGCTTTTCGACCGATTCCTGTGCGGCGCGTGCTTCCTGCTCTTCGCGGTCCTTGCGGCGCTGGGCCAGCTCTTCTTCCTGGCGGCGGATCAATTCGGTCTGACCACGGACCTCTTCTTCACGACGCGTCAGTTCGGCGTGGTCTACCGCGGGTGCCACGTACGACATTTCGGATTCTTCATGCTCGTTGCCATCTACCGGCTGATCGCTACCGTCTTCGCGGCGCACAAAGGTGCGCTTCTTGCGCACTTCCACCTGGATGGTGCGCGCCTTGCCACTGGCATCGGCTTGCTTGATCTCGGTGGTCTGCTTCTTGACCAAGGTGATCTTTTTGCGGTCAGGCGCAGCGGTGCCGTGGCTGCTTTGCAAAAAGCTCAGCAGCTTGTGCTTGTCGGCCTCGTTCAGCGGATCGGATGCTGCACTTTTGGCAACACCCGCCGACTTCAGCTGCTCAAGCAGCGTATCGGTAGATTTTTTGAGTTCATTGGCGAACTCGGCGACGGTCGTACTTGACATTTGTTTATGTAACCTTTGGGTCGGCTGGCATTGCCTTTGTGGGGCAGCTGCCAGCCATTACTGGATTTCTATTGCATAACCATTACTCTGAGCGAACGGCGCCATCGGTAAACCAATGTTCGCGCGCCTTCATGATCATGGCCGTGGCTTCCTCAGCGGTCTGGCCGGTGATGTCGGTGAGTTCATCCACAGCCAGGTCGGCCAGGTCGTCACGGGTGTGAACGCCCTGGTCAGCCAGTTTGCCGATCAGCTCGGGTGTCAGGCCTTCCAGATCACGCAGGTCTTGCGAGACACCGCCCACACTTTCTTCGTGGGCGATTTCCATGGTCAGCAAGGCATCTTTGGCACGGTTGCGTAGCTCATGCACCGTGTCTTCGTCGAAGCTCTCAATCTCCAGCATTTCCTGCAAGGGAACGTAAGCCACTTCTTCCAGGCTGGTAAAGCCTTCCGCTATCAGGATGTCGGCGATTTCTTCGTCCACATCGAGTTTTTCCATGAACAGGCGGCGACCCGAATCGGTCTCGGTGGCCAGCTTCTGGGCCGACTCTGCGGCGTCCATGATATTGATCTTCCAGCCTGTCAGCTCGGAGGCCAGGCGCACATTTTGACCGCCTCGGCCGATGGCGATGGCGAGGTTTTCCTCATCCACCACCACGTCCATGGCGTGGCGCTCTTCGTCCACCACGATAGAAGACACATTGGCCGGGGCCAGTGCGCCGATCACAAACTGTGCCGGGTCTTCGCTCCACAGAACGATGTCCACGCGCTCGCCGGCCAACTCGTTGGTGACGCCGTTGACACGGGTGCCGCGCACGCCGACACAGGTGCCGATGGGGTCCACGCGCTTGTCATGCGACAGCACAGCAATCTTGGCTCGGGAACCGGCGTCACGGGCGCAGGACTTGATCTCCAGCAAACCCTGCTCGATTTCCGGCACTTCCTGGCGGAACAGCTCGATCATGAATTCGGGGGCCGAACGCGACAGCACAATCGGTGCGCCGCGCAGGGTCAGGTCCACTTCCATGATCATGGCGCGCACACGGTCACCGGTACGCAGGTTTTCCTTGGGGATCATCTCGCTGCGGCGCAGACGGCCTTCGACGCGACCGCTCTCCACAATGATGTCACCCTTGTCCATGCGCTTGACGGTGCCGACGAAAATCTTTTCGCCGCGCGCCATAAAGTCGTTGAGCAGCATCTCACGCTCAGCATCACGGATTTTTTGCAGAATCACTTGCTTGGCGGCCATTGCGCCAATGCGCCCAATGGGAACCGAAGGCACCGACTCTTCGATGTACTCATCAACTTCGATGTCTGGAATTTGTTCCAGCGCTTCAAACAGCAAAATTTCCTGGTCAGGCAATTGCAGTCCGGCTTCATTCGGGACCACATGCCAGCGGCGGAAGGTCTCGTAGCTGCCGCTGTCGCGGTCCAGAGCCACCCGGATGTCTACTTCACCGGGGTAAAGCTTTTTAGTGGCTTGCGCCAGGGCCGCTTCCACAGCGCCCAACACCACATCACGTTCCACGTTCTTCTCACGGGAAATAGCTTCAACCAGCATTAACAGTTCGCGATTCATGCCATGACTCTCCTGATCACTCTTATCAACAAAACTAAACTTCTTGGCCCACGGCCGGCTCTTCGCCGCCCGTGCTGCCGCCCTGTCCGCGCCCCTTGAAACTCACAATGGGAGCCAGGCGCGATTCACGTATTTCATCCAGCGTAAAGCCCAGCACCTGCATCGGTGGCGGCACACGCTTCTTGCTAATTCTTTGACCTGGTTTAGCGGGCGGCGCATCGCTCCAGACGATTTGCCAGCTCACAGAGCTGTCGTCGTTGGCCACGCGCTCTAGCGTGCCGCGAAACTTCTTGCGACTGGCATGCACCTGTCCATTGGCCGCCGCACCCATGGGGGCCTTGAGCGTGAGGTCAATCACATGGCCGACAAAGCGCTCAAAATCTGCCGCATGGCGCAAAGGGCGGTCGATACCGGGCGAGGACACCTCGAGCCGCTTGTATTCAATCCCATCGACTTCCAATGCAAACAGCAGCTGGCGGTTGACCTTTTCGCAGTCTTCCACGTTGATAAACTGGTCCACGGCAACTGCGCCCTCAAGTGGCTTGGTCCAAGGCAAATCGATGGTGACGCGCAGCAGCCCGCTGGCCGAGCGCTCAATCTCCACCAGGTCATAGCCCAAGCCAAGTACTGTCTGTTCAACGATTTCCTGTAACGCCACGCCGCATCAATCCTTACTGCAAAAAAGCCAAGCCACTTACCTAGCCCAAACCGGGCCTACACCAGGTCAAAGTACACAGGCCAAAAACAATCGACCAAAAAAAACGGGCGGTAAATACCCGCCCGTTTGGTCGTGAGCTCGGATTGTACTGCAAGAGGCGCCTAAGTGCCTTGATTCTGAAGCGCTTATTCGCTGGCAGAGAGCAAAGTGCGGGTGTAGTCCTGGGTAGGCGCCTCAAATACAGCGTTGACCTGGCCCTGTTCCACGACCTTGCCGTCCTTCATCACCAAGACATGGTGCGCCATGGCGCGGATCACAGCCACATCATGGGTGATCAGCAAATAGGCCAGTCCATGCTCGGCCTGCAGGCGCTGCAGGAGTTGCAAAATTTGTTGGGCCATGGTGACATCGAGCGCACTGGTGGGCTCGTCCAACACCAGCACGCGGGGTTGTACGATGAGCGCACGGGCAATGGCAATGCGCTGGCGCTGGCCACCGGAGAACTGGTGCGGATAGCGCTGCAGCAAACCGGCAAACGCCTCTTCACCGAGCCCGACCTCCTGCAATGCGGCCAGCACCCGCTTGCGCACTGCCGGAGCTGTCAATTGCGGCGCATGGACTGACAGGCCTTCACCCACAATCTCTTCCACCGTCATGCGCGGCGAAAGAGATGAAAACGGGTCCTGAAAAACCACCTGCAAGTTTTTGCGGTTTTGCAAATCGATTGCCCGACCCTGGCCCCAAGCCTGGCCAAACACCTGCACCTCGTTGGAAAAATGCAGCAGGCCCAGCACGGCCAGTGCCAGCGTGGATTTGCCGGAGCCGGACTCACCCACAATGCCCAGCGTCTGGCCGGCCTGCAAGCGCAGGTCCGCGCCCTGCACCGCCACGAATTCGCCCTTGGAAAACCATCCCGCAAAGCCTGGCTTGGGCACCGGGTAGGCCACGCGCAGGCCGCGCGTCACAATCGCCTCCTCTGCATCGGGCGCCAAGTCCACCACCTTGCGTACCGGCCTGCTGGCCAGCAGGCTTCGGGTGTAGGCATGGGCCGGTTGGGCAAAGATGCGCTCCACCCTGCCCTGCTCGACGATGTGACCGCGCTCCATCACCGCCACGCGGTTGGCAAAGCGCCGCACCATATTCAGGTCATGGGTGATCAGCAACACGGCCAGGCCCATTTTCTTTTGCAGGCCATCCAGCAGGTCCAGTATCTGCTGGCGCACCGTCACATCCAGCGCCGTGGTCGGCTCATCGGCGATGAGCAGCTTCGGGTTGCAGGCCAGTGCCATGGCGATCATGGCGCGCTGGCGCTGGCCGCCGGAGAGCTGGTGGGGATAGGCCTTGGCGCGACGCTGAGGCTCTGCAATGCCGGTCTCGGCCAGCAGGCGGATGGCTTCGGGGGCGGCATCGCGCGCGCTCAGTCCCCTCTTGAGCTGCAGCACCTCGGCAATTTGCTCGCCAATGCTAAACAGCGGGTTGAGCGCCGTCATGGGTTCCTGAAACACCATGGCAATGTCTTGGCCGCGAATAGCGCGCAGGGGGCGTGGAGCCAATTGCAGCAGATCGACCACGCCGTGCGGCGTTTCAAACAGCACCTGTCCATGGACCTGCGCGCCCTCTGCCAGACCGAGCAGGCTCAGCGCGGTAACGGTCTTGCCGGAGCCCGATTCACCAACCAGGGCCAGCTTCTCACCGGCTGCCACTTCAAAATGGACGCCCTGCACCACCATGCTCCCGCCAAAGGCGATGCGTAAGTCCTTCACTTGCAGCAGGCTCATTGCTGTGCCTTTCGCGGGTCCACGGCGTCGCGCAGGGCGTCGCTCATAAAGGTCAGGAGCAGCAGCGTGACCACCAGCACCGCAAAGGTGGAGAGCGAAATCCACCAGGCGTCGATATTGTTCTTGCCTTGGGACAGCAGCTCGCCCAAGGACGGTGTACCCGGTGGCACGCCCAGACCCAAAAAGTCCAGCGAGGTCAGCGCCAGAATCGCCCCGCTCATGCGAAAGGGCAGGAAGGTCACCACCGGCGTCAGGCTATTGGGCAGCACATGGCGGATGATGATCTTCCAGTTGGAGACGCCCAGTGCGCGGGCGGCGCGCACATAGTCCATTTGCCGGTTGCGCAAAAACTCGGCGCGCACATAGTCCGACAGGCCCATCCAGCCAAACAGGCTGAGCAGTGCAAGCAGCAGGGCCACGCTGGGCGAAAACACGGCGCTAAAAATAATCAGCAGGTAGAGCTCGGGCATGGAGCCCCAAATTTCGATAAAGCGCTGGAAGGCCAGATCGGTCTTGCCACCAAAGAAACCCTGAACAGCGCCGGTGATCACCCCCAGCAAGACGCCGGTAAAGGTCAGCGCCAGCGCAAACAGCACGCTGACCCGAAAACCATAGATCAATTGCGCCAGCAGGTCGCGCCCCCGGTCATCCGTGCCCAGCCAGTTGTCGAGCGTGGGCGGCGCGGGATTGGGCGACTTGGCAAAGTAGTTCAAGGTCTTGGGGCCATAACGGTTGGGCGCAAAGACAGCCCAGTTGCCCGGCTCTTCGAGCTTGTCACGGATAAACGGGTCCAGGTAATCGGTGGGCGTCGCGAAATCTCCGCCAAAGGTGGTCTCCGGGTAATCGCGGACCATGGGCCAATAGGCCTGACCCTGGTAGACCACCAACAGCGGCCTGTCGTTGGACACCAGTTCGGCCGCCAGGCTCAGAAGCACCAGCGTGCAAAAAATCACCAGGCTGACAAAGCCCACGCGGTTGCGCCTGAAGCGCAACCAGGCCCGCCGCGTGGGAGAAAGGGATTCAGTGGGCTTAGTCAAAACGAACTCTGGGGTCCACCCAGACGTAGCAAAGGTCCGAGATCAGCTTGGTCACCAAGCCGATCAAGGTAAACAAAAACAGCGTGCCCATCACCACCGGGTAGTCGCGCCTTATCACGCTCTCGTAACTCAGCAGGCCCAGTCCGTCCAGAGAGAACAGGGTTTCAATCAACAGCGAGCCGGTAAAAAACGCGCCAATAAAGGCAGCGGGGAAACCGGTGACGATGGGTATCAGCGCGTTGCGCATCACATGCTTCCACAGCACGCGGCGCTCCGACAGACCCTTGGCGCGGGCGGTCACCACATACTGCTTGCGGATTTCTTCGAGAAAGGCGTTCTTGGTCAGCATGGCCGTGACGGCAAAGCTGCCCAGCACCATGGCCGTGACCGGCATGGCAATGTGCCACAGGTAGTCGGTGATGCGCGCCCCCCAGGCCATTTGCTCCCAGTTCGATGAGGTCAGCCCGCGCAGGGGAAACCACTGCAACTGCCCGCCAAACACCACCAGCAGCGCCACGCCCAGCACAAAGCCAGGAATCGCATAGCCCACCAAAATCAAGAGCGTGGTGAGCAGGTCAAAGCGCGAACCGGCGCGCACCGCCTTGGCAACACCCAGGGGCACGGCCACTAGGTAGCTGAGAAAAAAGGTCCACAGACCCAGGCTCATGGAGACCGGCAGCTTTTCCCAAATCAGCTGCGAGACGGCGCGGTTCTGGAAAAAGCTGGTGCCCAGATCGAAGTGGGCAAACTGCACCAGCATGCGCCAAAAGCGCTCGGGCGCGGGCTTGTCAAAACCATACAGGGCCCTTGCCTGCGCAATGCGCCTGGGGTCCACGCCCTGCGCGCCGCGGTAGCTCAAACCGCCTTCGGCACTGTTGCCCTTACCGGCCTTGGCCTCGGCCAGGTACTGCTCCACCGGACCACCCGGCACAAACTGCACCACCACAAAGGTGAGGAACAGCACCCCCAACAGGGTGGGCAGCATCAGCGCCAGGCGCTTGAGGACATAGACCCACATCAGCGCGCCCACCAGGTTTCCATGGCCCAACTCTCACCCGGCGAATAGGGCGGTAGGGTCTCGGGCTTGGCCAGGCGCCAGGCGTTATAGGCCATGCGATGGGTGGTGGCCGACCATTGCGGAATCAGGATGTAGCTGTGCGCGATGACGCGGTCCAACGCGCGGCAGGCCGGCAGCAGTTCGGCCTTGGAGCGGGCGCTGACCATGTGCGTGATCAGTGCATCCACCGCTGGATTTTTTATGCCGCTGTGGTTGCCGGAGTCTTCCTGATCGGCTGCCTTGGCTCCAAACAGGTCGGCAAATTCCTGGCCCGGGCTATTGGTCCCACCATAGGCCAGCGACACCATGTCGTAGTCAAATTTTTGCAGGCGCTGCTGGTAGAGCGAGAAGTCGGCGGTGCGCAAATTGAGCTTGACGCCGATCTTTTCCAGATTGCGCGCCCAGGGGCTGACGACGCGGGCACTGCCCTCGTTGCTGTCCAAAAACTCCAGCTCTAGCACCTGCTCCTTGGCGTTGCGCAGGGCGCCATCGCGGTATTCCCAACCGGCCTCTTTGAGCAGGGCCTGCGCCTGGCGCAGGTTGGCGCGCAGGCTGCTGTTACCGTCGGTGCGCGGCGCCAGCGCCATGGGGCCAAAGCTCGCGTGCGGTATCTTGCCGCGCCAAGCTTGTAGCAAGGCCAGCTCCTCGGGCGATGGGTCGCCGCTGGCCTGGCAGTCGGTGTTGCCAAACAGGCCCTGCACGCGCACATAGGCACCATAAAACATCTGGCGGTTCATCCACTCATAGTCCATGGCCAGGCCCAGCGCCTGGCGCACCCGCACATCCTGCAACAGGGGGCGGCGCGTGTTGAGCACATAGCTTTGAAAGCCGGTGGGCAAGCGGTGCAAGAACTCGGCCTTGACCAACTCCCCACTATCGAACTTGCGCCCGGTGACACGCCTGGCCCAGTCGCCGGCCGAAAAGAAGCGCATCAGGTCGAACTCACCGGCCTTGAGCGCCTCCAGCTTGGCCGTGTTGTCCTTGTAAATCTTGACCGTGATGCGGTCGAAATTGGCCGTGCCCCGGCGCACGTTGAGGTCTTTGGCCCAGTAGGCAGGGTCGCGTACATAGGTGATGTCTCGGCCAAAGTTTACCGGGCCGATTTTGTAGGGGCCGCTGCCTATGGGAATGTCCATCACCACCTGGTCAAAGGGTTTGCCCTCCCCCCAGCGGTGGCTAAACACCGGCAGGCCGCCCACGGTCAGCGGCAGCTCGCGGTTGGGCTTCTTGAAGTGGTAACGCAGGGTCAACTGGTCCAGCACTTCGGCACTTGCCACGTCTTCGAGTGCACTGCGCATGCCGGGCGACACCATGGGGCCGTTGAGTGTGTCAAAGCTGTGCTTCACATCCTGTGCCAACACCGGGTCGCCGTTGTGGAAGCGGGCATTGGCGCGCAGGTGGAAGGTGGCGCTCAAACGATCCGGTGAGACCTGCACGTCTTCGGCCAGCAGGCCATAGGCGGTTGCCGTTTCATCCAGCGAGCCACTCAGCAGGCTATCGAACATCAGTTGACTCAGGTAGGCCGGGGCCGAGCCCTTGACGGTAAAGGGGTTGTACTTGTCAAAGGTGGACGTGCGCTGGTTGCTCACCAGACGCAACTCGCCGCCCTTGGGTGCCTGGGGGTTGACGTAGCCGAAGTGGTCGAAGCCGCGGGCGTATTTGAAGTCGTCCCAAAGCGCGTATCCATGTGCGGCCCATGCGGGAAGGGCGCAAAGAATCGTCAGAAGGAGCAAGAGGGAACGCATGCGACAATTCTGCACCAGACACAGCATTTTTCCCGAGGACCTATGGGCTTTTTAGCAGGCAAGAAATTGTTGATCACCGGGGTGCTATCGAACCGCTCCATTGCATACGGCATCGCCAGGGCCTGCCACCAACAGGGCGCAGAGCTGGCATTTAGCTACATGGGCGAACGCTTCAAGGAGCGCATCACCGAATTCGCCGCCGAGTTCGACTCCAGCCTCGTATTCGATTGCGATGTGGGCAGCGATGAACAGATAGCGGCGCTGTTTCAAAACCTGTCCACCACCTGGCCCCGCTTTGACGGCTTGGTGCACAGCATAGGCTTTGCGCCGCGCGAGGCGATTGCCGGCAATTTTCTGGATGGCCTGAGCCGCGACGCCTACCGAACAGCCCACGACATCAGCGCCTACAGCTTCCCGGCTTTGGCCAAGGCCGCCCTGCCCTACCTGAACGACAAGGCGGCCCTGCTGACGCTGACCTACCTGGGAGCCGAGCGCATCATTCCGCACTACAACACCATGGGCCTTGCCAAGGCCTCGCTGCAAGCCTCGGTGCGCTACTTGGCAGAGGCTGTGGGCTGCATGCCCGATGGCCGCGCCATCCGCGTCAATGGCATCAGCGCCGGACCCATCAAAACGCTGGCAGCCAGCGGCGTAAAGGACTTTGGCAAGCTGCTGGGCCATGTGGCAGCGGCCGCACCCACAAGGCGCAATGTGACGATTGAAGAGGTGGGCAACGTGGCTGCCTTTATGCTCAGCGATCTGGCCAGCGGCATCACGGCCGAGATCACCTATGTGGACGGCGGCCACAGCAAAACCATGGGCGCAGTGGCCTCTGACTGAGATGGAATGGCTTCGCCAGTAATAATACAAACATGAATACACCTATCCCTTTGCACCAACTTCCCCAAGAGAATATTTTTCGTCCAGGCGATGTGTTCGTATTGTTCGGCGAGCTCTTTGGCCGCGGCTATGCCAATGGCCTGGTCAACGAAGCGCGCCAGGCGGGCATGCAAATTGTCGGCATCACCGTAGGCAGACGCGATGCCAGCAACCTGCTGCGCCCTTTGAATGACGAAGAGCTGGCAGCGGCCGAACAGGCTCTGGGCGGCAAGATCATCAATGTGCCCCTGATGGCCGGCTTTGATGCCGATGCACCGGCGGGCGAGCCTACCCCCACCGAGCTGCTGGGCAGTCTGACCCTCAAGAGCTGGACCGAGGACAAGCTGGACTGGGCGCATATCGAGAAATGCCAGGCCGTAGGCGTCAAGCGATTCACCGATGCGCTGGCGCAAGTGATGGCCACCCTGGGTGGCATGATCCCACAAGGCCGCAATGTGTTCTTTGCCCACACCATGGCTGGCGGCATCCCCAAGGCCAAGGTGTTTTTGGCCATTGCCAACCGCGTTTACAAGGGCCGTGGCGAGCGCTTTATGTCCTCGCAGACCCTGCTCGACAGCGATCTGGGCAAACTGATTTTGAAGAACTTCGATGAAGTGTCGGCCAACACCTTTGGCCACCTGATTGAAGCCAGCGCCACTATTCGCGCCCGTGCTGAAAGCTCCGGCGCGCAGGTGCGCTACTCGGCCTACGGCTACCACGGTACCGAAATCCTCATCGACGACAGCTACCACTGGCAGACCTATACCAACTACACACAAGGCCTGGCAAAGATGCGCCTGGAGCGCATTGCCGCCGATGCCTGGAACAAAGGCATCAAGGCCACGGTTTACAACTGCCCCGAAATCCGCACCAACTCCTCTGACATCTTTGCCGGTGTGGAGTTGCCGCTGATTCCACTGCTCAACGCCCTGAAAAAAGAGAACGGCAGCACTTGGGCACAGGCCCAATGGCTGGCCTGCGAAGCCCTGCTGGCAGAAGGCATCACGCTCGATGACGTGCTGGCCAAGGTGCTGGACTTCCAGCGCAATCCGGTGATGCTGCCCTTTCGCAATTTCGTCGCCTGGCCCATGCCCAACAGCCAACCGCAGGCCGACCTGACCATAGGCACTTCGGACGAGGTGCAAAAGATGCACAAGGACAACAAGGCCTTGATCACCGACCTGCTCAGCACCCTGGTGATTGAGGCCACCGGCCCGTTGATCTTTCGCGAATCCTCAGCGCCCACAGGCCCGGTGCTGTGGCTCAACCATGACATCATTGCCAAGCAACTCAATTTGCTGCACGCATAAAACCGCCAGCGGCGCCGCGCCCGCCGTAGGCGGCGGGCTGATACAGCGCAACGCCAAAAAAAAGAGCGCCTGGAGCGCTCTTTTTTTGTGAACTAGCCCTTCAGGTGGATCAACTGACCCTTTTGATAGCTATCCAATGCCTTGGATATCTGTAGTGCCGCTTCGGACGGAAACTGCTGAACCACCTCCTGGGTGGCGCGGTCGGTCAGCTGAATCATGGTGCGCCCGCTGCCCTGGTCAAGTACAAAGGCCAGCGCCGGATTGAGCTTGTCCATTTTGGCCTGCAGGGCGTGCAGTTGGCGAGTCAGCTCGGCTTTGGACGGCCCACCGGAAGGTGACGTAGTCCCATGTGCTGCGCCCGCTGCTGTAGCTGCAGCAGCAGTTGGGGACTCCCCTGGCTTGGCGGTGGTATTGCTGTTGCTGGCAAGCACTGGCGCTGATTTGGCCGCCGCCACGCCAGCGACTGGGCGCGTCACCAAAGGTGCTGCAAACCTGATCAAGCGGGATGCGGAATTGGCGGATGAAACGCTGGTCATTGCGGGCTCTGGTCATCTCAACAGGAATCACCCGTGGTCGGGGTGGCATCGCAGGGGCGATCTGAACGGGATCCAACCATGCTTGTCTCTTTATCGGAGATTCTGAAGCAATCTTGAGGCATGAATACTGCGAATGTACAGAAACCACCCCAGCAAGGGCTTAAACCCGGTTTTTGCGCTGCAGGTCCAAGCGGGCGTAGAGCATCTCGCAGAGGGCACGCTTGGCCTTGAGGATATGGCCGTTCTTGTAGGGAAAGATGCTTTCCACGTCCATGGCATGCACCACGCCGCCGTGGTCGATCTCAAACAGCAGCAGCTCACCATCACGGGTTTCGGAGCAGTCCATCACCAGATAGTCCAGTTGCATGCGCTGGGCGATGGCATCGAGCGCCACTTGGTGTTTGCGCACAAATTGTGGAAAGTCGTTCATGAAGCGGGCCTCTTCGCCGCGCTTCCAGGCCTCCTCGTACATGCCGGCGTTGACGTAGTGAATCATCCAGTTCGACGAGATGGCCATGTGGCAGACAAAGGCTTGGCCCGCAATCAATGCGATCCTTATTTTTTTGAACTGCCCCGTAGCATCGCTGTAGTCAATAAAGGGCGCTGCGAAAAACGCGTCTTCGTCCAACAGCGCCAGGTAAGCGGCTACGTCTGGGGCGCTGTCTATCTTCTGCAAATCGGCACCGGCCTGGGAGCCCACAGGACGCAGGATGAGGGGGAAGTCACAGCCCGCCAGCAGCTGCGCGACGGCAACTTCTCCAGCGGCCAGCGCTTGCAGGCCGGCCCGGCACACACGCTGGGTGGCGGGTGCCAACAGGTGGGCAATGCCCTGCAGCAAATGGCTGGCCTGGTCGCGTCCGGTCAAGGGCAGGTATTGGGGCTCATTGAGCACCGTGCAGGGCCAGTCTGCCAGCGCCTGGACCAGTGACTGCAGCAAGGGGCGGTTGGCGTCCGAGTCCGAGATGCCGACAAACAGCAGGTCATGTGCAGGCAAGGGTTGCGCCAACGCCTCGCCCGCCAGCACGTAATGGAAGACCAGCTCAATATCAGAGACTTCCAACAGGCATTCCAGCGGCGTGTTGGCCTGGATGCTGCCCTGTGTCACCAACACCAACAGGCGCAGGCGCGCAGGTTGCAGGCGGGCCGCCACGGTGTAGGTCCGTTGCAGGGCCAAGGCTTCTTGCTGAAACTCCAGACCCAGCGGCTTTTGGTTCAGGCACTGCAAGGCAATCGACAGGTTCATCAGCAGGTTGGCGTTGGCGCTGTGCTGTTCAAGTTGTTCCAGCAGTCGCTGGCTCACCAGGCGCAGGTCGGCGCCGGCAATGCTGGCGCGCAAGAACGGCGCCAGGCCCAGGTACTCCAGGCCGCCATGTCCGCTCAGGACCGCATCAAATTCGGTTGGGGTTTGCAAGGACGTGTGCCTCTACTTATTGGCCACGTAAACCTATTGCCTGACGCAGTCCGCAAAATAATGCGTTTTGCCATCCGCGTCCACCTCTTCCACCAATCCATGCACATCGGTCTCAAAGCCGGGGCAGCGGGTGTTGAACTCGCGGGCGAACTTCAGGTAGTCCACGATCTTCTTGTTAAACACTTCCCCCGGAATCAAGAGCGGAATGCCGGGCGGGTAAGGCGTGACCAGACCCACGGTGATGCGGCCTTCGAGCTGGTCGATCTCTACCCGCTCGGTCTTGCGCAGTGCGATGTGGGCATAGGCGTCGCTGGGCTTCATGGCAGGTGTCAGGTCGCTCAGGTAGACATCGGTGGTCAGGCGCGCAATGTCGTACTGGGCGTAGAGCGCGTGCAAATGTTGGCACAGGTCGGCCAGGCCCATCTTCTCGTAGCGCGGGTGCTTCTGGCAGAACTCCGGCAGGATGCGCCACATCGGCTGGTTCTTGTCGTAGTCGTCTTTGAACTGCTGCAGCGCGGTCAGCATGCTGTTCCAGCGGCCCTTGGTGATGCCGATGGTGAACAGGATGAAGAAGCTGTAGAGGCCGGTCTTCTCGACCACCACGCCATGCTCGGCCAGGAATTTGGTCACCACGCTGGCCGGAATGCCGGTCTTGGAAAACTTGCCGCTGAGGTCCATGCCGGGGGTGACGATGGTGGCCTTGATCGGGTCCAGCATATTGAAGCCAGTGGCCATCTTGCCAAAGCCGTGCCAGTTGGCCTTGACGGTTTTGGCGGCTTTGCTTTCGCCCTTGAGAATCCAGTCGCTGGCGCGGCCAATGCCCTCTTCGGCAAACTTCTCCGGGCCCCACACCTTGAACCACCAGTCGTCGCCGTATTCCTCATCGATCTTGCGCATGGCGCGGCGAAAGTCCAAGGCTTCGGCAATGCTTTCTTCCACCAAGGCAGTGCCGCCGGGTGGCTCCATCATGGCCGCAGCCACATCGCAGCTGGCGATGATGCTGTACTGCGGGGAGGTAGAGGTGTGCATCAGATACGCCTCGTTGAACAGCGGGCGGTCCAGCTTGACGGTCTGCGAGTCCTGCACCAGCACGTGGCTGGCCTGGCTGATACCGGCCAGCAACTTGTGGATGGACTGGGTCGCGTAAACCACAGCGGTCTTGGGGCGGGCCCGATTTTTGCCCATGGAATGGTAGGTGCCATAGAAGGGGTGGAAGGCCGCGTGGGGCAACCAGGCCTCGTCAAAGTGCAGGTTTTCCACATAGCCATCGAGCATCTTCTTGATGGTCTCGGTGTTGTAGAGCACGCCGTCGTAGGTGGACTGGGTGATCGTCATCACGCGCGGTTTGACGGTCTCGGCATCCACGCCCTTGAGCAGGGGGTTGGCCCGGATCTTGGCCTGGATGGCGGCGATCTGGAACTCTTCCTTGGGGATGGGGCCAATGATGCCGAAGTGGTTGCGCGTGGGCTTCAAAAAGACCGGAATCGAGCCGGTCATGATGATGCTGTGCAGAATCGACTTGTGGCAGTTTCGGTCCACCACCACCACATCGCCAGGAGCCACCGTGTGGTGCCACACCATCTTGTTGGAGGTGCTGGTGCCGTTGGTGACAAAGAAGCAATGGTCGGCGTTGAAGATGCGCGCTGCATTGCGCTCGCTGGCACCAATGGCGCCGTCATGGTCGAGCAACTGGCCCAGCTCTTCGACTGCGTTGCAGACGTCGGCGCGCAGCATATTTTCACCAAAAAACTGATGGAACATCTGGCCCACCGGGCTCTTCAAAAATGCCACACCACCGGAGTGGCCAGGGCAATGCCAGCTGTAGGAGCCGTCTTCGGCATAGTCCAGCAGCGCCTTGAAGAACGGTGGCTGCACGCCTTCCAGATAGCTCTTGGCCTCGCGGATGATGTGGCGCGCCACAAACTCGGGCGTGTCCTCAAACATGTGGATGAAGCCGTGCAGCTCGCGCAGGATGTCGTTGGGGATGTGGCGACTGGTCTTGGTCTCGCCATACACATAGATGGGCACATCCAGGTTCTTGCGCCGCACCTCTTCAATGAAATGGCGCAGGTTCAGCACGGCAGGGTCCAGGTCCGGGCCGGGCGTGAACTCTTCGTCGTCGATGGACAGAATAAAGGCACTGGCGCGCGACTGCTGTTGTGCAAACTGGCTCAGATCGCCATAGCTGGTGACGCCCAGCACCTCCAAACCTTCGGACTCAATGGCCTGTGCCAAGGCCCGGATGCCCAGACCGGAGGTATTTTCTGAGCGAAAATCTTCATCGATGATGATGATGGGAAAACGAAACTTCATGGCGGGGGCTCCAGCAGCAGGGCAAAAATCAATAAATAGGCGCGAAGTGTAAGGACTTCTGATGAATCCTTTGCTGCACTGCAAACCTTTTGGCCCACAATGTGGCGTCGTCAACACAACAGGACCCTTTGGACATGGCTGAATCAACCCTTTGGTGGCTTGTCGCAGGCGGCGCAATCGTCGTGGAACTGCTGACCGGAACCTTCTACCTGCTGATGCTGGCCATAGGCCTGGCCGCTGCAGCCCTCTCGGCGCACTTGGGCTGGAGCACGACCCAGCAAATCGTGGTCGCGGCCGTGGTGGGTGGCGGCGCGGTGGTGGCTTGGCACCTGCGCCAGACACAACGCCGCAAGCAAGACCCACCGGCCCAGGCCAATGCCAATGTCAATCTGGACATAGGAGAGACCGTGCAGGTGGACGCCTGGAACGCGGACGGCACGGCCGATGTGCATTACCGTGGCGCGCGCTGGACCGCCGTCCATCGCCAGGGCATCATGCCCAGCCCCGGCGCGCACCGGGTGGCCGAACTGATAGGCAACCGCCTGCTCGTAGACAAAGCCTAGTTAATAAACCCACAGGAATCACCATGGAAATCGCAATCGTCATTCTGGTTATCGCCATCATTTTCATCAGCCGCAGCGTCAAGGTCGTGCCCCAGCAGCACGCCTGGGTCATAGAGCGTCTGGGCAAATACCACACCACCCTCACCCCGGGCCTCAACATCCTGGTGCCCTTTGTGGACCGGGTCGCCTACAAGCATGTGCTCAAGGAAATCCCGTTGGACATCGCCAGCCAGGTCTGCATCACGCGCGACAACACGCAGCTGCAAGTGGACGGCATTTTGTACTTCCAGGTGACCGACGCCATGCGTGCCAGCTACGGATCGAGCAACTACATCGTCGCCATCTCGCAACTGGCCCAGACCAGCCTGCGCTCGGTGATCGGCAAACTGGAGTTGGACAAGACCTTTGAGGAGCGCGACATCATCAACGCCCAGGTGGTGGCAGCCATCGACGAGGCCGCGCTGAACTGGGGCGTGAAGGTTCTGCGTTACGAGATCAAGGACCTGACACCGCCCAAAGAAATCCTGCACGCCATGCAGGCACAGATCACCGCCGAGCGCGGCAAGCGCGCCTTGATTGCCGCTTCCGAAGGCCGCCGCCAGGAGCAAATCAATATCGCCACCGGCGAGCGCGAGGCCTTTATCGCCCGCTCCGAGGGTGAAAAGCAGGCCGCCATCAACCAAGCCCAGGGCCAGGCCTCTGCCATCACCGCCGTGGCCGACGCCACCGCTGGCGCCATCGAGCGCATTGCCGCAGCCATCCGCCAGCCCGGCGGCGAACAAGCGGTGCAACTCAAGGTGGCCGAAAAAGCCGTGGAGGCCTATAGCAAGGTGGCGTCTGATTCGACCACCACACTGATCATCCCCGGCAACATGAGCGAGGTCTCCACCCTCATCGCCACGGCCATGAAGATGCTGCAGACCAGCAAGTAACAAGCGCTACAAGCGATCGATTAAACCCAGCCGCGGCTGGGTTTTTTTTGGGCCCGATGTTGTGTTGGTGCCAATGCGTTGGACCCAGCCCTTACATGGCCGTCAAAACCGCCTGCTCCAATAGGTCTCTGGCGTGGTCTGGCCCTTGCGCCTTGGGCGGCGGTGACCATTCGCGGTACTCCACCGGGGAGGGGGTCTTCTCCAGCGTGCCGAGTGGCTCAATGCCCATGGCACCCAGCCGCTGCAACAGCTCTTGCATCACTTCCTCCCGGCGCAAAGACCAGGTGGACGCGAAGCAGCGCCAAAAGGTCCAGCCAGCGCGTTCCAGCACGCGTTGACGGCCCATGTCGGCGGCCCAGCGGTCCGGGCCGTGGAACGCGTCGCCGTCGCATTCAATGGCCAGCCTGGCGTCGCGCTCGCCTTCGACCACCATGTCGATGCGAAAGGCTCCGGCCTTCACCTGCGGGATGACGCGGTAACCCTGGTCCACCAACGCGCTGTAGACCTGCTTCTCAAACCCGGACTCGCACAGGTCGATCAGGTTTTTGTTGTCTTCCAATGTGCCCTCGGACGGTTTGCTGAAGTGCCCCAACAGGCCGGCGCGCAAGTCCAAGTGGGACAGGTCGCTCAGCTTCACCGAGCGCACCAGGTACATGCGGTCACGCGCCCGGCTGCCCGCCACATTGAAACGCTGTTCGGCGGTATTGCCAGAGGCTGCCCTGCAATTATTGGGGTCCACCACCATCGACAAAAACATGATGTCGCGTTCGCTGCCCTGAAACACGCGGGCATCGCCACATTCGAATTTGCGCCGCATCAGCTCCGCCGCATCGCAGCGCGAGCGCACCAGAGTGTCAATATATTTGGCCTGGTCGGGGCCCAAGAGCGACACAACGCCCAGGGTTCTGTTGGCCAATTTCTTATTGTGGAGAATGGCAGTGATTTCGTCGGCGATGGCCTGCGCTTCAGGGCGATTGATGTCCTTGTTGTTGCGGTTGCCCGACGGGACATAGATATCCACCAGCGGCGGGTCTATGCGCTCAGACTCCTTGGGGATGCGCAGCGGCTGCATGAACCCGTCGTAGAACTGGTTGCTGTAAGCGATGATGGCCGGCACGCAGCGAAAGTGCTCCCTGAGCATGACCTTTTGGGCGGCAAATACGGTGGACGCAATGTCGTAGAGCGACTTCTCAGGCGTGAGGACCGCCGAATAGGGCTGATGGGCCAGGTACCGGTCTTTGAGGGACTGAATGTGGGTTGCAGCGATAAAGCTGCCGTCGGGAGAGACCTGCTTGTCATCGCCCACCACCAATATCTTCTTGCCGCGCAACACCGCCGGCAGGGCCCACAGGTCGGACTGGCTGGCTTCATCCACCACCACCAAATCGAAGCTGCCCAAGAGCGCGGGCAGGGTTTCAGACACCTTGTTGTGGCTCATGATCCAGCAAGGAACTGCCCCTTGGGCATCCTCCATGGCGCGCTGGGCGTCACGTCTATGGCGGGTGGCATTCGATCCGGTGCCCTGCCCAATGCGGCGAATCGCGGTCTTGTAGGTCTCCAGCGCCGAGAGCACCTTGGGCGATGCGCTCGTCTTGGTCATCAACCAGGCCGACTTGGACACCATGTTTTCGTAAAGCTTGGCCAGGCCGGCCTCCAGCTCACGGCGGCGGCTGGCCAGCGTCAGCAATTCCTCACGCGCCTCGATCTTGTCCAAGTGCGATTGAACCCTTGCCCAGTTCCAGGCGTCGCGCCAAGAAAGGGGCAAAACGCTGTCTTCGCCCGAAGCGCCAACGGGGCATTGCGTGACGCGCACCGCGAATTTTTCCGCACCGGCAAGGCGGAAGGCTTTTGACAAATGGAGGATGGTCTGCATGTCGGGCAACAGGGCCTCAATGCGGCGCACCTCGCTGAGCAATTCTGCATACCTTGCCACCACCCTCTGCACCGGCCAATCGCTGTTGCCCAGCGTCTCGTGGGCGAAGCTGCGAAGTGCATCGCTGACCTGCCCCCCTGTGCCCGCCAATTTTTCCTGCAAGGTGGCAAGCTGGGTTGCCGCTTTGGCAAGTTCCGCACGCGTCAAATGCGCCCGCAAGTGCTCTCTTACCGAGAGGATCTCGGCCGAGGTCCCTTGCAGCTGCGCGCTCGGCGCCTTGGCAAATACACGCTCGGCCAACAAGGGCAGATGCACGTCATGGTGGGTGGCCAGGCAATGCGCCTTGCGCGCAGCCACCGTGGTGAGCTCAATCCCGCGCAGGGCTTGCACGCCACCGCTCACCCTGGGAATAGACAACAGGTCGGCAAACTGGTTCCACCTGGCACTGAAGGACAGCACCCGGTCATGCAGCTTGGCGTAATCCAGCACATGCTGCCAATCCCCAGTGCTTGCCGGCGCCAGTCCAGCGACTCGGACCTCTTGAACAAGGGCCTTGATGTTGCTCGCCCCGAATGACATCAGGCCAAAGGGCTTACCGGTCTCACTTGCGCGATGCAGCGCCTCGCGGAACTTGGTCAGGCCAATGGCGTCCGGCGTCACTTCGACCGGCCGAATAAGGAAGTTTGCGCGGGCCTCTATCAAGGCCTGCATTTCATCGAACAGCGCTTCCAGGGCCTTGCGCTCACTGTCGAAGTCACTTTGTCGGCACTTCCTGCGCAAGTCAAAGGTCCACAGTGCGCCGGTTTGCTCCAACTCACGGGCCAGTGCGGCCGCTTCTTCGACAGCCGTTAACAACTTGCGGACCTCGGCCAGCACTTCAGGGGTGCTTGCCCGCAATGAAAGCAATCCGCCTCTTGCCTCGGTTTCTTCCATTTCCCGAATGCTGACCAGCACGTTGTGCAGGATTTCCATTTCGGCAGCGGGCAACAAAGTGGCACTGGCGGGAATCTTGGCATTCACGTACGCCAAGTCCGCCCCTATGCGGCGTCGCGCCTCTCTGGCCTGTGCGACTTCTGAGGCCGCAACCGGCGGCGCATGCTGCGCGTCCAGTGACAGGACATCGTCAAACCAGGCATGACGGGCCTTGCCTTGCACCACCAGCTCCGCCATTTTCTGCGCACGCATGGTCACGCCGTCCACTTCAAGGTCTGACAACTGCGACATCGCGATGTCGTCCACCCGCTTGTCAAGCGTGGCGAGTTCTGCATGGGCCCGGTCTATCGCGCTCAAAAGGCGCGCAATTTCCGTGCGCGAAACCTCTGGGTTGAGCTGCGAGACGTTGTGGATGATGGTTTCAATCGCCTGCTGAAACTGCCGCATCCCTTCCCTGTCGCCCGAAATAAGCGCAACCGTCAGTGGGCGCACTTCGGGGGGAATCTTGGATTGCAAAACCTCCAGGGCCTGCTCGCCCTTGGAGGTGACCAGCACCTTTCGTCCAGTTGCCAGGTAATGGCAAACAATGTTGGCAATGGTGTGGGTCTTGCCGGTGCCCGGTGGGCCTTGGACCGTCATTCCGTCCGAGCGCTCCAACTGCTCGACGATGGTGACCTGCTCGTGGTTGTACGGCAGGGGGAAATACAGTTCTTGCGGCGCTGAGCCTGCGATGCCAGCGCGCATGCCCGACAAGCCCCTGAACGCGATGGGTTGAAAGTCGACGGCATGGTCCAGCGGCGGCGTCACCAACGCCAGGCATCCCGCCGGAATAAGGGCCCCACCCTTGATGCGTCCCTTCAAACGCTCAATGTCTTCCAGGAGGTAATTGTTGGGACGTGGACGCGACACAATCACCCAGGCATCGGTGACGACCAGGTCTTCGGTGGCGGCCAATGGCTGGTCCTGGCCAGACAAAAATTTCCCGCGCTCGTGCAGGCTGCCGGCAACCAATCGCAGCAGCGGCTCAACGCTGGCCCTGTCAAAAGGCGTAATTTGCGCATCCGGATTTTTTGCCAGCGCATCCTTGCATGCCCTTTCGACCTCCGGGGTGCCAGGTACATTGCAAGCAGAAAACGCATCAAACTCAAACCGGGGGTTGACCGCCCTTGGGCTCAAGACCATGGCCATGGTCTGGTCTTCGATGGAGAGCTCCATGGCCTGCGTAATCAACGGGTATTGAAAATCGACGCTGCGCCCTTCACTCGCAATCTTCCAGGAGGTAATCCCCATGCCCCAGACCAGTTCATGGGGCTTGGCGGTCTCTTGGGCTTCCATTTGGTGCTTCAGGGAAAACAACTCACCATACAGCCCTATGGCGACTCGCCTGGGCCGCTCCCCTTGCGCCCACGCAAGCCAGCTTGGCTTGTACTGCGCAAACGTTTCTCTGACCCCTGTGCGCCGGGCATTGGCCAGGCACTGCGCTTCAGACTCGGTGCGCTTTGCGCAGTCTGTGGCGATGCTGTGGCTCAGTGCCGCCTCATTGATGGACGGCTCGGGCCCGCTGGGACTGTTTGATATCGTAAAGAAGCGCTGCAGTTCTTGGGGTTGGAGAGGCGGCGGCGCAATTTCGGTCAATCGCTCAACGCGCATCCAGATGTGGTCACCTTCGACCTTCTTGTCGAAGTCCACGCCCGGCAGGCCCTGCAGGCTGGTCTGATAGCGTACAAATTCATGGGTACCCGTGAGCTTGAAGCCATTGGGATCGATATCTTTGGACTGCTCTACCACGTAGTCCAGCAAATTGACCAATAGGTCGGAAAGTCCACTCATTGTGCAGGCGAGCCAATAAGCCGCGCCCATGCGAGGACGGCGTCACGCGCCGTTGAAATTCCGCAAAACCCGCCCAATGGCAAGACAAAAACACGCATTTACGCTCCCTCAAGGCTTATGTGCCGCTGGGGGTTCATTCTATTGGCAGGGCGGCACCAAATCCGAAGTGCAAGGCCTCGCGGCGCAAGGTATACCGATTTAAAAGTTGCCGCCGCCCCTCTCGCCTGACGCGCTGCATGAATCTGCGTCATAACCTGTGGCCACGCTGCCATGGGCAACGAGCGCGCCACCCACTCGCTCTGTGCGCTTTGCCAGGTTTCATCCATTGGTTGGACGTCGCGGTCCTTGGGCTTTGGCCTCGTTGTTGACGGGCTATTTTCTTGGGCGCGATTGTCCGCCCGAATGCAATCCTTGCCGGCCCAAATCAATCGACCACCTATACCCCTCCAAGGTGTCTCTCTGGCCCCTCAATTCCGTTCGATTATTGGCTGGCTCGCCGGGTCTTGCGTTTCGACACAGTTTATGGAGTTTTATGTTTGGTTTGTTCAGTGTCCCCCCACATCCTAGCCGTTCAATGTCCAGCCATTTCGGTGCTCGCCGGCAAGCCCTAGTTGCCCATGCATAAAACAGACGATTGGCTCTCGTACATGGTTGGCGCATTTCAAGGTCAGCTTGCACAATTCCCCTTGCTCATTCTGCAAATGATTGCACTGATGGGTGTTTTTGCATTGACGCTGATGAGCATGCGCGGCTTCAACCCCTACAAGCCTCTGAATAAAATTTGGTACGGCATCGTCATGGGGATAAGCGGGTACTTTATGACTGCCTTGGTCGCTCAGTTCATCATGGTTCCGGTTAAGCCCTACATCCGCGTCGAGTTGCTATTTATCGTGGGCGTTTTGGGTGGCTGGCCGGGTGGGCTGATTGCCTTTGCGCTGACCTTCTTGGCGCGCGTTCAATTTGGCGGTGCCAATTTGGCGCTGATTAGCGCTTTTGAAGGAATCTGTTATGTGGCAGCTGGGGTCTTGGTGCATCGGTGGGCCTTGCGTCGCAACTTGCTGATTATACGGTGGCAAGATATATTATTACTGACAGTCGCCAAAAGTGGGATTGGTTATGTAGTTGCGTTATTGATGCATATCTTCTGGCCCGATCAAATTACCATCCCAGTTCTCCTATCCGTGATTTTTTCATACACAGTCAAGATTCCCATATTTATGGGCATGCTGTATATTTTGTTGCTGGTTATTAAAGTCGATGCACAGCAGCAAAATTACCGCGCACTGCAACTACAGCAAATGGATGCGAAGGTGCAAGGCATGTTCGATAGAACTCAATTATTTATGGAAATATCACATGGGCTCAAAACACCCATCACGCGCTTGATGCTGCGCACAGAGATGCTCGAGGATTCGCAGCAACAGCAATCATTTGCTGAGGACTTGGACGAGCTGCAAAACATGGTGGGCTCGGCCTTGGACAGTTTGCGCAATGGTGAGCCGCACGAAAATGCCGCTGTGGTGCGGCTTGACAAAATGGTGGAGCGCTTGGCAAAGCGGCCCATCTACCTTCGCGCTCAAGTGGAAACGGAACTGGAAGTTGCCTCCATTTGGGCGCGACCCCGCGCCATCGAGCGCGCCGTTGGCAACATTATTGACAACGGCATTTTGTACGGTGGGCGTGTACTCATCATGTCCTTTTTGAAAGCAGGCTTTGTCCACCTGCTGGTTCGTGACTTTGGACGAGGCATCCCTGAAGCAGATTTTGATAGGGTTTTTGATCCCCATGTTCGGCTAAATAACGGTAGAGAAGTCAATGAAAATGGCACAGGTTTGGGGCTCGGAATATCCAGAAACATTATTCGTTCCCACGGCGGTCTAATTTTCTTGCGCAACCACCCGGAAGGTGGTTTGGAAGTAGAAATCAGGCTACCCAAAGCGGCATGATTTAAACCCTTTTTTAATCCAGTTGAATTCCATCTATGGCACTACTGGCAATGTCACACTTGTATTTCCGCGAAATTTAAACACGCGTTGGCTTACGCGACGCCCGGAGCCACCTGTTCCCAACGACATACCGGCGCCATCAGCATTGGCACCCACATGGCCTTCGCCACTGTAGTCATAAGATTCTTCTATATCGACTTCTTCTGCGGTTTCGATACGCCTTGCAATTGCAACCTCTTGCGCCACACGGGCATGCGCTTCCGCCATTCGCATTTGCAACTCCTGCCTTTCAGCGTCATCGCGCAGAGTCAACAGATCCTTGGGAGATGCATCATTTGCTTGTGCAACTTTTTTTAAAGTGGCTTCAACAATTTGCCTGAGCAAATAGCCAGCAGGGTTAAGTCCGATTTTTGCAGCCTCTGCAGCTAGGACGGTTACGTCGATGGCCATGGAACACCTTTTTTCTGAAGTTGACGACTTGTATATATCTACAGATTGATACGGCAAATATTGAGACTCCATGCTTCAACATTTATTGCGCATATCCCACGCGTCACAATAGATGTCGCCTTCCAACCGGCGGCTGAATTACCGGCTTACCTAGAACAAATGTGGATTGCTCAGGCCACCCACCCTTGATCGCCCCAAAATAGTCGCAAGCAGCTCGTTAATAAATCGGCGGGGACCTTCATGGTCGCACAACGAAAAATGCCCCCGAAGGGGCATTTTTACTTACTTACTGGCGGAGCAGGCGGGATTCGAACCCGCGGTGGGTTTAACCCCACGCACGCTTTCCAGGCGTGTGACTTAAACCACTCATCCACCGCTCCAGAGCCTCGTATTCTAGCAGCAAGCTGGGGCTGTTTTGACCCAGATCCATATTCTCTTGCATCAATCTTTGCGATTTTGCGTTTGCGCCAGCGCTTGATCCAGTGCTTCGCGCACGGCTGCTTCCATGTGCAGTTGCAAGGAAGGCAGGCAGGCCTTGAACTGGGCTTCAAAAAACTGCATGGCAATGCTGCGCAGTTCGCCCTCTAGTTGCGGCTGCATCCGCTTGGTGATCTGCTGGACCAGCGCCTGCAGGTCGGGCGCCAAAGCCACCGGCGGCGAACCCGAGTCAGGTTCGACTGCCAAGGGTTTCGCTGCAGGTGCCGGCGTGAGCGCAGGCTCCCGATCAAAAGTCGGCTCCCGCTTGTGACCCTCTGCGTTAGCGTCTTGCCCCTTGGGATAGACCACCTCGGTCAGCGTGGGCAAGTAGCGTGGCGGCAGGCGGCTGTTCATGGCGACTCTGCGCCCCGCAGCTTCAGATCGTGTCGGGTGATGGTGTAGCCGCGGGCGGTGTAATGCTTCCAGCGTTGCCGCGCCAGGCTGCGCTCCTGCTCGTCGGTGCCGACGATTTCGATGACGCGCTCAAACCGCTCAAAGCCGTCCGGCACATCGTCGGCTAAGTTCACCAGTATGGAAAAGTCGGCATCCAGTTCTGCCGCCTCGTCCACCAGCAAGACCGCAGAGCGCGAACGCAGGGCTTGCGTTGCCATGGCGTTGCAGTGGCTGATGAATTCGGTGGGGCCCAGGTTCCACAGCGCGATGTCGAGCTCGCCACACAGATCTGGGCTGCTGCGCACCTGCAGGCGCACACCCGTGACTGTGGCCTTGCGCAGCAACCTGCAGGTGTAGGCGAGCCGGTCTGGCGCGCCAAAGTGAAAAGCGACTTCGGTCACCGGTCGTGCTAGTTCGCTTGTGCCGCTTGGGCCAGCAGGTATTCCACCAACAGGCCCACGGGCCTGCCGGTGGCACCCTTGGCTGCGCCGCTCTTCCAGGCCGTGCCCGCGATGTCCAGGTGGGCCCACGGGACCTTTTTATCGGTGAAGCGTTGCAGGTACTTGGCGGCAGACACCGCACCACCGGCGCGCCCCGCGACGTTGGCCACGTCGGCAAACTGCGTCTTCAGGCCTTCGCCATACTCTTCGTCCAGCGGCATTTGCCAGCACAGGTCTTGCGCCGCATCGCCCGCCGCGCTCAGGGCCTTTGCCAGGGCCGCGTCGGGCGAGAACAGAGCGCTGCGCACATTGCCCAGCGCGACCACGCAGGCGCCGGTCAGGGTGGCAATGTCCACCACGGCGTGCGGCTTGAAGCGCTCGGCATAGGTCAGTGCGTCGCACAGCACCAGGCGGCCTTCGGCATCGGTGTTGAGGATCTCTATGGTCTGGCCGCTCATGCTGGTGACCACATCGCCGGGCTTGACGGCGCGCCCGTTGAGCAGGTTTTCGCAGGCCGGAATCAGTCCCACCACGTTGATGTCTGGCCTGAGCTCTGCCAAGGTGCGAAACACACCCAGCACGCTGGCCGCACCGCACATGTCGAACTTCATCTCGTCCATCTCGGCGGCCGGCTTGATGGAGATGCCGCCGCTGTCAAAGGTAATGCCCTTGCCCACCAGCACCGTGGGCGCCACCGATTTGGCAGCGCCGTTGTATTTGAGGACGATAAAGCGCAGTGGCTCGTCAGAACCCTGGGCCACCGCCATGAAGGCGCCCATGCCCAGCTTGGCCACTTCCTTGGGGCCCAGCACCTCGCAGCTGATCTTGCTGTGCTTGGTGACCAGCGCCTCGGCCGCCTTGGCCAAGAGTGTCGGTGTGGCGTGGTTGGCCGGACGGTTGGCCCATTCCTTGGCCAGCTCTACACCAGCCACCACGGCCACGGCGCGATCAAACGGTGTCTGCAGTTCGGCCGCATTGCTGGCCGCCAGCAGCACATGGTGCAGGGTGCGCGGCTCCGGCTTGGACTTGGTGCTGATGAAGCTGTAGCTGGCATCGGCCACGGCTGCCACGGCGGCGCGCACGGTAGCCTCCTGCGCCGGACTGGCAAAGGCTACCACAAGCTTCTTGAGCTTGTCGGACTTGACGCCAGCCAACGCAGCCGTCACGCCGCTGCGCACCTGCTTGGCACTGCCATCGCCCACGCCTGCAATCACCACGCGCGTGGCCTGGGACTGCACCGGCATGTAGAGCGCCAATATTTTTCCGGCCTTGGTCAGGGCGTCGCCGTCCTTGATGGCACGCCCCACCAGGGCGGAGAAACCATCCTTGGCGGGTTTGTAGGCATCGGACACCAGCACCAGCAGGGCATCGCATTTTTCGCTGGCGGCTTCGACCAGACTCAGGGACTTCAATTCAAAGTTCATAATCCACTTCCTTATCTGTATGCCATGTTATTCCATTCCTCCATCCGCAAAGAGTTAGCGCGCAGTTTCGGAGCCACCCTGGTGGTGCTCGCCACCGTGGTGATGACCATGACGCTGATTCGCACAGTGGGAGAGGCCTCGCGCGGCACCTTCAACCCCACCGATGTGATGATCATCATGGGCTATACCGTGCTGTCTGACATGCCCACCATTTTGTCCATGAGCCTGTTTATTGCCATCCTGAGCGTGCTCACCCGCATGTACAAGGACAGCGAAATGGTGATCTGGTTTGGCAGCGGGCGCGGCTTAAGTGCCTTGCTCGCGCCCCTGTTTCGCTTCTCCTGGCCGATTCTGGTGGTGATTGCGGTGCTGGCCTTTTTTGTGCTGCCCTGGGCCTTTGGCCGCATCGAAGATCTGCGCGACCGCTACGAGAAGCGCGGCGACATCGCCCGCATCGAACCGGGGCAGTTCCAGGAATCGGCCAACGGCGACCGGGTTTTCTTCATCGAAAAGAACTCCGAAAACAAACAGACCGGCAACAACGTTTTTATCGCCACCAACGAGCAGGGCAAGCAAACCGTGACCTCGGCACGCAGCGGCCATATTGAAATCATCGGCAACGACAAATTTTTGGTGCTGCAAAACGGCCAGCGTCTGGAGCGCAAAAGCGGCAAGCCCGAGCTCACGGTCAGCCAGTTCGAGCAGTATGCGGCGCGCGTGGGCAGCGACGATGTGTCGGCGCGCAGCTATCTCCCGTCGAGTTCGCTCGCCACACAGGAACTGCTGCTAACGCCAAACCGCAAAAACCAAGCCGAGCTGTCCTGGCGCCTGGGCCTGGTGCTGGCGGCCTTTAATTTCATTGTGATTGGCCTTGCCGCAGCCGGCACCAACCCGCGCGTGGGCCGCTCCGCCAACCTGGGCTTTGCCTTTCTGATCTTTGTGGTGTATTTCAACTTTTTGGTGCTGGGCAAGAGCTGGATCGAGTCTGGTCAGGTGCAGCTTGCCCCCTTCTTGCTGGTGCTGCATGGCGGCGCACTGGCACTGGGCGCGCTGTGGCTGACCAAGCGCAACAACAACTGGACCTGGCGCAGACCTTCCCGCCGCTCAGTAAGCGGGAGTCGCGCAACATGAAGACCGTACGCCGCCTGCTGTACCGCGAAGTGGTGAACGCGGTTGCTCTCGTCACGCTGGGTTTTGTCGCCCTGTTTTTCTTTTTTGACTTTGTCGAGGAGCTGCAATCGGTCAACCACATTGGCGCCATTGGCTACCGCATTCCTCAGGCGCTGCTCTATATCGGCCTGATGGTTCCCAGCCATGTGTACGAGCTGATGCCCATCACCGTTCTGATTGGCACCATCTTTGTGATGGCGCGTCTGGCCCAAAGCTCGGAGTTCACCATTTTGCGCACCAGTGGCCTAGGCCCTTGGCGGGCCCTGCGCACCCTGCTCAGCCTGGGCCTGGTGTTTGTGTTTTTCACCTTTGCGGTGGGCGACTACCTGGCCCCCCTGGCCGACCGCACGGCGCAATTGCTTAAGGCACGCTTTCAGGGCCAGGTCAGCGTGGGCAAGACCGGCGCCTGGCTCAAAGAGAAGCAGGCCTATGGCAGTTACGCCGTCAACGTGGGCGCCCTGGCAAGCGACGCCAGCATGAAGGAAGTGCGCATTTTCGAATTCGACAACCAGGGCCATATGGTTTCCATGACCCAGGGACAGAGCGCCACTTTTGGCCAGCATGAGGACTGGCTGCTCTCGGGCGTGGACCGCACCGAATTCACCGATGCCAAGGCCGGTCGGGTCGAGCGACTGCTGACCGACAGCTTTCGCTGGCCCACCAGCGTCACCGCCGAAATGGTGGCCGCCGCCGTGCTCAAGCCCGAGCGCATGGGCACCATCGACTTGTTTCAGTACATGCAGCACCTGAGCAGCAACAACCAGTCGGCCCAGAAATACGAAATCCAGTTCTGGAAAAAAGTGTTCTACCCCTTGAGCTGCCTGGTGATGGTGGTGCTGGCCCTGCCCTTTGCCTATTTCCACTTCCGCTCCGGCGGCATTGCCACCTATGTGTTTGGCGGCGTCATGGCCGGCATCAGCTTTGTGCTGTTGAACAACGTGCTCAGTGACCTGGGCACGCTGCAGGGCTGGCAACCCTGGTTTACTGCGGCCCTGCCCGGCCTGATTTATTCCCTGTTGTCTTTGACAGCATTTACTTGGCTGGTGTTGCGACGATGACAACGATAGAAAAACGCGCGGTGGTCTTGTTTGCCCATGGCTCGCGCGACCCGCTTTGGCACAAGCCCATGGAGGCCGTGGCCGCCCAACTCAGCCTGGGTGCACCCGACCTGGTGGTGCGCTGCGCCTACCTGGAACTGAGCCAACCCGACCTGGCAACTGCCTGTCTGGAAATCATGGAGGCAGGGGTGCGCAGCATCTCGGTACTGCCTCTGTTTTTGGGCGTTGGACGCCATGCCCGCGAAGACCTGCCGCTGCTGCTGGAGCAATTGCGCAAACAGCACCCACAGGTGCTGTTTGCGCTGCAACCCGCCGTGGGCGAAGACCCGCGGCTGATTCAACTGCTGGCGCAGATCGCGGCCGAATAGGCCTGCGCGCCGGCGTCTTACTTGGCAGGGTCTGCGGACAGGTCCTGGGTCTGCGTCACCTTGGCGCGCAAGCTGACCTCCACCGATGTACCGGGCTCCATATTCTCCAGATTCCAGCGCACAAAGCGGTATTCGGAAGTGGGCACTGCGTGGCTGATACTGCCGCCATCGGGCAAGGCGAGATTGCGCATCAGGGGTTCCGGCGCGAAGCGGGAGTCTTTCAGCGCCACGGTGTGTGCAATGGGGCTGTTGTTGGCAGATTGGGCGGTGGCGCTGTACGCGATGTACTCCAACGCCTCGGGTACCGGCAGCGTGGCGATCACCGAGACGGCGGCCTTGCTCTGGTTGCTGTAGGTGGCGTGGTACTCCATCACATCACCCGGCACCACCGCATTGGCAGCCACCAGCTTAGGCGCGCCGCTGGCGTCCTGGCTGAGCTTGAATTGCGACAGCACCACAGCAATCGGGGGCAAGGCCTTGCCAGTGGCAGCTGCTTCCAAGTCGGCAGCAAAGCTTGCGTGGCTAGCCAGGCAGGCCAGCAGCAAGCCGGCGCAGAACCATTGGACAAGCAGTTTGTTGACTTTTTTACGCATGTTAGGGTTCCTTTTTTTTACAAAAATCTGTTTTCGAAACTTTTATTGGTGGATAAAGTCGCCAGTATGACGGTCTTACGACATAAATGGCAACATAGCGGCCCAGCCTTCATTCGTATGGATAATGAATCCAGACAACATTCCTACCAGGCATGAGCGCTCCAGAAGCGACCCGATATGAACCTTCACCAATTTCGCTTTGTGCAAGAGGCCGTGCGCCGCAACCTCAACCTGACAGAGGCCGCCAAGGCCCTGCACACCTCGCAGCCGGGTGTCTCCAAGGCCATCATCGAGCTCGAAGAAGAGCTGGGCATTGAAATTTTTGCCCGCCACGGCAAGCGTCTCAAGCGCATCACCGAACCAGGCCAGCATGTGCTCAAGAGCATCGAAGTGATCATGGGCGAGCTGGGCAACCTCAAGCGCATTGGCGAGCAATACAGCAACCAAGACAGCGGCACGCTCTCCATTGCCACCACCCACACGCAGGCCAGATACGTGCTGCCCGAGCGCGTGGCAGCACTGCGCACGGCCTATCCCAAGGTCAACATTAGCATGCACCAGGGCGCACCGGCCCAGGTCGCGCGCATGCTGATCGACGATGTGGCCGAGATCGGCATCGCCACCGAGTCGCTGGCCGACTACGCCGAACTGGTCACACTGCCCTGCTACGAATGGCAGCACATGCTGGTGCTCCCAGCAGACCATCCGCTGGCGAAAAAGGAAAACATCACGCTGGCAGACGTGGCACGGGAGCCGCTCATTACCTACCACCCCTCGTTTACCGGGCGTACCAAAATCGACCTGGCCTTTGCGCACGCCCATCTGGAGCCGCGCATCGCCTTGGAGGCGATTGATTCGGATGTGATCAAGACCTATGTGCGCCTGGGGCTGGGCGTGGGCATTGCCGCCGAGATGGCGGTGCAAGACATCGTGGAAGATTGCGCCAACAACGCCGGCAAGGGCGGGCTGGTAACCCGCCCCGCAGGCCAGCTGTTCGGGCGCAACACCACCCGCGTGGCCTTCAAGCGCAGCGCCTACCTGCGCAACTTTGTCTATACCTTTGCCGAGCTGCTGAGCAACCGCCTGAGCCGCGACCTGATCATCAAGGCCATGACCGGCCACGTCAACGATTACGAGCTTTAAAACCCATGAACTCTGAAGCCTCCGGTACACCGGTATTTACGCCCCCACTCACCAGCCGCCTGCCCAAGGTCGGCACCACCATCTTCACCGTGATGTCGGCCCTGGCCACCGAACACAAGGCCGTGAACCTGGGCCAGGGTTTTCCGGACTTTGCCTGCGACCCTGCCCTGGTAGACGCCGTAACAGCAGCCATGCAGACGGGCCACAACCAGTACCCGCCCATGGTCGGCGTACCGGTGCTGCGCCAGGCCATAGCCGCCAAGATTGAAGCCTTGCACCAGCACCGCTACAGCGCCGACAGCGAAATCACCATCACCGCCGGCGCCACCCAGGCCATTCTGACCATCATCCTGGCCATCGTGCACCCGGGTGATGAAGTGATCGTGCTGGAGCCCTGCTACGACAGCTACGTGCCCAATATCGAGCTCGCCGACGGCGTGGCAGTGCGCGTGCCGCTGACACCCGGCACCTTCCGGCCCGATTTCGACAAGATTGCTGCGGCCATGACACCGCGCACCCGCGCCATCATCGTCAACAGCCCGCACAACCCCAGCGCCACCATCTGGTCCGAGGCCGACATGCTGTCCTTGCAGGATTTGCTGGCCCCCACCAACGTGCTGCTGATCTCCGACGAGGTCTATGAACACATGGTGTTCGACGGCCAACAGCACCAGAGCGCGGCGCGATTCCCCGGCCTGGCGGCCCGCGCCTTTATCGTCAGCAGCTTTGGCAAGACCTACCATGTGACCGGCTGGAAAGTGGGCTATGTGGCGGCGCCTGCGTCTCTTAGCGCCGAGTTCCGCAAGGTGCATCAGTTCAATGTGTTCACCGTCAACACCCCGGTGCAATACGCGCTGGCCGCCTACATGGCGGACCCGGCGCCGTATCTGGACCTTCCCGCTTTCTACCAAAGCAAACGCGATCTGTTCCGCGAAGGCCTGGCCAAAACCCGTTTCAAGATCCTGCACACCGAAGGCAGCTACTTCCAATGCGTGGACATCTCGGCGGTGAGCGACCTGGGCGAGGCCGACTTCTGCCAATGGCTTACCAAAGAGATCGGCGTGGCCGCCATTCCGCTGTCCGCGTTCTACGGCAACGGCTTCGACCAGCGCGTGGTGCGCTTTTGCTTCGCCAAGCAGGATGCGACGCTGCTGGCAGCGCTGGAGCGGTTGCAGAAGCTGTAGCTGGCTTCAGGCATTTACAGAGTGACAACCACTTCCGGAAAGGCCTTGCCCCAAGTCCTTAGCTTGTATCTGCGAAACGTGGGAACGTAGTACGGGTCGTTTTCAATCAGCTCGACTGCGCGCTCCCGCGAATGAACCTCAAGCACCCAGAGTCCGCCTACAAAAGTTCCACCCGGCTCCTCTCGACAGCCGCCGCCCAGCATAATTTCGTCAGCATGCTCCCTCAGGTACGCCAGATGCAGGGCTTCACGCTCGCGGCGAACTTCCATCATGTCTTGCGTGTCATCAAATATTGCTACCCAACGCATAGGCACTTCCTCCAGAAAAAGACAACACCTTAACTCAACTGCGCCCAGGCCTTGTCCAGCCGCTTCACGCTGACCGGTTGCGGTGTGCGCAACTCCTGCGCGAAGAAACTGACGCGCAGCTCTTCCAGCAGCCAGCGGAATTCCAGCATGCGTTCATCCACCACACCCTTGCGCTCGGCCACCAGGCGCCAGTAGCGCTGCTCCAGCGGGCGCAGTTCGGCCAGGCGGGTGGCGTCACGGGCCGGATCGGCGCGGTACTTGTCCAGGCGCAGGGTGATGGCCTTGAGGTAGCGCGCCAGATGCTGCAGCCGGTCCCAGGGGGCGGCGTGCAGAAAGCGCTTGGGCATCAGGCGCTGCAACTGCTGCGCGGCGTCCACCGCCGCCTCGCCCGTGTTCTTGCTGTCCTTGATCTTGCGTGCGGCGGTGGCGTATTCCAGCAGGATCACACCGGCCATGCGCGCCACTTCGCTGGAGATCAGCGTCAGGCGGCCACGGCCCTCCTCCACCCGCTTCTTGAAGGCGAACTCGTCGGTGGGCAGCGGCTCGATCAGAAAGGCCCGGTCCAGCGCCAGGGCGACGATCTGCTCACGCAGCTCTTCGATGGTGCCGCCTGAGGTGGCACTGTCCTTGCCCTCGCTCTTGCCCACCTGCATGAAGGTCACGGCCATTTTTTGCAGGTCGGGGATGTTCTTTTCCAGGTACTTCAGCGCGTCCTTGATCTGCAGCGCGAACAGGCGGCGCAGCCCTGCGCGGTGTTTGGCGTGGGCGGTTTCGGGCTCGTCGAAGACCTCGATGGTGACGGCGTCACCCGCGTCGATCAGGGCCGGGAAACCGATCAGGGTCTGGCCGCTCTTGCGGATTTCCAGCAACTCGGGCAGTTCGCCGAAGGTCCAGGCGGTGTGTCGCTTTTCGGTGGCGACCGGGGGCGCGCTGGCGCCGGCCTTGGATGAAGCGGGCGGCACGCCGCGCTGGACTCCCGCCGTGGTCGCGGTGGCCTGGGCCGCAGCGTCTGCGCCTGTTGAACCCGCCGGGCCGGTTGCCTGGGTGGCTGTCGCATTCGACGCTGCGCCCTGCCCCAGCTTCAAATTCGCCAGCGCCTGAAACGCCCCGCGCGCCTGCTTGCCCCACTCCGCCTTCAACGCACCGATATTGCGCCCGTGGCCCAGCACGCGGCCATGCTCATCGACCACGCGGAAGTTCATGAAGAAATGCGGGGTGAGCATGTCGACCTTGATGTCGGCTTTGACCACATCCACCGCCGTGGTGTCGCGCACCAGCTTCAGCACGGCATCGGTCAGGCCGCCTGCGCCAAAGCGCTCGGCTTCGTTCAGCACCTCGGCGAACTTGGCGGCCGTATCGGGCAGCGGCACCAGGCGCGAGCGCGGGCGCTGGTGCAGCGTCTTGATGAGAGCCTGAATCTTCTCGCGCAACATGCCGGGCACCAGCCATTCGCAGCGCTCTTCGTTGACCTGGTTCAGTACAAACAGCGGCACAGTCACGGTCAGGCCGTCATGGGCGTCACCGGGTTCGTGCAGGTAGGTGGCGGCGCAGTCCACGCCCCCTAAGCGGATGGTCTTGGGGAAGCTGGCTGTCGTAATGCCGGCCGCCTCGTGGCGCATCAGCTCCTCACGCGTCAGGCGCAGCAGCGTGCTTTCGCGCCGCCCACCGGCGTGCTGCGGGTTGTACTGAGGCTTCTTGCTTTCCTCGCGGTACCAGTTCTCAAAGCTGTAGCCGCTGCACACATCGGCGGGCAGCTGCTGGTCGTAAAAGGCGTAGATCAGCTCGTCGTCCACCAGCACGTCCTGGCGGCGCGCCTTGTGCTCCAGGTCTTCCACCTGCTTGATCAGCTTTTGGTTGGCGGACAGGAAAGGCAGCGGAGTTTCCCACTGGTTGTTGACCAGGGCTTCGCGGATAAAGATCTCACGTGCGCCGACCAGATCGACGCGGCCATAGTTCACCTTGCGGCCGCTGTACACCACGATGCCATACAACGTGGCGCGCTCCAGCGCGACCACTTCCGCGGCCTTCTTCTCCCAGTGCGGGTCCAGCAGCTGCTTCTTCAAGAGATGGCTGCCCACCTGCTCCAGCCACTGCGGCTCAATGGCCGCAATGCCCCGGCCAAACAGGCGCGTGGTCTCCACCAGTTCGGCCGCCACAATCCAGCGCCCCGGCTTCTTCACCAGATGCGCGCCCGGATGCGGGTAAAACTTGATACTGCGCGCGCCCAGGTATTCGCCGGACGCGCCATCGGTCTCCAGCTTGCAGCCCACGTTGCCCAGCAGGCCGGACAACATGCTCAGGTGCAGCTGCTCATAGGATGCGGGCGCAGTGTTAAGCCGCCACTTGTGCTCGGCCACCACGGTGTGCAGCTGGGTGTGGATGTCTTTCCACTCGCGCACGCGGCGCATGTTGATGAAGTTCTGGCGCAGCAGCTGTTCGTACTGGCGATTCGTGACCTTGTGCTGGCCGATCACGCCGGTGGTGGCGGTGGCGTGGCGCTCACCGCGCGCATCGTGAATCCATTTCCACAGCTTCAGGTAGCCGCTGAACTCGCTCTTTTCATCGTCAAACTTGGCGTGCTGCTGGTCGGCCTGCGCTTGTGCATCCATGGGCCGGTCGCGCACGTCCTGCACGCTGAGCGCCGAGGCAATCACCAGCACCTCGTCCAGCGACCCTCTTGCGCGCGCCTCCAGAATCATGCGGCCCACGCGTGGGTCCAGCGGCAGGCGCGAGAGTTCCTGGCCCAGAGGGGTGATCTCGTTGGCATCGTCCACCGCGCCCAACTCGTTGAGCAACTGGTAGCCATCGGCAATGGCGCGGCCCGATGGCATATCAAGAAACGGGAAGTCCTCCACCACACCCAGGTGCAGCGACTTCATGCGCAGAATCACCCCGGCCAGCGAGCTGCGCAAAATTTCCGGATCGGTAAAGCGCTCGCGCCCGGCAAACTCTTTCTCGTCGTACAGGCGGATGCAAATGCCGTTGGCCACGCGGCCGCAGCGCCCGGCGCGCTGGTTGGAGGCGGCCTGGCTGATCGGCTCCACCAGCAACTGCTCCACCTTGCTGCGAAAGCTGTAGCGCTTGACGCGCGCCGTGCCCGCGTCGATCACATAGCGGATGCCCGGCACCGTCAGCGACGTTTCCGCCACATTGGTGGCCAGCACGATCCGCCGCCCGGTGTGGCCGTCAAAAATGCGGTCCTGCTCGGCGGGTGACAGGCGGGCAAACAGCGGCAGTACCTCGGCGTTGCGCATCAGCGGCTGGTGGCTCAGGTGGCGGCGCAGGTGGTCAGCCGCTTCGCGGATCTCGCGCTCGCCGGGCAGGAAGACCAGGATGTCACCGGCATTGTGGGCGTCGCGCCAGAGCTCATCGACGCCATCGGCAATCGCCGAGTTCAGGTCGTATTCGCGCGATTCCTCAAACGGGCGGTACCGCTGCTCCACCGGGAACATGCGGCCCGACACCATGATGACGGGAGCCGGTCCGCTCTTGCTGGCGAAATGCCGCGCAAAGCGGTCCGCATCAATCGTGGCCGAGGTCACCACAATCTTCAGGTCCGGGCGGCGCGGCAGCAACTGGCGCAGGTAGCCCAGCAGGAAGTCGATGTTCAGGCTGCGCTCATGCGCCTCGTCGATGATGATGGTGTCATAGGCAGTGAGCAGCGGGTCGGTCTGCGTCTCGGCCAGCAAGATGCCGTCGGTCATCAGCTTGACCGACGCGTCCTTGGAGAGGCGGTCCTGGAAGCGCACCTTGAAGCCCACCACATCGCCCAGCGGCGTCTTCAGCTCCTCGGCAATGCGCTTGGCCACCGAGCTTGCGGCAATGCGGCGCGGTTGCGTGTGACCAATCATCTTGCCGCGCGGCGCCGGGCGGCCGTCGGGCAGGGTCAGCGGGTAATTGAGCTTGCCGCGGCCCATGGCCAGGGCAATCTTGGGCAGCTGCGTGGTCTTGCCGGAGCCGGTCTCGCCGCAGACGATGATGACCTGGTGCTGGCGCATCGCCTCCATGATCTCATCGCGCTTGCCCGAAACGGGCAGGGACTCGGGAAACTCGATGTGCAGGGGCACAGTGGGGGATGGGGAAAGGGGTGCGTTCACCCAGTGATTATCCCATGACACGCTTTCACGTGCTACACTTGTTCACGTGTTTTCGTGGAGCAAAAGATGACCAATCTGACCATCTCATTGGACGATGCCATCGTCCGAAAGGCGCGCATCCGCGCCATCGAAGAAGGCACTTCCGTCAGCGCCAAGGTGCGTGAGTTTCTGGCGCAATACGCCAAGGTAGACAGCACGGGCAGCTCGGTCCTGCCGGAACTCCCCGTCTTCAAGGGCGGCGCCGGCTTGCAACCCGGCATAGACCCCGGCAGCAACAAATCCATGCTGCAAGCGGCCGACGACCTAGACGACAAGGGCAGCGTGTGACGCCCGACGTCAACGTGCTGGTGGCCGCCTCACGTGCCGACCATCCGCACCATGCAGCAGCGCATGCGTGGTTGCTCTCGGCCATGGAGGGCGCACGCACCGGCGTACCCTTGGGACTGCTGGGCACGGTGGTGGCCAGTTATTTGCGCCTGGTCACTCACCGCAAGGTGTTCGTTGAACCCACCCCCATGGCCAGCGCCATTGCCTATGTGGATGCACTGCTGCAACGCCCCGGCGTTGCCCTGCTGGCGATGCAAGATGAATGGGCCCCATTGAAAAAACTTTGCCTGGAGTTGGACTTGAGAGACAACGAAATACCGGACGCCTGGATTGCTGCGAGCGTGCTGCAGCGCCAGGAGACGCTAGCGACCTTTGACCGGGATTTTGTGCGACTTTTGCCCGCGAAGCAGCTTGTGCTGCTCAAGCCTTGACGGCATTGTTGCCTCGCGTTTCATCCCCATCACCCAAGCTATGCCCGCAATGCCCCACATCCAACGCATTGATTGCGCACGCCGCCAAAACCTGTGGCTCTACGGCCTGCTCACCCTGGTGATCACCCCCACGCTGTACGCCACCCCTTTGCTGCACTGTGAGATGACCTATGCCGGCAGCACCCAGACCTTGCAAACCACACCGGTGGCAGACCCTTACCCGGTGCAGTCGGTGGACGTGGGCGGGCGGTTTCACTTCAAGGCCGTCATGCTGGGCCATGCAACGCAGGTAGACAGCATCAAGCTCTATGCCTATGTCAACACCCGGAGCCAACCGGTGCTGGTGCAACAGGCCACGTATCTGCCGCCCTTTGTGCGCGGCACCACACTGACCGGAAAGCAGTTTGTCTACGCCGGCCCGCAAGAGCGCGAGCTGCAATACCAATGCACCCTGAAGGAGCTCGCACCATGAAGCACGCACTGCACGCCATGGCCTTCGCAAAAACATTTGCCTTGGCCGCTGCACTGCTCAGCGGCGCCGCTGCCTGGGCGCAAAAGCCACCCGTCACCCTGGTATTTGCTGGCGACATCGTGCTCGACGACACGGCCGGTGCCCTGATCGAGCAGGGTCAAGATCCGTTCGCGGCCTTTGGCGACCTGTTCCAAAAGGCCGACATCCGTCTGGCCAACCTGGAATGCGTGGTGGCCACCACCGGTTCGGCCGGGGACAAGAACTTCACCTTTCGCGCCCACCCGCGCACCCTGCCCATACTCAAGCGCCACTTTGACGCCCTGGCCCTGGCCAATAACCACTCGGGCGACTTTGGCCGCGCGGCCTTCGGCGAAATGCTGGGCCTGCTGAAAACCGCCGGCCTGGGCTATTTTGGAGGTGGCCACAACTTGGCAGAGGCGCATAGACCGCTCCTCCTGGAGCGCCGCGGCCTGCGCATTGCCCTGCTGAGCTACAACGAATTCATGCCGCGCAGCTTTGAGGCCGACTCCGACGCACCCGGCAGCGCCTGGAGCGAGGACGAGCAGGTGGTGGCCGACATCCGCGCCGCGCGCAGCGTGCACCACGCCGATCTGGTGATTCCCATCATGCATTGGGGTTGGGAAAACGAGCCTGTGGCCAACGCACGCCAGCACCAGTTGGCGCGCCTCATGGTGGAGGCCGGAGCCGATGCCGTCATAGGCGGCCACCCCCATGTGACGCAGGACATGGAGCAGTACCTTGGCAAACCCATCGTCTACAGCGTGGGCAACTTTGTGATGAAGGAAACCGACAACAACAATCAGCGCATCGGCTGGGTGCTGCGCCTGCAGCTCGATGCCGGCGGTGTGCGCGCCTTCGATACCCGCGTGGCCCGCCTCGACATGGAAGGCATTCCCACGCCCGACGCAGCCACGCCCAGCCCCTGCTGGCAGCGCGGTGACGCCAGCGTGGGCCTGTGCCGCAACCCCGATTGACCGGCGCAACAGCAACAGGGCGCATCCGCTACATTTAGAGCCTGCATTTTTCCAGCCGCACCCACACTACTCCATGTCCTCAGTCTTCAACTTCACCTTTGTGCCCTGGTTCCGCTCGGTGGCACCCTACATCCACAAGTTTCGCAACCAGACCTTTGTGGTGGGCATTGCCGGGGAAGCCATTGCCGCGGGCAAGCTGCAAAGCCTGGCGCAGGACCTGGCCATGATCCAGAGCATGGGCGTGAAGATTGTGCTGGTGCACGGCTTTAGGCCCCAGGTGGCCGAGCAGCTCCAGGCCAAGGGCCATGCGCCCAGGTATTCGCATGGCATTCGCATCACCGACGAGGTGGCGCTGGACTGCGCACAGGAGGCCGCGGGGCAACTGCGCTACGAGATCGAGGCCGCCTTTAGCCAGGGCCTGCCCAACACGCCCATGGCCGACTCCACCGTGCGCGTGATATCGGGCAACTTCATCACCGCGCGCCCCGTGGGCATTGTGGACGGGGTGGACTTTCAGCACAGCGGTGTGGTGCGCAAGGTGGACAGCGTGGGCATCACCAAGACGCTGGAGATGGGCGCCATGGTGCTGCTCTCGCCCTTTGGCTTTTCGCCCACCGGTGAGGCCTTCAACCTGGCCATGGAAGAGGTCGCCACCTCGGTGGCCATGGCCCTGCAGGCCGACAAGCTGATTTTTCTGACCGAGGTGCCCGGCATCCGCATGAACCCGCAAGAACCCTTGGGCGAAGACAACCCCATAGACACCGAGCTGCCCCTGGCCGCTGCCGAGCGCCTGCTCAAAGACCTGCCCGCCGCCAACCAGCCCAGCGATGTGGCCTTTTACCTGCAGCATTGCGTCAAGGCCTGCAAGAACGGCGTGGAGCGCAGCCACATCATTCCCTACGCGGTCGATGGCGCCATCCTGCTGGAGGTTTATGTGCACGACGGCATAGGCACCATGGTGGTGGACGAAAAGCTCGAAGAACTGCGCGAGGCCTCGCCCGACGACGTGGGCGGCATCCTGCAACTGATTGAGCCCTTTGAGAAGGACGGCACCCTGGTCAAGCGCAGCCGCACCGAGATCGAACGCGATGTTGGCAATTACACCATCTTGGAGCACGACGGCGTGATCTTCGCCTGCGCCGCGCTCTACCCCTACCCTGAGGCCCGTACCGCCGAGATGGCCGCGCTCACCGTGTCGCCCGATGTGCAGGGACAGGGAGACGGCGAAAGGGTCTTGAAACGCGTGGAGCAGCGCGCCAAGGCCTCGGGCCTGGACAGTATTTTTGTGCTCACCACCCGCACCATGCACTGGTTCATCAAGCGCGGCTTTGTGCAGGTGGACCCGGACTGGCTGCCCGAGGCGCGCAAGCGCAAATACAACTGGGACCGCAAAAGCCAGGTGCTGGTCAAAAAGCTCTGATTACCGCCGCGCCTGGCGCACCAGCAGCGTCAGTGCCACGATGGCTGCAAAGCAGAACCAGACAAAGGACCAGTTGGCAATCGAGCCGCCCAAAAAGGTCCAGTCCACCTTGGCGCAGTCGCCACTGCCCTTGAAGATCATGGGCAGGGCGCGCTGCAGCGGGAAATTTTCGATCATGCCGTAGAAGTCGCGCCCGCAGGACACCACCTCGGGCGGGTACCACTGCAACCAGCTCTGGCGCGCCGCCACAAAGGCACCAAAGCCGGCAGAGGCCAGCAGCAAGCCAGCGGCGCCCCACTGCAACACCCGCTTGGAAGTAGCGGCCACCACGATGGCAAAGAACAGCACCAGAAAATCGGCATAGCGCTGCACGACGCACATCGGGCAGGGCTCCAGGCCCAGCGCATGCTGCAGGTACATACCAAAGCCCAGCATGCCGGCGCAGACCAGGGCCAACAGGCCCATCACACGGCGCGGCGCGTAATCAAAATTTTCCAGGAGAAAGGTGAACATACAAAAAGTGCTGCTAAGAAAGGGATGGGCCGCATTCTCGCCCATGTTGCAAGAAGCTGCGGACAACCCTCCACTGAGGCGGAAAAAGCGGTGCTGCAAACCGTCAATCAAAGCGGGTGGTAAAGATCAGGTCCACCGCGCTTTGGGCACCCGACTCGGCGCGCAGCGTCAGGCGGCGCGACAGGTCGTAGAAGACATAAAACGTGCCCATGGTTCCGGCCAGGCTGCGCTCAAAGGCCACATAAAAATCGCGTGAGATGCGCTTGCCCAGTTTGAGCGTGGCCTCGCTGCCGGATGTGCCGTCTTGGTTGGTGGTGGCGGTCTGGCCCACGCTCACCTCATCCAGACCAAAGGCATTCACCAGCCCGGTGATGGGGGTCTTGCCCTTGCCCGCCAGCAGGGCCAGCGCGGCCTGCTGCAGCAGGGCGGTCTCGGCGCCGCCACTGCTGCTGGCCCGGCCCAGCACCAGCCAGGACAGCTTGTCGGCGTCCGGCAGGTCCGGCTCGGAATACAGGCGCACCACCGGCAGCTGGGCCGTGCCGCTGACCTGCACGCCGACTCGCTGTTGCAGATTCGGGCGCAGCGCCAGGATGTCGAGTGCCGGGTTGTCGTAGGCACCGCCAAATTGAAGCCTGCCTTCCTCGATCTGGAGGCGCTGGCCGTAGGCGCGGTAGCTGCCGTTGACGGTGTGCAGTTCGCCGCTGAGGCGGGGTGTGGCATGGAGCCCCTGGGCCTTCAGAGTCAGCAGTCCGGCCAGGCGCGTCTGTATGCCGTGGCCCTGCAGCTGGAAGTTGCTGCCCGGGTCCAGCGTGATGCGGATGTCGGGCACCACGGTCTGCGCCAGCAGCGGTGACGCTGCGGGCGGCGCAGATACTGCCGCCTTGTTCGCAGCGGGCCGCTTGACCACCACATCGGCACCCAGCTTGGGGGCGGTATCTTCGGGCAGCACAATCAGGGCCTGGTCGGCCACCAGAGCACCGCGCAGCAGCAGTTTGGCGTCCACCAGTTGGGCGCTCAGGTCGCCCGACACCACCAGGCGTTGGTCCGCCCTGGCCGTCACCCTGAAGGACTTGGCCTTGGCCTGCAGCGCCATGCGCAGCCTGCTGCTGCCTGGAGCTGCGGGCAGCCAGTCGGCCGCGCCGCTGAGCTGCAGCTGCCCGCCGGCTGAACCCCCTGCGCCCTGCAGCGTCAGCTCGGCAATGTCCAGGTGCTGGCCCTTGACCTGCAGGCGCATCACGCCCTGGCTGAAGTCGATGCCGTCCACCACCGAGCGCACCGCCATGTCGCGCGCCGCCAGGCTGCCCGTCCAGTCGGGCTTGCTGCGTGTGCCCGACAGGGTGGCATCGGCCTCCAGCGTGCCCTGTATGCGCCAGCCCACCGGCGCCACCAGCGACCAGACACCGACGCGCGGCAAACTGGCATGCAGCCTGGCCTGCAGTGGCGCGTCCAGCGCCCAAGCGATGCTGCCGTTCAGGTTTTGCAGGCGGGTGCTGAAATCGGCCTCGGCGTGACCAGCCGATTCACTGGCCCAGACCAGGCTGGCGCGCAGCGCATCCCGGTCCACCTCCAGGTTCACATGGGCGTCGCGCAGGCCGGCCGCCAAGGTGGCGCTGCCCTGCTCGGCACCCAACAGGTGCAGGTCGCCGCTGCTGCGCTGCAGATTGGCGCGCAGGCGCAGACCGCTCCCCTCGCTGGCGGCGTCCCACTGGCCGCCAAACAGCAGGTCGCCGCGCAGGCCCAGGTTGGCCAGCTGGGTCTGTCCCAGCAGCTCCAGCCAGACCAGAGGAAGGCCCTGCAGCTGGCCCTTGCTGCTCCAACGGGTGCTGCCCCCCGCACCTTGCTGTGCCCACTGCAAGGGCTGCCATTGGATCTGCGCTGTGCCGGTGCCAGGGCCGCTTAAGCGCAGGCTGCCTTCTGCCATGGCAAAGGACCGGGCCAGCGCGCCGCTGCGCCAGTCCAGTGCCACCGGCTGCTGCAGCTGCAGGCTCCAGGGCTGGCTGTGTTGCGCGCTGCTGGCACTGAGCTGCAGACGCTCCAGCCGACCCTGCCATTGGCCGTCGCTGGGCTGAGCGCCATGGGCTTGTGCCTGCAGTGCCCACTGCGTGGCACCCAGTTGCGCCTTGCCACGCAGTTGCGCGCTCAGCTCGCGCAGGGTGCCCGCCAAGTCGAGTTGCAGGTCTTGCAAGGACTGGCCGGCTTGCAGCTCCAGGCGCTGGCTTTGCAAACGGGCCTGCACCTGCAATTGCTCGCCCCCACGCTGCCAGCCTCCTTGCCACTGCGCCGTCAGCTCGGCCGCACCGGCCAGGTCGATGGAGGCCAGGGCTGGTGTCATACCGGGCAGGCTTGCCAGCCATTGCAGCAGGGCATGGGCATCGCTCACATGCAAGGCGCTGCTGCCCTGCCCGGTGGACGCTGCGGCGCTGCCCTCCAGCGTGGCCTGGGCACCCGGCAGCTTGGCCTGCAGGCGGGCGGTGGTGGCGCGGCTTTGTGTGTCCAACAGCAGACTGCCGCTGAGCTGGGCCTGTGGCGTTTGTAGTTCCAGACGGTCGATCTGCAGCAGTGGCGCCTGCCACTGGCCCTTGGCAAGCAGGCTTGTGTCCTGTGCGCCACTGCCCTTGAGCGCCGCCTGGAGCTGGCCCTCAAAGGCAATGCCCTGGGCCGTCTGCTGCGCCTGCCACTTGCCGCGCAACGCCGGAAATTTCCATCGGGAATCAAGCTGTGCCGGCTCTATGCCCAGCAGGCTGGCGCTTGCCGACCATTGCGCGGGGCTTGCGCTGTAGTTGCCTTTTGCCTGCAAGCTGCCACCGCCCAAGGCCGCCTGCAGCGCCTGCAACTGCCACTGGCCATCGCGGTACAGCAGGCCGGCCTGGGCGCTGCGCAGTGGCAGACGTTGCTTATCCAAGGTGCCGGCCATGGCGTTTTGCAATTGGATGTTGGCGCTCCAGCCGCCCGCATCGGGCAACACCTTGGCCTGTCCAGAAAGCAGGGTCTGCGGCGCCTGCGGCCACAGGCTGGCCAGATCGAGGGCGCTCCATTGGGCCTGGGCACTGGCAATCGGCTGCGCCTGCCCGGGATGGATGCTTGCCTGCAGGCTGGCCTGCATGGACGCCAGCGGCTGGTCCCGGCCCTTGGGCTGCAGCGTTAGCGACAGCTCCACCAGTGCATGCGGACCCCGCAGCGTGCCGCTGGCCTGTGCCACCAGTGAGAGGGGCAACTGCTGCAGCGCAGGCGGGGTTTGCACCTGGCCCTGAACGGTGAGCGACAGGGCCATGGGTGCAATGGCCTGCAACTGGCCCTGGCCGCTGTAGCTGCCCGCCGCCATCTGCAGACTGGCATCCTGCAAAAAGTGGCTCTTGCCATCAAAGCGGTAATGGCCGCGCAGCCCGTCAATCTGCAGAGCCGGCGAGCCGGCCCACTCCAGCCGGTCCAGCGCAAACGCGATGTCGGCACGCAGCGGCAGCAGCAGCTCAGAAATCGGGCTTTGGGTGCTGGGGCTATGGTCCTCGCCGCGCAGCAGCCGGGCCTGCAGGCGGGTCACGCGCAGCTCTCCATCGAACAAGCCGCGCCAATCCCAGGCCAGGTCCAGGTCCTGCACCTCCACCCTGCGCTCGCCCTGCTGCCATTGCAGCCGCGCGATGTGGCCGCCACTCTGGATGCTGCCGGTGACGCCGCTGGCCTGCAGGCTTTGGCCACTGGGTAGCCAAGTGCCAGCGATTTGCAGCGCCTGTTGCAGCGAGCCCTCGGACTGGCCCCACAGCCAAAGGCCCAGCAGCAGCGTGACGAGCAAGGCAGCCAGCAACGAGAAGGCCAGGCTAAGCGTCGCACCCAGCGCACGCCAACACAGGCGTACGCGCCGCATCAAAATACAAACCCCACATTCAGATGCAGGCGCAGGGCCTGTGTGGCCAGGCCATAGGCCAGGTCGATTTGCAGCGGGCCAATCGGGCTTCTCCAGCGCGCGCCCACACCCAGGCCGGACTTGAAGCTGAACTCCTCGACCCGGTTGGCAACGGCGCCACTGTCCGCGAACACCACGCTCTCCCAGTCGCTCATCACCCCATTGCGCACGACGGGGCGCTGCCACTCGATGCTGGCGCTGGCCAGGTAACGGCCGGCGTCGGCCGACAGAATGCCGTCACGGCTGACACCGATTTCCTGGAACTTGTAGCCGCGCACCGTGGTGTCGCCACCGGTCAAAAACAATTGGTTAAATGGGATGCTGCTGGCCTGGTTGATCACCACGGCGCCCACCTGCGCCCGGTAGCGGATACGCCCGGCATGCTGGCGGGCAAACAGATTGGTCTGCGACTGGCCCAGCGCTTGGTAGAGCAGCGTGTGCAGCAGCAGCCTGGTATAGGGTTCCTGGCGGTCGCCCAGCACCGAACCGGCGCCGATTTCGCCCCCCAGGCCCCAGCCGCTGGAGGGAAAGGGCAGGCTGTCAAAGCGGCGCATGGCAAAGCTGTAGTTGACGCTCACGGCCTCGTTGGCGCTGTGCTGGTCCACCTCGCGGTAGTCGGTTTGGGTGCGCTCAAACTGCAGGTAATAGCTTTGGTCTAGGCTGGCCTCGGTGGCAAAGCGCCCGCCCCGGTAGCGCTGGGTGCTGACATCGATTTCGCCTATGCGCTCGCGCTCCAACAGAGCCGAGGCGGCCCAGCGCCACTGGTTCTCGCCGGGTTGCGAGGTCCAGTCGCTGGCGAAGGTCTGGGTGTCGCGCGCCAGGGTCAGCTTGTTGACGGCGCGCCAGTCTATTCCCGGCACCTGGTTGTAGGTGTGCTCAGTGCTCAGGCGCGCGCCGCTATCGGTGCTGGCGCCCAGGCCAAACACCATTTTTTGCATCAAGGCCTCCTTGACCTGGGCCCGCACCACGGCCTGCTCGGGGTCGCTGGCGGTGTCCAGACTCAGATAGGCCGAATCAAAATAGCCGCTATCGGTCATGCGCTGTTGCGCCTCCACCAGTTGCGACAGCGCATAGTCATCGCCCTCGCGCAGGCGGGCAAAGCGGCGCACCAGGTCGGCGCTGTAGCGCTGATTGCCTTCGACTGCCAGACTGCCGATGCGGTAGGCCGGGCCGGAATCGAACTGCAGGTCGAGCCGGACGCTGGCCGTCTCAGGGTCCACCTCGGCCTGCGAGCGCAGCAGCTTGGCCGTCGGGTAGCGCCGTGTCAGCAACTGTTTGAGCGCCTGCTGCTTGGCACTGTCCCAGGCCTCCTGCGAGAAGGCATCGCCCTGGGCCAGGCTCCAGAGGTCTTGCACCGATTGGCGCTGCTCCTGCGATGGGGCGTCGTCTGCAATAGCGCCGTCCAACTGCAGGTTCACCCCGGACACGCGGGCCTGCGGCCCCGCCAGCACCACGACCAAGACCCGCTTGGCGGGCCCTGCCCTACCGTCTGGCGCTGGCGCTTGGGTGGAAGGCGACTGCAGGCTGATGCGCACATCGGGCGAAAAATAGCCCAGCGTGGCGAGCAGGTCGCGGGCGTCCTGCTGCGCAGCAAGCAAGAGGCTCTGGATTTCGACATCGCTCAGATCCACCAGCACCTTGTAGCGCTGCAGCTCCAGATGGCGTTCCAGCAGGTCCGTGATGTCTGGCGGCGCCTCGATGCGGATCGCAAAACCCTCTGCCGCGCCTGCGGCAATGCCCGGGCTGGGGGGCAAGTCCTGCGCGCAGGCCCACGCAGACAGCGCTATAAGGGCCGAGGCAACAAGGGTTCTGGAAAATTGGTGCGCCATTGCTACTGAACTTTAACGCAGCCCCAAAGTCCCCTCGCAATGGGTGGCACAGCCACGCCCGGCTTGGGTGAATGGCAAAGCGCATAAGATCAGGCAATCGATTTTTCTTCTAAGGTTATTCATGGCACGTACGGTTCAATGCATCAAGTTGGGTAAAGAGGCAGAAGGCATGGACTATGCGCCCTATCCCGGAGAACTGGGTAAACGCATTTGGGAAAGCGTCAGCAAGGAGGCCTGGGCCGCCTGGCTCAAGCACCAGACCATGCTGGTCAATGAAAACCGCCTCAATTTGGCCGATGCCCGCGCCCGCCAGTACCTGGCGCGCCAGATGGAAAACCACTTCTTTGGCGATGGCGCCGACGCCGCACAGGGTTACGTGCCACCCGCAGCCTGAACGCCATGCCCACCGGTGTGCAGGCATCGGTTACCCAGCGCTGGACCTCCCAGACTAGCTGGACCGTTCTGGACACCGGCTTTGCCGCTGGCGCTGGTTTCCTGGAGCTGTGGGCCTGCTGGCATGGCCATCCCAAGAGACCAGACATGCTGCACTATGTGGGCCTGTTGTCGCTGCCCGAGGCAACCGGTCTGGCTGGGCAACTGCACCAAGCAGCCGAACACAACACCCCTAGCGCCGAACGGGCCACCGCCTTGGCCGGGCTTGTCTATGGGCTGGGCACGGGCTTTCACCGCATCCTGCTCGAAGGCGGTCAGCTCTCGCTGACCCTGTGTGTGGGCGAGCGCTCAATCCTGCTGGCCCAACTGGCGCTAAAAGCCGACACCCTGTTGGCCCACAGCCATTCGCAGGACTGGGACAAGTGGCAACTCAAGGCCCTGGCGCGCTGCTGCAAGCGCGGCACGCAGTTGGTTTTTTTTGCACCCACGCCGCCTTTGGCCCTGTTGCTCGATGCCGGTTTCCAGGCCCAAGCGCAGTCCGATCCGGCCACGCTGCAGGCCCGCTACGACCCGCGCTGGCAACTGCGGTCGCAGCGCGCTGCCCTGCCCGACGACCCGCCAAATGCAAGACCCGAGGCAGCTCTCGGCGCGGGCCGTTGTGCCGTCGTAGGCGCTGGCATTGCCGGCTCCAGCGTGGCACACGCATTGGCGCTGCGCGGCTGGCAGGTGGACGTGTACGACAGCCAGCCCCTGCCAGCCGGTGGCGCTGCTGCGCTGCCGGTGGGACTGGTGGTGCCCCACCACTCAAGCGATGACAGCGCGCGTTCGCGCATGTCGCGTGCAGGAACCAGGCTGATGCTGCAGCATGCCGATCAGCAACTGACCCTGGGCCAAGACTGGCAAAGCGGCGGCGTGCTGGAGCTACACATTGCACCCGAGGGGCTGGCCGATGTGGAGGCCGAGGTCTTGTCGCAGGCCACCGCGCAGCCCACGGGCTGGTCCAGCCGCCAAGAACTGGGCCAGGCGCAGGGGCTGTGGCACCCCTATGCGGCCTGGATCAAACCGGCCCGGCTGGTGGAGCGCTGGTTGGCCCATCCATCCATCCACTTTCACGGCGGTGCCAGCGTGCACAGCCTGCAGCGCGAGGGACAGCAATGGCTGTTGCACAACGACAGTGGTGCCGAGTTGGGCCGGGCCGACCGGGTGGTGTTTGCCAACGCCCATGGCTGTGCCGCGCTGGTGCAGCGTCTTGCCGCAGCCCTGCCACCGGACTTTGCCTGGATACCCGACGCCCTGGAAAAGCTGCAGACCCTGCAGGCCATACCCGGCACGCTCAGCATGGGGCCCATGCCCATGGATGCGACTGCCCTACCGGCATTTCCGGTCAATGGCCATGGCAGCTTGGTATCAAACGTGCCCACAGCGCAGGGGCCGCAGTGGTTTGGCGGCTCCACCTTTCAGACCGACCCGGCCCTGCACGCAGACCTGGCGGGCGAGCACCGCATCAACCTGCACAAACTCCAAGCCCTGTTGCCACAGGTAGCCGCGCTGCTGGCGCCGCAATTTGCCAGTGCGCAGGTGCAAGCCTGGCAGGGCACACGCTGCGTCACCCATGACCGATTGCCCCTGGTTGGTCCGCTCGATGAGGGGCCCGCACCCACGCTGTGGCTATGCGCCGGCATGGGCGCCAGGGGCCTGAGCTTTTCGGCCCTGTGCGCCGAGCTGCTGGTGGCCGAACTGTGCAGCGAGCCCCTGCCCCTTGAAAGCAGCCTGGCCCGTTCGCTGGGCACGCGAAGGCGCAGGCGGGTACGCCCGGCCTGAAAAAGGCTTGCAGGAGTGATGCTGGCAAAGAGGTCAGCACGCATCGCTTGCTTGATCCAATTTCATCCGATATGCAGCCCAATCCAGCCGGTTCCACTCAATGCGCCTACGGCTCCAGTGTTCGCCAATGGTTTGGGTGAAGTCGGGCCGCACCAGCTTGGCACGCGCCTCGCACCAGTCGGCCGACTCCCGCCGGATCACGATGCCTTCGAGCGTGCCCTGGCGAAACTGGCTGTGCTGGCGGGTGAGCAGGTCTTTGAGCTGCTGCAAAGCGCATTGCCCTTGCAACAACTGCGGCACGGTGGCCAAGCCCAGCGAGGCAGCCAGCGCGTTGCGGCGCGGCGTACTCCAGAAGCGTTCTTGGCTGCGGTCGTACACATCGAACAACAAAAACCAATCGGGCAAGTGGTCATAGTCCAGCGAATGGCGGGCGGCACACCACTCGCCAAACAGCATCAGATTAGCCTGCGGTGCCAGCGCCGCGCGCAACCTTTCGCTATGCAATAGCAGCCAATCGGGCAGACGCGCAAATTGACCTGCGTGGGGCGCATGCAGATATTGCCCCCGGTTTTGCGCGCGCAGCACACCCTCCAGCGAAAGCGAAAACCCCAAATTGGCACCATCCAATTTTTCTTCCACCACCACGTCTGCACCGAGCAAGTCACTGGCCTCTTGGGCAGACAAGACCTTGTCATCGCGTGGCGCGCCCTGGGCCAACCAGGCAATGTGCGGCGTATGTGGAAAGCGGAAGAAATCGGTCATTCTGGCGATCGAGCTAACGCAATTTTTTTTCAGCAAATTTCGCACGAGACCATTGCTCTATGAGCGGCTCAAGCTCAATCCCATGTCGCACGAGCTGATCTTCCCATTCGTGCCAATCGGTGTCACCGGCAAAGGCAATCGGCGCCACGCCATACGTGCGTACCGCCTCCAGTGCAGCTGCCACCATCTTTCTATCCGCCAAATCGTGAATCACCGGCACCAGACTGGAAGGCAACACGCCATGCCCATCCGCGTCGTATTGCACTGAAACGTCATCCGTAGCGGCAGTGCTCCATTTGTGCATAACCACCTGGATGCCAAAATCATTGAAGCCCAGCTTGTTTGTGTATTCCTCATAAATCTTGTTAGCGGTATCAAGAACCAACCTTGCGTCCGAGCTCTGAAACCGATCCAACCACTCCCACACCTGAAGTCGCAAACTGGGGTCCGCAGGCGTGGCGTCAATATCCTTGGGATGTTGTGGATCGGCCGCACTGGCGGCAATCAACACATTGGTATCCACCACGTAGCGGGGCTTCACGCCTGACTCGCTTTCTTGCGTTCAAACATCATTCTGGCTTGTTCACGCGTCTCCCCCATGGCGTCGCCAAAGAAGTGATCCGGCCAGTTGGTTAGGCGCCCATATTCATCCAGATTGAGCAAGCGCAACTGAGCCCCAGTCTTGCCCTTTTCAACAAAGTACATCGCGCAATCACCCACCTTGATTTTCTCCTTGGCGACCAAGGTCTGCATGCGGCGGAACAAGTGCTCGGAATGGGTTTCCACGATGAACTGAACTTTGCGCTTCTTGCTCACTTCAACAAACAGCTCGGCCAATACAGACTGCGCCAGGGGGTGCAGATGAATCTCCGGCTCTTCCAGCAAAATGGTGCTGCCGGCGGGTGCGAAGAAGGCCACCGTCAACACGGGCAAGACTTGAGAAATACCAATCCCCACGTCGCGCAGGTTTGCAATCACACCATCCCGGTGAATCACCACCTCGTATCGGGTAGATCGGCCAATCTGCCGGACTTCCAGTTTCTCTGCCACTTTCATGCGCTTGAGCCAGTAGGACACGCTGTCAGCAATCTCATTCTTGCCTTCCCCACGCAACAAGGTGCTTGCCAAAAGCACATCGACCGCCTTGTGCCCGTCCACCCCCACCTCGCCTGGCTTGGACTTATTCCACACGTAGTCACGCTCCGGCTTGCGACGCAAAGGCCCCAGGTAAACAATACTTTCCAGCTCGCGCCGCACGGCCAAACCCATGTCTTCCACCAGTGCCCCATCGGTCCCCAATGCAGCCAAGGCCTTTGCCGACAAGGCAATAGAACGCTCCGGGGCCAATTCGCGGCTCTTCATACGGACTTGCGACTCGGCGTTCACGGTCAACGAGTAAGCGCCCTTGTCGCGCCTAACCACGGTGATTTGACTGTCGTCGGCCTGCCACAGCCGCAGGGACTGCACCGCCACCGCCCCGGACGATGTCTGACCGTAGCTGCACTGAAAACCACCCCCAGTCACTTCGCCCTTTTTTTCTGGCCGATTAAAGTCAAACCGAATTCGAAACTGCCGGGGTGAGGCCCCCTGCGTCAAAACATTGTCAAAGTCTCCGAAGTTAAAAAAATCATGCAGCTCGTCACCGCCCAAATTCAGGTGAATCGTGCGGTCAGGCGACTGCACCGTTTGCCGCAACAACAACAGACTTTGAATCAAGGTGGACTTGCCGGACGAGTTAGTGCCCAGCAGCATGGTGACCGGCTTGAGATCAACCAAGCCTGTATCCGTCCAAGCTTTAAAATTTTTGAGTTGCAAATGGGTCAACATGGCTATTCCTTATCTGTTGGTATTGTCCACCGCGCCGACACGCCTTCGTGTAACGTTTCATTGTGCTAATCCAATGCGGCCTGCCGCACGCCGACAAAGCGCAGCCAGAATAGGCGTAAAGCACAACATGCAAGCCCATCACGTACTCGCGCAGCTGAGGCAAACCCGTTGACTGTGCCAACTGCTTACCAGCGCCAGTCGCAAGCCACGCTGCGACCCTGGCACAGTCCTACTCCACCATGAAAGCATGGACTGCCTGCAGGCATTTGACGAAATAAAGGGCTGCGCTGACCTGCGCGCGGACCCCGCGCGCTCCATGCGCAGTCCTCTGAGAAGGACCTTACTGCGTGGTGCGGGGCCGCGCAGTTAGCTTGCCATGCGGCAGGCTCGACAGGCGGCTAAACATGCTGCGGCAATAGCCGTTGATGACCAGGCATTTGTTGATTTCATCGACCGGCAGGGGGCCGGACACCACCACGATGTCTTCGGCGCTGTCCCAGGCACCGGCGGCGCGCAGGCGCCTGCGCGTGTTGCTGGCCCAGGAGTGAATGCGCACCGGGCTGCCATGTTGGTGCAGCGCGCCGGTGCTGCGGTCAAAGGCGATGGCCACGGTTTCGGTCTTCAGGCGCAAGCGGTGCTCGCCGGTAATCTTGCTGGCAACTGTGCTCAGATCGTATAAATGGTAGTTGCCCTCTTTGAGCTGGTACTGCAGTTCCATGAAATCTCCTGGTTGCCCAGATTGTGATTTGCAGCGCCGAAAACTAAAGCCAAAATAACTACGCAAAACCGGTCCAATTCCAATATATAGCCACCACGCCGGATCAGGCGCTTTCGGGCTCCCGCGCGTCGACTCCATCGGACGGAGCCACCAAGGCGTTGCTGGTGAGGGGCGCACGGAACTTGCGCCGCACCAGATCGATATGCGCCTTGAGCCCGTAAGCATGCTCCGAAAAGGCCAGCGGCAGCACGGCATGCGTTACCTTTTCCTCAATCTGGTCGAGCTGCTTGAGCAGGTCCGAGCGCGGCTCATCGGGCTGCAAGGCTGTGGCCTGAATTTCCAGGTACTTCAACTCGCCGTACCAGCGGTATATGCGCCTGCGTATGCGCCAGCTATACAGGGCCGGCGCCACCTTCACCACTGGCACCAGAATGGCCAACAGCGGAATGACGGCCAGGGCCGCGCGGTCCACCAGCGTGGCCAACCAGAACGGCAGGTAGCGTTGCAAAAACGGCGAACCCGACTGATAGAAGCGTGCCGCGTCTTTGCTGAGCGGGAAGTCGCTGTCCTTGACCGAAGGGAAGGACTTGGGAGCGTTCAACAGGTCCGCCTTGGCATGGGTCTTTTGCATCGCCTTCATCAACAGAGACACCAGCGCCGGATGCAGCTTGCGTGTCACCACCACCGTGGTGGTGGTGGCCAGCAGGTGCAGATCGTGGTCCGGCAGGTTGGTGCCAAGGTCCATGGCGCCGTGGGGCAGAACCAGATGGTGCAGGTAGGGAAACTGGCGCGTGGTGGCCTCGGCCTGGTCCAGGCTCATGACCCGCAGGCCGGGCAAGGCCATCAGTGCGCGCAACTGGCGCGACTCGGGCGCACCAATAAAAAAGGCCGCGTCCACTTGGCCTTGCTGCAGCATGGCTTGCGACTGCGCCCGGTCCGCCGTGACCAAGGTACTGTTGGCAGCGTTCAGGCCATTGGCGGCCAACAGGCGCAGCGCCAGCACCTGCGTGCCACTGCCCTGACTGCCCACCGCAATGCGCCTGCCCTGCAAGGCCGAAAGGCGGGTCTGCACCGCGTGTCCACGGTAGAAGATCCAGATCGGCTCGAAGGACACGGAGCCCAGCGACACCAAGTCCACATCGGAGTCCTTGGCCCGGCTCTGTTCGGTGTCCGACAGACCGTCCTGCAAAAAGGCAATCCGCACCGCATCCTGCGGATCGCGCAGGCGCAAGATGTTGTCCATGGCGCCGCCCGTGGACTGCACCTCCAGCGTCACGCCGTCCTCTGCCAACAAATTGGCATAGCTGCGGGCGAAGTCCAGGTATTCGCTGTCGTCGGCGCCTGTGGCCATGACCACATGCATGGTGGGCGCCGGATCAATAAAGTGCAGCGCGGCCCACACCGCAAGCACCACCAGCAGCGCCGCTGGCAGTGCGGACAGCAGCGCGTCGCGCCAGGAAAAACGCATAAACCAGGCGATTGTTTGCGACATATTGCACGCCGCCTTATGGCATCACCGCTTCAAGCCGGCGCGCCGGTATCTTGGGAAACACATTGCGCTGAGTACATATTTCAAGGGCGAACTTTTTCATGACTTCTCCAGAAGGGCAATACCGTAACAGTTTTTTTGGGTGTCCCCTCCACCCCTTGCTTACTGCTCTTGTTACTTACGCTCCAACTGACGGATGTGGGCGGGGGCACCAACATCCATCTCCCGCTGTTTGGGTGGCAGAGTGAATGGGTATCGGGGCGGCACGGCATACCCGCTCGCGGCGAGACAGGTCCAGGCGCGCATAACAACACGCGACAAAAAACCTATTGCAAAAAAAAGAACTAGCGCTCTTTTGTATACGGCTTGCCCGACGCCTTGGGCGCTACGGCCTTGCCGATAAAGCCGGCCAGCAGCACCACCGTCAGCACATAGGGCAGAGCTTGGATGAACTGCACCGGCACCTCGCCCACCAGTGGCAGGGGCACGCCCTGCATGCGAATCGCGGCGGCGTCCAAAAAGCCAAACAGCAAGCAGGCCCACAGGGCACCCAGGGGATTCCAGCGGCCAAAGATCAGGGCGGCCAGCGCCATAAAGCCACGCCCGGCCGTCATGTTGGCGGAGAAGTTGGCACTTTGCGCCAGCACCAAATAGCTGCCGGCCAGACCGCACAGCATGCCGTTGAGCGTGAGCGCCGTGTAGCGCAGGCGCAGCACCGAGACACCGGCGGCGTCCACCATTTGCGGGTTCTCGCCCACGGCGCGCAGGCGCAGGCCAAAGCGGGTTTGAAACAGCAGCCACCAAGACAGGGGCACCAACGCATAGGCAAAGTAGACCAGGGAGCTGTGCGTGAGAAAGCCCTCGCCCAGCACCCGCCCGACAAAGGGAACAAAGGCCAGCCAGTTGCCGGCGTCCGGAAACAGCGGCTGTATGCGCACGCTGTTGGACAGGGGCGGCGTCTGCCCGCCCTGGGCAAACCAGGCAATGCCCAGCACCACCGTGAGCCCTGCGGCAATGATGTTGATGGCCACGCCCGACACCACCTGGTCACCGGTGTAGCTGACGCAGGCCAGGCCATGCATCCACGACAGCAGCACCGCAACCACCATGGCAGCCAGCAGCGCCAAACTGGTGGAGCCAGACAGGGCACCCACGGCACCGGCAGCGAAGGCGGCGAACAGCATCTTGCCTTCCAGGCCAATGTCCACCACGCCGCTGCGCTCGGAAAACAGCCCGGCCAGCGCGCACAAAATCAGCGGAGTGGCCAGGCGCAGGGTAGAGGCCAGCAGCGCGCCTAAAAAGGCCTCATCCATAGCGCACACCCGGAACCAGGCGCAGCATGGCGCCCACCAGCGGCGCAATCACATAGGTCATTGCGCCCGAGAACAGCACGATAAAGCCCTGCAGCATCACCACCATGTCACGGCTAAAGCCCGGCACATCGAAGGCCACCTCGGCCCCGCCCTGAAACAGCGCGCCAAACAGCAGGCTGGCAAAAATAATTCCCAGGGGGTGGTTGCGCCCCATCAGCGCCACCGCAATGCCGGTGAAACCTGCGCCACCCACAAATTCCAAAATCAGCTTGCCGCTGACTCCGGCAATCTCGTTCATGCCGACCATGCCGGCCAGCGCGCCCGACACCGACATGGCAATCAAGGTCTGGTGCTTGGAACGGATGCCGGCATATTCGGCCGCACTGGCGCTGGAGCCGACCGCGCGCAGGCGGTAACCGGCCCGGCTGCGCCACAGGAAAAAGTAAACCGCCACGCAGGCCAGGAGGGCCAGCAGCAGGCTCAGGTTGAGCGGCGAATTGGGCCAGTCCACGCCGATCCAGGCCATGGCCTGCTGCATGCCAGGCAGCTTGGCCGACTCGGCAAACAGGGCGCTCTCCAGCGCCATATTGCCCTTGGGCCGCAGGTGGTTGACCAGCAAATACACCAGAATGGAGCTGGCAATGAAGTTGAACATGATGGTGGTGATCACCACATGGCTGCCGCGATAGGCCTGCAAATAGGCCGGCACCGCCGCCCACAACAGGCCAAACAGCGCACCGGCCAGCAGCATGACGGGCAGCATGGCCCAGGCCGGCAAACTCGCAGACAGGTAGAGGGCGGCCAAGCCGGTACCCAGGCCACCCATCACCGCCTGCCCTTCCCCGCCGATATTGAAGAGGCCACCATGAAAGGCCACCGCCACGGCCAGGCCCGTAAAGATAAAGGTGGTGGCGTAGTACAGCGTATAGCTCAGGCCGCGCAGCGTGCCAAAGGCGCCGCGTACCAGGGCAAGCATCACCTCCAGCGGGCTTTGGCCCACCAGGGCCACCACCGCAGCCGCCACGCCCAGGGCCACCAACAAACAGACGGCGGGCAGCAGCACCAGATCGGCCCAACGCGGCAGGGGTGCATTCATTGCGAAGCTCCAGTCATCAACAGACCCAGACCGGCCTCGGTGCAATCGGCAACCGCCAGCTCACCGGCAATGCGGCCCTGGTTCATCACGATCACCCGGTCCGACAGGGCCAAAATTTCATCCAGTTCGCTAGACACCACCAGCAGGGCGCAACCAGCGTCGCGCATGGCGCGCAACTGGCTATAGATAAATTCGATAGCTCCTATATCCACGCCGCGCGTGGGCTGGCCCACCAGCAGCACTTTGGGCGCTTGGCCCAGTTCGCGCGCCAGCACCAGCTTTTGCTGGTTGCCACCGGAAAACTTGGCCGACAGCAGCTCGGGGTCGCGCGGGCGCACATCAAAGCGCTCCATCATGGAGTCGGTGGCCTGGTGCATGGCGGCGTGAAGCATCCAAGGGCCACTGCAATACTGGGGCAGGCTGTCATAGCCCAACACGGCCGATTCCCAGGCCGCAAAATCCATCACCAGAGCGCGCGCATGGCGGTCTTCGGGCACATGGGCCAGGCCCAACTGGCGAGCGGTCTGCGGGTCCAGCCAATGCGCGGGCGCAAAGGCCTTGCCGCACACCTTGAGCTCGCCCTTGGAGGGCGTCAACAGGCCACTGAGCACATCGAGCAACTCGCTTTGTCCATTGCCCGAGACACCGGCCACACCGACGATTTCGCCCGCGCGCAGTTGCAGGCCCACGTCCTGCAGGCGCAGCACCTGCATGGCATCGCGCACCTCCAGATGGGCCGCATGCAGCAGCACCTCACCGGCCTGGTGTGCATCTTCTACCCTGCCGATATGCACCTTGCGTCCCACCATGGCCTCGGCCAGTCCTTCGATGCTGGCGCCGGCAATCGGCAGCTCCACCACCACCTGGCCGGCCCGCATCACGGTGACAAAGTCGCACAGGCCCATCACTTCCTTGAGCTTGTGGGTAATCAGGATGATGGTGGTGCCATTGGCGCGCAGGCCCCGCAGCACCTCAAACAATTGCAGCGCCTCTTGCGGCGTCAGCACCGCAGTGGGCTCGTCCAGAATCAGCACCCGGGCGCCCCGGTACAGGGTCTTGAGAATCTCCAGGCGTTGGCGGTCGCCCACGGCCAGATCGCCCACCAGCGCATCGAGTTGCACATGCAATCCCGTGGACTGCATCAGGGCCTCTAGCTTGCCGCGCACCTGTTGGCTTGCGCGCTGCAGCAGCCAATGCGGCTCGGCGCCCAGCATCACGTTTTCCAACGCGCTCAAGGTGTCCACCAGCATGAAGTGCTGGTGCACCATGCCGATACCGAGGGCAATGGCGTCATCGGCGTTGTGAATTGGGGCCTCTTGGCCAAACACGGAAATGGCACCGGCATCGGCCTGGTAAAAACCGTAGAGCACCGACATCAGCGTGCTTTTGCCGGCGCCGTTTTCACCCACCAGGCCGTGCACGCTGCCTGCGCGCACGGTCAGGTCCACATTCACATTGGCCTTGACGGCGCCAAAGTGCTTGTGGATGCCCCGCATATGCACCGCCAGCGGTGCTGCTTCTGTCATCAAGGGATCAGTACTTGCAGGCGTTGTCGGCCATGTAGTCGGCCACCTTGATCTTGCCGCTGACGATGTCGGCGCGAATGGCTTCGACCTTCTTCTTCATGTCGGCGCTGACCAGCTTGGCGTTGTGCTCGTCCATGGCGTAGTCCACGCCACCTTCTTTGAGGCCCAGCACGGTGAGGCCGGGCTTGAAGGCCTTGGCGACATTGACGACTGCCACATCCACGCGCTTGAGCATGGAGGTCAGCATGGTGCCGGGCTGCAGGTGGTTTTGGTTGCTGTCCACACCAATGGCCAACTTGCCGCTGTCCTTGGCGGCCTGGTAGACACCGGTGCCGGTGCCGCCCGCTGCGGCAAACACCACATCGGCACCCTTGGCAAATTGGGCCTTGGCCAGTTCACCGCCACGGGCCGGGTCGTTCCAGGCAGCACCGGTGGTGCCGGTCATGTTCTGAAACACCTCGGCCTTGGGGTTGGCGTATTTGGCGCCCTGCTCGTAGCCGCACTCAAACTTGCGAATCAGCGGAATATCCATGCCGCCCACAAAGCCGACCTTGCCGGTCTTGCTGGCCATTGCCGCCATGGCACCGACCAGGAAGCTGCCTTCTTGTTCCTTGAAAATCACGGACTGCACATTGGGCAGGTCCACCACCATGTCCACAATCACGAAGTTGAGCTTGGGAAATTCCTTGGCGATTTTTTCCACCGCAGAGGCCTGCGAGAAGCCCACGCTGATGATGGGGCTGGCGCCCTTTTCGGCCATGCGGCGCACCGACTGCTCGCGCTGCGATTCATTGGTCACTTCGAATTCGAGGTACTTCTTACCGCTTTCCTTTTTCCACTGCTCCATGCCCTTGTAGGCGGCTTCATTGAAGGACTTGTCAAACTTGCCACCCATGTCGTAAATGATGGCGGGTTCGGCCATGGCGGCGAAACTCGCGACCAAGGCTGCAGCCAAAACACCTAGTTTTACATTGCTATTGAATTGCATAAAGTTCACTCCGTTGATTTCAGTTGAGAAAATTCAGTTGAGAAAAATTCGATAGTACAGACTATAAGGCGCGCGGCTTACGCCCCAGCGCAATCTATAGGCTTTGATAGGCCACAGCAATGGCTGCGCCCAGGCGTGCGTTATTCAATACCAATTGGATATTCGAAGCCAGGCTATCGCCCCCGGTGAGCGCGTTGACCCGCGCCAGCAAAAAGGGCGTGGAGGCCTTGCCCGCAATGCCCTGCTGCTTGGCCTCTTGCAAGGCCTGCTCAATGGCCTGGTCGATGGCGGCGAGCGGCATGGCAAATTGCGCGGGGATGGGGTTGGCCACCACCATGCCGCCTTGCAGGCCCATGGCCCACTTGGCTTTCAACACGGCGGCAATCTCACCCGGCGTATCAAGCCGGTAGTCCACAGAGAAGGCGCTGTCGCGGGTAAAAAAGGCCGGCAGCGCATCGGTCTGGTAGCCCACCACCGGCACGCCATGGGTCTCCAGGTATTCCAGCGTCAGGCGCAAATCGAGGATGGACTTGGCGCCGGCGCAAACCACGGCCACCGGTGTCTGGGCCAGCTCCTGCAGATCGGCCGAGACATCAAAGCTCTCCTGCGCACCACGGTGCACGCCGCCAATGCCGCCGGTAGCAAAGACGCGGATGCCGGCCATGGCGGCAATCACCATGGTGGCCGCCACGGTGGTGGCACCTAGGCCACCTCTTGCGACGATAAAGGGAATGTCACGTCGGCTGACCTTGGTGACAGCGTGGCCAGCGCGGCCGAGTTGCTCGATATCGCCATGCGACAGACCGGCCTTGAGTCGGCCGTTGATGATGGCAATGGTGGCGGGCACGGCGCCATGCTGGCGCACCTCCTCTTCCACCTGCAGCGCGGTGGCCACGTTTTGCGGATAGGGCATGCCATGCGAAATGATGGTGGACTCCAGCGCCACGACCGCGCGGCCGGTGGCGATGGCGTGTTGCACGTCGGGTGCGATATCCAAAAAGGCTTGGCTGTTCATAGGTGTTCCAGGCGCGCTTGGATAGCGGCCACAGTAAGGTGAGATGAGTTGGCCAATGTACTGGATAAGGTGAGTTCGGCGCAGGCCATTGCATATTGAACCGACAGGTCCATGGGCATGGAGTGCAAATAGCCATAGACCAGGCCGCTGAGCAGCGCGTCTCCGGCCCCGGTGGCACTGGCCATCTGCACCGGGCGCACAGCGCGGTGGCCGCTGCGACCCTGGGCATCGCACCAGGCCACGCCTGCAGCGCCCAGGCTGATCACCACATTGCGCACGCCGCGACTGTGCAGGCTAAGCGCCGCGTGACGGGCCGATGGCGCATCGGTGATGGGCAGACCACTCAGGGCCTGGGCCTCCAGGGCGTTGGCCTTGAGGGTGTGAAGTTGCCCCAGGAGAGGCAGCAGCTTGGTGCATTTGGCCACCGACACCGCCTCGGCAAACAGCACCGGGTGCGCCAGCTTCTGGCACAGCCACTGCAGCACATCGGGGCGCACATTGCAGTCCACCACCAAAGCGGCGGCATTCTGGATCAGCCCGGCATGGGGCTGCAGCAGCTCTGGTGTCAGCAGATCCAGAATGCCCATGTCGTTGATGGCCACGCCCATGTCGCCATCGACATCGTGCAGCGACAAATAGGTGGCGCAGCGCTGGCCGGGCAAGGTGGTGCAGGCCTCTAGGTTCAGGCCAATGGCCTGTGCTGCACGGCGCAACACATCGGCAAAGGCGTCGTCGCCCAGCACACTGAGCAGGCGCGCGTCCACACCCAGGCGATGCAGGTTCTCCGCCACATTGCGGGCCACGCCGCCGGGGCTGCACAGGATGCGCCCGGGGTTGCTGTCACCCACAACCGGCGGGGCATGGGAGTGGGCGGAGATGTCCAGATTGGCGCCGCCGATCAGGGCGACATAGACAGAGTTGCGAGTAGCAGGCATGTCTGGATTAGACGGCACAATACAGCGCTCAATGCAAGGAGATCCCTATGATTTTGGTAGCAGGCTCCGCCAACCTGGACTTCGTGGTCCGGGCCGACCATATCCCCAGCCCCGGCGAGACCGTGCTGGGCAGCGACTTCCAAACCTTTCCCGGCGGCAAGGGTGCCAACCAGGCGGTGGCCTGTGCCCGCGCTGGTGGCGTGACCACCCACATGCTGCTGGCATTGGGAGAGGACGCGTTTGCCGTGCCGCTGGAAGCCTCCCTGCAGGGTGCGGGGGTGCAGATGCACACCCTGCGCGCACCTGACCACGCCACCGGAGTTGCCTTTATTTGCCTCTCAGAGGCCGGCGAAAACGCCATCACCGTGGCACCCGGCGCCAACAGTTGCCTGCGCCCTGAACACCTGCCGCCATTGGACGGCTTTGGCCATTTGCTGCTGCAACTGGAAATTCCCATCGAAGCGGTGACGGCCTATGCCCTGGCTGCGCGCGCGGCCGGCGTGCAGGTGGTGCTCAATGCCGCACCGGCGCGCCCACTGACGCCCGAGCTGCTCGGCGCAGTGGACATCTTGTTGGTCAACGAGGGCGAGCTGGCCACGGTGTCGCAGTGCCAGGGCAGCATTGCCGATTGCTTGGAGCGCCTGCAGGTACCTACCGTGGTGGTGACCCTGGGCTCGCAGGGCTGCTGTGCCAGGCATTTGGGAGTCCTTCATTTGCAGGCGGCCTTTGCCGTCCAGCCGCTAGACACCACCGGTGCGGGTGACACTTTTTGCGGCGCTTTGAGTGCCGCACTCAGCCAGGGCCAGAGCATGGCCGATGCGCTGCGTTACGCCAGTGCCGCCGGTGCCCTGGCCTGCACCCGCTTGGGCGCGCAGTCCAGTATTCCAAAGGCCTGCGAGGTGCTTGAACTGGTGCACCAACAGGCCGATGTCAACCACGCGGCCGCACTGTCGGCCCTGCGCACCCTGTGCGCCTTCACTTAAGCACCCTGTGCGCTTTCACTTAAGCACCCTGTGCGCCTTTCACTAAGAAATCCATGCAAAGCCACCCCCCCCGCAAAGTCATTTTTGATACCGACCCCGGCGTAGACGACGCCATGGCCCTGTACTACGCGCTGGCCCACCCCGGCGTGGAGGTGGTGGGCGTGACCACCACCTTTGGCAATGTCACGGTGGCGCAGGCGGCCATCAATGCGCTGTACCTGACGGCCATCGCAGGCTACGAGGTACCGGTGACCATGGGCATGGCCAAGCCCTGGGTCAAGACCTCGGAGGCACCGCCCGACTTCATCCACGGCGACGACGGCCTGGGCAATTTGGTAACGCGCCAGCCCACCACCAACCGCTTGGATCCGCGCGCATCGGCCCAGTTCATCGTCGATAGGGCGCGCGCCTACCCCGGTGAAATCACGCTGGTGGCGGTGGGCCCGCTGGGCAACTTGGCCATGGCCTTGCAACTCGCGCCCGAGCTGCCCACTTTGCTGCAAGAGGTGATCCTGATGGGCGGCACGGTGCTGGAGCCGGGCAATGTGTCGCCGGTGGCCGAGGCCAATATCTGGAACGACCCCCATGCCGCTGACTTGGTGTTTGGCGCGGGCTGGAAGCTCACCATGGTGGGCCTGGACGTGACCCATCAGCTGATACTGCCGGTAACCCTGTTCGGGCACATTGCCAAGCACCACGCCCATGCAGCCACCGACACCTTGCTGCATGCAGTGAAGTTTTATGCCGACTTTTACAGCGACCTGTACCCCCATGTGGCCAAGATCCACGGCTGCTTTGGCCATGATGTGCTGGCCTTTATTTACCTGACCAACCCGGAGCTGTTCACGCTCGAAACAGGCCGGGTACGGGTGGCCGTAGAAGGCCTGGCGCAGGGCCAGACCATTTTGCGCCGGCGCCATATGAACTATCCGCAGATGGGCTGGGAGGCCCATGTGCCGCTGACCCATGTCTGCATGCAGCTCGACGCAAAGGGCGCGCGACAGGTGCTTGAAGACACGCTGATGCGCGACTGGCTCAAGGCCTGAAGACGGGCCTGAAGGCGCTTTTTGGTCCCTCAAGTGCCTTGTCCGCACACCATCGCGTACGTTTAGCAATCGCCACGGGGGCGTCACATCGTTGTCACAAAAGGGAACGATAGTCGGTTTTTTAAACCGCAGGTACACGTAAAAACGTCACCGGCATCGACACAGGACCCCTACCTCCATGACCCAGATTGCTGAAACTTCACGCCGCCGTTTGCTACAAATGTTTGCCGGGGTGCCCTTGTTGCCACTGGCCACTACAGCGACTGGAAGCAGTTTGCTGCTTTCAGCCTGCGGCGGTGGAAGTACGGCCACCACAACAGCAAGTGCGACCTTCAGTAGCGTCAGCTTTAGCTCCATGGCTGCGCCCACGCTGGCCAATGCGGCTGCCATGGCCACAACGTCGGTCGGCTCCGTCATGACAGCCACCTTCAGCGACGCCAGCAAGCTTGACTTCAAACTCGCCTACCAACCGTTCTTCGTCACCGGTGATCTGGTGTCCGACGGCAATGGCGGAAAAATTGTTGCGGGCGGCTATTTCGACATCTACAACCAGCCCATCACAGATAACACCGTGCCCAGCAAAGCGCGCCAATACTTCTCCGACTCACCCGACGGCACCTCCCTGCTGAGCGTGGCGGGCGCCAAGGTCAGCGGCGTCAAGGGCAACACCGTATTTGCCGTGGTGCAATTTGAATACACCAGCCTTGCACAAGACGGTGTGACCGGCATGTACGGAAAACTGCCCTCGCCCATTGCCGTGCTGACGCTGGACCAAGACACCACAACCGGCAAGCTCTCGCTGGTCAAATACCACAACGTGGACACCTCCAGCGTGCATGGCCTGTGGATCACCTGTGGCGCCAGCCTCTCGCCTTGGGGCACGCACCTGTCGAGCGAAGAATACGAACCCAATGCCTTCACCGCCACAACCGATGCACAGTTCCTAGCCTACAGCATGAACCTGTACGGCAGCGCCACCGCAGCCAACCCCTACCACTACGGCCATCTGCCAGAGGTGACCGTCAACGCCGATGGCACGGGCTCCATCAAAAAGCATTACTGCATGGGTCGTATTTCCCACGAGTTGGTGCAGGTCATGCCGGACAACCGCACCGTGTTCATGGGCGATGACGCCACCAACAGCGGCTACTTCGTCTTTGTGGCCGACACCGAGAAGGACCTCTCCGCAGGCACCCTGTATGTCGCCAAGGTGGGCAGCGGTTTCAGTCTTGACCCCAGCGCTGCAGCGGCCGCACTGACCTGGATAAAGTTGGGCTCAGCCACCAGCGCCGATATCCACAAGCTCGCCAACACCTTGAAGCCCACCGACATCATGGATGTCAAGACGGCGGACCCCTTGGATGCGACCTACACCAAGGTCAATGCCAACGGCAAGACCGAGTGGATCAAGTTGATGCCCGGCATGGAAAAGGCCGCTGCCTTTCTGGAAACGCACCGCTACGCCAGCTTGGTGGGTGCCTCCATGGGCTTTACCAAAATGGAAGGCACCACCGTCAACATCAAGGACAAGGTGGCCTACTCCGCCCTGCAAAACTGCCAGTCTTCCATGGTGGCGGGCAATGCGCTCAACACCGTGGGCAACGGCATTTCACTGAGCACAGCGCTGAACGCCGGCGCCGTGATGGCACTGAACCTCAAGGGCGGCCAGAAGGACACCCTGGGTGCGGCCATCAACAGCGAGTGGATGCCGGTGGATACCAAGGCCTTGATTACAGGCGAAGACATCGCTGCCGATGCACTGGGCAACAAGGCCAACCCGGACAAAATTGCCAACCCGGACAACCTCAAGTTTTCCGAGAAGATGCGCACTCTCTTCATTGGCGAAGACAGTGGCCAGCATGTCAACAACTTCCTATGGGCCTACCACATCGATACCAAGGTGCTGTCGCGCGTGATGTCGATCCCGGCGGGCGGCGAATCGACCGGCCTGCATGCGGTGGACGAGCTCAATGGCTGGACCTACATCATGAGCAACTTCCAACACCCAGGTGACTGGGGCAGCATACACAGCCTGGTAAAGGCAACGCTAGACCCACTGCTCAAGGCGAACTACAAGGACAAATTTGGTGCCGCAGTCGGCTACCTGACTGCAGAGTTGAGCCAGGTGAAGCTGTCCAAGGCCTGATGGGGCATGGCCCACACCGGTCCCTGCCGCAATGGCGGGGGTCGGTGTGCAAAATCCGCGCAAGCTTATTCAATGCGCGTATATCGGTATAGCCAAAATATCGTTCTTGATCCAGGCAAAGGCACCTACATTAGCCCCGATGCATGAATTGGCTTTTGTTGTTGCGGGTTTTGTGGTGGGCACCATCGTCGGACTGACCGGGGTCGGTGGTGGCTCATTGATGACGCCCATTCTTATTTTTATCTTTGGCATCAAGCCCTATCTGGCCGTGGGCACGGATTTGTTGTTTGCCGCCTTCACCAAGATGGGCGGCACCGTCAAGCTGGCCCGCTCGGGGCGCATCGACTGGGCCGTGGTGCGCAACCTCTCGGCCGGCAGCATCCCCGCCTCTTTGATCACCCTGTACATCCTGCACACCGTGGGTCCTGCCGACCCCAAGGTGCAGTCTGTGATGACCACTACCCTGGGCTGCGCCCTGCTCTTGACGGCTGCAGCCACGCTCTACAAAGCGGTGCGCGGCAAGGTCAGTCCGATCTCTGTGGCAGCCGGCCAGGAGCGCCTGGCCGCTACCCCCCAGCATTGGATGTTGCCGCTGCTGTTTGGCGCACTGATCGGCACGCTGGTCACCATCACCTCGGTCGGTGCCGGTGCCATTGGCGTGACCGTGCTGATGATTTTGTACCCCCTGCTGCCGCTGCCCCGCATCATTGCCGCCGACATCGCCTATGCCGTGCCGCTGACCCTGGTGGCTGGCTTGGGCCATGCTTCTTTGGGTGCCGTGGACTGGCCCATGCTGGTCTCGCTGCTGGTGGGCTCGCTGCCCGGCATCTGGGTTGGCTCGCACCTCACCACGAAAGCGCCCGAACGCCTGATACGCTCGCTGCTTTCCTTTTTGCTGGCCTATGCCGGCATGAAACTCATCGCTCTGTAACGCTCACTTCCAAGCGGACTCCCTGACCTATGTACCAATACACCGAATTTGACCGGCAATTCATCCACGCCCGTGCGGCGCAGCACCGCGACCAGCTGGAGCGCAACCTGGCAGGCACCCTGACCGATGAGGATTTCCGCCCCCTGCGCCTGCAAAACGGCTGGTACATCCAGCGCTACGCCCCCATGCTGCGCGTGGCCGTGCCCTATGGCGAACTGGCCAGTCGCCAGTTGCGCGTGCTGGCCCGCATTGCCCGCGAGTTCGACCATCCTTCCAAGGAAGTGTTTGACAAGGCCATTGGCACCCAGGCCACCTGGGGCACCACGCACCTGCCGGTGGGCTACGGCCACTTCACCACGCGCCAAAACGTGCAGTTCAACTGGATTCCATTGGCGAAGAGCGCCGATGTGATGGACCTGCTCGCCACGGTGGACATGCACGGCATCCAGACCAGCGGCAACTGCATCCGCAACATCACCAGCGACGAACTGGCCGGTGTGGCCCCGGACGAGTTGGCCGATCCGCGCCCGTTTGCTGAGATCATGCGCCAGTGGAGCACGCTGCACCCCGAGTTCGCCTTCCTGCCGCGCAAGTTCAAGATCGCCATCACCGGCGCCACCGCTGACCGCGCCGCCACCTACTGGCACGACGTGGGCCTGCACCTCAAGCACAACGAGGCCGGTGAGCTGGGCTTCAAGGTGCTGGTGGGCGGCGGCATGGGCCGCACACCGGTGATTGGCGTGACCATCCGCGAGTTCCTGCCTTGGAACCAGATCATGAATTACCTCGAAGCCGTGGTGCGCGTCTACAACCGCTGGGGCCGACGCGACAACCTGTACAAGGCGCGCATCAAGATTTTGGTGAAGGCCGAAGGCCAGCGCTATATCGACGAGGTGGAGGCCGAGTACCAGCAGATCATCACCGTGGACGGCGCCCCCCACACCATCACGCAGGCCGAACTCGACCGCGTGACGGCCAGCTTTGTACCTCCCACCTTGGACCTGGCCGCACCGGCCCGCAACGTGAACATTCCCGCTGAACGCCAAGCCGACTACGCGCGCTGGCTCAAGCAAAACGTGGCCCTGCACAAGAATCCGGCGCTGCGCTCGGTGACCCTGTCGTACAAGCGCCTGGGTCAGGCCCCCGGGGACGCCGACGCCGACCAGCTTGACACCGCAGCCGACCTGGCCGATGAATTCAGTGCAGGTGAAACCCGCGTCACGCACGACCAAAATCTGCTGCTGCCCTGGGTGCGTGAGCAAGACCTGCCGGCCCTGTGGCAAGCTGCCAGCCATGCCGGACTGGCGCGCTCCAATGTGCGCTTGTTGACCGACATGATTGCCTGCCCGGGTGGCGATTTTTGCGCCCTGGCCAATGCCCGCTCCATTCCCGTGGCCGCTTCGATTACCGAGCGCTACCAGGACATGGACGAGCTGCATGACCTGGGCGAGATCGATCTGCACATCAGCGGTTGCATCAACTCCTGCGGCCACCACCACAGCGGCCATATCGGCATTCTGGGCGTGGACAAGGACGGTAAGGAGTGGTACCAGGTGTCGCTGGGCGGCTCCGACGGCTCACCCTTAAGTGGGCCGGCTGTTGCTGGTAAGGTGGTCGGACCGTCCTTTGGCGCCCATGAAATCCCTGGCGTGATCGAGGCCGTGCTCGACACCTTCCGCCTGAACCGCAACGACCGCGAGACCTTTATTGACACCCTGCGCCGCGTTGGCTTTGAGCCCTTCAAGCTGGCCGCCAACTCGGCCCGCCTGGTGGATGCCCACACCGAACTGCACCAACTGCCCAAGGCCGAAGGCTATGCCCGTGACGCACAGGAAGCCTGAAACCACCATGACTGCTTTGACCATGAAACTGCTATCTGCCGCTGATGCGAGCACCCGAGAGCTTGACGCCCACACCCTGGTGGTGGCCAACACCGAAGACCCGCGCACCTTGGTGCTCGAAGGTGTCGCCCGCATAGACCTGCACTTTCCCAAGTTCACCGATGGCCGCGCCTATACGCAGGCCTTTTATCTGCGCCGGCGCTCCAACTTTACCGGCGAAATCCGCGCCACCGGCGATGTTCTGATCGATCAGTTGGTGCAGATGGAGCGCCAGGGTTTTAGCGTGGCCGTGCTGCGCGCCGACCAAAACATCGACTTTGCGCAACAGCAGTTCGACCGCTACCGCGCCTTTTACCAGGGCGACGCCGTGACGCCCAAGCCGGTGTTCAGCCGGGAAGACAACCAGGAAGTGACAGCATGAACGCAATCGAGATGAATGCCCGCCCGCACAGGGACTTCACCCTGCACATTCAAGAGGCGCAGGGCGTGCTGGCCCAGGCCGCTGCCCAATACGCGGCCTCTGAAGAAGGTGCTGCGCGCATCACACAGGCCTCCAGCCTGGGCGCCGAAGACGTGGTCATCAGCCACATCATCAACAGCATGCAGCTCGACATCGGCATCTTTGTGTTGGAGACCGGGCGCCTGCACAAAGAGACGCTGTCGCTCTTGGAGCAGTTCAAGGCCGACTCGCGCGCCCCCGTCACCGTCTACAAGCCCATCGAAGAGGCGGTCGTGCAGTTCGTGGCCAAGGAGGGCCTGGATGCCATGTACAAAAGCGTGGACCTGCGCAAGGCCTGCTGCAACATTCGCAAGATGGAGCCACTGGAGCGCGCCTTGAAGGGCAAGGAAGCCTGGATCACCGGCCTGCGCCGTGAGCAAAGCGGCGCCCGCGCCGAGGTGCCGCTGGTGGACACGTCGGAAGCGCGCGTCAAGATCAACCCCTTGGCCAACTGGACCTGGGGTGATGTCTGGCATTACATCCAACTCAACAAGGTGGCCTACAACCCGCTGCACGACGCCTTCTTCCCCAGCATTGGCTGCGAGCCCTGCACCCGCGCTATTAGCCTGGGCGAAGATTTCCGATCGGGGCGTTGGTGGTGGGAAAGCGAAGACGCCAAAGAATGCGGTTTGCATGTCAAACACGCCGACGGCTCCGACTCTGTATCCGCCCTGCCAGTGTCCGCACTGGCTCCTGCCAAAGCCTCCGTATGAACGCCATGACCGACCCACACCACTTTGAGCGCCTCTCCAACCAGCACCTCGACGCGCTGGAAGAGGAAACCATTTTTATCCTGCGCGAAGTCGCAGCCGCCTTTGAGCGCCCCACCCTGCTGTTCTCGGGCGGCAAGGATTCGCTGGTGATGCTCAAGTGCGCCGAGAAAGCCTTCGGAGGCAAGGATGGCCCCTGCGGTAGCGGCCGCATCCCCTACCCGCTCTTGATGATAGACACCGGCCACAACTTCCATGAGGTCACCGACTTCCGCGATTTCCGTGCCAAGGAACTCGGCGCCGAGCTGATTGTGCGCAGCGTGGAAGACTCCATGAAACGCGGCACCGTGCGCCTGGCCCATCCGGGTGAAAGCCGCAATGTGCACCAGTCGGTAACTCTCTTGGAAGCGATTGAAGAATTCCGCTTTGACGCCCTGATCGGTGGCGCGCGGCGCGACGAAGAAAAGGCCAGAGCCAAGGAACGTATCTTTAGCCACCGCGACAGCTTTGGCCAATGGCAGCCCAAGGCCCAGCGCCCCGAGCTGTGGACCCTGTTCAACACCAAGCTGCAACCGGGCGAGCATTTCCGCGTGTTCCCGATTTCCAACTGGACCGAGCTCGACGTGTGGCAGTACATAGAGCGCGAAAAGATCGCCCTGCCTTCGCTCTACTACACGCACAAGCGCGATGTGGTGGAACGCAAAGGCCTGCTCGTTCCTGTGACCGAACTCACGCCCGCGAAAGAGGGCGAAGTGGTGGAGTCGCGCGATGTGCGCTTTCGCACCGTGGGTGACATCACCTGCACCTGCCCGGTGGAAAGCACCGCTGCCACCGCCGCCGACATCGTGATCGAAACGCTGTCCGCCGATGTGAGCGAACGCGGCGCCACCCGAATGGACGATAAAACGTCCGAAGCCTCCATGGAAAAGCGCAAGAAAGACGGATATTTTTAATATGACAACCGCTACAACAACTCTCGCACCTGCTGCTGCATCCTCTGCGCACGGCGACATCTCCAGCGCATTGCGCTTCATCACCTGCGGCTCGGTGGACGACGGCAAGAGCACGCTGATTGGCCGCCTTCTGGTGGACAGTCGCTCGGTGATGCTGGACCAATTGGCCAATGTATCCAAGAGCGGCGAGGCCGACCTGGCCCTCTTCACCGATGGCCTGTCCGCCGAGCGCGAACAGGGCATCACGATCGACGTGGCCTACCGCTACTTCGCCACACCGGCGCGCAAGTTCATCATTGGTGACGCACCCGGCCACGAGCAGTACACCCGCAACATGGTCACCGCTGCCAGCAGTGCCCACGCCGCTGTGGTGCTGGTGGATGCCACCAAGCTGAAATGGCAGGCGGACGGCCTGCTGGAACTGCTGCCGCAGACCCGCCGCCACTCGCTCTTGGTGAACCTCTTGCGCGTGCCCGGCATCGTGTTTGCCATCAACAAGCTCGACGCGCTGGAGTCGGCCGACAAGCCAGAGACCGCAGGCCATGCGGCCAAGGCCTTCCACAAGATCAAAGAGGCGCTGGAGCAGTTCGCCAAGGACGCGGGCATTGCTGTCACCGCCATCATTCCGATCTCGGCCCTCAAGGGCGACAACGTGGTGCATGCCTCGGCTGGTTGGTGCGGCTATACCGGCCCCAGCCTCTTGACCCTGCTGGAGCAACTGCCGGTGACCGCGCCCGAACTGGAGGTGCCATTCGCCTTCCCGGTGCAATGGGTGGAGAAGTTTTCTGCCAGCAGCGACACCAGCCAGGGACGGCGCGTGTTCTGGGGCCGTGTGGCCACCGGCAGCGTGCAGCCCGGCCAACAGATTTCCATCCTGCCCAGCGGCCAGACCGCCACCGTGGCCCAGGTGCTGGACCATGTGCGTACGCCCCATAACGTGGAGGCAGGACACAGCGCCGGCATCATTCTGGACCGCGAAGTGGATGTGTCGCGCGGCGACTGGTTGCTGGCGGCAGTGGATGCGCCCAAGCACTTTGAGCCGACCCGCGAAATCAGTGCCACCGTAGCCTGGATGGATGACGAGCCCCTGGTGGCAGGTCGCGTGTACTGGGCCTTGCATGGCCACCGCTGGATCAAGGCAAAGGTCAAACGCATTGTGCACAGCCTGGACATCAACACCCTGCAAGAGCATGAGGCCACGCAGATCCTGCCCAATGCCATCGGCCATATCGAGATCGCGCTGCAAGAGGCAATTGCTGCCGTGCCCTACAAGACCTCGCGTGTTTTAGGATCGCTGATTTTGGTGGATACCGCCAGCCACAAGACATCCGGCGCCTTGCTGCTGAATTGACACAACACAACGGGAGGCATACCCGTACTTGGCCCTGATGGCAGTGCTGTCAGGTTTTGCCAATAAAATCCCCTGCTCGGCGCAACTGCGCCCGTTTTCCCAACTACTGCCTGAAATCCAAAATGACCCACATCGTCACCGAATCCTGCATCAAGTGCAAATACACCGACTGCGTCGATGTGTGCCCTGTGGACTGCTTCCGTGAAGGCCCCAACTTTCTGACCATTGACCCCGATGAGTGCATCGACTGCGCGGTGTGCATACCCGAATGCCCGGTCAACGCCATCTACGCCGAAGAAGATGCGCCGCGCGACCAGCAGCACATGATCAAGCTCAACGCCGAGCTGGCCCTGCTGCCGTCTTGGAAAACCATCACCAAGCGCAAGGCCCCGCTGCCCGACGCGGACGACTGGAAAGACAAGACCGGCAAGCTCTCGCAACTGCTGCGTTAAACCCCGCATGATAGAAACCGACGCCCTCATCATCGGCGCCGGCCCCGTCGGCATCTTCCAGGCCTTCCAACTCGGCCTGCTGGAAATCTCCTCGCACATCATCGATGCCCTGCCCTACCCCGGCGGGCAATGCGTGGAGCTGTATGCCGACAAACCCATTTACGACATCCCCGGCGTGCCGGTCTGCACCGGACGCGAACTGATCGCCAATCTGCTCAAGCAGGTGGCGCCATTCAAACCGGTGATGCATTTGGGCGAGCTGGTCAACACCGTGGAGCCACAGCCCGATGGGCGCTTGTTGGTGCAAACCAGCAGCGGCAAAACCTTCCTCACCAAAATCCTTTTCATCGCCGCCGGCGTGGGCGCCTTCCAGGCCCGTATGCCCAATGTGGAGGGTCTCGCTGCACACCTTGGCAAACAACTGCATCTGGCGCTGCCCGAGGACGCTGCCTGGGCCGATCGCGATGTGCTGGTGCTGGGCGACAACGACAGCGCGCTGGGCGCCGCCATTGCACTGGCCATGCAAAAGCCAAGGTCTGTCACCCTGATGCACAGGCGCAATGTATTTGTGGCCGAGCCTGCCACCCTGGCCGCCTTCCAGAAAATGGTCGATTCCGGAGAGATCCGCTTTGTGGCGGGCCAACTCACAGGCCTGCAAGAAGCCTCTGGGCGCGTCAGCGCAACGCAATACCTGGACGGCGAAGGCAAGGAGCAAACCCTGCCGGTGGACGAGCTGCTGGTGCTGCTGGGCCTGTCGCCCAAGCTCGGACCGATTGCGCATTGGGGCATGGACATGGAGCGCCGCCAGCTCAAAGTCAGCACCGAAGACTTTGCAACGGCCCTGCCAGGCGTCTTTGCGGTGGGCGACATCAACACCTACCCCGGCAAGAAGAAACTGATCCTGTGCGGCTTTCACGAAACCGTGCTGGCCGCCTTTGGAGCCGCAGCCCTGGTGTTCCCGAACAAGAAGGTTTTGCTGCAGTACACCACCACCAGCACCCGACTTCACACACTGCTTGGTGTAGATTCTTTGGGCCCCGTCCAAAACACCTAAAAAGTTACGCTATAATTCGAGGCTGCAAACAATGCAATATTCCTCGATAGCTCAGTTGGTAGAGCGCCGGACTGTTAATCCGTAGGTCCCTGGTTCGAGCCCAGGTCGAGGAGCCAAAAATAACGAATGAAATCAAGCACCTACGAGAAATCGCTAGGTGCTTTTTTTTGCTTATTAGACGTTTTATTAGACAGTGTCTAATATCCAGTAGTTTACAGACGCAAAAAAGCCCCCACCCCCTAAGGAACGAGGGCTTGGGCCGAAACGGGAATTCCCGTTTCGCAAGTCGGTCAACGTCTAGGGCAAGTTTGCCATCCCTCGAAAAAGCACTGCTGGGCTGTAATCGTTTAGACCCCCAGCCATCAGTTCCCCATCACCACTCCGTTGCGGCCCAGAAAATGCTGCGCAACGGGCGGCAACCCGGGCGCGGCCAGACCCAGCAGGGCAACAGAAATCGAACGGGCCAGCAAATCTACGGCGCTGGCACCTCTGAGCCGACAGGTGTCTATGGCACTGGCGAGCAAAGCCATACTGTTGGAGCCCACCAACGTGCGGGTACCGTAGCTGATGCGTTTGGCAATCACCATATTTTCGCCAAAATAAAACCCAAATCTGAATTTCAGCAGCCAAAAACCGCGATTTGGGCCAAAATGTGGATATGACCACAAGCTACGAATCTGACGTTGTTGCATGGGCCAAGGAACAGGCCGCGCTCATCCGCGCCGGTCGCTTTGATCAGCTTGATCTTTCGCACATCGCAGAGGAAATTGAAGACGTGGGCAAAAGCGAACAACGTGAACTGGCTAGTCGGATGGCCGTGCTGATTGCCCACTTGCTCAAGTGGCAGTACCAGCCTGCCAAACGCAGCACGAGCTGGGAACGGACGATCAAGGACCAACGAAGACTGTCCGGGCGGCGGCTCAAGAAAACCCCCAGCCTGGCACCGATGCTCACAGACCCGGAATGGTTGGACGACATTTGGGTAGACGCAACAGCGTTTGCTAGCAAAGAGACCGGCTTGGATGAGTCTGTCTTCCCAGAAGCATCGCCATGGCTGATGGCGGACGTCCTGACCGAGGGCTGGCTTCCAGCTTGACCATTACGTCCGCTGGATGCATCCGCACCAAGCGGACAGACGCAACGCTTTGCTGCATGGCGCCGGCGGAGAAGTTAAGGCACCACACGTCATGATTATCCCTATGAGGCCAAAGTCCATCCCCTCGAAAAGATAAACCGAGCGTATTTCCCCTCTGAAGCAGGACGCCAAGTTCCAGAACTTACACCCGGTTTTCGGGCACGGGGACATCAGGTCAGGTCGCTCCATTGCAGTCGTTGAAACATAGACCCATGGCATACGGCTGCACTTGCCTTGAATGTGCTCCTTTTCACACAATATTTCCAACAAAACCTCCCGTCGTTGGTGGGATCGTTTTTTAGCGTAATTGTCTGCCCATCTGCAGTTCTGGCAGGCTCAGACCAAGCGTTCTTGTACATCTCTCTGAAGGTCCCGTTGACCGTTCCGTCCCACTCGGGATATTGCCGATCCGCTCGTGATCCGGCACAGCTTTTTGGAGTTTGTATGTCTGATCTATTCAATGCCCCGCGTGCCCTGACCGTTAGAAGTCCCGCCATTCCAGTAGTGGCCGGGCAGCCCCTGCTGGTGCCCTTAAAGCTCGAAGGCACCGAGGCCATCAACCAACTTTTTTGCTACACCCTGACCCTGCAGACCCCCGATGCCTTGGGCTTCACGGGCACTGGCAGCAACTTCGATCTGGACTCCTTCATTGGACTGGAGCT
>CAISLN010000127.1 GCA_903886275.1 uncultured beta proteobacterium | reverse complement strand
CTCCTTCCCATCCCGAACAGGACAGTGAAACGCGTCTGCGCCGATGATAGTGCGGATTCCCGTGTGAAAGTAGGTCATCGTCAGGCTATTAAAAGCAGAAAAAGCCCCAGAGAAATCTGGGGCTTTTTTTTGGCCAAAATTTATCAAGTTTAATATTCTGAGCCGGTAACTGCGTAGGTTAAAAAATCCCCGTTCTGGCGGATATTGTTACTGTTCACATTCAGCATTACCAATCATTTCCGCCATGAGATGTTGGAATACGCGATCGCAGCGCCCTCAAGTCAGCTTGTTGCAAGCTGTTTGCTCATAATTATGAATTCAATTTAAGCCTCGCCCACAACAAGATTCCGGAGACCTGACAATGACTTCTTACGCAGACTTCCATCGCCGTTCCATTGAAGACCGCGATGGTTTTTGGACCGAACAGGCCCAGCTCATTGACTGGCAAACGCCTTTCGACCAAGTCTGCGATTACAGCAATCCTCCCTTTGCGCGCTGGTTTGCCGGTGGAAAGACCAATCTCTGCCACAACGCGGTAGACCGCCATCTGGCAACCCGTCCCGACCAGAATGCGCTGATCTTTGTTTCCACCGAAACCAATACCGAGCATGCCTATAGCTTTCGCGAATTGCATGCCGAAGTGCAACGTATGGCGGCGATTTTGAAGGAGCTGGGCGTGGCCAAGGGCGACCGTGTGCTGATCTACATGCCCATGGTGGCCGAGGCCTGCTTTGCCATGCTGGCCTGCGCCCGCATAGGCGCTATCCATTCGGTAGTGTTTGGCGGCTTTGCCAGCCACAGCCTGGCCAGCCGCATTGACGACGCCAAGCCGGTGGCCATCATCAGCTCCGACGCCGGCATGCGTGGCGGTAAGGTGGTGCCCTACAAGCATTTGCTGGACGAAGCCATCAGCTTAAGCGAGCACAAGCTGCCCAAGGTGCTGATGGTCAACCGCGGCCTGGCCGAGTTTCCCAAGACCGCCGGACGCGATGAAGACTACGCTACGCTGCGCGCCAAGCACATGGATGCGCAGGTGCCTTGCGAGTGGGTCGAATCAGACCACCCCAGCTACATCCTCTACACCAGCGGCACCACGGGCAAGCCCAAGGGCGTGCAGCGCGACACCGCCGGTTATGCCGTGGCCCTGGCTGCATCCATGAAGCACATCTACATGGGCAACCCGGGCGAGACCTATTTCTCCACCTCCGACATCGGCTGGGTGGTGGGGCACAGCTACATCATCTACGGCCCGCTGATTGCCGGGATGGCCACCATCATGTATGAGGGCCTGCCCACAAGGCCAGACGCCGGCGTTTGGTGGAGCCTGGTCGAGAAGTACCAGGTGTCGGTCATGTTCAGTGCCCCCACGGCGGCCCGCGTACTGAAAAAACAAGATCCGGCCTTCCTCACCAAGTACGACCTGTCCAGCCTGAAGGCCCTTTTCCTGGCCGGTGAGCCGCTGGACGAGCCCACGGCAACCTGGATTTCTGGCGCCATCAATAAGCCCATCATCGACAACTACTGGCAGACCGAAACCGGCTGGCCCATCATGGCCATCTGCAATGGCGTGGAGGCCGCTCCCACCAAGTTCGGCTCGCCCGGCAAGGCGGTATATGGCTTTGACGTGCGGCTGATCGACGAGGTCACCGGTGAAGAGATCAACGAGGCCGACAAAAAGGGCGTGATCGCCGTGGAAGGTCCGCTGCCTCCAGGCTGCTTGCAAACCATCTGGGGCGATGACGAGCGCTTTGTCAAAACCTACTGGTCCAGCATCCACAAGCGCGTGATGTACAGCACCTTTGACTGGGGCGTGAAGGACAAGGACGGTTACTTCTTCATCCTGGGTCGCACCGATGACGTAATCAACGTGGCAGGTCACCGCCTGGGCACCCGCGAGATTGAAGAAAGCCTTAGCAGCCACGCTAATGTGGCCGAAGTAGCCGTGGTCGGCGTGGCCGACCAGCTCAAGGGCCAGGTCGCCGTGGCCTTTGTGGTGCTCAAAGATGCCAGCGTGGCCCACTCCGCTGCCGATGCCAAGAGGGTCGAGTCCGAGCTGATGAAGGTGGTGGACGACCAACTCGGCGCCGTGGCCCGCCCAGCCCGCGTGCGTTTCGTGCACACGCTGCCCAAGACGCGCAGTGGCAAGCTGCTGCGCCGTGCCATCCAGGCAGTGTGCGAGGGGCGCGACCCCGGGGATCTGACCACCATGGAAGACCCCAGCGCACTAGAGCAGATTCGCGACCAAGTGGTCAGCTAGGCGTCAGACGTTTTATGGAAACCGGATTGGCGCCACTGAGCCTCCCGATTCAGTGGCACAATCCAGTCCGCAACGAAGCTCCTTCCCAAGCCACAGTCGCATCCGCCAACCGGTTCAGCCGTGTCGCGGAAGGTTATTCAACTAGCTTTAACCAGCTAATGTTCCCCTAAGGGGAACGGAGGTCAGCGCAATATGAGTGATTCCGTGTCGTCTGTTTACCAGGCGTACCAAGGCAATACCTACCTGTTTGGTGGCAATGCTCCCTATGTCGAAGAGATGTATGAAAACTACCTGGCTAACCCCGGTAGCGTTCCTGATTCTTGGCGTGAATATTTTGATGCCCTGAGCCATGTGCCCGCAGCCGATGGCAGCAATGCCAAGGACGTGGCCCATCTGCCGGTCATCAACGCTTTTGCCGAGCGCGCCAAGGCTGGTGGCACCAAGGTCGTCATGGCCAGTGCCGATATCGAAATGGGCCGCAAGCGCACCGCCGCGCAGCAGTTGATTGCCGCTTACCGCAATGTCGGCCAGCGCTGGGCCGATCTCGATCCGCTCAAGCGCACCGAGCGCCCGGTAATTGTCGATCTGGACCCGGCTTACTATGGCTTTTCTGACGCCGACCAGGAAACCGTGTTCAACACCAGCAACACCTTTTTCGGCAAAGACACCATGTCGCTGCGCGAGCTGCTCAATGCGCTGCGCGAAACCTATTGCGGCACACTGGGTGTCGAGTACATGTACACCACCGACCAGACCGAGAAGCGCTGGTGGCAGCAAAAGCTGGAATCGATTCGCAGCAAGCCCAACTTCACTTCCGAGAAGAAGAAAGCCATTCTGGAGCGCCTGACTGCTGCCGAAGGCCTGGAGCGTTTCCTGCACACCAAGTTTGTGGGTCAGAAGCGTTTCTCGCTCGAAGGTGGTGAGAGCTTTATCGCCGCCATGGACGAACTGATACAGCAGGCCGGTGCCAAGGGCGTGCAAGAAGTCGTGATCGGTATGGCCCACCGCGGCCGCCTTAACGTGTTGGTCAACACCATGGGAAAAATGCCCAAGGACCTGTTTGCCGAGTTCGACCACACCGCCCCCGAAGACCTGCCCTCCGGTGACGTCAAGTACCACCAGGGCTTTAGCTCCGACCTGTCCACCGCGGGCGGACCGGTCCACCTGTCGCTGGCCTTTAATCCTTCGCACCTGGAAATCGTCAACCCCGTCGTCGAAGGCTCGGTGCGTGCCCGTATGGACCGCCGTGGCGACGTCAAGGGCGCGCAAGTGCTGCCGGTGCTGGTGCACGGTGACTCGGCCTTTGGTGGCCAGGGCGTGAACCAGGAAACATTGGCGCTGGCCCAGACCCGTGGTTACACCACCGGCGGCACGGTGCACATCATTATCAACAACCAAATCGGTTTCACCACCTCGGACCCGCGCGACATGCGCTCCTCCGTGTACTGCACCGACATCGTCAAGATGGTCGAAGCACCGGTGCTGCACGTCAACGGTGATGACCCTGAAGCTGTGGTGATGGCCACGCAAATGGCTCTTGAGTACCGCATGACCTTTAGCAAGGACGTGGTGCTGGACATTGTTTGCTACCGCAAGCTTGGCCACAACGAGCAGGACACCCCGGCTCTGACCCAGCCGCTGATGTACAAGAAAATTGCCCAGCATCCCGGTACGCGCAAGCTCTACGCCGACCGTCTGTCTGCGCAAGGCCTGGGCGAGACCCTGGGCGAGGACATGGCAAAGGCCTACCGCGCCGCCATGGATGCGGGCAAGCACACAGCCGACCCGGTGCTGACCAATTTCAAGAGCAAGTTCGCAGTGGATTGGTCACCGTTCCTGGGCAAAAAGTGGACCGATGCCGGTGATACCGCCATCCCCATGGCCGAGTGGAAACGCCTGGCCGAACGCATCACCACGATTCCCCCCAGCGTGACACCGCACAACCTCGTCAAGAAGGTTCTGGACGACCGCGCAGCCATGGGTCGTGGCGACACGCCGGTGGACTGGGGCATGGGCGAGTCCATGGCCTTCGCCTCCTTGGTGGCGAGCGGCTATCCGGTGCGCCTGTCGGGCGAAGACAGCGGACGCGGAACCTTTACCCACCGCCATGCTGTGATCCACGACCAGAACCGTGAAAAGTGGGACACCGGCACCTATGTGCCCTTGCAAAACGCGGCTGACAACCAAGCTCCGTTTGTGGTGATCGACTCCATCCTGTCCGAGGAGGCCGTACTGGCCTTTGAATACGGTTACGCGTCGAACGACCCCAACACCCTGGTGATCTGGGAAGCCCAGTTCGGCGACTTCGCCAACGGTGCACAGGTGGTGATCGACCAGTTCATCGCTTCTGGCGAAGTGAAGTGGGGCCGCGTCAACGGCATCACCCTGATGCTGCCGCACGGCTACGAGGGCCAGGGCCCCGAGCACAGCTCGGCGCGTCTGGAGCGTTTCATGCAATTGGCGGCCGACACCAATATGCAGATCGTGCAGCCCACCACGTCGAGCCAGATCTTTCACGTGCTGCGCCGTCAAATGGTGCGCAACCTGCGCAAGCCCCTGGTCATCATGACGCCCAAGTCGCTGCTGCGTAACAAGGACGCCACCTCGCCGCTGTCCGATTTCACCAAGGGCAGCTTCCAGACCATCATCCCCGAGCAAAAGGGCATTGTGGCCGACAAGGTCAAGCGCCTGGTTGCCTGCTCTGGCAAGGTGTATTACGACCTGGTCAAGAAGCGCGAAGAAAAGGGCTTGGACGATGTCGCCATCATCCGTGTCGAGCAGCTCTATCCCTTCCCACACAAGGCCTTCTCCACGGAATTGAAGAAGTACCCCAATGTGACCGAAGTGGTCTGGTGCCAGGACGAGCCGCAGAACCAGGGCGCCTGGTTCTTTGTGCAGCATTACTTGCATGAAAACATGATTGAAGGCCAACGCCTGGGTTACTCCGGCCGTGCGGCTTCTGCCTCGCCGGCAGTGGGTTATGCCCACCTGCACCAGGAACAACAAAAGTCACTGGTCGAAGGCGCATTCGCCAAGCTCAAGGGCTTTGTGCTCACCAAATAACACCGAAAGAATTGATATGGCCATCGTAGAAGTTAAAGTCCCCCAACTGTCCGAATCCGTTGCCGAAGCAACCCTGTTGCAGTGGAAGAAAAAAGTCGGTGACCTGGTCACTGTGGATGAAACCCTGATCGAAATCGAAACCGACAAGGTGGTGATGGAAGTTCCGGCCCCGGCCTCCGGCGTGCTGATGGAGCTGATTCAGGCCGACGGCGCAACCGTTGCTGCCGAGCAGTTGATCGCCCGTATCGACACCGACGGCAAGGTCGGCACTGCCGCAGCTCCAGTTGCAGCCGCTGCACCTGCTGCTGCATCGGTGGCTGCTGCACCCGCTGCGAGCAACAGCAAGGCCGGTGTGGCCATGCCCGCAGCCGCCAAACTGCTGGCCGACAACAACCTGTCTATTGGTTCGGTTGACGGCACCGGCAAAGACGGCCGCGTCACCAAGGGTGACGTGCTGGCCGCAGTAGCCGGCGGTGTCAAATCCACCGCTGCCGTGATTCCTACTGGCGTGCCCACCAAGGCGTTGGCGCAAGTGGCTACCAAGGCACCTAGCCTGGGTGACCGTCCGGAACAACGCGTGCCCATGACGCGTTTGCGTGCCCGCGTGGCCGAGCGTCTGCTGCAGTCGCAATCCACCAACGCCATCCTGACCACTTTCAACGAAATCAACATGGCTCCGGTCATGGACATGCGCAAGCGCATGCAAGAGCGTTTCGAGAAGGAGCATGGCTGCAAGCTCGGTTTCATGAGCTTCTTCGTCAAGGCCGCTGTGCACGCCCTGAAGAAATTCCCGGTATTGAACGCATCGGTGGACGGCAACGACATCGTCTACCACGGCTACTTCGACATCGGCATTGCGGTCGGTTCACCCCGTGGCCTGGTGGTGCCGATCCTGCGCAACGCCGACCAGATGAGCTTTGCCGAAATCGAGAAGAAAATCGCCGAATTCGGCGTCAAGGCCCGTGACGGCAAGCTGGGCATGGAAGAAATGACCGGCGGTACCTTCTCCATCTCCAATGGCGGAACCTTCGGCTCCATGATGTCCACCCCCATCATCAACCCGCCCCAGTCGGCCATCCTGGGCGTGCACGCCACCAAGGACCGCGCCATGGTCGAAAACGGCCAGGTCGTGGTTCGCCCCATGAACTACTTCGCCATGTCCTACGACCACCGCATCATCGACGGCCGCGAAGCCGTGTTGGGCCTGGTCGCGATGAAGGAAGCGTTGGAAGATCCAGCCCGTTTGCTGTTCGATATTTGATACACCCCCAGGCTGCGCGCTGCGCGCTTCGCCACCCCCCTTGCAGGGGGCAACACCAGCGGCCCGGCAGAGCCGGTTCCGCGGTGTTTCTGGAAGCAGGCACGCGCTCCAGTGGGGTTTCCCCACTCCTGGCTTTTTAGCCGCTTGTTACGCCCCATCGGGGCGTTAATTTCAGGAGAATTCAATGAGTAAAAGTTTTGACGTCGTCGTGATCGGTGCCGGCCCCGGCGGCTATATCGCTGCCATCCGTGCTGCCCAATTGGGCTTTAGCGTGGCCTGTATCGACGAGTGGAAGAACGACAAGGGTGGCCCCGCGCCCGGCGGCACCTGCACCAATGTGGGTTGCATCCCGTCCAAGGCGCTGCTGCAGTCCAGCGAGCATTTCGACCATGCAAACCACCACTTCGCCGAGCACGGCATCAGCGCCAAAGACGTGAAGATGGATGTGGCCAAGATGATTGGTCGCAAGGACACCGTCGTGAAGCAGAACAACGACGGCATTTTGTACCTGCTGAAAAAGAACAAGATCAGCTTCCTGCACGGCCGCGGCTCCTTTGTGAGGGCCACGGATGCGGGTTACGACATCTTGGTCACTGGCGCCACTGAGGAAACCGTCACCGGCAAGCACATCATTGTGGCCACCGGCTCGAACGCCCGTGCGCTGCCCGGCACACCCTTCGACGAAGTCAATGTGCTGTCCAACGACGGCGCTCTGAAAATCGGCGCTGTGCCCAAGAAGCTGGGCCTGATTGGCTCGGGCGTGATCGGCCTGGAAATGGGCTCGGTCTGGCGCCGTCTGGGCTCTGAAGTCACCATCCTCGAAGGTCTGCCGACCTTCCTGGGCGCGGTGGACGAGCAGGTTGCCAAGGAGGCCTTCAAGGCCTTCACCAAGCAGGGTCTGAAGATCGAACTCGGCGTCAAGGTCGGCGACATCAAGACCGGCAAGAAGGGCGTCTCTGTCGCCTACACCAATGCCCGTGGCGAAGCCCAGACGCTGGACGTGGACAAGCTGATCATCTCCGTTGGTCGCGTGCCCAACACCATTGGTCTTGCGGCTGACGCCGTCGGCCTGGCGCTCGATGAGCGTGGCGCCATCGTGGTGGACGGCGACTGCAAAACCAACCTGCCCAATGTCTGGGCGGTGGGCGATGTGGTGCGCGGTCCCATGCTGGCGCACAAGGCGGAAGAAGAGGGCGTGGCCGTCGCCGAGCGCATTGCCGGTCAGCACGGACATGTCAACTTCAACACCATTCCCTGGGTCATTTACACCAGCCCCGAGATTGCCTGGGTCGGTCGCACCGAGCAGCAACTCAAAGCCGATGGCGTGGCTTATAAGGCTGGTTCCTTCCCCTTCCTGGCCAATGGCCGCGCCCGTGCCTTGGGTGACACCACCGGCTTCGTCAAGTTCCTGGCCGATGCCACGACCGACGAAATCCTGGGCGTGCACATCGTCGGCCCACAAGCCAGCGAACTGATCTCCGAGGCCGTCGTGGCCATGGAATTCAAGGCCAGTGCCGAGGACATCGCGCGCATCTGCCACGCCCATCCTTCGCTGTCTGAGGCAACGAAAGAAGCGGCGCTGGCGGTGGATAAGCGCACCTTGAACTTCTAACCTTGCCCAATAGCGTCAAGAAAACCTACGAGGCGGAACTCGCCGCCCGTGGGTACCAGGCCGATCCGGCGCAATTGCGCGCCGTGGAGGCTCTCGAGCGTTGCGCCAAGGAGTGGGCGGCCTACAAGGGCAAGCGCTCCAACGCCTTCAAGAAACTGATCAACCGCCCGCAGATTCCGCGTGGCGTCTACATGTTTGGTGGGGTGGGGCGGGGCAAGAGCTTTCTGATGGATTGCTTTTTCAACGCAGTGCCCCTGAAGCGCAAGACCCGGCTGCACTTTCACGAGTTCATGCGCGAGGTGCACCGCGAGTTGTCCGATCTGCAGGGCACCGTCAATCCGCTCGATGAGTTAGCCAGGCGCATGGCGCTGCGCTACAAGCTGGTGTGCTTCGATGAGTTCCATGTGGCCGACATCACCGATGCCATGATCCTGCACCGGCTGCTCTCGGCCATGTTCGAAAATGGCGTGGGCTTTGTTACCACCTCCAATTTCAAACCCGACGATCTGTACCCCGGTGGCCTGCACCGGGCCCGCATCCTTCCGGCCATCGAATTGCTCAACAGCAGCATGCAAGTGCTGAGCGTGGACAACGGCACCGACTACCGCACGCGCACATTGGAGGCCGTCAAGCTCTACCATTGCCCGTTGGGCCCCGAGGCCGATGCGGCCATGATGGAAGCCTTTAACGCGCTGGCCGAGCAAAAGGATGAAGACCCGGTATTGCACATCGAGTCGCGCCAGATCCGCGCCTGGCGCAAGGCCGGCGGCATTGTCTGGTTCAACTTCAAGACCCTGTGTGGCGGACCGCGTTCGCAAAACGACTACCTGGAAATCGCCTCGCGCTTTCACACCGTGTTTGTCAGCGATGTGCCGCAGATGTCGGTTCGCCTGGCGTCCGAGGCCAGGCGCTTTACCTGGCTGATCGATGTGTTGTACGACAGGCGCGTCAAGCTGGTGCTGTCGGCCGAGGTGCAGCCCGAGGAGCTGTACACCGAGGGCCCCATGGCGCATGAGTTTCCACGCACCGTGTCGCGCCTGAACGAAATGCAGTCCAAAGAATACCTGGCGCTGGAGCGCCGCATGGTGGACACCGGGTTGACATGAAGCTGCTGTGCCTGCTCGGACTGTTCTGGGCCTTGCCTGTGCTGGCGCAGGATGTTGCGCTGGCCAACGCGCACCAGCGCATTGAGGCGGCCCGTGCACAGGCCCTGGCCGACTTTAACGCCGAAGACATTGCGTGCTACCAGCGCTTCGCGGTCAGCGGCTGTCTGAAACAGGTGCAGTCCAAGCGGCGTGCCTTGCTGGCTGATCTGCGCAAGCAAGAGGCCTTGTTGCGCGAGCAAGAATTGGCGCAGCAGGCGGCACAGCAGCGTGAGCGTACCGCGCGAAAAGCTCTGGAGAGGCAGCAGTTAGAAGCCGATATCCGCGCCGACAATGCGGCCGGTCGTGCGGCGGAAAAACTGCTGGAGCAGCAGGAAAAGCAGGCGGCCCATGCGGCCAAGGCATCCTCTGCCAGCGCCGCTGCGCCTCCTGCACCCACTGGCCCGGGCGCCACAGAGCAGGCCAGCAACCGCGACAGCTATGCCCGCAAACAGCTTGACGCCGAGAAGAAACGCCAAGACATTGCCAAGCGCCTGGCCGAAAAAGACGGAAAGGCGGCAGCGCCGCTGCCCAGGTAGAACTACTCCAACGGTTCGAGTTTGACCACCACGATGGACAAATTGTCGCCGCCCCCGCGTGCGCGGTTGCGGGCCTTCTCGATCAGGAATTCGGTCGCTTCGCGGGCCGACAAGGTGGACAGGACAGAGCCAATTTCGTCGTTGCTGAAGTAGTGCCAGACGCCATCGCTGCACAGCATCAGCGCGTCGCCGGCGCGCAGCTTGTTGATGCAATGGCGCTCCACTGGTGGGTCGCTCTCGGTGCCCAGGCAACCCATGAGGATATTGGACTGCGGATGCACTGCGGCCTGCGCCTCGGTGATCTCGCCCTTGTCTACCAAGGCCTGCACATAGGAGTGGTCTGTGGTGCGCTTGATAAAGCGGTTGCCGTGGTAGTGGTAAATGCGCGAGTCACCGGTGTGCACCCAGTGGCAGTCGCCGCCCGGGTTGATGATGAAGGCCGCTAAGGTGCTGTGAGGTTCCTGCTCGGCGGACATGGCCGTGAGCTTGATCACCAGATGCGCTTCCTGGATGATTTGTGCCAGCACGGCGGCTGCGTCTTCGGTGGCGGGGTCGTAGCGTTCAAACAATTGCCGGGCCGTCATCATGACCTGGTCGGAGGCCTTACGCCCCCCACTGCGCCCGCCCATGCCATCGGCCACCACAGCCAGAATGCAGCCATTGCTGCGCGGGTGTTGAATAAGGGCGACTTGGTCCTGCTGGTATTCACGGTCACCCCTGTGGATGCCCGTGGATGCGGTGAGACGATAGCCTGTTTTTGCCATGGTGCGTGTGCGCTCAAGTGATACTTGTCTGTGGACCCTGATCTGCCCGTATTATCGAGGCAGCGCGCGCTATTTCTTCTTTCGGCCCGGGCAAACTTTTTCCTTGTACTCCCTTTGATACTTAATTTGAATTCCCCGCAACGGCGCCTGATTGCCTTGCGCATGGAGCACGGCGACCTCGACGCCCTGATCGACCAGGCCTCGGAAAAAATTCCCCAAGACGAACTGATGATGCGCCGACTCAAAAAGAAGCGCCTGGCACTTCGCGACGAGATGGCCTGCGTCGAGCGCGAGTTGTCCCCCGACGAGCCGGCCTGAATGGCGCTGAGCGCGTCCGTTGCAGCAGCCTTCGGCCCGTCAGGTCCGCTGGCCGGGGTGGTAGAGGCCTACCGCCCTCGCGAGGGGCAACTGCAGATGGCACAGGCTGTGGCCGAGGTGCTGGAGCAAGGCGGCATGTTGGTGGTAGAAGCCGGAACCGGCGTGGGCAAAACCTACGCCTACCTGGTTCCCACTCTGCTGTCGGGCAAGCGCGTGCTGATCTCCACTGCCACCAAGGCCTTGCAGGACCAGTTGTTTGGCCGCGATATTCCGCAGCTTCGCCAACTGCTGGGCCTGCCCTTGCGCGTGGCCCTGCTCAAGGGCCGCAGCAGCTACCTGTGCCTCAACCGCATGGAGTCGGCGCGCCAGGACTGGCGTCTGGATGAACGTTCCGCCTTGGCGCAGTTGGCGCGCATTGAGAGCTGGTCGCATGGCACACAGACCGGTGACCTGGCCGAGGTGGATGCGCTGGACCAAGGCTCGCCACTGCTGCCCCTGGTGAGCTCCACCCGCGACAATTGCCTGGGCGCTCGCTGCCCGCAGGTGCAGAGTTGCTTTGTCAACCGGGCCAGGCGCGAGGCGCTGGCGGCCGACATGGTGGTCATCAACCACCACCTGTTTTTTGCCGATCTCAATGTGCGCGAGTCCGGTGTGGCCGAGTTGCTGCCCTCGGTGCATGCGGTGGTGTTTGACGAGGCGCATCAGCTCAACGAAATCGGTGTGCAGTTTCTTGGGCGCCAATTGAGCACCGGGCAGCTCAGTGCCATGGCGCGCGATCTGGCGCTGACCGGCCAGGAACACGCGCGCGGACTGGCACCCTGGAGCGAGCTGGCTGCCCGGTTGGAGCAGGCTGCCGATGCCCTGCGTGCGCGCTTTGCGCAAAGCGAGCGCATAGAGCGCATAGAGCGCATGGACTGGCAGGCCACCGGCGAACGCTGGCCGGTATTGCTACAGGCTGTTGAGCAGGCCCTGGTGGCCCTGCTGGCGGCGCTGGGGCTGGTGGCAGAAACCGCGCCCGAGTTGCAGCTGCTGCAGGGCCGTGCCAGTGAGCTGCGCGCACTGCTGCAGCTGTTCTTGCAGCCGCTACCCCTGGACGGCGTGCGCTGGCTGGAGCTGGGGCGGCAACTTCGCATGCTGCAGTCGCCGCTGGATGTGTCGCAGGCCATGCAAACCCGCGTACTGCCGTCGGGGCAGGGCACTAAAAGGTCCTGGGTGTTTACCTCGGCCACGCTGGGGCATGACGAAAAATTAAGCTCGGTGGTGGACAGCTGCGGCCTAGCTGGTGCGCGCACCCTGCGCGTGCCCAGCCCGTTTGACTATGCGAAGCAGTCGGCGCTGTATGTGCCCACGGACTTTCCCAAGCCAGGTGATGGCGCCCATAGCGCGGCCGTGGCGGCGCTGGCCCTGCAAGGTGCGCAGGTTCTGGGGGGGCGGACACTGGTGCTGACCACGACCTTGCGCGCCATGCGCAGCATTGGCGACGCGCTGGCCTTGGCGCTGCAGGGCCTGGATGAACTGGAGGTGCTGGTGCAGGGCGCCCGGCCCAAGCGCGAAATTCTGGCGCGCTTTTTACAGGCCGGCGAAGCGGGGAGGGGCGGTGCCATTTTGGTGGCCTCGGCTACCTTCTGGGAGGGCATAGACATGCCGGGCGATGCGCTGCAACTTCTGGTGATCGACAAGCTGCCCTTTACGCCACCGGACGACCCGGTGCTGCAGGCGCGCTCCAAGGCGTTGGAGGCGCAGGGCAAGAGTGCCTTCAAGCACCTGCATTTGCCGCGGGCGGCGCTGGCGCTGCGCCAGGGTGCCGGGCGCTTGATACGGCGTGAATCCGACCAGGGTGTGCTGGTAGTGTGCGACCTGCGCCTGAGCCAGATGGGCTATGGACGCCAGTTGGTGGCGGCCTTGCCGGCCATGCGCCGACTGGACAGCGCTGCGGAATTTGCCGCGGCCCTGCAGGAACTTACCAGACCTTCCACCACGGCTCAGCCGTCTTCGTCTTCTCTCCCTTGGTGAGAAATTCGGACTGGGGATAGCTGGTTTCCAGCACGCGTTTGGCATCGTCGCGCAAAGACGCCATGCCCAATGCGTCGTAGGACTTGTAGATGATGAACAGGGCTTCTTCGAGCGCCGGTACATCGCGGTAGTCGGCGATGGCGGCCTGCGCGCGGTTGATGGCCGCCAGGTAGGCGCCACGCGTGAAGTAGTAGCGTGCCACATGCACCTCGTACTGGGCCAGTGAACTGACGATGTAGTTCATGCGCTGCGCCGAATCGGCGGCGTAGCGCGACTCCGGAAAGCGGGTCACCAATTCCTTGAAGGCCTCGAACGCCTCCTTGGATGCCTTCTGGTCTCGCTCGGACAGGTCCTGTCGCGAGATCGCTGAGAACATACCCAGGTCGTCGTTGAAGTTGATGATGCCCTTGAGGTAGAGCGCGTAGTCCAGCGCTGGGCTGGCCGGGTGCAGCTTCATGAAGCGGTCCAGCGTGGCAATGGCCTGGGCCTGCTCGGCGCTGCGGTACTGTGCATAGGCCTTGTCCAGTTGGGCCTGTTGTGCTAGCGGCGTGCCTGCGGCGCGTGCCTCCAGTTTTTCCAATAGCGGAACGGCCTTGTCATACTGGCCGTTGTCCATGGAGCTTTTGGCATCGGCATAGATGGCGTTCGGACTCATGCCAGTCGTCTTATCGACGACGGCGGTAGAGCACGCCGACAGGCCCATGGCGACGGTGACGAACCCCAGGGCATAAACAACCGATAATTTGACACGCAACATTGTGGGAAACCTTCTTGAAACAGACCGCCGCGATTATATCGGCCACCCCTTCCGGACTTCTGGTCGATGAGGGTGAGGAACTTGGCCCCGAGTCGGATATCCGCATTCTGCAGGTAACCCCAGCCCAGCATGGCGAGCGCCTGGACAAGGCCCTGGCCGCCCAGGTGACAGAATTTTCACGCAGCTATTTGCAGCAGTTGCTGGAAACCGGGCTCGTCACGCTCAACGGCATTGTGTGCACCAAGGCCTCGCAAAAGGTCAAGGCCGGCGAGCGCATCAGCCTGGAGCTGCGGCCCACGCCGCAAAGCCAGGCCTTCAAGCCCGAGGCAGTTCCCTTTGGCATTGCCTACGAGGACGCCCACATTTTGGTGGTCAACAAACCCGCCGGCCTGGTGGTGCACCCGGCGCCCGGCAACTGGAGCGGCACCCTGCTCAATGGCCTGCTGGCCCATGACCCCTGTTTTTTGCTGGTGCCGCGCGCCGGTATCGTGCACCGCTTGGACAAAGACACCAGCGGCCTGATGGTGGTGGCCAAGACGCGCGAGGTGATGGACGCCTTGGTCAAGGCGATTGCTGCGCGCGAGGTGAGCCGCCAGTACCTGGCCGTGGCCCATGGCCCCTGGCTGGGTGGCAAGCACCGCACGGTGGAAGCCCCCATAGGGCGCGACCCGCGCAACCGCTTGCGCATGGCCGTGGTCGATCTGGCCAGCCAGTCCGGCAAGACCGCGCGCACCGATTTCGAGTTGATTGCCAGCGACGCGCAGAGTTGTCATGTGCGCTGCATTTTGCACACTGGCAGAACACACCAGATAAGGGTCCATATGGCCTCTATCGCGCACCCGCTGGTTGCCGACAGCGTGTATGGCGGCACGCCGCAATTCGGCATGCAGCGCCAGGCCTTGCACGCCACGCGCCTGGCCTTTGTGCATCCGGTGAGTGCCAAGCCGCTGGCCTGGGAGGCGCCGCTGCCGCCGGATATGCAGCAGTCCTTGGTACATTTCGGGCCTGCGCTACAATCCGCCAAAGCCTGACGAGCTACCGGCCTCCCCCTGAGTGGAGGCTGCCACGGGGTCTGCACCCCGTCAGTTATCCGAAGAAGCCCCATTGATGTGTCGCCGTGAGGGCGATGTTTTCCGGAAAAAAAGCTTATCTATGAACCTGGTGGACGCAAAGCGAGTCCTTGAGACTGCGCTGATTTGCACGCAACAACCGGTGCCTATGCGCGACATGCGCGCCTTGTTTGCCGATGCGCTGGGCGTGGATACGCTCAAGACACTGCTGAACGAACTGCAGGACGATTGGGCGGGCAAGGGCGTGGAGCTGATCAATGTGTCTACCGGTTGGCGCTTTCAGAGCCGCCCCGAGATGCGGGAGTACCTAGACCGACTGCATCCCGAAAAGCCGCCACGCTATACGCGGGCGACGTTAGAGACGCTGGCCATCATTGCCTACCGCCAACCGGTGACGCGCGGCGACATGGAAGATATACGCGGTGTGACCATCAACTCGCTGCTGATCAGGCAGCTTGAAGACCGCGGCTGGGTCGAGGTGATTGGCCACCGCGAAGCGGCCGGCCGGCCGGCCCTGTTTGCCACCACCAAGCAGTTTTTGGACGACCTGGGTCTGGCTTCGCTGGACCAGCTGCCCTTGTTGGAAAGTCCGCTGCAAGCGCCCCCGTCGTTTGAGTCGCTGGTGGCATTGGAAGAAGAATTGCCGGCGCTGCCGCAACCGAACCCGGGCGAGCCGGAATTGCAAATGAATATACCCCTAGGCGTCGCCCAAGCAGACGCCACACCACCCATGGATGGAAAACTGTTATGAATGAAATCGGCAATACGCCCCCCCCGGACCTGGAACCAAGCCCCCTGGGTGAAGCCCCCATGGAACAAGCCTCTGTGGAGCAAACTCCCGTGCAGGAGCGCCCGGCGCTGTTTACTGTCGCGCCTCTCGAGGACGACATCCCCGGCCAGCCCGTGGCCACGCGCTTTGACGATATTTTGTCGGGCCAGTTTGATGCCGACGAAGAGATCGCGGAACTGGCACCGCCCAAACGCGTGCTGGCACCGATGGCCGAGACCCCCAAGCTGCACAAGGTGCTGGCACAGGCCGGCATGGGTTCGCGCCTAGAAATGGAGCAGCTCATCATGGAGGGCCGCATTTCGGTCAACAACGAGCCGGCCCATATCGGTCAACGCATCCAGTTTGGCGACAGCATCAAGATCAATGGCAAGCCGATCCGCGTGCGCATAGACCCGCCACCGGCCCGCGTGATTGCCTACCACAAGCCAGTGGGCGAGGTCGTCACCCATGACGACCCGCAGAACCGCCCCACGGTGTTTCGCAAGCTGCCCAAGCTGCCCCAAGGCAAGTGGCAATCGGTCGGTCGCCTGGACTTGAATACCGAAGGCCTGTTGCTATTCACCAGCTCCGGCGAGTTGGCCAACAACCTGATGCACCCGCGTTTTGGTCTGGAGCGCGAATACGCCGTGCGCGTGCTGGGTGGGCTGAGCAAGGATGAAAAGGCACTGCTGCTGTCGGGCGTTAAGCTCGACGATGGCATGGCGCAGTTCGGCTCAATTGAAGACGGCGGCGGCGAAGGCTCCAACTGCTGGTACCGCGTCACCATTTCCGAAGGCCGCAACCGCGAAGTGCGTCGCATGATGGAGGCCGTGGGCCATGCTGTTAGCCGCCTGATCCGCATCCGCTATGGCGCCATGTTGCTGCCGCGCGGGCTCAAGCGCGGCGCCTGGATGGAGCTCGACGATGCCGACATCCGCGGCCTGATGCAGGCCGCCGGTGGTGTGCGTGCACCCGGCGAGCGCAGCGAACAAACCCAGCGTGAGGCAGCAGGGGGCCCCGGCAACCGCGGCCCACGCGGCAACAACCGCCGTGGCTCCGGCGGACCACGCGGTAACACCAATACCGGACCAGGCCGCAACGCGACCGGTCCCAATGGTGCAGGTCGCAGCGCAAGGCCGGCCCGTGGCGCCGAGCGTCCACCTGCCAATGCGCAGCCCGATCCGATGAAAACCTCGATGGGCTACATCGGCGCCGACAGCTTTAGCCGCCAGCGCGATGAGCGTGGCCAGCGTCCCGGTGCGCCGGGTGGCGCCAGGCGCGGCGGGCGTGGGCGACCAGGCTAAAACACCGCGGGTCCAATGCTAAGATGGCCCGCTTTGCCCAACGGGCAAATTACTCAACCCAGATCAGGAAAATCCATGTCTATCGAACGCACTCTGTCCATCATCAAACCTGACGCCGTTGCCAAAAACGTGATCGGTCAAATCTACGCACGCTTTGAAGCAGCTGGCCTGAAGGTCATCGCTTCGCGCATGGCGCACCTGTCGCGCCGTGAAGCCGAAGCGTTTTATGCTGTGCACGCCGCACGTCCTTTCTTCAAAGACCTGGTCGAATTCATGATCTCCGGCCCGGTGATGATCCAGGCTCTGGAAGGCGAAAACGCCATCCTGAAGAACCGTGACCTGATGGGCGCGACCGACCCCAAGAAGGCCGATGCCGGCACCATCCGCGCCGACTTCGCTGACAGCATTGATGCCAATGCCGTGCACGGTTCTGACGCCCCCGAGACGGCTGCGGTTGAAATCGCATTCTTCTTCGCCGGTCTGAACGTCTACTCCCGCTAAACATGACGGTCAATCTGCTCGATTTCGATCTGGAAGGATTGGCCGCGTTTTGTGAGGGGCTGGGTGAGAAGCGTTTTCGCGCCACCCAGCTGTTCCGCTGGATCCACCAAAAGGGCGCAGCCCAGTTTGATGAGATGACCGACCTGGCCAAGTCCTTGCGCGAAAAGCTCAAGACCACTGCGCATATCCAGGCCCTTGCGGTTCTCTCCCAACATATTTCCTCCGACGGCACCATCAAGTGGCTGTTCGATGTCGGTGGCGGCAATGCCATCGAGACGGTTTTTATTCCCGAAGACGACAGGGGCACGCTGTGCGTGTCCTCCCAGGCCGGTTGCGCTGTGGGGTGCCGTTTTTGCTCCACCGGACACCAAGGTTTCAGCCGCAATTTGACCCCGGCCGAAATCATCGGCCAGCTCTGGTTTGCCGAACACTTTTTGCGCCAGCACCTCAAGACCACTGAGCGGGTGATTTCCAATGTGGTGATGATGGGCATGGGCGAGCCGCTGCAAAATTACCAGCCCGTTGTGCAAAGCCTGCGCGTGATGCTCGATGACCATGGCTACGGCCTGTCACGCCGGCGCGTGACGGTGTCCACCTCGGGTGTGGTGCCCAAGATCGACCGCCTGGGGCAGGACGCGCCAGTGGCACTGGCCGTGTCCCTGCATGCGCCCAACGACGCACTGCGCGACAACCTGGTGCCGCTCAACCGCAGCTACCCGCTCAAAGAGCTGATGGAGGCCTGCCAGCGCTACTTGCAGTTTGCACCGCGCGACTTCATCACCTTTGAATACTGCATGTTAGAGGGCGTCAACGACACGCCCGCGCTGGCCAACGAACTGGTGCAACTGGTGCAGGCCTACGGCAAGCAGGGCTGGTGCAAGCTCAACCTGATTCCCTTCAATCCCTTCCCGGCCTCTGGCCTGAAGCGCTCGAACAACGCTGCGGTGCAGGCCTTTGCGCAGTTGCTGATTGCGGCGGGAATTGTGACCACGGTGCGCAAGACCCGGGGCGACGATATCGACGCGGCCTGCGGTCAGTTGGCCGGCGACGTGCAGGACCGCACCGCCGTGGGCAAGCGCATGGCCAAGCAGCGCACGATTATGCTGACACCGGTTTTTGACGTGGCACCCCAACCCCTTGGAAAAAATACGCCATGAGCCGTGCCCGCAGCCTGCCGAGCATTCTCCTCACCACCCTGCTGGGAGGCGCAATGGCCTTGTTGCTGGCGGGCGGCCTGGCGGCATGTGCCACAGGCGGTTTGTCGGCCAGCGCCACGCCCGAAACCTTTACCGAGTCGGACGAGCCTGAGACGCGCAAGCGTGCCACCAACCGCCTCAAGCTGGCGGTGCTGTACTTTCAGGACGGCAAATACAACTTTGCCCTGGACGAAATCAAGCAGGCCATACTGACCGATCCCAACTGGTTCGAGCCCTACGGCATGCGCGCCCTGATCCAGATGCAGACCGGTGATTTTCCGCAGGCCGAAGCCAGTTTCCAGAAGGCCTTGGCGATCAACCCCAACGCCTCCGACCTCAAGCACAACTACGGCTATTTGCTGTGCAAGATGAAACGCCCAGAGCAAGCCATGAAGCTGTTTGGCGCGGCCCTGGCCGACCCTGCCTACACCCAGCGCGCCAAGACCTGGGCCGAGCAGGGCCGCTGTCAGCTTGGCAACGAACAAATGGCCGAGGCCGAGGCCAGCTTCATGCGCTCCTATGAACTCGATGCCGGCAATGCATCCACGGGCTACAACCTGGCCCGGCTGCTGTTTCAGCGAGGTGAGTGGGTGCGGGCCCAGTTTTACGCCCGACGGGTCAACAATGGCGAACGCGCCTCGGCCGAGTCCCTGTGGTTGGGCATCAAGATAGAGCGCAGCCTGTCAAACAGGGATGCGCAGTTGCAGCTTGAGGCGCAGTTACGCAAGCGTTTCACGCAGTCCCCAGAAGCGTTGGCCTTAGAGCGTGGAGCTTTCAATGAGTGATGAATCTGTCGTAGTCCCTAGTGTGGAACCTGAGGCCGTCCAAGAGACTGCGGGTGCCTTGCTGCGCCAGGCACGCGAAGCCAGCGGCCTGCAGATGGAGGCCCTCGCCGTGCTGATGAAGGTGCCGGTCAAAAAGCTCGAAGCACTGGAGGCCAATCGGTTTGCGGATTTGCCCGACGCGGTGTTTGTGCGCGCCTTGGCCGCTAGCGTCTGCCGCACGCTCAAGGTGGACCCGGCCGAGGTGCTGGGCAAGCTACCGCAGTCGGTGCGACCCCCGCTCGAGAAGAGCATGCGCGGCATCCATATTCCGGTGCGCCAACCCGAATTTTTTGTTGGCGGGTCTCTGCTGGGATTGCTGTCCCGGCCTGCGGTACTGCTGGTGACGGGACTGTTGCTGGCGGTCTTGGCCGTGCTCTTTGTGCCCGAAAATTTTCTTTCGTTTGGCATTCGCGAGTCGCAAGTGGCACTCATGCCAGCGCCTGCTGAGTTGCCCCAGTTGGAGAGGGAAGGCAATGTCGCGCCGCTGCAAGACCGCGCTCCTGCCGACGCAGTCGCCGCCGTGGAATCGGCGATCGCGGTGTCGGCGCCCGCTGTGCCTGCGGCCTTAGCCATTGTCCTGCCAGCCAATGTGGCAAGTGCCGCAGCGCTGCCTGCGCAGGTGGCGTCGGCAGCGGTGGCCGTCCCAGTGGCAGCCTCCGGTTTGGTGGTGTTCAAGGCCAGTGACAGCGCCTGGGTCAGGGTGCGCAACAGCAGTGGCGAAGTGGTGTTTGAAAAAACCCTGGCGGCCGGTGAAAGCGCGGGCGCGTCCGGTCAGCCTCCGCTTGCGGTGGTGGTGGGCAATGTGGCTGCCGTACAGGTGCTGGTGCGGGGCAAGTCCTTCAATCTGGATGCACTGAACCAGAATAATGTCGCCCGGTTTGAGGTGAAGTGATGCAAGAAAAAATGCCAATTGCGCTGGCGCTGCCTAGCGTGCGCACCTCCTTGCGCTCGGACGTTGTCTGGGGCAACCGGGTGGTGTCTGTGGGCGGTGGTTCGCCGGTGCGGGTGCAGTCCATGACCAATACCGATACCGAGCAGGCTGTGGAGACGGCGCTGCAGATCAAGGAGTTGGCCGTCGCCGGCTCCGAGATGGTGCGCATCACCGTCAACACGCCAGAAGCCGCCCAGGCAGTCCCCTACATCCGCGAACAACTCGACCGCATGGGCATCGACGTGCCCTTGATTGGCGACTTCCATTTCAACGGCCACCGCCTACTGACCGATTTTCCGGACTGCGCGCAGGCCCTGTCCAAGTACCGCATCAACCCCGGCAATGTGGGCAAGGGTGACAAGCACGACCGCCAGTTCGGCCAGATGATTGAAGCGGCAGTGCGCTGGAACAAGGCCATTCGCATTGGCGTCAACTGGGGCAGTCTGGACCAGGAACTGCTGGCCTCCATGATGGACGAAAACAGCCGCCGTGCGGTGCCCTGGGATGCCAAACCGGTGATGTACGAGGCCCTGATTGCCTCGGCCATTGGTTCTGCGCAATTGGCCGAGTCCATGGGTCTGCCGGCCCACCAAATCATGCTGTCCTGCAAGGTCAGCGGTGTGCGCGACCTGATCGCCGTCTACCGTGAACTGGGCAAGCGTTGCAACTACGCGCTGCACCTGGGCCTGACCGAGGCCGGCATGGGCACCAAGGGCACCGTGGCCTCTGCTGCGGCCCTGGCCGTGCTGCTGCAAGAAGGCATTGGCGACACCATTCGCGTCTCGCTCACCCCAGCACCGGGCGAGTCGCGCACGCAAGAGGTGGTGATTGCCTCAGAAATTTTGCAGTCGCTGGGCCTGCGCACCTTTGTGCCCAGCGTCACGGCCTGCCCGGGTTGCGGGCGCACCACCAGCACCACCTTTCAAGAGTTGACGCAGCAGATCGACGATTTTTTGCGCGCCCAAATGCCGGTCTGGCGCGAACGCTATCCCGGTGTGGAGCACCTCAAGGTGGCGGTGATGGGCTGTATCGTCAACGGTCCCGGCGAGAGTAAGCATGCCGACATCGGCATCAGCCTGCCTGGCACCGGTGAGGCACCGGCCGCACCGGTCTTTATTGACGGCGAAAAGCGCATGACATTGCGCGGTGAAAACATCGCTACCGAATTCCAGGCCGTGGTTGAAAACTACATTGAGCAGCGCTTTGGCGCTGGCACCACGACCGCTTGAAACAAGACATGAACGAAAAAATTGCGCCACGCAAAGTGGAAAAACTGCTGGCCGTCAAGGGCATGAACGACATCCTGCCACCGGACTCGGCGCGCTGGGAAGCATTGGAAGAACGGGTGCGCCATCTGATGCGCCGCTATGCTTTTGAGAATGTTCGCACGCCCATCGTGGAGCCCACCGCCCTGTTTGTGCGCGGCCTGGGCGAGGTGACCGACATCGTCGAAAAGGAGATGTATTCCTTTGACGACCGGCTCAATGGCGAGGCCCTGACCCTGCGCCCGGAGAACACCGCCGGCGTGGTGCGCGCCGCCATCGAACACACCCTTTTGTATAACGGCGCCAAGCGCCTGTACTACATGGGCCCCATGTTTCGCCATGAGCGCCCGCAGCGCGGACGCTACCGGCAGTTCCATCAGATCGGTGCCGAGGCCTTGGGCTTTTCCGGTGGCGAGGTCGATGCCGAACTGATCCTGATGGCCCATGCGCTGTGGCAGGAACTGGGCCTTGCCGAGGTCGAACTGCAGCTCAATAGCCTGGGCCAACCCGAAGAGCGCAAGCTGCACCGCGCCGCTTTGATTGCGCACTTTGAAGCCCACCACGAGGTGTTGGACGAAGAGGCCAAGCGCCGTCTGCACCTCAACCCGCTGCGCCTGCTCGACAGCAAGAACCCGGCGATGCAGCCGGTGATCGAGGCCGCGCCGCGCCTGATGGACTTTTTGGGTGAAGCCTCCAAGCGCCATCTGCAAAGCGTCACCGATGTGCTCGATGCCAATGGCGTGGCCTACACCATCAACCCGCGCCTGGTGCGCGGCATGGACTATTACAACCTGACCGTGTTCGAGTTTGTCACCACCAAGCTGGGCTCGCAGGGCACCATTTGCGCGGGTGGCCGCTATGACTATCTGTTCGAGCAGGTGGGCGGTAAACCGACGCCGGCAGTGGGCTGGGCCATCGGCATGGAGCGGGTGTTGGAGCTGCTCAAAGAGCAGGGCACAAGCGATGCGGCCCCAGCGCTCGATGCCTATGCCATCATTTCGGATGCGGCGTTTTTGCCAGTGGCAATGGTCTGTCTGCAAGCCTTGCGTAAGGCCGGCACTTCGGTCATGATGCACGCCGGCGGGCCCGAGGGCATGGCCAGCATGAAGTCACAGTTCAAACGGGCCGATGCCTCCGGCGCGCGTTACGCGCTGGTTTTTGGCCCCGATGAGATGGCGCTGGGCCAAGTCACACTCAAGGCCTTGCGCGATGCCAGCATTGCGCAGCAAACCCTGGCGCTGCCACAGGCGGCTCAATGGGGCAAGAGCCTACAATCCAACGCTTAACTCCTTAGTCACATGGCAAATCATCTAGACCTCGAAGAACAAGAACAACTCGACGAAATCAAGCATTTCTGGAAGCAATACGGCAACGCCATCACCTGGGTTTTGATTGTCGTACTGGGCGCCTATGCCGCCTGGAATGGCTACCAATATTGGCAACGCAGCCAGGCCACGCAGGCCGCGGCCCTGTTCGACGAAGTCGACAAACTGGCCCGCGAGGGCGATGCCGAAAAACTGCAGCGTGGCTTTGACGAAATGACGTCACGCTTTGGCTCAACCGCCTATGCGCCGCAGGCCGGCCTGTTGGTGGCCAAGACCCTGTACGAGGCAGGCAAGGTGGACGGCGCCAAGGCCGCTCTGAGCTGGGTGGCGGAGAAGTCCTCAGACGTTGGTTACGCCTCAGTGGGGCGCCTGCGCCTGGCCGGCGTGCTGATGGACGCCAAGGCCTACGACGAGGCCTTGAAGGTTTTGAGCACCGGCATGGTAGAAGAGTTTTCTGCCCTGCAGGCCGACCGGCGCGGCGACATCTTTTTGGCGCAGGACAAGAAGCCCGAAGCCCGCGAGCAATATCTCAAGGCTTTCAAGCTGTTGGATGAGCGCGCCGACTACCGCCGTCTGGTGCTGGTCAAGCTCAATAGCCTGGGCGTGGACCCTCTGGCAGAGGCTAAACCTGCCGAACCAGTCCCGGCCACCAAGTGAGCATTTTTTCTGTTCGGAGTGAGCCGCTGATGCGTACCTTTTTTGTTGCTGCGCTGCTTGCGCTGCTGTCTGCCTGTGCCAGCACCGATAGACCCAAGCCCGCGCCCTTGGCACCCAATGTTCCTTTGCTGGGCATAGGCGCTGCATGGACGGCCAACCTGGGTGGCTCGGTGGACTTTGCGCTGGATGTGCATGTGGCACAAGGGCGTGCCTATCTGGCCAGCTCGGCTGGCACGGTGCTGGCGCTGGATGCGCAAACCGGTGCCGAAGTCTGGCGTACCAAGCTGGACCTGCCCTTGAGCGCCGGTGTCGGCAGTGATGGCCGCTACGCCGCCGTGGTGACCCGCGCCAATGAATTGCTGGTGCTCGATGCAGGCAAGTTGGCCTGGCGTGCGCAGCTCAAGGCGCTCACCTTGACCGCGCCGCTGGTCGCCGGTGGACGCGTGTTCACCCTGTCGGCCGATCGCACGGTCAGCGCCTTTGATGCCCAAAGCGGTCAACGCCTTTGGCAACAACAAAAGACCGGCGAAGCGCTGGTGCTCGGTCAGGCGGGTCTGCTCACCGCTGTAGGTGACACCCTGGTGGTGGGTTACAGCGGCCGGGTTGCCGGACTCAATCCATTGACCGGAGCGAGCCGCTGGGAGACTTCTGTGGTCAGCGCCCGTGGCACCAATGAGGTGGAGCGATTGGTCGATGTGGTCGCTGGTTTTAGCCGCGATGGCAGCCAGATCTGTGTGCGCGCCTTCCAATATGCAGTCTCTTGCATAGACGCTGCCACCGGCCGCTCACTTTGGAGCAAGCCCGCCAATGGCAGCAATGGCGTGGCTGGGGACGCCAATATGGTTTACGCCAGCGAGGGCGATGGCAGGCTCACGGCCTGGAGCCGCAAAGACGGTGAAAAGGCCTGGGCGCTGGACGCCTACCGTTTTCGCTTGCTGAGCGCGCCTCTGGTGGCGGGTGGCTCCCTGGTCTTCGGCGATGACGCCGGCAATTTGCATGTGCTGTCCAAAACGGACGGCGCGCCCTTGAACCGGATCATGACCGATGATTCCGGCCTTTTTGTGGCTCCCGTGCTGGCCGGCAAGACCCTGCTGGTGGTGAGTCGCCGTGGATCCGTCTACGCGTTCCGGCCTGAATAGGCCCTTTTTAAGTATCCATGAAACCCGTTATCGCACTGGTGGGCCGACCCAATGTCGGCAAGTCCACCCTATTTAACCGCCTGACCAAAACGCGCGACGCCATTGTGGCCGACTACGCGGGTCTGACGCGGGACCGCCATTACGGAAACGGCACGCAGGGCAAGCACGAATACATCGTGATTGATACCGGCGGCTTTGAGCCCGATGCCCACAGCGGCATTTACAAGGAAATGGCCAAGCAAACCCGCCAGGCCGTGGCCGAAGCCGATGTGGTGGTGTTTGTGCTCGATGCGCGGGCCGGCGTTTGCACGCACGACCACGATATCGCCAAGTATTTGCGCAAGCTGGGCAAGCCCTGTTTGCTGGTGGCCAACAAGGCCGAGGGTATGACCACGGGCGTGCAACTCGGCGAGTTCTTTGAGCTCGGTCTGGGTGAGGTCGTTCCTGTGTCGGCTTCGCATGGCCAGGGCATACGCCTGCTGGTGGACATGGCGCTGGCGCCCCTGCACCTGCCCGACGAACCGGAGGCAGTGGAGGCGGTAGATCCCGGCGTCATCAAGCTGGCCGTGGCCGGCAGGCCCAATGTGGGCAAGTCCACCCTGATCAACACCTGGCTGGGTGAAGAGCGACTGGTCGCCTTTGACTTGCCAGGCACCACGCGCGACGCCATCTCGGTGCCCTTCGAGCGCGACGGCCAGCGCTTTGAGTTGGTAGACACCGCCGGTCTGCGGCGTAGGGGCCAGGTGTTTGAGGCGATCGAGAAGTTCTCGGTGGTCAAGACCCTGCAGGCGATTGAGTCGGCCAGCGTGGTGCTGTTGTTGATCGATGCCACCCAGGGTGTGACCGACCAGGACGCCCACATTGCGGGCTACATACTGGAGTCCGGCCGCTCCGTGGTGATCGCGGTGAACAAGTGGGATGCGGTCAAGGACGAATACGAGCGTGAGTTGGTCAAGCGCGCGCTGGAAACCCGTATGGGCTTTCTCAAGTTTGCCACCGTGCACTTCATCTCTGCGCAAAAGCGCCAGGGTCTGGGTCCGGTCTGGGAATCGATTGCCGCGGCACACCGTTCGGCCCATTGCAAGATGCCCACGCCGGTGCTGACGCGTCTGCTGTTGGAAGCGGTGCAGTTCCAGACGCCCAAGAAGACCGGCATGTACCGGCCCAAGCTGCGCTACGCCCACCAGGGCGGTATGAACCCGCCCATCATCATCATCCACGGCAACTCGCTGGAGCATGTGACCGATTCGTACAAGCGCTTTCTGGAAGGGCGCTTTCGCAAGGAATTCAACCTGGTGGGCACGCCGCTGCGTATCCAAATGAAGAGCTCCTCCAACCCTTACGCAGACAAAGATTAGTTGTGTCTTATTCTTTGCAGCAAAATTACGCACATGTTTCTGCGAACTCGCGTAATTGTGCTATCTTCTGCACTTATCAATTTTTTCGAACACGGAAAATATCGTGAATAATAAAGGCCAACTCCTGCAAGACCCCTTCCTCAACGCGCTGCGTAGGGAACATGTGCCGGTCTCCATTTACCTGGTGAACGGCATTAAATTGCAGGGTCAAATCGAATCATTTGATCAATACGTGGTGTTGCTGCGCAATACCGTGACACAGATGGTTTACAAGCATGCTATATCCACCATTGTCCCGGGTCGTGCAGTCGCGTTCAACGCGGGTGGCAGCGACGAGCAGCCTCCTGCGGCCTGATCTGACGGCAAAGCCTGAGGTGAACGCTTTGGCGTTCAGGCGCAAGCTTTGACCGCCCCCAAAACCAAGACGGCAACCATTCTGGTCGGCGTGGATTTGGGACTTCCCCATTTCGACGGCGAACTCGAAGAGCTGGGCTTGCTGGCGCAAACCGCCGGCATGCAGCCTGTTGCGCGTGTGACGTGCAAGCGTCGCGCGCCCGATGCGGCGCTGTTTATTGGCTCGGGTAAGGCCGACGAGATCAAGCTGCTTGCGGCCCAGGTCGGTGCCACCGAGGTTCTGTTTGACCAGTCCCTCAGCCCCGGCCAGCAGCGCAATCTGGAGCGCCATCTGGAGATGCCGGTCAACGACCGCACCTTCTTGATTCTCGAAATCTTTGCCCAGCGCGCGCGCAGCCACGAAGGCAAGTTGCAAGTCGAACTCGCACGCCTGCAATACCTGAGCACGCGCCTGGTACGGCGCTGGTCGCACCTGGAGCGACAGAGCGGGGGCATTGGCATGCGCGGCGGCCCCGGCGAGGCGCAGATTGAATTGGATAGGCGCATGATTGGCGACACCATCAAGCGCACCAAGGAGCGCTTGGCCAAGGTGAAAAAGCAGCGCCAAACCCAGCGCCGCCAGCGCGAGCGCCGCGACGCTTTCAATATCTCGCTGATCGGCTATACAAACGCTGGCAAGTCCACGCTATTCAATGCGCTGGTCAAAGCCCGCGCCTATGCCGCCGACCAATTGTTTGCCACCTTGGATACCACCACGCGCCAGCTCTATTTGGGAGACGCCGCACGTTCGGTGTCCCTGTCGGACACCGTGGGCTTTATCCGCGACCTGCCGCATGGACTGGTGGATGCCTTTCAGGCCACCTTGCAAGAAGCGGTGGACGCGGATCTGTTGCTGCATGTGGTGGATGCTGCCAACGAAGACTACGTGGAGCAGATTGCCCAGGTGCAGCGCGTGCTGGCCGAAATCGGCGCGCAGGACATTCCCCAACTACTGGTCTTTAACAAGATCGATGCCCTGCCACCCGATCAGCAACCGCTGCGGCTAGTGGACGACTATGAAATCGAAGGGGTACAAACCCCGCGCGTTTTTGTGAGTGCCAAGAGCCTGCAGGGTCTGGCCGAGCTGCGGCAAAAGCTGTCCTCCATTGTGGGGGTGTCAGTGCGCACGGATAATGCGTCGCCCTATAGCCCTGAAAATGACGGGGCTGCAGTGTGACTAGGCACAATGGTGTTCAGCCAATAAAGTTGATGCAATGAAATTTATATATACCCGGTTTGACTGGAGCCTGCCTGTGCAAGGGCTCAAGCGTATGTTCAATTTGAACGACTCCCGCTGGGGTCGCAGTGGTGATGACAAGCCGGGTGAATCCGGCAAGCCCGAGGGCAGCCCGGCCGACTCGGAGCAGCCCAAGCAGCCCGCGCCCGACCGGCGTCCCGCGTCTGCCAGTTCCGGTCCGCCGGACTTGGATGAGCTGTGGCGTGACTTCAACCGCAAGCTCGGTGGCCTGTTTGGTGGCAAGCCTTCGGGCGGCGGTAGCGGAAATTCGGGTGGTGGTTTTCAGCCCGACATGAAGAATGCCGGCGTTGGCATTGGCCTGATTGTGGGTGTGTTGGCGCTGATCTGGTTGGGCACGGGTTTCTTCATCGTGCAAGAAGGTCAACAGGCCGTGATCACCCAGTTCGGGCGCTACAAGTCCACGGTGGCCGCCGGTTTCCAGTGGCGCCTGCCTTACCCCATCCAACGCCATGAACTGGTGTTTGTGACGCAAATTCGCTCGGTCGATATCGGTCGCGACACGGTGCTCAAGGCCACCGGGCTCAAAGAGTCGGCCATGTTGACGCAGGACGAAAACATTCTGGACATCAAGTTCGCCGTGCAATACCGCCTGAGCGATGCGCGCGCTTTTTTGTTTGAAAGCAAGAACCCCACCGATGCCGTGGTGCAAGCGGCCGAGACCGCAGTGCGCGAAGTGATAGGCCGCATGAAGATGGATGCGGCCCTGTCGGAAGAGCGCGACCAAATTGCACCCCAGGTACGCAAGCTGATGCAAGATATTTTGGACCGCTACAAGGTCGGTATCGAAGTGGTGGGCATCAATTTGCAGCAAGGCGGTGTGCGCCCGCCCGAGCAGGTGCAGGCCTCGTTTGACGATGTGCTCAAGGCCGGTCAGGAGCGCGAGCGCGCCAAGAACGAAGCCCAGGCCTATGCCAACGATGTGATCCCCCGCGCCGTCGGTTCTGCCTCGCGCCTGAAGGAAGAGGCCGATGCTTACAAGGCCCGTGTGGTGGCCCAGGCGGAGGGCGATTCACAGCGCTTCCGCTCGGTCTATGCCGAATACCAGAAGGCACCGCAGGTCACGCGTGACCGCATGTACCTGGACTCGATGCAACAGATTTACAGCAATGTCACCAAGGTGATTGTTGATTCGCGCCAGGGATCGAGCCTGCTCTATTTGCCCCTGGACAAGCTGCTGCAAGCGACCGGTGCGGCCGAGGGCGCTGCCGCTGCGCCGCCCACCAGCACGGTGCTTCCAGCTGCACCTGCAGCCAACACCAATTCTTCGGACGCACGCACGCGCGATGCCGCGCGTACCCGTGAACGTGACGTGCGCTAGGAGCCATAGATGAACCGCATTGGACTTATTTTTTCCTCCCTGCTGGTGCTGATTGCACTGGCCAGCTCCACCTTGTTTGTGGTGGACCAACGCCAGTTTGGCGTGGTGTACGCCCTGGGTCAGATCAAGGACGTGATTACCGAGCCCGGCCTGAACTTCAAGCTGCCCCCGCCGTTTCAAAATGTCTCCTACATCGACAAGCGCCTGCTGACAATGGAGAGCACCGACTCCGAGCCCATGCTCACGGCCGAGAAGCAGCGCGTGGTGATCGACTGGTATGTGCGCTGGCGCATCACCGAGCCGACCGAATACATCCGCAACGTCGGACTTAACGAAGGTGCCGGTGCCAGCCAACTCAACCGGGTGGTACGCAATGCCTTCCAGGAAGAGATCAACAAGCGCACCGTCAAGGAGCTGCTCTCGCTCAAGCGCGAGGACCTGATGGCCGACGTCAAGTCCGAGGTGCTCAAGCAGGTGCGTGGCGCCAAGCCCTGGGGCGTGGATGTGGTGGATGTGCGCATCACCCGCGTGGACTATGTGGAAGCGATCACCGAGTCGGTTTACCGCCGCATGGAGGCCGAGCGCAAGCGCGTGGCCAATGAGCTGCGTTCCACCGGTGCGGCCGAGGGAGAGAAAATCCGCGCCGATGCCGATCGCCAGCGCGAGGTGACCGTTGCCAATGCCTACCGCGATGCCCAGAAGATTAAGGGCGAGGGCGATGCCGAGGCCGCACGCACCTATGGTGAAGCCTTTGGCAAGGATCCGCAGTTCGCCCAGTTCTACCGCAGCCTCGATGCCTACAAGGCCAGCTTTGCGAACAAGAGCGACGTGATGGTGCTAGACCCTTCCTCCAGCGAGTTCTTCAAGGTGTTTCGCAATGGCGGTTCGGGTGCCAACGGCGCACCGGCCAAGAAGTAAACGCAGCTTGCGCCATGGATAGCGATACCCTTTGGTTGGCGCTTGCGTTGGTGCTGGTGATCGAGGGGCTATTCCCCTTTGTGTCACCGGCCAACTGGCGCCGCATGTTTGCGCAGTTGCTGCAACTGAACGATGGGCAAATCCGGATGTTTGCCATGGTCAGTATTTCGGTGGGCTTATTGCTGATTTGGTTGCTTGCACCCTGAAATTCGGCGACTAGACCGGTAAAATCACCGTTTTAACAGCCTTGATCAATACCATGTCTGCTTGGGTCCTGCCGGATCATATTGCCGATGTGCTGCCTTCCGAGGCCCGCCACATCGAAGAAATACGTCGAGACCTGCTGGACATGGCGCGCTGCTATGGCTATGAGCTGGTCATGCCGCCGTTGTTGGAACATCTGGAGTCGCTGCTTTCGGGCACCGGTGAAGCGCTGGACCTGCAAACTTTCAAACTGGTGGATCAGCTCTCGGGCCGCATGATGGGCCTGCGCGCCGACAGCACGCCCCAGGTGGCCCGCATCGACGCCCATTTGCTCAATCGCCAAGGAGTGGCGCGCCTGTGCTACTGCGGCCCGGTATTGCACACCCGCCCGGCCGGCCCGCAGGCCAGTCGCGAGCCGCTGCAGTTTGGCGCCGAGCTCTATGGACACGCCGGGCTGGAGGCCGATCTCGAAATCCTCACCCTGGCATTGGCGGCCCTGCGCGGCGCCCATGTCGGTCCGCTGACGGTGGACCTGGCTGATGCACGCATCGTCAGTGCCCTTCTTAACGCTTCTGGTCTGTCGCTGGCTGAGCAACAGCAGGTGCATGCCGCTTTGGCCGGCAAGGACGCAACCGAGCTGCGTGCCATCACCAGCGTGTGCAAGCCCGAGATGGCCGCGGCCCTCCAGTGCCTGGTGGAGCTGTATGGCGACGCTACCGTGCTGGAGGCGGCGGCCAAGCAATTGCCCCCGCTGCCCGCCGTGCAACAGGCCCTGGGTGAGCTGGCCTGGTTGGCCACCCACATCGCCAAGGCCTTTGACGATGTGTCGGTCAGCTTTGATCTGGCCGACCTGCGCGGCTACGCCTATTACACCGGCGTGCGTTTCTCGATTTACACGCCAGCCGCGCATGATGCGCTGGCACGCGGCGGACGCTATGACGAGGTGGGCTCGGTGTTTGGGCGCAAGCGCCCGGCCGTGGGCTTTAGCCTGGACGTCAAGGAGCTCGCCAGTGCCGCCGGCCTGCGTCCCCTGCGCGCCGCTATCCGTGCGCCCTGGGCCGAAGACGCGCAGCTGCGCGCCGCCATTGCCACCCTGCGCCAGCAGGGCGAGACGGTGGTTTGCGTACTGCCCGGCCACGAGAGTGAAGTAGATGAATTCCATTGCGACCGCGAGCTCATTGAGCTCGAGGGGCAGTGGACCGTGACAGCAATTTAAGAGATTTCCATGAAAACAACCAAAGGTCGAAATGTAGTGGTCGTCGGTACCCAGTGGGGCGACGAAGGCAAGGGCAAGTTGGTCGATTGGCTGACCGAAAGCGCCCAAGGTGTGGTGCGCTTTCAGGGCGGCCACAACGCCGGCCACACGCTGGTCATCAACGGCGTCAAGACCGCCTTGCACCTGATCCCCAGCGGCATCATGCGCCCGGGTGTGAAGTGCTACATCGGTAACGGCGTGGTGCTGTCGGCCGCCAAACTGTTTGAAGAAATCGAAGGTCTGGAGAAGGCCGGCGTGCAGGTGCGTGACCGCCTGCGCGTGAGCGAAGCCTGCCCCCTGATCCTGGCCTTCCACGTGGCGCTGGATCTGGCACGCGAAGTGGCGCGCGAAAAGGGCGGCAGCGCCAAGATCGGCACCACAGGGCGCGGCATTGGCCCTGCCTACGAAGACAAGATTGCCAGGCGCGCTTTGCGCGTGCAAGACTTGAAGCACCCCGAGCGTTTCGCTTCCAAGCTGCGCGAACTGCTGGACCTGCACAACCATGTGCTGGCCAGCTACCTGGGCTCCGAGGCCTTTGATTTTGGCGAGCAGCTCAAGCCCTTTATGGCCAATGGCCGTGTGCTTTTCGAGCCGGTGTTTGCCCAGGCCATGGAGCATGCCGAGCTGCTCAAGCCCATGATTGCCGACGTGTCGCGCGAACTCAATGAGGCCCATTTGCATGGCGCCAACCTGCTGTTTGAAGGTGCCCAGGGCACGCTCCTGGATGTGGACCATGGCACCTATCCCTATGTCACTTCGAGCAACTGCGTGGCCGGCAATGCCGCTGCCGGTTCCGGCGTGGGCCCCGGCATGCTGCACTATGTGCTGGGCATCACCAAGGCCTATTGCACCCGCGTCGGTGGCGGCCCATTCCCCACCGAGCTGGACTGGGAAAAGCCCGGCACCCCCGGCTACCACATGAGCACCATTGGCGCCGAAAAAGGCGTGACCACTGGGCGCTCGCGCCGCTGTGGTTGGTTTGATGCGGCGCTGCTCAAGCGCTCGGCCCAGGTCAATGGACTCTCCGGTCTGTGCATCACCAAGCTCGACGTGCTCGATGGCCTGAAGGAGCTGCTGCTGTGCACCGGTTACGAGATGGATGGCCAGACCATAGACATCTTGCCCATGGGCGCCGATGACATCGAGCGCTGCACCCCGATTTACGAGGTCATGGAAGGCTGGAGCGACAGCACCGTGGGTGTGACCCAATACGACAAGCTGCCTGTGGCCGCGCGCCTGTATTTGCAGCGCATCGAGCAGGTGACCGGCGTGCCGATTCACATGGTCTCCACCAGCCCGGACCGCGACCACACCATCATGATGCGCCACCCCTATTTGGCCGACTGAGCTGTAAGCGAATTCCAAACAAATGAGGAGCAAACACCATGTTGACTGAAGACGGCAAACACCTTTATGTGAGTTACGACGAGTACCACAACCTGATTGAAAAACTGGCGATCAAGATATTCCAGTCGGGTTGGGAATTCGACACCATCCTGTGCCTGGCGCGCGGCGGCATGCGCCCCGGCGATATTTTGTCGCGCGTGTTCGACAAGCCCCTGGCCATCATGTCCACCAGCTCTTACCGCGCCAATGCGGGCCAGACCCAGGACAACCTGGACATTGCCCACTACATCACCACGCCCAAGGGCGAGATCGCCGGGCGCGTGCTGCTGGTCGATGACCTGGCCGACTCCGGTGTCACGCTCAATGCGGTGATCCACCAGCTCAAGAACAACTACAAGCCCATCACCGAGCTGCGCAGTGCGGTGATCTGGACCAAGGGATTGTCGATGTTCACGCCGGATTATTCGGTGGAGTTCCTGCCCACCAACCCCTGGATCCACCAGCCCTTTGAGAGCTACGACGCCCTGCGTCCGCAGCAACTCATCGAAAAGTGGAGTGTCTAGAAATAGGGCCCCCACGCTGCGCCGCTGCGCGGGTCGCTGGTCGTGCCGATGCCAGAGGCATGCTGCTCTTCAGCCTGTCCAAGCCTGCGCAGGCAGACTTGGAGCCGCAGGCCTCAGCCCCGAGGGGGCGCGTTTCTCCCACGCTTAGTGCATAGGTAAATATGTCCCATCCCGTCACCGATCTGATCCACCACGCTTACGTTCCGCCCGAGGGCTTTGTGGCGCCGCAACCCGGCGTGTTCAAGGCCTCGACGGTGATTTTTCCTTCTGTTGCTGCCATGCGTGAGCGTGAGTGGAAGGACAAGTCGGCCTATACCTACGGCCTGCACGGAACGCCCACTTCTTACCAACTCGAAGAGCGCTTGTGCACCCTGGAGGGTGGCCTGCAATGCCTGCTGGTGCCCAGTGGCCTGGCCGCGCTGAGCCTGGTGGCCCTGTCGCTGCTGAGATCCGGTGACGAGGTGCTGCTGCCCGATAACGTCTATGGCCCCAACAAGGCCTTGGTCGAGGGCGAGTTGATGCACTGGGGTATTACCCACCAGTACTACGACCCCTTGGACCCGCAGGATCTGGAGGCGCAAATTTCCAGCCGCACCAAGTTGGTCTGGCTGGAGGCAGCCGGCTCGGTCACGCTGGAGTTTCCGGACCTGGTGGCGCTGCTGCGCATTTGCAGGCAGCGCAAGGTGCTCACCGCACTCGACAACACCTGGGGCGCTGGCCTGGCCTTCAAACCCTTTGATCTGGTGGCCGATGAGGTGCCGGCGCTGGGCGTGGACATCTCGGCACATGCCCTGACCAAATACCCCAGCGGTGGCGGCGATGTGCTGATGGGCAGCGTCACCACCCGCGACCCCGCCTTGCACCTGCGCCTCAAGCTCACCCATATGCGCCTAGGGTTGGGCGTGGGCATGAACGATGTCGAAGCGATATTGCGTTCCCTGCCCAGCATGGCGCTGCGCTACCGCGCCCACGACGAGGCCACGCGGGCCCTGGCCCTGTGGGCCGACAGCCAGCCCGAGTTCGTACAGGTGCTTCACCCCTCCTTGCCCGGTTCGCCGGGACACGCCCACTGGAAGGCCCTGTGCGTGCACACCTTTGGTGGTGCCGCCGGTATGTTTAGCGTGGTCTTGGATGCGCGCTTTGGCCGCGACCAGACCGACGCCTTTTGCGATGCGCTCAAGCTCTTCAAGCTGGGCTACAGCTGGGGCGGACCGATCAGCCTGGTGGTGCCCTACGAACTCGCTTCCATGCGCCAGATCTGGCCCGCCTACATTGAGAAGGGTACTCTGGTGCGCTTTGCAATCGGGCTGGAGGCGGCGCAAGATCTGCAGCTCGACCTGGAGCAGGCCTTGCGCGTCCTGCGCTAAGGCCTGGCCGCGCGCACGCAGGGGGAGCGATGCAGCGGCTCTACGTGTTTTCCTGAGTAGGCAGAAAGCCTGACTCGGGTTAGTCTGGGCCCATGAGTTCATTGCCCGATTACGAAGCGCCGCCACCCTATGTTCCACCCCCCAGCGATGCGCCTGCCAAGACCATCGCCCTGCTGAGTTTTGCCGCGCCTTTCCGGTGGCTGCGCGCCGGTTGGTCCGACATGCGGGCGCACCCCGGCATCAGCGCCTTTTATGGCCTAGCCTTTTGGCTCATGGCCGTGATCCTGGGGGCTGTGTTTCGCAACAGCCCAGAGTACACCATGACGATTGCCTCGGGCTGCCTGCTGCTTGGCCCCTTTATGGCCATGGGCCTGTACGAGGTCAGCCGCAGGCGCGAAGCCGGTCTGGTGCCCGATTTGTCCTCGTCGATTAGCTGCTGGGACAGCCACCTCAAAAGCATGGGCATGTTGGTGCTGGTGCTGATCGTCATGGAGCTGCTCTGGGGGCGGGCCTCGCTCATCGTCTTTGCGGTGTTCTTCAATACTGGCATGCCGTCCACCAGCGGTGTCATGGAGGCCATCTTCAATCCGCAAAACTGGGAGTTCGTGGCCGCCTATGCGATTGTCGGCAGTGCCTTTGCGGCCCTGGTGTTTTCGCTCTCGGCGGTCTCCATTCCCATGATTCTGGACCGCGATACCGATGCCATCTCGGCCGTCATTACCAGCCTGGAGGTGATGTTTCATAACACGGCGGTGATGGTTCTGTGGGGCGTTTTGATCACGCTACTTATTGCGGTCTCACTGGCCCTGCCTTGGGGTATGGGCCTGCTGGTGTGCGGCCCTCTGCTGGGCCACGCGACCTGGTATGCCTACCGGGGCTCGGTATGTTGGCCGCAGGATGTTACAGTCCCATGAATTAACGAAAGCAAATCTTGGCAACACCCAACTACGGTTACGAAAAACGTCAGAAAGAACTGGCTAAAAAGAAGAAGAAAGAAGAGAAGCTCAAGGCCAAATCCGAACGCAAGGTCGGCGATGGTCCCGACGATGGAAGCCAAGGCGAAGGCCCTGATGCCGACCCTGCAGCTCCTGCAGCACCGGAGTCCGGCACCCCCGCCTGAATCTAAAGCAGCTTCTTTACCGAGGGCCACAGCGTATCCAAAATCACCGGATGCGCTGCGGCCACCGGATGGAGGCGGTCCGCCTGAAACATCTTCAGCGCGTCTGGCCCATCCGCAATCCCCTTAAGCATAAACGGCACCAGTGCCACCCGCTGCGTCTTGGCCACCTGGCTAAAGCTGTCAGAAAACTGCTGGGTATAGCTTTGCCCGTAATTGGGCGGCAGTTGCATGCCCACCAGCAGCACCTTGGCACCCGCCGTCTTGGCCGCTGCCACCATGGCCTGCAGGTTGTCTTGCGTCATGGCCAGTGGCAGGCCGCGCAGCGCGTCATTGCTTCCCAGCTCCACAATCACCAGCGTGGGCTTGTGCTGCGCCAGCAGCGCCGGCAAACGGCTGCGTCCGCCCGCAGTGGTGTCGCCACTGATGCTGGCATTGATGACCTGCGCCGGAATTTTTTCTTGCGCCAGGCGCACCTGCATCAGTGCCACCCAGCCCTGGCCGCGCTGCAGGCCGTATTCCGCACTCAGCGAATCGCCCAGCACCAGGATGGTGGCTTCGCTGCGGGCATGGGAGCCGCTTGGCCCCGCAACAAGGGCCGTTAACACAAGCAGGCTAAAGTGGCGGCGTAACAATGGGAACTTCATGTCAGATTCAATTATTTCCGTAGAGCATGTTTGCAAGGTGGTGAGCGACTCCACTGGCACGCTGGAGATCTTGTCCGAGATCGATTTTGCACTCAAGCCACAAGAGACCGTTTCTATTGTGGGTGCATCCGGTTCTGGCAAAAGCACGCTGCTGTCCATCATGGCCGGACTCGACACACCTTCGAGCGGTACCGTGCGCCTGGCCGGACAAGACCTGTTTGCCATTGACGAAGATGCCCGTGCCGCCCTGCGCGCGCACCAGGTGGGCTTTGTGTTCCAGAGCTTTCAGCTGCTGGGCAGTTTGACCGCGCTGGAAAATGTGATGCTGCCGCTGGAGCTCGATGGCCGCAAAGATGCGCGCCAGGCCGCCACCGCGATGCTGGGCCGGGTCGGTCTGTCGCAGCGCCTGGGCGCCTATCCCCGCGTGCTCAGCGGTGGCGAGCAGCAGCGCGTGGCACTGGCCCGTGCCTTTGTCGTGCACCCGGCCGTGCTGCTGGCCGACGAGCCCACCGGCAGCCTGGACTTTGCCACCGGTGAAAAAATCATGGAGCTGATGTTTGATTTGAACCGTGAGCAGGGCACCACCCTGGTCCTGGTGACGCACGACCGCGCCATTGCCGCGCGCTGCAGTCGCAGCATCACGATTGAAGCAGGAAGGGTGGCCAGCGACGCGCTGGCCGAGGCGCTCTGAAGTACAGCGCTTTCGTCATGCCCGCGCAGGCGGGCATCCAGGGGTGTGGCGCACTGGATTCCCGCCTTCGTGAGAATGACGGGAGGGGGACGCGAGAATGACGGGAGCCGCTCTGCGCAGGCCCATCGCTCTGCACCGATAATCGGGGCATGTCATCTCCAAAAGTTCTGTTCGGCTTTCACGCCGTGGGCGTGCGCCTGAAGACCGCGCCCAAATCCATCATCGAAATTTATTACGAGCCCACCCGGCGCGATGCGCGCATGCGGCAATTCATCGACAAGGTCAACGAGTCGGGCGTGCGCCTGATCGAGGCCGACGGTGTGCGCCTGGCCAAGCTGGCCGGCAGCCATGGCCACCAGGGTGTGGCCGCACGCGTGCAGGAAATCAAACAGGTGCATTCGCTCGATGAGCTGCTGGAAAACCTCGAAGCCGCCAATGCCGAGCTGCCGCCGGCTGAGCGTACGCCGCCGCTGATTCTGGTGCTCGACGGTGTCACCGATCCGCACAACCTGGGCGCCTGTTTGCGCGTGGCCGATGGTGCCGGCGTGCATGCGGTGATCGCCCCCAAGGACAATGCGGCGGGCATCAACGCCACCGTGGCCAAGGTGGCAAGCGGTGCGGCCGAAACGGTACCTTACTTCATGGTCACCAACCTGGCGCGCACCCTGGGCGAGCTCAAGGAACGCAACATCTGGGTGATTGGTACCAGCGACCAGGCCACGCAGTCGATTTACCAGGCCGACCTCAAGGTGGCCGTGGCCCTGGTGCTAGGCGCCGAGGGCGATGGCATGCGCCAGCTCACCGCCAAGACATGCGACCAGCTTGTTAGCATCCCCATGCGTGGCGCCGTGGAAAGCCTCAACGTCTCGGTGGCCAGCGGCATCTGCCTGTACGAGGCCGTGCGCCAACGTATTTCTTAAATCCAGCCGATCCACCCCAGCAGTCCACCGGCCGCCAGCAGCCACAGCAGGTGGATGCGGGTGCGCCAGACCAAGAGCGTCACTACCGCGGTGACCAGCCACAGGCGCCAGTTCTCGGCTGCGCCGCCTTGCGCGGCCGACAAAATCCAGCCGGTCGCTGCGAGCAGGGCAATCACGATGGGTGCCATGCCGGCCTTGAAGGCGCGCACCGCCAACAACTCGCGGTTGCGGTGGCCCCAGCGCGCCGCTGCGAAGGTCAGCGTAGTGCTGGGCAAGAGAATGCCGAACAGGGTGGTGAAGGCGCCCAGCAAACCCCAGCCCCAGGCGGCGGTGCCGGCTGCCACACCACCGGCAGCATTGATACCCACATCCCAGCCCAGCAGGGCGATAAAAATCACGTTGGGTCCGGGCGCTGCCTGTGCCAAGGCCATGCAGGTGGTGAACTGGCTGTCCGATAACCAGTGCTGCTGCACCACCAAATAGCGCTGCATATCGGGGGCGGTGGTGATGGCGCCGCCAATCGACAGCAAGGAGAGGACGAGAAAGTGACCCAGCAAATGCAGCCAGTCCATCAGGTTGAGCGTCACGCTCATACTGGCGGCTCCACGCGGGCGCTGTGGCTTTGCAGGCTGCGCAGCGCGCGATAGGCATAGGCGCAGGCGCTACCGCCTATGCCCAACAAGACCCAGGCCAGCGGCAGGCGCAGCATGGCAACGGCCACAAAGGTGATGGCAGCCAGCAGGCAGCAGATGCCATATCCCATGGGGTTGCTTTGAATGGCCGAGATCAGCTTGAGTCCGGTGGCGGTGATCAGGCCGGCCACCACCGCACCCATGCCGCGCATGGCGCCCTGCACCTGCGGCAAATCGGACACACCTGAAAACAGCGCCACCAGCGCCAGCACAATCAGCAGCGGAAAAGTCAGCATGCCGGCCAGGGCCAGCAGCGCGCCCGAAAAGCCGTAGTAGCGGTCGCCAATCATCAAGGACAGGTTGACCACATTGGGGCCCGGCAGGATTTGCGCCACGGCCCAGTCCTCTACAAATTGCTCGCGCGTGAGCCATTTCTTTTTTTCGACCAACTCGCGCTGCACGATGGCCAGCACACCGCCAAAGCCCTGCAGGGCGAGCCAGGAAAAAGACCAGAACAAATCGGATTTGGAAGTGGGGCGCATGGCCCAGAGCTTAAAGCAAGCGCAGTTCGCTGCAGACCCAGGCGCGCACCCTGGCCGCGCTGCAGAGTTGCAAATGGCCCAGGCCCTCAAACACCACCGGCGTCACGCCCGCCAGGGTCTGTGCACGCTGCGGAAAAACGATGTTGTCCTGCGCCGAAAGGGCTATGCGAAACAGGCTGCGCGTGGCATCGGTCTCAATGGCTGCCAGTTGCTGCAGCCAAGCGCCTTGCCAAGCCATTTGCACGCCGTTGCGCAGCCTCTGTGGCGAGCGCAGGCGTGTACCTGCATGGGGTGTACCCAGGGTAATTGCAATGGCCGCCTGCGTCGTTCCATAGCGCCGCATCCAGGCCCTGATGGCCAGGCCACCCATGCTGTGGCCCAGCAGCGCCACCCGGTCCTGCCCGGTGTGCAGCCGCAGGGTCTGCACGGCCTGTTCCAGCAGGGGCGCGTAGTCGTCTAGGGATGTGAACACCGGCTCCAGATGGATGGCCAGCACCGCATGACCCTGCGCACGCAGGGCAGGCAGCATGTCGTCCCACGCCCGGCCGTTGCACACAAAGCCATGCAGCAGCAGCACGGGCAGGCGCGCCGGCCCCGCTGTGGGCGCCAGGATGGCTGGCGGCGCAAAGGCCCAGGGCTGGCGCAGCAGGAAGGTGCGGATGGCAATGGGCAGTTCGCCCAACAGGGCTTGCCACCACAGGGCGGGGGCTTCATCAGCGCGCGAGACGCAGAAGCTGCAGATGACGGCTAAGCCCACAGAGGCCAGCGGCAAAGCCATGCCTGTCAGAACCACCGCCGCCGGTGCGCGGATCAGCCAAAAGCCCAGCGCCGCGCCTGCAAGCAGCTGCAGGACGATGGTGAAGCGCAGCATCTGGGCCAGCATGGGCAATTTCTTTAACGGTCTTTTGCCAACAGCGCTGCGATCTGCGCGTCCTTGTCCTGCCAGAGTTGCTGCACCCAGGTGGAGAAGGCTTCTCTAAAGGCCGGGTCGCTGCCGTAATCGCCCTGCAGCAGCGCGGGTGGAATGGGGATGCTGCGCACCCGCACGGTGACGCGCTGCATGCGACCACACAGAAAATCCCAGAAGCCGGGGATGCCCTCGGGGTAGACGATGGTCACATCCAGAATCGACTCGAACTTAGCCCCCATGGCGTTGAGGGCCAGGGCCACGCCGCCGGCCTTGGGCTTGAGCAGGTAGCGGTAGGGCGATTGCTGGCGCGCATGTTTGGCCGGGGTGAAGCGCGTGCCCTCCATGAAGTTGGTCACGCTGGTGGGGATCAGGGCGAACTTTGCGCAGGCGCGGCGCGTGGCCTCCTGGTCCTTGGCGCGCAGCTCGGGGTGCCGCTTGAGCGTGGCCTCGCTGTGGCGGCGCATAAAGGGAAAGTCCAGTGCCCACCAGGCCAGGCCCATGATGGGCATCCAGATCAGCTGCTGCTTGATGAAAAATTTGAGCAGCGGGATGCGCCGATTGAGCAGGTGCTGCAGCACAAAGATGTCGGCGGCGCATTGGTGGTTGCTGTTGACCAAGTACCAGTGGTGGCGGTCCAAGCCTTCAAGGCCCTGCACATCCCAAAGTGTCTCTTGGGTGAGCGCCATCCAGGCGCTGTTGCAGACAATCCAGCTCTCGGCAATCCAGACCAGCAGCGGGTCTAATGCAAGGCGCACGTGCCTGAATGGCAGCACCAGTTTGAGCAGCGCCAACAGCAGCAGGACGGGCACCCAGAACAGGGTGTTGAGCAGCAGCAGCGCAGCCGCCAACATACCCAAGAGCGCTGCGGGCAGGCTGTTGCGCATGGTCTTCTTAATTCACTTCAAGCTGCCGGACAGGAACTGCGCCAGTCGCTCGCTCTTGGGGTTGGCCAGCACCTCGCCCGGCTTGCCTTCTTCTTCGACCACGCCCTTGTGCAGGAACAGCAGGTGGTTGGCCACCTCGCGGGCAAAGCCCATTTCGTGCGTCACCACCACCATGGTGCGGCCCTCTTGGGCCAGGGTCTTCATCACCTTGAGCACCTCCGACACCAGCTCGGGGTCGAGTGCGCTGGTGGGCTCGTCAAACAGCATCACCTCGGGCTCCACGGCCAGGGCTCGGGCAATCGCCACGCGCTGCTGCTGGCCGCCGCTTAAATGCGCCGGGTAGCGGTCTTCCACACCCGAGAGTCCCACCTTGTCCAGGTACTTGCGTGCGGTCTCCACGGCCCGGTCCTTGGGTACGCCCAGGATATGCACCGGCGTTTCGATGATGTTTTGCAGCACCGTCATATGGGCCCACAGATTGAAGTGCTGGAACACCATGGCCAGTTTGGTGCGCAGGCGCTGCAACTGTTTGGCATCGGCCGCTTCGAGCTCGCCATGCTTGCCCTTGACCAGCAAAAGCTTTTCACCGGCCACCTCGATGCGGCCCTGGTTGGGTTTTTCCAGCAGGTTGATGCAGCGCAGAAAGGTGCTCTTGCCCGAGCCCGAACTGCCGATGATGCTGATCACGTCGCCCGCATGGGCCGTGAGCGACACGCCCTTGAGCACCTCGTTGGGACCGAAGCTTTTGTGGATGTTTTCGACCTGGAGTTTCAGTTCAGTGGTGGACATAGGAATCGGGAAATTCAGTAAGGCATTCGCAGCAAGTCTCAGTCGCCCAGCAGGGGACCGGTTCTAAAGGGGGTGGGTCCGGCAATCTTGCCGAGCTCGCAACCGGCGGTGACATAGCGGTCGCGTATGCGCGCATAGAACACGCCGTCCACACCGGCCCGCACCTCTTGCGTGAGCGCATCAACGGGGTCAATGACCTCGGCCACCAGATCGCCTTTTTTGAGCCTCTGTCCGGGTGTTGCCGCATACACCACCACGCCGGGGCCTTTGGCACGCAGGGTCTGCGAGCCGGCCAGCGGCGTGGGTTGGCAAAGCGCTGCGGGCACCTCGGGCTTATGGCCGGTTTGCAGCAGGCCCAGATGCTCCAGATAGGCAAAGATGGCATGGGCATCTTGCGTGGCGTAGGCGTGGGTCACATCCAACTCACCGCGCAGCTCGATGGTAGTGGTGCAGCAACCCTGTGGAAGGGGATGGTCCAGACCCTGTTTCTTGAGCGCCTCGGCCAGACGCCACCAGGCGCCCGACAGGCATTCGTCGATCGGGCCGCCGCCCGAATCCTTGGCCAGCAAAATGGCCTGGCTGCCCATGAAGTGGGCAATCGGCGCCAATCTTGGCCAGCAGGTTTCTTCGCAATAGAAATGCATCACGCCTTCGCAGTCGCAATGCAGGTCGAGCACGATGTCGGCGTCATGGGCCAGGGTCAGCAGCGTCTTGCGCATGCTTTGCAACTCGGTCTCTGGGGACCAGTTGGACAGGTAGTCGCCCATGGCGGCGCGCACGGTGGCCACATTGGCCGCCCCATCGGCACCCAGCTTGTTGGCTATCGTGGGCAGCAACTCTTTGGCGAAGTCCGGGTAATGGCGGTTGAAGTTTTCCGAACTGTCGAGTTCAAAGCGGCCCATGGGTTTGTGGTCCAGGCGCTGCGACAAACCGATGGGGTTGGAGACCGGCACCAGCACCACAGAGCCCACGATCTGCCCAGCGGCATCGGCCGCCTCCAGCAGCGGGCGCAGATGGTAGGCCGCCAGCATGCCGGGCAGCTCTTCGGCATGCAGGCTGGCCTGTATGTAAACCTTCAGGCCGCTGCCTGGCTTACCAAAGTGAAAACTGCTCAGCTTCTTGTGGCTGCCCAGGCTGGGCGACAAGAGGGGGTGGTCAATGCGTTGCATGGGCTTTAGGGTTTGCGTGGGGCCAGATGGGCCAGGAAATGGCGCTCGGCCAGGCGGAACACCGCAATCAGGCAAAAGGAGGCCACCAGGTAAATCGCGGCCGCCGCGATATAGGCCTCAAACGGCAAGTAGTATTTGGAATAAATGCTGCTTGCCGCAGCGGTGACATCGAGCATGCTCGGGACGGCGCTGGCCAGACTGGTACTTTGAAGCATCATGACAACCTCGTTGCTATAGGCGGGAAGGGTGCGGCGCATGGCGCTGGGCAAGACCACGCGCAGCATGACTTGCAGGCGGCTCATGCCAAAGGCCTGTGCGGCTTCGATCTCGCCGGCGTTGGTTTCGCGTATGGCACCGGCCAGCATCTCGGCGGTGTAGCCAGCCGTGTTGAGGCTAAAGGCCAGCAGGGCGCAAAAAAACGGTTCCTTGAAATGGGTCCAGGGCCAGACATCGTCCCAGCGTGCCTGTATCCATTCGAGCTGGCCCAGGCCGTAGTAAATCAGGTAGACCTGGATCAGCAGCGGCGTGCCGCGCATCACATAGGTATAGGCGCCCACGATCCAGCGCAAGGGCGCCCAGGGGCCTGTGAGCAGCAGGGCAAATATGAGCGCCAGCACTGCGCCTATGCCCAGCGAAGAAAACAGCAGACCCAGCGTGGTGAGAATGCCCTCGCCATACAGGGCCAGGTTTTGCGGCTCAAGAATGACGGCCCACTTCATAGCGCGGCCCTCTTGGCGCCCAGGCTAAAGCGCTCATTGAGCTTGCGCAGCGCATACAGGGAGACCGTGGTGTAGACGAGAAACAGGCCTGCGGTAAACAGGAAAAAAGCAAAGGGCGAGCGCGTGGCCGCACTGGCCTGCTTGGCCAGGTAAGTCATTTCTTGCAGGCCAATCAGGCTGACCAGGGCGGTGGCCTTGATCAGCACCAGCCAGTTATTGGTAAAGCTCGGCAAGGCATAGCGCACCATTTGCGGCGCGGTGATGCGAACAAAGGTTTGCAGCCGGCCCATGCCAAAGGCCCAGGCGGCTTCCATCTGACCCTTGGGGATACTGAGGATGGCGCCGCGGAATGACTCGGTCATATAGGCGCCGTAAATAAAGCCGATGGTGAGCACCCCGGCAAAAAAGGGATTGATGTCGATGTGCTGCGTGCTCCCCGTCAGCTCGATCAAATGGTTCAGGCCAATCGTGCCACCGTAGAACACCAGCAGCATCACCACCAGATCGGGAATGCCGCGTATCACCGTGGTGTAGCCAGTGGCGATGGCCACCAGCAGCTTGTTGCCCGAGAGCTTGGCGGCGGCGCCCAAGAGGCCAAGCACAATGGACACCAGCAGGGCCAGCAGCGATACGCCCACTGTGAGCAGCGCACCGTGCAATATCGAAAAATAATAACCGTTCATCGCTTGCCTATCCAACAAATAAAAACGACAGCGCGAATTATCTACGCGCTGTCGCTGTCTCGATTATTCGCCGTAGATATCGATGTTGTACTTGGCAAAGTACTTGTCGGCCATGGTCTTGTAAGCGGCGGTGGCGCGGATGGCCTTGATGCCTTCGTTCAACTCGCCCTTGAGCTTGTCTTCACCCTTGCGCAGGGCAATGCCGGCGCCGTAGCCAAAGTACTTGGGGTCCTTCAGGTCAGGGCCCACCAGGACGTAGTTGGCGCCTTCAGGCTTGGACAGGAAGCCACCGGAGACTTCCAGGAAGTCGGCCACGGTGCCGTCCAGACGGCCGGACTTGATGTCCAGGTAGACCTGGTCTTGTGCGTCATAGGAGTTCACCACCACACCGGCGGGCTTCAGATCACCCAAGGCGTATTTCTCTTGCGTGCTGCCCTTCAAGACGCCGAGCTTCTTGCCCTTGAGGGAAGCGATGTCGGTGAACTTGATGGATTTCTTCAACACGATGCGGCTGGGCGTGTTGTAGTACTTGTCGGTGAAGTCCACTTCCTTCAGGCGGTCATCGGTGATGGACATGGAACTGATGATCACGTCGTACTTCTTGGCGTTGAGTCCGGGGATCATGCTGTCCCAGGCCTGTTCGACAAACTCGCACTTGCGCTTGATTTGCTCGCACAGGGCGGTGGCCATGTCCACATCAAAGCCGGTGGGCTTGCCGTCGGCGGTCTTGAAGGTGAAGGGCTCGTAGGTGGGATCAATGGCGACCTTGAGCGCAGCTGCTTCGGGCGCGGGGGCGGAGGCGGCAGGAGCAGGGGCAGCCGCAGGAGCCGCAGCTTCTTCTTTTTTACCGCATGCGGCAAGCAGGGAGACAGCAGCCAACGTCAAAAGCAGTTTCTTCATATTCGATTCCTTGGGATGCCCCGGACAGGTCTAGGGGCGGGTGGATGATAAAAATTTGATTCTACGGTCCAAAGCACGCAATTTTGGTGCCGGTTCTAACTAAACCCTTGGGGTTTGTACGGTAGCGCGCGGTGCACGATGGAGTGCACAGGCCACTGTGTTGGGCCAAGCCACAGTACCCTTGGCCCTGCCAATGGCTTGCGCGAAACCGTACACTCCCCCCTTATTCCCCCCCGGTATCCCTGATGAACGCCCCCCTAGACGTCTCTTTTTTCGCGCGCGCCGCCAAACCCCTGTCCAGTTACCGCAAGTACTGGGCGAGCCGCTTTGGCACGGCCGCCTTCCTGCCCATGAGCCGCGCCGAGATGGACAAGCTGGGCTGGGACAGCTGCGATGTGATCCTGGTCACCGGCGACGCCTATGTGGACCACCCCAGCTTTGGCATGGCCGTGATCGGGCGTATGTTGGAAGCCCAAGGCTTCAGGGTGGGCATCATCGCCCAGCCCGACTGGACCAGCGCCGAGGCCTTTAAAGCCTTGGGCAAACCCAATCTGTTCTGGGGCGTGACGGCGGGCAACATGGATTCCATGATCAACCGCTATACGGCGGACCGCAAAATCCGCACCGACGACGCCTATACGCCGGGCGATGTGGCGGGCAAGCGCCCGGACCGCGCGGCCATTGTGTACAGCCAGCGCTGCCGCGAGGCCTTCAAGGATGTGCCGCTGATACTGGGCGGCATCGAGGGCAGCCTGCGCCGCATTGCCCATTACGACTACTGGAGCGACAAGGTGCGCCGCTCCATCGTGGTGGATGCCAAGTGCGACCTGCTGCTGTATGGCAATGCCGAGCGTGCCCTGGTGGAAATTGCGCACCGTTTGGCAGCACGTGAACCGGTGCTGTCCATCACCGATGTGCGGGGCACCGCTTTTGTGCGCCGCCCCGACGACGAGACCGGCAAAGACTGGTTCGAGATTGACTCATCGAGCGTGGACGAGATTGGCCGGGTCGAGGCCCATGTCAACCCCTACATGACGACCAGTGAGCAAGCGGCAGAGCAGGGTGCCACCTGCGCCAAGGAAGACCAGGCCAAGGCGGTTGCCGCTGAAGCCGAAAGTGCCGGTAGCCCGGCCACCGGCGTGAAGGCCGCAGCTTCCAAGGCGATCGCCACGCCCATCACCTTTTATCCCAACCCAGCGCTCAAGGCCAAGCTCAAGGTGCCACCGCGCGATCGCTCGGTGATCCGCCTGCCCAGCTACGAGCAGGTCAAGAGCGACCCGATTCTGTATGCCCACGCCAACCGCATCCTGCACCTGGAAACCAACCCCGGCAACGCCCGTGCCCTGGTGCAGGCGCATGGCGAAGGAGTGACCGCGCGCGATGTCTGGATCACCCCGCCACCCATCCCGCTGACCACCGCCGAGATGGACATGGTGTTCGATTTGCCCTATGCGCGCAGCCCGCATCCCCAATATGCCGACGAGAAGGGCGGCCATGACGGCGCCACCAAGATCCCGGCCTGGGAGATGATCCGCTTCTCCATCAACATCATGCGCGGCTGCTTTGGCGGCTGCACCTTTTGCTCCATCACCGAGCATGAGGGGCGCATCATCCAGAGCCGCTCGGAAGACTCCGTCATCAAAGAGATCGAGGACATCCGCGACAAGGTCAAGGGCTTTACCGGCACCATCTCCGACCTGGGTGGGCCCACTGCCAATATGTACCGCCTGGGTTGCAAGAGCCCCGAGATCGAAGCGGCCTGCCGCAAGCCCAGCTGCGTCTACCCCGGCATCTGCCAGAACCTGGGCACCGACCACGGCCCGCTGATCAACATTTACCGCAGGGGCAGGGCGCTCAAGGGCATCAAGAAAATTTTGATCGGCTCGGGTCTGCGCTACGACCTGGCCATCAAGAGCCCGGAATACATCAAGGAGTTGGTGCAGCACCATGTGGGTGGCTACCTGAAGATCGCGCCCGAGCACACCGAACAGGGCCCGCTGACCAAGATGATGAAGCCCGGCATTGGCTCGTACGACAAGTTCAAACAGCTGTTTGACAAGTTTTCGCTGGAGGCCGGCAAGAAGCAATTCTTGGTGCCCTACTTCATCGCAGCGCACCCCGGCACCACCGACTCCGACATGATGAACCTGGCGGTGTGGCTCAAGAAGCATGGCTTCAGGGCCGACCAGGTGCAGACCTTCTACCCCAGCCCGATGGCCACGGCCACGGCCATGTACCACAGCGGGCGCAACACCTTGCGCAAGATCCACCGCAAGGCCGAGAGCGATGACGAGACCGTGGACATCGTGCGCGGTGAAAAGCGCCGGCGTCTGCACAAGGCCTTCCTGCGTTACCACGATCCGGCCAACTGGCCGCTGTTGCGCGAGACGCTCAAGGCCATGGGCCGCGCCGACCTGGTGGGCAATGGCAAACACCATTTGATCCCCACCTTCCAACCGCTCAATGACGGTGCCTACCAGAGCGCGCGCAAAAAGAATTCGACCCCTGTGGTGGCAAAGACTGGGGTAGCCACACCGGCCAGCCAGCCAGTCAAGGGCCGCCTTTTAACCCAGCACACCGGTCTGCCCCCGCGCGTTACCGGTGCTGCGAGCAAGACAGCGCGCAAGCCGCGCTAAGCCTCAAGGAACCCCGCAAGCCTCAAGGAGGCGGACCGAATTTATTCGGGTCCGTAGGCAGTACGCGCTGGCGCAGAAAGGCGCTGATGTGGGGTGCCATGGTTTTTTGCATGGCCGCAGGTTGCCAGCGCTTCCAGGCGTCAAAGTAGTCGGGGCGCCGTGCCAGCTTGACCAGCAGGGCGTCGGCCTTTTGGATGACGCCGCGTCCCCAGGCCGTGCGCGGGCAGGCAATGCCCACGGGCACCGGTCTGCCGCCGGCAATCGGCAGCACCACCAGCGCGCTATTGGATAGCCGTGGATGTTGCGTGAGCTGGTATTGAAAGGAAGTGCCGTATTCAAGCGTGTAGTCGCCCCGCCCACTGGCCAGCATCATCAAAATATTGCTGGTGCCCGGCACCTGGCGGACCCTGCTGATGCTGGCGTTGCTGGCGCGTTTGTCCAGCAGGGCATCGAGCAGGGGCGAATAGCTGCGGTTTTGGGCCAACACGCCAGCGACATCGGTGCGGTCAAACAGCTGCGCCGGCAGCACCTCTGCCTGTGCGTTCTTGGCCAGCTTGCCAGCGATCTCGGCCCTTGCAATCAGGCTGTGGGGCTCGACCAGCAGGGTTTGGGTCATGTAGTAGATGCGCTCGCGCTCGGGCGTCATGATGGCGCTCACATAGCAGGCCTCGACCCCCCGGTTCAGCGAGGCCAGCGCATTGTCGGTGCTCGTGGTCACCAACTGGTGCTGTGCCTCTGGCCAGGCCTGGGTGAGCATTTTGATGACCGCGTCGATATAGCCCTCGCTGGGTTGCCCGCCCGAGACCAGGGTGCCCGGAGGGAAGTCCCAAAACAGCCAGGTAATGGTCGCCGACTGCGCGGTGGCGCTGCACAGCAGCAGGCAGACTATGCACAGCAGGCGACGCAGCGGGTGGGCAAGCAATGGCATGTGAACTCCCTTTCTCCCTGTGCTTGGGCGTGGTGCCTGTCTTTGCGTGATTAAAGCGCAAAAGCCGCTGCGCTTGCTAAAGCAGCACCAACGCAGCGCCCGAGCAGCCAGCGCGCCGCCTGACGGGGGCTGGCATGGCCCCGGTCGCGCTCTACACAGCCAAGGTTTCCAGGTGGCTGGTGATGCGGTCGCGGGCCGGGGCCAAGGTCGGCTCCAGCGCCTGACACAGCGGCAGGCAGGCCGCGCCATCGTCAGAGCTGCCGGAGGTTTCGATCTGTTCGCACAGGTCGCCCAAGCGCAGGGCGCCCACCATGCGTGAGGCCGATTTAAGGGAGTGGGCCAGATCGGCCGCTTCGTTGAAGTCGCCTGTGCCAGCGGCCAGCGCAATGGCTGCGAGTTGCTTTTGTGCATTCACCAAAAAGCGTTCCAGCAGGCGCTTGTGCGTGGCACTGTCGTCGCCCACCATTTGCCCCAAGGTGCTGGCATCCCAATCAGAGGGCATTGCCGTTGCAGCATCGGCCGCTAGCAGGCATTCGTGCGCCTGTGCCAAGGGCAGCCACTTTCGCAGCATGGGGGCCAGGTCTGCCATGCGCATGGGCTTGGACAGATAGTCGTCCATGCCGCGTTGGCGGCAACGCTCGGCCTCACCCTGCATGGCATTGGCGGTCACAGCCACAATCGGCAAGCGGGTGCCCGCAGGCTCTGCCTGGCGAATGGCCTGTGTCAATTCGTAGCCGTCCATATTGGGCATGTGGCAGTCGGTGAGCAGCAGGGCGTAGCGCCCGCTGCGCCACAGGGCCAGCGCCTGCAAGCCGTCTTCGGCCACTTCGAAGGCATAGCCCAGCAGGTGCAGTTGTTCGGTGATGACATCGCGATTGGTTTCGTTGTCTTCGGCCAGCAGCACCAGTTGGCCCAGTGCCACCGCCTGCTCGACGCTCGGTGCCCTGTGCCTGAGCAGGCCCTCTGTCACCGGCGCAATCGGCGGTTTGATCGGGCTGAGTTGGCCGCCCGCTTGGGCGATGGCGACCATCAGCTCGTTGTAGAGCAGCGGGTAGCCGCAAACCACGCCCGCACGGGCCACGGTGATGTCGGTGGGCCGCAGCAATTGAACCAGGGCCACTCCTGTGGGAAGCGCCAGCGCGCTGGCATCTGCGGGGACATCCGCAGCCAGCACCACCACCCTGGGTTCGCCATTGGACGCCATGTGGAGCAGCTGTTGGCGCAGCGCATCCAGGCTGGGCCATAGCGTCACGGTTGCGTGGGCATCCAGGGCGTAGGAGGCGACAATTTTGCACAGCTCCTCATCCGCTATCGCGGCCAACACCTGTATGCCCTGCAGCTTTTGGCCAGGCAAAGGGATGGCTGGGGGGGCCGGCAATTCCAGCGCCAGTTCAAGGGAAAATTCGGAGCCCTTTCCCAGCTCGCTGCGCAGCACAATGCTGCCGCCAAGCAACTGGGCCAGGCGCTGGCTGATGCTCAGGCCCAGGCCGGTTCCGCCAAACTTGCGCGCCGTGCCCGAGTCGGCCTGCGTGAAGGGCTGAAACAACTTTTCCTGCTCCTGCGGGCTGATGCCAATGCCGTTGTCCAGCACCCGCAGCCTGACCCAAGCCTCGCCTTGCAGGCTGGTGCAGGGCTCTGCAATCAGCATCACCTTGGCCTGCTTGTCGGACTGGCCACCGGTAAATTTGACGGCATTGCCCATCAGGTTAAACAGCACCTGGCGCAGCCGGGTCGGGTCTATCATGATCACCTGCGGCAGGGCGGGCGACACGCTCAAGGACAGGCTGATGCCATGGGCATTGCAGTCGGCCAGCATCATCTGCGTCACCTCTTCGAGCAACTCGCGCAAAGGGGTGGGAATGCGCTCGACAGCCAGCATGCCGGCCTCGATTTTGGACAAATCCAGAATGTCGTTCAAAATTTTCAGCAGGGCAGTGGACGATTGCTGAACCGTGGCGAGCATGCGCTTTTGCACCGGCTCCAATGGGGTCTGCTGCAGCAAGTCCAACATGCCAATCACCCCGTTCATGGGGGTGCGAATCTCGTGGCTCATATTGGACAGAAACGCCGATTTGGCATCGTTGGCGGCAGTGGCCAATTGGATGGCCGCAGTCAGCTCTGCCGCCCGTTTGCCTTTTTCTTCGCTCTGGTAGATCAGCTCTGCGTTGGCGATCAGCAGCTCGGCCGCGCGCTTGCCCTTTTCTTCGTTCTGAAAGATCAGCTCTTGGTTGGCGATCAGCAGCTCGGCCGCGCGCTTGCCCTTTTCGTCGCTCTGGTAGAGCAGCTCTTTGTTGGCGATGAGCAGCTCGGCCGCGCGTTTGCCTTTTTCTTCGCTCTGAAAGAGCAGCTCTTTGTTGGCGATCAGCAGCTCGGCCGCACGTTTGCCCTTTTCTTCGCTCTGAAAGATCAGCTCTTCGTTGGCGATCAGCAGCTCGGCCGCACGTTTGCCCTTTTCTTCGCTCTGAAAGACCAGCTCTTCGTTGGCGATGATCAGTTCGGCCGCGCGTTTGCCTTTTTCTTCGCTTTGAAACATCAGCTCTTCATTGGCGATCAGCAACTCTGCGGCCCGTTTGCGCTTTTCTTCGTTGCGCGAGGTCAGCTCTTGGTTGGCCGTTTGCAGTGTGGACTGCAGGCGCAAACGCTCCTGGTTGAGTTCGGCCGTTTGCTGGTCTACCAGCGATTTGAGCGCGGCATAACCCAGCAGTCGCTGGCGCAAAAACAGCGCCAGCAGGCTTGCGAAAAGGCTGCCCATGGCAAAAATCAGCCAGGGCGTTCGCTGGTCGATCTGGGCGTCAAACGCCGGCGAACTGCCCATGTGCAGGCTCAGTTCCTGACCCGCAAGTGAGGCGGCCCGGATGCTCGTAAAACGTGGCTCCTGCAGCGTTGTCGGTGCAGGTTGGCGCCCTTGCTGCTTGCTGGCGAAGAACAGTGCGCTTTTGGGTGCAGCTTGGTGGAGTTCGAAATCCAGCCGGCTGCCGGTTGCTGCGCTGACGTCCTGCAGCAACTCATGGATCACAATCTGCGCGGACATCAGGCCAAGCAGCGCCGAACGGCGCCCTGGTACCGTGGCCAGGTCCGCGCCATGTGCGTATACCGGTACATACAGCAACACACCTGACCTCTGTTGCGGGTCTTGCACCAATAGGAGGGCATCGGTCATGGTGGGTTCGCCGGTGTCCACGGCATGTTGGGCCGCGCTGCGGCGCACGGCCTCAGAGCCAATGTCCAAGCCGAGGGCTCCGAGGTTGTCGTGGAGCGGTTCAACAAACTGGACGACAAAACTGTCTTCAAGGTCCTTGTGAGTCAGTTGGCGAATGGCGAAGCCGGGTGCACCGTCGGCCCGCTGGGCGGCAACAAAGGCCGGCATTTGGGCCCGCTTGAGCGGCGCTACAAAGCCAAACCCGCGTACGCCGGGGAATTCTTTGATGAGGTTGCGCGACTCAACAGCTGCGCGAAACTCTGCGCGTTTGACCGTTGGATGGGCGGCATAAATGCTTTTGAGCCCGTTCAAGCCGTAGATCGGAACGCCAAAGCGGCGGTTGATTTCGTTCGAGAGTCGCAGCGTGCTGAGCTGGAATTCGTTCTCGGCGTCCCGGTCGATGTCGATTTGCCGCACCAGGGCCGCAGCACCGGAGAGTGCCAAGCCCAGCAGGAACACAATGGCCGGTAGCCAGGGCGCCTTGCGCCAAAACCAATGGTCGGAACTCAACCGTGATGGATGCATTTTTTGCCGATTTATTTTGTTGCCGTGGCGCGCAAGCCTGCTTGTGCTGCCCAAGGTGATGGCTATGTCCACCGCAGTGTAAGGGCGCCATCACGCCTATGTATTGCGTGCGACAAAGGAATTTGTGCTAGTTCGGGCAGCGCAGACAGGCCGCTTAAGCAGATACCATCCATGACTTCAGGGCCTTCCTGATTTTTTGAGGCACAGACCATGGCAGCTATTCTCGATTTCGCGCGCGACCTCGCCCTCATCGCCAGGCAGGAAGAGCAACTGCAATTCACGGCCTTTGACAACGCTGCGGCGTGGTCGCTTGGCGCGTCCATCAAGCAGCATTGCGAGGCACTCAGTCTGGCGGTAACGATTGAAATCAGGCTCTGCCGCGACACGGTTTTTTTCTACGCCATGGTGGGCACATCGCCCAATAACAGCGATTGGGCGCGGCGCAAACGCAACACCACCGAGCTGCAGCAGCGCAGTTCCTACGCGATTGGTCTGGCCCTGGTGCAGAGCGGCGATACGCTGGAAAGCCAGTCGGGACTGCCAGCGCGTGACTATGCCCACCACGGTGGCAGCTTCCCCATCCGGGTCAGGGGCCTGGGTTTTGTGGGTGTGGCAACCGTCTCGGGCCTGCCCCAGCGCCAGGACCACAACGTGGTGGTGCAGGTGCTGGCCCAGACCCTGGGCCTGTCAGCAGATGGCCTGGCCTTGCCCTGACGGGCTGCTAGGCGGGTTTGAGCGTATGCAGCGGTATGTCCTTGGCCAATGCCAGCGCATCGAGTTGGCGGCGCGTCTTGCCCGCCACAAAGGCGGCAATGGCGGCATGGGCGGCTGGGGTGAACAGGCTTTGAAAATTGCCGTTCTGCAGACCCGCCGCTTGCAGCAGCGAGGCGGCAAAGTGGGGCTCTAGCGCCGCCATCGCCACCCGGCCATCCTTGCAGGGGTAGACGCGGTAACCGGCGTGGCCACCGCCCACGGCCGCATCGGCTGCGGTCAGGCCCCAGGCGCGCGGCAGGCCCAGGTAGGCGGCAGCCTCGGACAGGGCCACCTGCAGGCGTGCGCCCTTGCCCTTTTGCAGTTGCTGCAGGCGCAGCTGCAAAATCGCCTCGCTCACCACCAGCGAGCCGCCCATGTCGGCAAATAAACTGGCCGGCAGTTCCAGTCCAGTGACCAGGTCGTTTTCCGCCATATAGGTCAGGTCATGGCCCGGCTCATCGGCACGCGCACCCGGCGCGCCCTCTATGGCCACCATGGACAGTTGCGGATAGGCCTTGTGCAGCAGCTTCCAGTCCAGCCCCAGCTTGGGCAGCACCGAGGGGCGAAACGAGGTGATCAGCACATCGGCTTTTGCCAACTCGCGCTGCAGCAGGGCGCGGCCCTTGTCGGTCTTCAGGTCGGCCACCAGCAGCTTCACACCCTGGTGCAGGGTGTCGTAGGCGCCGCGCTGGTAGACGGCCATCGGGTCGCCCGAGGAACCCGCGCCAGGGTGGGGCGGAGGTTCGAGCTTGACGCAGACCGCCCCCATGGCGCGGCAGCGCATCAATGCGGCAGGGCCGGGCAGGTTGAGCGCCAGGCTCAGAATGCGCACACCCTTGAGTGGTCTGAGCGGCGTGGCGGGTGAGCGGACTGTGGACATGCGCATTCCTGTGGAGACATTTGTATTGAGGGCAATGATAGGGGCAATAATGGCCCCTCCATTTATGAAGCGCCACAGCCAAGGTACCCATTGAACAAGCAACCCGTCGCACTTGAACTGTTTCCCGAATTACCGCCTGGCGGCAAACAGGTTCGCACGCGCCAACCACGCATGGCCCGACCCGAGGCCCCATTGACGGCCGCAAGGCCCGAAGCGCCCCGGCAAGGCCTGTTGCACCAGACCGCCGACAAGGCAGAGCCGCCCGCAGCCAAAGCCACGGCCATTGAAACGCTGGCTGCCCGGCTCGAAGCCCATGCGGACTACCGCGTGCAGCGCCGCCTCCAGCCCCGGCTGAACTGGCCGGGTAAGGCCGCTGGAGGCATCACCCGCGTCATCGTGCTCGACACCGAGACCACCGGACTGGACCAGAGCCGCGAGCTGATTATTGAGCTGGCCCTGCTGCGTGTGGACATCGACAACGCCAGCGGCCTGCCGGTGGGCGCGGTGCAGGTTTACGACGGCCTGGAAGATCCGGGCAAACCGATACCGCCCGAGGTGGTGGCGCTCACCGGCATCCAGGACGCCGATGTGCGCGGCCACAAGCTCGACGCAAAGCGTGTGGCGGAGTTGCTCGAAGGGGTGGACCTGGTCATTGCCCACAACGCGGGCTTCGACCGGCCGTTTGTGGAAAAGCGCTTCGCGCAGTTTGCCGAACTGAACTGGGCCTGCTCTTTTGCGGACATCGACTGGAAGGCACAGGGCCAGGGCTCGGCCAAGCTCGAGAGCCTGGCCCAGGCCAAGGGTTTGTTTTATGACGCCCACCGCGCCGAGATGGACTGCCACGCGTTGCTGGCGGTACTGGCGCACCAGCTGCCCGCGTACGGCCACACCGGCCTGGCCCAGCTGCTGCAAGCAGCGCAGCTTCCCAGCTACATGCTGCAGGCCACCAACGCCCCGTTCGAGGCCAAGGACCTGCTCAAGGCCCGCGGCTACCGCTGGAATGCGGAGCAGCGTGTCTGGGCCACCAGGCTGCACAGCGAGGCCGAGCTGACGGCCGAATGCGCATGGCTCAAGCAAAACGTCTACGCCCAGCGCAGTGCCACGGTACAGGTTGAAAAGCAGGACGCAAGGGCGCGTTTTTCCAACCGTGCGGGTGTGCTCAGTCAACAGCAACTTTGAACCGCGCCATGTTGTTGCTTGGGGTTCAGGTGGGTCAGGCGCGCAAGGCCCTGATCAATGGCCGGGCCGTGCTCACCGCCCTCCACAAAACCGCAGTGGCCGATGCGGTGGCGGTGCGTGCGCTGGGACTGCAGGGTGATGAGCAGGCCGACCTCAGCGTGCATGGCGGGCTGGACAAGGCGATTTACGCCTACCCTTCAGAGCACTACGCGTTCTGGCGTGCGCAACGCGCCCAGGCCGGTGTGGCCGAGATCGACGAGCAATTGCCATTTGGCGCCATGGGCGAGAACCTGACTTTGTCGGGCCTGCTGGAGGCGGATGTCTGGGTTGGCGATCTGCTGGAGTTTCCGGCTTGCGTGCTGCGCGTGGACCAGCCGCGCGAACCCTGCTTCAAGTTCAATGCCGCCATGGGCTTTAACCAGGCGGTCAAGGCCATGGCGCAAAGCGGCTTTTGTGGTTTTTACCTGGCGGTGGACCAGCCCGGCAGCCTGCAGGCCGGGCAGGGCTTTGTGCTGCACAAGGGTTCGCGCAGGGTGGGCATTCCCGAGCGATTTAACGCCAAGATGTTCAAGCACCTGCGTTAGCGCCTTGCGCCTCCGTTATGCTGCAACAGCAACAAATATTCAGCCACATGGGGACGCAGCATTTATGAAGACCGCCGAACAAGAAGAGCGCAGCAAGCGCGCGGACAGCAACCAGTTGGAACTGCTTTTGTTTCGTCTGGGCGAGTCCAGCCACAACGACCAGCGTGAGCTCTTTGCCATTCCTGTCGCCAAATTGCGCGAGGTGCTGGTGATGCCTGCGCTCACCGTGCTGGCCCAGTCGCCATTGCACATGATGGGCGTGGCCAATATCCGCGGCCAGATCATTCCGGTGATCGACCTGCCCGCGCTGGTGGGTTGCAAGCCCACCCAGGGCCGCAATATTCTGATGGTGACCGAATTGGCGGGCACGGTGCAGGGCTTCGCGGTGGAAGAGGTCAATGAGATCGTGCGCATGGAAAAGGACCAGTTGCTGCCCGCCGACGCCAGCCAGGGCGGCGCTCTGATCACCGGCCTTGCCCGTGTGGATGGTGACCGCGCCGACACGCGTCTGGCCCAGGTGCTCGATGTGGACCTGATTCTGAAAAGCGTCATGCCCGCCAGAGGGCGGTAAATCAAGCGCGAGGCTAAGCAAGTGCCAGGCTAAATCTCCGCCCCCTGCGACAGCGCCTGCGCTGCTTGGCGCAGCAGTTCGCGCGCGGCCTGCAGGTCGGGCCCCACATGGGTGTCTATGCGTCGGATATACGGGCAGGTGAGTGCTGCCAGTGCCTGCTGGTGCGGCCCCAGGATGGGGGCGGAGATGTCCACCACGCCAAAGGATTGCTGGCTGTCGCGCTCCAGGTAGCCCTTGCGGTGAATGCCCTTGAGCGTGGCCTGCAACTTGGTTTGCGTGATGGGCACCTCGCCGTCCACGGCGGTGTGCTCGGTGCGCATGCGCTGGGCTTGTGCCGCGTCGCTGAAAGCCAGCAGCACATGGCCCGAAGCCGTGTCGAGCAGGCCCACGCGCGCCCCCCGGTGCAGCGAGAAACTCCAACCGCTTGGGCTGTTGATTTGCGCTGCGATCAGCACATTGCCGCGGTCGTACACACCGAGGTGGCAGCTTTGTTCGGCATGGCGCGCAAAGGCGTCCATCACCGGCAGCGCCTGGTTGATCAGCCGGTTGAGCGGCGGGTGGATATGGGCCAGCGCAAACAGCTTGAGGCTGAGCGCATAACGGTCGCCCGAGAGCGAGCGCATCACGTACTGGCGCACCACTAGGCGCTCCAGCATGCGGTAGATCTCACTGGCGCTGCGGTCCATTTGCTTGACGATTTCGGCGCGCGTCAGGCCCTGCGGTTGCTGCGCCAGCAGTTCCAGAATGTCCAGGCCCTTGTCGAGCGCGGGGGCGCGATAGCGGTCTTCGGCAAGCGCAGTGGCGAGTGGTGCTTGGGCCTTGGGCTTGCTTGTGGCCGTCTTGGTTGTGGGCTGCATTTTTTGCTCCTGTTTTCGATAGCCTCAGGGTAAACGTGAGGCAAGGGACGGGCACGGCATGGCTATCATCGGTTTTCATATATGAATTACTTGTTCATAAATGAATTATTTAACCGGAGTCTAGCGCATGCGCCCAGGTCGATTGCAAGGTAAAACGGTACTCATCACAGCCGCTGCGCAGGGGATGGGGCGGGCCTGCGCCCTGGCCTGCGCCGCCGAGGGTGCCAGGGTGATTGCCACCGACATCGATGCCCCGCATCTGGCCAGCCTGGTGCAGGAATGCAGCAGCATCCAGACCGAGTTGCTCGATGTGCGCGATGGCGCCGCCGTGCAGGCGCTGGCCGCGCGCACGTCCGCACTCGACGTGCTGTTCAACTGCGCCGGCATCGTGGTCAACGGTTCGGCAGTGGACTGCACCGAGGCCGACTGGGACCGCAGTTTCGACATCAATGTCAAAAGCATGTTTCGCATGTGCCAGGCCTTTTTGCCCGGCATGCTGTTGCATGCCAAGGCCAGCCACGGCAGTGTCTGCATCATCAACATGGCCTCCATGGCGTCGAGCATCAAGGGCTTTGCCAACCGCTGCGCCTATGGCGCGACCAAGGCCGCCGTTATCGGCCTGACCAAGTCGATTGCCGCCGACTTTGTCAAACAGGGCCTGCGCTGCAATGCCCTGTGCCCCGGCACGGTGGATACACCGAGCTTGCGCGGCCGCATTGCCAGCGCGGCCGATCCGGTGCAGGCCGAAAAAGACTTCGTCGCGCGCCAACCGATTGGCCGCCTCGCCACGGTGGACGACATCACGCCGCTGGTGATTTACCTGGCCAGCGACGAGTCGCAGTTTGTCACCGGACAGGCGCTGCTGGTGGACGGCGGCGTGACCATCTGAGTGGCGTTGATCCGAAAGTCGCTGCTGTTTGAGGCATTTTGAAATGTCGGGGGCGTGCCTGTGGCGCGTCCCTGTTTTTGAGTTGTGTTTTTGAAGGAAGAATAAAGTGAAATTGCTGCGCTACGGATTGCCAGGACAGGAGAAGCCCGGCGTGTTGGACAGCGAGGGCCGCGTGCGCGACCTCTCGAACCTGATTACGGATCTGGCCGGCGCCGTGCTGCTGCCGCACAGCCTGGAACGTTTGCGCGGTCTGGATATCAAGCGCCTGCCCCTGGTGGCTGGTGTGCCGCAAAAGGACTTGCGCCTGGGCCCCTGTGTTGGCTCCATCGGCAAGTTCATTTGCATTGGCCTCAATTACGCAGACCATGCCGCCGAGTCGGGCGCGCAGGTGCCGCCCGAGCCGGTGGTGTTCAACAAATGGACCAGCGCCGTGGTCGGCCCGGATGACCAGGTGGAAATTCCGCGCGGCTCGCTCAAAACCGATTGGGAGGTGGAGCTTGGCGTGGTCATTGGCAAGGGCGGTCGCTACATCGACGAGGCCGATGCCCTCTCGCATGTGGCGGGCTACTGCGTGGTCAACGACCTGTCCGAGCGCGAATACCAGTTGGAGCGCAGTGGCACCTGGGACAAGGGCAAGGGATGCGACACCTTTGGCCCCACCGGACCCTGGCTGGTGACCGCCGACGAAGTGCCCGACTCCAACGCGCTCAAGATGTGGCTGGAAGTGGACGGCAAGCGCTTTCAAAACGGCAGCACCAGCACCATGGTCTACAAGGTGCCTTTTTTGATCAGCTACCTGAGCCGCTTCATGAGCCTGCAGAGCGGCGATGTGATTTCTACCGGCACCCCGCCTGGCGTGGGCATGGGCCAAAAACCGCCGCTGTATTTGCGAGGCGGCCAGGTGATTCACCTCGGCATTGACGGCCTGGGCACACAAACCCAGACCACTGTGCAGGCATAGGGTCCGCCAAGACTGTCATTGCCGCTTTGCGCGTGGTGGACCTGCGCTTTCCCACGTCGCAACACTTGGACGGGTCGGGCGCCATGCATCCGGCCCCTGACGACTCGATCGCCTAGTTGATTTTTTATGCCCTGGCTTTAACGCCAGTGGCGGTGGCTACGGTAGCCGCGCCGGTAGTCACCGCCCCAGTAGCCAAAGCCGAAGTCAAAGGTGACCGGCGGATAGTAGTAGGGGGGCGGGGAATAGATTGGATAGATGGGATAGCTTGGATAGACTGGTTGCGTGCGCACCACGGCAGGCGGGTCTGTATAGACCGGTATGTCGGCGGGGTAGCTCTGGGCTTGCGTATTGGTGGTAGCGCCTACCGGGCCGATTTGCAGGGCCAATGTGGGGCCGGGATCGTGCGGCATTTGCGCTGTGTATTGCTTGCCAGCGAATTCATAGACCACGTTGTAGGCCACCGCGCGATTTTCATAGACGGTCTGCGTGGTGCAGCGCTGCACGGTGCGCAACTCGGGTTCGGGCGAACCCTCAATGCGCTCGCCCAGCACCGAGCCGCCTACGGCACCCAGCACCGTGGCTGCGGCACGTCCGCTGCCATGGCCGCCGGCCGCATTGCCCAGGGCGCCACCCACAATGGCGCCGACCACGGCACCGGCGCCAGATTTGGGCTGCTGAACCGCCACTTCCTGGTCGCTGCAGACCTGTCGCGGAACCGCTACCTGCTGCATCACTGGGGTAGCAGAAAGCACACGGGCCAGATCCACAGCCCAGGTCACACTGGCGCCCAGCGCTAAAACAAAGATAAGAGGTTTTTTCATGGAGAAACTCCCAAAAAATGCCAATGCAGTTGCATGGCCTGATCTTCCCTTAACGCTTGGTGCCCCGGGTTTGGCTGACAGTCTTTACATCCGGTATCAGTTGTCCCAATCGCCGCCGCCATTGGAAGAGCCGGCATCATCCCAACTGGTATCGTTGACGCCAAAGTTCTGACCGCCCATGTCGGGGTTGCTGTTGACCGGCTCATGGCTGGCAGCGTTGTTGCTATTGGCACTGGTGTCGTGGTTGCCCATTAGGTTGCGACCAATCGCTTCGGCCGCCATCACGCCGGCACCCACTGCCAGACCGGCGGCCACGCCACCCATGATTTTTCCGCCCAGGCCGCTGCCTGCAGGCTGGCCATAGCCTTGTTGTCCATATCCAGGTTGACCATAGCCGGGTTGACCGTACATGGGTTGTTGGCCATAGGCCGCCTGCATACCAGGCTGCATGCCGGCTTGCATGGGCGCTTGCATGCCGTTGCCAAAGCCTTGTGTGCCGCTCAGGCTGTTGCTTGGCGCCTGGTTAAAGGTCTGCGCCGGCTTGCGGCGAAAGATGAAATAGCCAGCGCCAATCGCCGCAGCCGCTAGCACAGCGGGCAAGAGCCAAGAGCTTGAGGACTTGGCTTGGGGGGCTGCGTTATAGCTGGCCGAGGCAGTGGCCGGAACCGCCATTGCGCGTGGGGCTGTCAGCTGCTTTTCCAGAGCCTGCACCGCCTCGGGCTTGGCAAAGGGCAGACCGGGCGCCAGGGTTTGTGCCTGGCTCAGGGCCTCGCGCGCCTTGGGCAAGTTGCCTTGGCGCGCAGACAGCTCGGCCTGCACAAAGTGCGCCTTGGCGCTCTTGGGGTGGGCCACCAGCACCTGCTGCAGCATGACCTGGGCCTGGTCGAGTTTGCCGGCCTGGGCCGCGCTGTAGATCTGGTTCATGGTCGGCTCCTGCTGAGCCATCGCCAGGCCGGCACTGAGAAAGCCAGCTAGCACCAACCAACGCAGGGCAGATTGAAACAGGGAGATGGAACGCATAGGAGAATCCTCGAAAAAAAATTGAACAGACACATCATGAGGCCACGCGATGACAATTCAAGTGGGCATTGGCGGGGTAAAGCGCCCGGTGTCCGGGGCGCTGCTGCCCTTGTTCGCATGCCACGGCGAACCTGTGGCATGCCTGCATCTGGGTATTAGGTGCGGAATTTGACGCAAGGCATGCCGACACATAGAGTTCCAACTTGGCATTTAGGAGTGCGCCCACCGGGTGCATGGTGCGTGTGGAGGTTCATTGCGTGTATAGCCAAATCCAAACAGCAGGCAAGCGTTCAGAGTCCAATGCGGCCTGTTCGCCAGCCTTGTCCCAGCCATGGTCACTGCGCAAGACATGCGACGGCTCCAGTCTGCAAGATGTCATGCGTATGCTGCGATTTGAGGGGGCCGCCACAGGGGCCTGTTGCACGCATATCTTTCCCCATCGGCGTATGCGTGCCGGGCAGTCCGTGTTTTCCATGGGGGCGGCTTTCGATGGCTTGTATGTCGTGCGTTCGGGAGCACTCAAGTCTGTCGTGACCCACCATGACGGCAGTGAAAATGTGATTGCCTTTCACATGAAGGGCGATCTGCTGGGCGCGGACGGCGTTTGCAAAAAGCAGCACTGGTGCGAGGTCTTGGCCTTGACCGATTGCCATGTGGTGTGCCTGCCCTCTGTGCAATTATTTTCTCCCGGGCGCAACTGCGACGATTTGGAACAGGTGCTGTACTGGGCCATCAGTCGGCAAATAACCTGCGAGCAGCTCTCTTACACGGTCTCGCACGCTGCTCGCTCGGATGTGCGTGTGGCGCGCTTTCTCTTGCAGCAATCCGCTTGCTTTGCCAATATCGGCTGTTCACCGCGCCGCTTCACGCTGACCATGACGCGGCGTGACATTGGCAACTATCTGAGTATGTCGCTCGAAACGGTCAGCCGCGCGCTGTCCATGCTGCATCACCAAGGCATGATTGAAATAGCCAGCCGCGAAGTGACGCTGCTTGCTCCCGAGGCCTTGCGTGCCTTTGAGGGTTAGGCTGGCAATCGATCCTGCCCTTATAAGGCAGAATTTTCTAACGCAGCCAAACAGGTGTGCCCTGCCAGGATGACAGCTATTTTGGTGGAGCCGGCTTTGAACTCCACCATAGACCAGCGAGCGAGATGGGTGCCCGGGATCAACGCATTGTCGTCATCGAGCAAACCGGCCTGTCCTGCGGGCACCTCAAGGTTGCATCCCGATGCCACAACATTGCCCTCTGTCATCAGTACGCCTTGGGCATCCATGACTTCGACTTTCGCAGTCACCATGTCACCTGCGCTTGTCTTCATGGACCGTGCCGATCCTTTGTCGAGGTAGTAGGTGTATTTGTTGCCGCTCGGGGCCTCCCACTGGATAACCAGGGTTGACGCGAGGGCCACGGTAGAGGCCGTCGCAATAGCAATTGCCAATATTGCATTCTTCATTTTTAAACTCTCCCATTTAATTCTCCGTGAAACGAAAGAACCCGCTCATGGATTGAGCTACTTGAAGCACCACCGCAAGCCGCGATGAGAGAGCCTTCATCGCTCCAAGAAACAGGGTGAGGCGCTCAGGAAATTTATTTTCATGATTAACCTTTCAAGGGATGGATAGCGAGAATTAAATTCTCTAACCGAAAGGTGTTACCCCATTGATAAGCGTCAACGCGGCAGGTCATAGGGCCGTCTGACTGGGCCGACCCGCTGGGCCGCACGCAGGAATGTCCGCCTGACCAGGGCAGCAAGCGCTTGAGGCAGGGTTCATCCCGCGTGCACCAGAATCGGCTTGAGGCCGCGCAGCAGGGCGTGGGCGCTGAGCGAGCGAATGGTGAGCTGCAGATCGCACGCCATGGGCTGGTCCACTTGCAGTGCTGGCTTCAGGCTGTGTGTTCGCAGTCGATCCAGGGTAGGGCTGCACAGCCGCAGTGCGCCACGGCCGCAGTGGGTCGGGTGATGACGCCGGCAGATTGCCGGGTGGCTGCCTGGGCAGTCGGTGCTGCAGCGTTGCTGGCAGTTGCTGTGGCCAGGTCCGGTATCCAGCGCATGAACGGTGTGAGGTCCGCCACGTCGGTGATGTACCAGATTTTTTTGGCGCCATCCCAACGTGCGCCTAGCGCCTTGGCCGCTTCCTTGTCAGCGAAGGGGGTCTTTAAATTGATTCGCATGGCGGCGATTATCGCCTTCGCACAAATGCGTCCGAAGCGCCTGTGCTTACCCTGCGCTCACGCGCAGTGCGTGCCTCAGCCCAGCTTGATCACTTCTTCAAACTCTGCCAGTTCCGTGCCGATGGCGGTGTATTTTTTGCACTTGGCCTTGTTGTCGGCCCAGTTGAGCAATGCACCTTCGAGGTTTTCCTTGAAGTGGGCGAGGGCGGAGTCTTTAAGGGCCTGGGTGATGCTTGGGTCGGCGCTGGACCAGTACTCAATCAGATCAGACAGGCCGTTGTCAAAGTCCTCAACCGTGTCGAGGTAAATCCATTTGCCGCTTGTGTCGAACATGTTTTCTTTCCGTAAATGATGGTGTGGTGCCTGAAAAAAGCCGTGGCGATTTTTGCAAGGGCTTTTGTGGCTTTTGAGCCTGGGCTTTGCCCCTTGCGCGGCCATCTGCTCCATCAAGGCAGACCCACAGAGGGGTGGAGTGTAACGGCTTGGGCCGGACGCCAGCCAATCAAAAAATGGCAGTCGCTTGTGCCCTGGGCATTCGCCATGCGACACCGGGGCGGTTGACCTGTATCAGCCGGCTGCACCTGCCCGCAACCCAGAATGGGCGACGGGCTGGGGCGTGCGTTGCTGGCCTGAGATCATTACATGGCAAGGGGGTTCCAATGAGACATTCCAGGGCGGCACTTTATTCTTGGATCTTGGTCGGTGCCGGCATGCTGAGTGCATGCGGTGGCGGTGATACATCTTTCGCTAACGTCGCGCCCGATGCTGCGGCGCTGACCCTGAGCGGCACTGCGGCGAGCGGCCTTGCGATTGCCGGGGCAAGCATTACCGCAAAATGCCAGAGCGGCAATGGAGCCGCCACCACCGCATCCGACGGTAACTACCAGCTCCACATCACCGGCGGCACCCTGCCTTGCATGCTGGAGCTGAGCAACCCTGCGGACGGAAAAAAGCTGCATGGCTTGGCCGTCAGCCTGACTGCCAACATCACCCCACTGACCGAGATGCTGACCGCCAGGGTCCTTGGCCAGGAGCCTTCCACCTTCTTTGCGGCCTTTGATGCCGCAACGGCCGCCCGCGCCATCACCCCAAACGCGTTGCTGCTTGCCCAAGCCGATGTCGGCTCGGTCTTGCAGGGTGCCATTGACACCAGCGCCATCGCCAGCTTTGCCAGCACCGCACTGATGGCTGCAAGTGCTGCCAATGCCGCAGGCGGCGATGCGCAAGACAAATTGCTCGATGTGCTCAAGGGCAAGCTCAACGCGACCCAGCTGGAGCAGGTGGTTTCTGCCTTGGCCCAATCAAGCGGCAATGCTGCCGTCAAGCAAATGGTGGTGGACCGCGTGGCCGCCAACCAGAGCCAGCTTACCTCGACCTTGAATCTCAGCACCAACACGGTATTGCTGCAGTGGGTTGACGCCTTTCCAGGCGGCACCCACTATCGCATTGAAACGCAAAATGCGGACGGCAGCTTTAGCCTGGTCGAGGCTATCGCAGGTGTGGGCGGCAGCGGGCAGGCCATGCAGTGGCAACGCGCGCTCACCGTGGCCACCATCTATCGGGTTGTGGCGGTCATGGCTTCTGGCACCGTGGTAATTGCCACTCCACAGGGCCAAAGCAGCGTCAGCGTTTCCCCCAGCTCCGCAAGTACCGCCAGCATCGCTCTTGACCAGGTGGAGCCGGTGTCGGGTGCCGTCAAGCTATCCATTGGCAGCGCAACTGCCTATCCAACGGTCACCTGGTACAGCGACCTGCGCCTGCTGGGTTCGGGCGGTGCAGGGGTGGGCAATGCGCTGACATGGAACACCTCGACAGAGACCAATAGCGCCCATTTGGTTCTGGCCAAGGTTCAGGTGGCGACCGACTCTTACCTGGAGATACGGCGCACGGTCTCGGTATCGAACGCCAATCTGGCAGTCAGTGCCGGGGTCTCGGGCACAACGGGCACCATCACTGTCGATGTCAGCGCCAGTTCGCAGTTTGGCATTGCCCGTGTAGAGGCAGCGTTGGACGGCGTCTCGGTTGGCAGTTTGACGGCGCCCAATGCCTGCGCTTCGCGCATGGCTTGCAGCAGCAACAACCTGTATCGCTTTAGCCTGAATGCCGCCGCTGCGGGCTCGGGCAGTCACAGCATGCTGGTGACTGCTACCGATAGCGCGAACAATAGCAAAAGCACAACGGTCTTGGTGCCCATATCCAACCTGCCAGGGCTGGTAGTGAACACGCCGGTGGATGGAGGTTTCGTCAACGGATCACTCAGCCTCACCGGAAGCTACTCCACCGATAAGGCGGGCGCAGTGACCGTGCTAGCCAGCCTTGGCGATTATGAGTTCATGCGTTCGACCAGCCAGTCCTTTAGCGCCAGCATGAGCCTGGCCGGTTTGACTCCGGGCTCTTACACGCTCACGGTGCGCGCCACAGACAGCAGCGCTGGCGTGACCGTGATTCAGCGCACCGTGACGGTCACTTCGGGTGCGGCGCTTGCCTATACGCCAAGTTTTACTTTGGGCGCCAATGGCCAACTCATCGCCGTTGATGCATCGAACCCGGCAACGGTTTTGTACAAGGCAGACGACGGCAGCTACCGGGTTCGCAACACCACGGCGAACACCGAGGTCACTTTGCAAGGGGCGAGCAGCATTCCCTACCTCTACAACTGGGCCATGGATGGGGGCTATGTTTTTGTCGAGGGTGGGTATTTGGGTTCGACCGGGACCGGGTACTCGGATTGCCCGCTCGATTGCATCTATCAATTCAGTCCTGCGGGGGAAAAGACCAATCTATCCAATGTCAACCCCAATGCGGCCACCAGCAATGTCGGTGGCGGGCGTGCCTACGAGCAGTATCCAAAGGCGCATGGTGGCAACGTAATTTGGATAGATGCCGCGGGCGCCAATGCGGGAACCTACACGCGGTACAGTGTTGCCACCGGGGTCTATAGCACCATCGCTCAACCCGCAGGGGCCAACTATTTGGGCAACACGGCGTACGATTTTTTTGTGGACGCCAAGGGCAACGTGACCTTCTTCTACTGGGCACAGACCTCGGGCTCGGGTACGACGTCCGTTTTTGATGTTTACCGATGGTCTTCGGCAACCCTCACCTCCACAAAAATATCCATTGCTGGCGCACGCAGCATCTATCCCCAGACCGACGGCCAGACCGTGGCCTGGTTGCAGACGCCCATTGGCGGCAACACTAGCTGTAGCACCACTACCGTGCCCTGCAGCGCTGGCAGCACCATCATGAGTCAAGCCTTGGCAGGCGGCGCGACCGTTGCGGTGTCGAGCAACGCCAATGACAACTTCCAACTGCATGACGGAGTGCTGGCCTGGACCGAATCCTCCAGCGCGGCCATCGCGCTCAAGGCCCTGGTGGGTGGCGCCACGAGCGCAATTTCAGGCGCGCCTTCCACCGTCCTTTACGGCGCGGGTGGTGGCTTTGTGGTGTTTGGGGAACTGGGCAAGACCTACAGTTGGAATGCAAGCACCCAGTCTTCTAAGGCACTGATAGACGCAGCGCCGAATCAGGTCATGCTGAGCGCAAGCACCCTGTACTTTGTGATGGGGTCGTCGAAGGTGGTGTACCGGCTGGGCTTGAATTGAGGCGGTGTGTGGGCCGATTTCAAATGGGATGTCTTCGGATATGGTTGGCCGGATATTCGATAGCGGCTGCGCGCTACGTTTATGAAATTCATGCACTGTTCCTCAGTGCAACCCAATTGTCAGGTGTGTGCGTTGTGGGCAGCAGGTAGTTGCGGTACTGACCCGCAATCCCCTTGCAGTCGGTGCTCAGCGTAGCCAGATACAGCCAGGGCCGGATCTCGATCTCGTAGATGGCGTGCCGGTTGTCTTCGGCACAAAAGCGCGCTGCCGTGATGAGCCCAGAGATCTCGCGCACTCCCGCACCCTGATTGGACGCGCCCCCACCGGGCAAGCCCGCCACCAACTGGCCGTGGCCTTCGAGCTCAATGCGGCAGGTCAGCTCCAAGCCAAT
>CAISLN010000126.1 GCA_903886275.1 uncultured beta proteobacterium | reverse complement strand
GCCCTATCGGATGTGGATGCCCTGCTATCCAAACTGGATGCCTTGATCGCCAAGAAGCGCGACCTCAAACAGGCCGCCATGCAGCAACTCCTCACCGGCCAGACCCGCCTGCCGGGGTTTAGTGGGGAGTGGGAGGTGAAGCGGTTGGGGGATGTGTTGGATAAAGTCGTTGGAGGCGGGACACCAAGCCGATCAAACCCAAAGTATTGGGGCAATGAAATTCCTTGGGTCACCGTTAAGGACTTTGCTACCTTTAACCCAAACTTCTCTCAGGAAGCCATCACCCTTGAAGGATTAAAAAACAGCGCATCCAACTTGATACCGAAAGGGACATTGATTACGTCCACGCGAATGGCACTCGGCAAGGCAGTAATTTACGAAGTCGATGTCAGCATCAATCAAGATCTGAAAGCGCTATTCCCTGTCCGGAATGTCAACACGACGTTCCTGTATCACTGGTTTGGATTTCACGCTTCAGCAATTGATGAGCTTGGCAGTGGCAGTACGGTCAAAGGCATTTCGTTATCTGACTTGAGAAAAATTGCGTTTATGTTGACCTCCTTGGAAGAGCAAACCGCCATCGCCACCGTCCTCTCCGACATGGACGCCGAGCTCACAGCCCTGGAAGCCCGCCGCGACAAGACCCGCGCTCTCAAGCAGGGCATGATGCAAGAGCTGCTGACCGGCAGGATTCGGTTGGTTTGAGGAATGCAGATTGCGACCGCCGTCAAGTGACCAGATGCCGCTGCTGCATGCAAATATGCCAAGATACAGGCCCTGATGCAGGCTTGCTTATTGGCAAAATTTGCCTTGGAGCCAATGAAGCCAACTCAACCGAAGGTATTTCAAGATGATCCGCACCGTACACATTGACGGCTTCAAATCCGTTCACTCAGAAACCCTGGAGCTGGGGCGGGTTAACTGCTTTATCGGTGCCAATGGTGTTGGAAAAAGCAATGTGCTGGAAGCCATTGGGGTCCTGGGGGCAGCCGCCAATGGTGTGGTCGATGACGAGGCCTTGGTTCGGCGGGGCGTGCGCGCGGGCTTGCCACGCTTATACAAAAGCTCATTTTCCTCAGAGCGTACTCCGGCCCACATTGGTGTGGGAGCCACGGGTGACAACGGCGCGTGCTACCGGGTATCTCTGCTGAATCCCCTTGATTCGCCCGAACCTGCATGGTCCTATAAAACCGAGCTCTTAAGCGACGGCAAGCAGGAAATTGTTTCGGACGGAGTGCGCAATAGAAAGAACCTCAACCCGCAGGCGGGTTTGGCCGCTTTGCAGTTGGTCGACGTGGCACCTGACAACGCTGCTGCGAAGCTCATGCAGTGCTTGCAAAACTATGCCATCTACTGCCCCAACACACCCACCCTGCGAGGCACGGTACCGGACGCACAGTCTCGTGCGCCCGTGGGCCTGAGTGGCGGGCAGTTGGCGGAGGGCTTTGCCGAACTGCAGAGACGCTATTCGGAAGAAGACAGCGGCGTAATAGATGAAGTGCTGGAGCTGATCGACTGGGTGAATGACATTCAAACCACAAGCTACGGGGCAAATTTGCTGTCGCCCAAGGTGGCTCGTACTAAGCTGATGCTGAAATTTACCGACCGATTCATGAACAAGAGCCGCAACGAGTTGACGGCATACGACGCCAGCGAAGGAGCGCTGTACGTGATTTTTTGCGCGGTGTTGTGCCTGCTGCCCCAGGCACCCAGGCTCTTCGCTATTGATAACCTGGACCAGGCCTTAAATCCCCGCTTGGTCACCAGGCTGACCGCGCGCCTTTCTGGCTGGCTAAAGAGTGGCGGACAAGATAGGCAGTTACTTTTTACCGCCCACAACCCGGCCGTGTTGGATGGTCTGGATTTGAGCGACCCGGAGGTTCGCCTGTTTGCCGTGGAGCGCAACAGCAACGGGCTAACCTGTGTGCGCCGCGTGGAGCTGAGTCACCAATTGACCGATTTGAACAAGGAGTACCCTTTGTCCAGACTGTGGCTGATGGGGCATCTTGGAGCGGTGCCCAATGTCTGACCCTCGCATCGCGCTGGTGGCAGAGGGGCCAACGGACTTGGTGCTGATTGAGGCGGCATTGAAGGCCATTCTGCAACGCTCCTTTATTCTGACCTTGCTGCAACCCGAGCAGCTCGCACCGCGCATGGGAACTGGCTGGGGAGGTGTGGTGAAATGGTGCGATTCGGCCAGCCAAAGACATTCCGGGTCACTGGATGCTGATCCAACGCTGGCGATTTTTGATCTGCTGATCATTCACATCGATGCCGATGTCGCCCTAAAGCAGTACGCAAACTATGGCCCGGATTTGGCCGACATGGCCGTAGCGAAAAAATGGCCCGTGCTGCCATGTAACCAGCCCTGTCCTCCTGCTGTAAACACGTGTTCCGCTTTGAGAGGTGTCTTACTGGGGTGGTTGGGCAACGCGCACCCCGGACAAAAAACCGTTTGCTGCATTCCAGCGCAATCGACCGGCGCCTGGCTGGTTGCCGCCAAGTTGCCAGCAAGCCATGCGCTTTGCCTGGGCCTTGAATGCAACGCTGCGGCCGAATTGGGTTTGCAGACCCTGCCGAAAATCCAGCGTGTGAAGGCCAAATCGCGATCGCAGTATCTACAGCACGCCTCCAACATCACAAGCCATTGGGCCGATGTGAAAGCGCTGTGCAGCCAGGCTGCTGCTTTTGAGCAGGGGGTTCTTGCGGTTCTACCGTAAGTACCTGGTTTGGATTACAGCGCCTGACCGGACGCATCCGGCGTGTTGAGTGGGGCGAAAAGTGGGGCCAAACGTGAGGAGATAGCTTAGGCGGTGGGTTGGGTGATTCATCCGCCAGGTCGAGAAGCGCCACTCGATTGCAGAAGATATCGGCAGCAACTGCAGATAGTCATCTTTTGGCCAAAAGCCAAGGCATTGTTTTTAAAACACTTTTTGCCGCGGACTAAAAATATTGCGCATCCCTCGTGAAAGATCTCGTTGAGGGTGTTCGCATTGGCTTTTGACATGGTGCGCCCTTGCAAGGTAAGCGCGTGGCGAAGTCATCTTTCGCTCGAACGAAATTTTTAGGACCATCGTGTCTACTTCAACAAAGGTGGACACGTGAATACTTTAAATCCGGAAATTCGCAAACCTGTGGCTGGT
>CAISLN010000125.1 GCA_903886275.1 uncultured beta proteobacterium | reverse complement strand
TCCCTGCTCTGGTCGGCGCTTCCTGGGCGAGAAGACCATCCAGGCTTGGTATTACGCCTGGCGCAAAGGTGGCATTGACGCCTTGGTGCCCAAGGTCCGGCTAGACCGCGGCCGCTCCAAGATATCGGCTGCAGTGCAGGAAGCTATTCTTGCGGCCAAGCGGGAGAACCCGCGGCGCTCCATCAACCAGATTGAGCGCTTGATGGTGGTCGCAGGCATGCTCGCAATGCAAATCCAACTGAACCAACACACGCGACAGCCGAATAATTTCAGGCCGGGTGCCAACTACCGATACGATTTTTAGCTTCTTCATATGTATCTTATAAGTATTGGCGCAAATCTGGCACCTGAGATACTGCCTCGCAATGCAGCACAGCCACTACACGAATACCGTGCTGATTTTCCAGCTTTTCTTTTTGTGGCTTGGTTAAAAACCCATTGCTGACGATAAAGGCCATTTCTAATGCTTTGGGACCGGGAAGCTGATTCAGATTGCTTAACAGTGCCTTGTATTGGGGTCTGTGCGTTCTTACAAAGACAAGCTGTTCAAAAGCATGTGGAATATCACCCGCACCCTTTAACTCAATCAAAATAGCCGCCTTGCGATTGGGCGATGCAAACAAAAACAAACCATCACACTTAAGCAAGTAGTCGTCAAACACGCACCCATCCAGCACCACGGCCAACAACTCCTCTCCCGTCTTCGGGGTCAGCTTAACCTTCTTGCCCTGCTCAGAAAATCCATGTTCATGCAAGCAACAAGACTGTACGTTGGCCATCTTCTGGCAGACACAGTGCTGAAATGGCTCAACATTTATCACTGGGGGTGCTCCCACTCCAGGTTGCGCATTTGCTCGTAAATCCGGCTGATATTGTTAAAATTTTCCAATAGCCGATCATCCAACAAGCCAAGCTCAGGGTCTAACAACGGTTGAACATCGCTTGTAGTCAAGAAATAGGCTTTGACATCCTTCGGGTCCAAGGCGTACAGCGCCTTAATATCAACATCGCCCGACGTCAATTCCCTAATCGTGTGCCGCTTCAAATGGTTATTGATCGACTCAACAATATACGGGCTATGCGTGCTGATGATGAACTGCGTATTCGGGAATGCCCGCAACAGGTCACCCGTAATGCGCTGCTGCCACTGGGGGTGCAGGTGCAAATCCAGCTCGTCAATCATCACTATGGCCTCAGCCGCAAGCGGGTCTTCAAGGTGCGGATTGGCCATCGCCATACGCGCGCTCAGGTCAATCACCATACCCAGCAGCGTTTTGTAGCCATCACTCAACTGCGTGATATTGAATAATTCCTCACCCTGCTTCACCATAAACCGCAGTGGATTCAGCCCAATATGCGGATCCGACAAATCAGGAAAAACACGCTCAATCCCCTGCCTTACGCAGTCGAGTTCTTTTAAGGTTACATCAAAGTCTTTTTGCGCCTTTTGCTGTCGAAACTCTTCGAGTTCCTTGTGATAAAACCACACGAAGGCTGACTTAAACCGGCTGGTTGCATTCAACGCGTTGGCCAAGGCCTCAAACCTTGCATGCTGATGTGTAAAGCCTTTACGCGACAGTGGCACATCCAGCAGTGCACGGCTTGCACCGTAATACGCGAATATGGGCAAATCAAAATTTACATCTGCATTCAGCGGATCAATGATTGACTCGTCAAGATACTTTCTTAACGCTTTGACCCCCAGACTCTGCGGTATCAAGCGTGTGGTGGCTGCGCTCTTATCCCGCCGCGTCAATCGGTCCCACGCTATGCCATCAATGCCACCGGTCGCATGCAACACCACGCGCGCGTAGGGCGCAATTTTGTTCTGGGTCTGGTAAATATCACCCGTCTTTTTAAAGGTGAGCCCGGCCACCTGCGGCAAATGGGTGAGTGCCTCACCCAAACCAATGGCAATGCCATCCAAGATGGTCGTCTTGCCGCCACCATTTGCCGCCAACAGCAGCGTCAACCGCTCACCCAGTTCAATATCAAGGTTTTTCTTACCCCGAAAATTCTCCAACGTCAGTCGTTTCAATTTCATTGTCGTGCTCGCAAGTTGACCAAATAGCGGAAAAAAACCCTACACCGCACAAGCAAAGGTGTCTGGCCGTTCGCGGTCAAACACCTCATTGGCCCAAAGCATAACAACCATTTCCACCGGCAGATAGCTCACATAGGTGGCGTACAAAGCACGCACCAGGCCCGCGCCTACCCGCTCCGTCATTTGGGTGCCCCTGCCCTCTTTAAACGACTGAAGCAAATCGGCCAACGCACCCACCGCAGTGGTGTAGTGCGGCCCCACGCTGGCAAAGCCATCGGGCCCCACAGCCTCATCGGCCCCATCCATCAGCTCCACAAAGCGCGCTATCACATCGTCTACATACACCAGAGTCAGGGCTGCGCTGCGGTCGTTCACCTCGAACGGCAGGACCGCAACCGCTACTAGCGGAAACAACTGCCGAGCAAGCAACTCCACCAGGAACGGCATCCCCACCGGAACCAACAACACCCCAGCCATTACCGCACCAGCTGATCGCGCCACCCTTCAGCACAAAGTCCTCCGCACCCAGCACGCTTGCCTGGTACCTGATCCACACCAAGCCGCGCCAGGAAGCGCTGGCCTTGACCAATCTGTCACGCCAGGGTTTTGAGTGCTACATGCCGATGCTCACGTTACAAAAGATCCGCCAGCGCAAAACGGCCCTGGTCGCCGAGCCCATGTTTCCGCGTTATTTGTTCATCCGGCTCGACACCAGTGTCTCCGGCCAAAGCTGGTCACCGATTCGCTCAACCCTGGGTGTGAACCAGTTGGTTCGGTTTGGTGGCCAGCCTGCCAAGGTGGATGGGCAATTGATTGACCTGATCCGCTCGCGGGAGCAAGGGACCCATGCGCAACCCTTGTTCTCGGCAGGCGACAACGTCACTGTCGCCGATGGCCCGTTTGCGGGGCTTGAAGCCATTTACCAAAACACAGATGCCGAGAGCCGATCGATGATTTTGCTCAACACCCTGAGCAAGCCGGTGTCCATGCGCATTGACACTGCCAGCCTGCGCCGAGCCGGATAAATCCGCACCATCTCAAGCACGATTGCGCTGCGCAATCAAAAGGACACCAATCTGACATCCCTTGCGTGGTGCAGCACCCGAAGTACTGTCAATTCCGTGTCATCAACTTCATAAAACAAGATGTATGGCGTGGCGCTTGGCCAACTGCGCACTTGGTTACCCAGTTCAGGTCTGGCCCGCCCCATCAATGGCTGCATCAGCAGTACCTTTGACTCCTGCTCCACGGTATCCAGAACCCGGTCGGCTGCTGCCAGGTTTTCCTCCGCTATGTAGAGCCAAGCCTCCAAAAGATCTGCCTGCGCCCTCTCAGTAAACACCAATTGCAACATCAAGCAGCGGCCCTTGCTGATCGCTGTTTTCTGCCCTCAACTTTGATGGCGTCAATATTCAGCGGTGCAACGCGTCCAGCACGCTTGTCTGCCTGACCTTGCTCGATGTCAGCCTTCAAGGTGGCCAAAGCAGCGCCTTGCACAGACTGGTAGGACTCGAAAAGACGCAGCGCCTCTCGAATGACCTCACTAGCCGAGCCAAACATGCCGGAGGCAACATGAGCCCTCACCCGGCTCTCGAGTTCTGGCGGCAATGAAACGTTCAAGGACATGGTTGACCTCCTAAATGCAATGGCAGACTTTGCCATTGTAGGGCGGTTGGTTGTTGAACTGTGGCTTCTTCCAATTACTACGCAGCACCTCTCCAAATTGACTTGATAGCTTGTCGCAGCCAGAGCCAACATGCCAGCAGGCACCACAAGTCCAACACGCCACCAGAACGCGCTGTTTACAGGGCTGTTGAAACCCGCCTTCTTAAAGTGGTTCAGTACATCACACACAAGGAAATGTTGCTGCGTTTGAGGAGCACGCCAAGCTAGCTGTCTGGGTTCCCGCCTGCGCGGGAATTACAGGAATGGCGGGAATGACGACAGGTCTCAACGACCACGCTGAATTGAACAGCCGTCGTTCCCGCGAAGGCGGGAATCTAGGGCTGTTGTGTGCAGGCGGGATGTTTTAGCGAAATGAGCCTGAGCCCGGATTTGCCTACATGTCCCGAAAAAGCGTACCCGCCGCATCTTTCGCCGATAGCTTGGGAGCTTGCCCGATGTCTGGCCAGGCAATGGCCAGATCGGGATCGTTCCAGGCAATGCAGCGCTCATGCGCTGGCATGTAGTAGTCGGTGGTCTTGTACAGGAACTCTGCCGTGTCCGTCAGCACCAAAAACCCATGCGCCAGACCGGCCGGAATCCACAGTTGGTTTTTGTTCTCGGCGCTCAGCACGGCACCCACCCATTGGCCAAAGGTAGGGGATGTGGGACGTATATCCACCGCCACATCAAACACTGCACCCTGTGTCGCACGCACCAACTTGCCCTGGGCATTTTGCGCCTGGTAGTGCAGGCCGCGCAGCACACCCTGACCCGACTTGCTGTGGTTGTC
>CAISLN010000124.1 GCA_903886275.1 uncultured beta proteobacterium | reverse complement strand
TCCCTGCTCTGGTCGGCGCTTCCTGGGCGAGAAGACCATCCAGGCTTGGTATTACGCCTGGCGCAAAGGTGGCATTGACGCCTTGGTGCCCAAGGTCCGGCTAGACCGCGGCCGCTCCAAGATATCGGCTGCAGTGCAGGAGGCTATTCTTGCGGCCAAGCGGGAGAACCCGCGGCGCTCCATCAACCAGATTGAGCGCTTGATGGTGGTCGCCGGCGTGGCGCCCGAACAGAGCCTGTCGCGCTCCAGCGTGCACCGCCTGCTGCAGCAAAACGGCTTGTCGCAGATGCGGGGATCTGCCAGTTTGCCTGAAGAGAAGCGCAGCTTCACGGCCGAGTTCGCTGGCTCCATCTGGTACGGTGATGTGATGCACGGCCCCCGCGTTGCCATCAAGGGCCAACTGCGCAAGACCTATCTGGTCTCCTTGATTGATGACGCCTCGCGCTTGGTGGCCCACAGCGCCTTCTGCCTGGGTGAAACCGCGCTGGACATCGAAGGCGTGCTCAAGCAGGCACTGCTGCGCCGTGGGGTACCGATAAAACTCGTTGTTGACAACGGTGCTGCTTACCGTGCCGCCACCCTGCAGGGCGTGTGCGCACGCCTGGGCATTCATCTGATCTTTTGCAGGCCCTATGCCCCCGAGGGCAAGGGCAAGCTGGAGCGCTGGCACCGCACGTTTCGGGACCAGTTCCTGAGCGAACTCGACGAGCGCCACATTGCCGACCTGGCCGATCTCAACGCCCGGCTGTGGGCCTGGATTGAACAGGTCTACCACCAAAGCCCGCATGCCGGTCTCAACGGGCTGACACCACTGGCACGCTACCAGCGCGATCTGCCCAAAATCCGCAGCTTGGGCGCCAAGGCGGCGCAACTCGACGCACTGTTTCTGCACCGCATTGCCCGCTTTGTGAGAAAGGACGGGACCGTCTCCTATTTGGGTCAGCGCTTTGAGGTGCCCTACGCGTTGTCGGGCAAGACCGTGCAGTTGGTGGTGGACCCGCACGCTGCCCGTGTTGTGGGTGTGGAGGATGCTGCTGGCGTCTCTTTGGGCGCGGCCACCCCTCTGGACTTACTGGCCAACCTGCACCGCACCCGGCGCAAACCAGAACCGGTAACTGAGCCTGCGTGCGCAGTGCGCAATGGACCCAACCTGGTGGAGCTGGCCCATGCGCAGTACCACGGCCAAAGCCCCGCGCTGGCTACGAAGTCGGGGCACTGAGATGTACCTGCAACACTTTGGTCTACGTAGCCCACCGCTGAGCAAGAACCTCACCGAGCTCTGGGATGACGGTGCACTGGCGCAACTGGGCCAGCGCTTTGACTGGCTGCTGCAGTCCCCAGGCATCGGGCTGCTTACGGGCGAGCCCGGGGTGGGCAAGACTGTCGCACTGCGCAGCCTGACCCAGCCCTTGAATCCGCACCGCTATCAGGTGCTGTACCAGGCCGAGACCGACTTCGGGCGGGTGGACATTTACCGGGGCCTTGCACGCGCCCTGGGAATAGAGCCCAGCTACCGGCGCGCACAACTGTGGCGCGACATCAAGGAGCGGGTGCATGAGATGGTCGATAGCAAACAGCTCACCCCCTTGTGGATCATCGACGAGGCGCAGAACCTGCCCTGCGAATTCTTCCGTGACTTCCCCTCGTTTCTGAACTTCGCCTTCGATTCACGCGACCTCATGACGGTCTGGTTGGTAGGCCACCCGGTGCTGGCACAGGTCTTGGAGCGGGCCCCGTACGCGGCCTTGCACAGCCGTATCCAGGTCCATGTGCAGCTCAAACCCGTGCTCGAACGCGAGCGCTTTGCGCTGCTCGTCGCCCACGCACTCAAGAGCGCCGGCAGCCAGCACAACCTGTTGGCCGACACCGGCATGGAGATCTTGCGCCAGGCCTCCAAAGGGCTGCCCCGTCAGGCCGGGCGCATCCTGTGCACCGCCATGCGACTGGCCATGCCCCAGGGCTTGAACCACCTGCCAGATGAACTCCTGCAACAAGCCATCAAGGAGCTGCAATGACGCGCAAATCCAAACCGCCCAGCCATGGTCGAAAGAAAATCGTATTGCCCGCCTTGAGTGATGAGTCGCTGATTCAGATTCAGGACTTCCTGCATCTGGCGCTGGATGTCTTCGAGGACCACTACGGCCAGCAACTCGACCTCTTCTATCACTCCCTTTGGCAGGATTCGCAAGAGCTTGAGGCGGGGAAATTCTCCGACTGAGCCGGCTTCTTGCCAAACGCCCGGCGCCGCCAGATTCAACCCTGGCGGCGTTTGTGTTTGCGCCTCTGCCGACGCCTGTCCCACCTACTGACAGGCTTGTGCACCACCGAAAACAACTTGGGACGCCGCCCCAAAATCGACCTCACATAGCTTGGGACCTTGAGTCGAAATTAAATCGGGACGTAACAATCGACGGCGAACGAAAACCTACTGCTTGTTGGGGAACCAATGTAGATGGGACTTGCAACATCATTGACGCAGCGCTTGCCAAAACCATCCCGCCCTGGGTGATTTATGCGAGCAGCCGCGAGGTGTCCAGCCCAAAGCCTATTTTTGGGGCAAGGCTTTCAGTTCACTCAACAGCGCATCCCTGACATCCTGCAGCTCGACCAGTCTTTTTCGGGCCTCCTGTTTCAGGCCTATGGCATGAAGTGCATACAACTCGGAGGCCATTTCCTGCACTTGCTGGTGCAACGCGGCCACCGACTGCAAGGCAGGATCGGGATACGCGCCCAGGCGCGCCCGCTCTTCAGTCGCCAGCCATTGGCTAAGGTGGCCGTGACTCGCGTCACGCGGCGGCGGCGCAGCCCCCTCACCCTGGATGTACTTCGACAGGGTGCGCACCAGTGCATGAATCTCGACACTGGCAAACAGCAGCGGAAAGTCTTTGGCGTCCACAAGCTGCAAATCATGCCAGGCTGGATCGGGCTGCCACGCAGCCCGCCACGCCGGGATCTCGTGGGCAGGCATGGGGCGGGCAATGCCATAGCCTTGCGCCAGTTCGCACCCGAGTTGCAGTAACAAAGCGCCATGCGCCACGCTCTCCACCCCCTCGGCAATCACTTGGCGGCCAAAGGCCTTGGCCAGGCCAATCACTCCTTCCAGAATGGACAGGTCATCCGGGTCGTAGAGCATGTTTTGCACAAAGCTCTGGTCAATCTTGAGCTGACTCACAGGCAGGCGTTTGAGGTAGGTGAGCGACGAGTAGCCGGTGCCAAAGTCGTCCAGGGCAAACAAGACACCCAGATTGCGGCATTCATCAATCACATTCGATACCGACACCAACCGCACCAGCGCACTGGTCTCCAGCAGCTCCAGTTCCAGATCGCTCGGGTGAACCTTCGGATGCGCCGCCAGCAAGGATCGCAGGCGGTCAACAAAGTCGGCCTGTTGCAACTGGCGCGCGCCAATATTGACGCTCACCGACAGCGACAAGCCAGCAGCCTGCCAAACCTCTATCTGCGTCAGCGCCGCGTCAATCACCCACTCGCCCAGATCAACGGCCATCGGGTGGTCTTCAATCAATGGCAAAAACTCTACCGGTGCAAGCAAGCCCCGCTGCGGGTGTTGCCAGCGGATCAGGGCCTCGGCACCGATGAGCGCTCCGGTCCGCATGTTCACCTTGGGCTGGTAATACAGCACAAATTCGCGCGCGCTTAGGGCGTGCGAAATCCGATCTATGCTTTCGAAGTGTCCGCGCAATTGGTAGTCTTGCGCCGTATCAAAAACATGGTAACGATTTTTGCCGGCCTGTTTGGCCTGGTACATGGCCTGGTCGGCCTGGCGCAGGAGTTGCTCCGGCCCCACATCGACGGCCTGCGGATAAAAGGTGACCCCCAGGCTGGCCGAAATTTGGATGACGTGCTTATCAATGGGCACCGGGCTAGCTGCTGCTCCCAGAAGGCGCAGCAGCGTTGACTCGGCAGCCTGCGCGTCGCCAATATCCAGCAGCACGGCAATGAACTCGTCGCCACCAATCCGGGCCAGTGTGTCGCCCTCGCGCAGCGCCTGCTTCATGCGGTCGGCCAAGGCCATCAGCAGCTTGTCGCCGATTTCGTGGCCCAGGGCGTCGTTGACGGCCTTGAATTTATCTAAGTCCAGGTAAACCACAGCCAGATTTTTCGAGCGCCGCAGAACTTGCACCATGCCTTGCTGGAGTCGGTCGGCCAACAGCACGCGGTTGGGCAACGAAGTGAGCGCATCAAAATGGGCCAGGTGTTCAAGCTCTTTCTCGTGCGCTTTTACAGCGGTGATGTCTGATGTCAGCCCCATGTATTGGCGAATGTTGCCTAAGGCATCGCGCAAGGCGCTGATGTTGAGCATCACGGCATACAACTCGCCGTTTTTGCGCCGGTTCCAGACCTCGCCATACCAATGGCCTTTGCTCACCAGATCGAGCCACATGGCAGCATAAAAATCTTTGCTTTGCTGCCCCGAACTGAACATGCGCGGGTTTCGCCCCACGACCTCGTCACGCTCATAGCCGGTGATGCGGGTAAACGATGTGTTGACGTCGATGATCTCGCCATCAGGCGCGGTGATCAAAATGCCCTCGCGGGCATGGATAAAGACGCCGGCCGCAACGGTGAGCTTTTCTTCGGCCGCTTTGCGCTCGTTGATCTCGGTCAGGTCGGTTGCCACGATGAAAAAAACGTCGGGCGTGTTGGCAACGACGTGCCGGTTTACCGACACATAAACCGCCACCACGGTGCCATCGCGGGCCAGTAAGCTCAGCTCGCAGCACAGGTTTTCATGCGGGCAGTTGTTCAGCAAGGCCTGAAACTGCGCTTGACTGGACGCCGCCACCCAGGTCGTGATGGACGAGCCGATGACCTGTTCCAACGGCACTTTGATGATCTGGGAAAAGGAGCCGTTGCAATATGTCACCAGGCCCGTCAGGGTCACCATCAGCGCCCCTTCGCGCATGTCTTCCACCAGCAAGCGGTAGGTGGTGTCGGCTCCTGTCAGGGTAAATATCTGTTCCCCATTGATGCCCGAGACCACCAGCGCATCCACCTCGCCACTTCGAATTGCGTTCAGCGTTTGTTGGGCTTCGCTCAGTCGGGCGCGCAGCTCAGCGTTGACGGCCTGAAGGCTATGGTGCGTCGCTGGCTTGGGCATCACGTTTTTCGGCGCAAATCAAGCCCCACCAGAACGCGCTCGGCATTTGAGAAGTCGCCAATGACGCGGCGTAAGGGGCTGGGTAATTTTTTGATGAGCGTGGGCGCTGCAATAATTTGCTCGCCCAGCGCCAATTGCGGCTGCTGGTAGAGGTCAATCACTTGCAGTTCGTAGCGGCCTTGCAGGTGTTGCTCGCATATTTTCTTGATATTGGCGATGGCCCGCACCGATTGAGGCGAGGTGCCCGTCACGTACAAGATCAGGCTGTAGTGCTCGTGGGGCGAACGGCGCAGCGCTTGCTCAAACGCTGCAGCAGAGTCGATCAATGGCGTCGTGGGCATGGGCCGCTCCTCAGTGGCGGGCGATCAGGTCCAACCCGATCAGCACGCGTTCGGTCATGGAGAGGTCGCCAATGATTTTGCGTACCGGCACCGGCAGTCGTCGCACCAGCGTGGGGATGGCCAGAATTTGGTCGCCACGCGCCAACGCCGGGTTGAGCAGCAAGTCGACCACCTCTATCTGGTACTTTCCCGCCAGGTGCTCGTCACAAATTTTTTTGAGATTGGCAAATGCGGCGATGCATTTGGGCGTTTGACCGGCCACATACAGGCGCAGGACATAGGTGTCGGCGCTGGCCGGGGCAACCGAGGTGAGCGGGAGCGTTTTCATGATGCTCCGCCAGCTCCGTCAGCATCGCGGCTGGCGGCCATGGCTGCGCGCTCCAGCAGCCGTTGCGACGATTTCGCCTGCTCTTGCACGATGACGCGTGTTGCCTCAGCTTCGCTTACCTCAAACGCGGCGCGCAGCGCCTCAATCTGCGCCTCCAGTGCCCGGCGTTTGGCGATCAGCTCGCGCTGCAGACGCTCCGTATCCTGCTGGCGTGTTAAATTGTTGGATTGATCCAAGGCCTCTTGCGCCAGCCGCGCCGTGCCGGTCAGGCCGCTGCTGGCCCCGACCGACACGTCACGCAAGACCATGCCGCGGTTGCTCAGCAGGCATTCCCGAATCTGGTTGGAATGCGCCATGCCGCGCGATTTCAAAATCGACAAGCACCGGTTGCGCTCACCGCTGATTTCTATGTCGCGCAGCACCAGCCAGGTGTCAACCAGGTCTGAGATGGCGACTTCGG
>CAISLN010000123.1 GCA_903886275.1 uncultured beta proteobacterium | reverse complement strand
TCGTCACTATTCCGTGTCCAGGAATATTCCGAGTAATGGTGGCGGCGCCCTTGCTGCGGGTGGTGTTGACGATTTTCGCTCGGCATAGTTTCATCTCCAGCCACGCTTTGTGGTGCGACTGGAGATGATGATGAATCAGACATTTGGGAACCCGTGTGACCTAGCGCCGAAGGGCTCACTTTCGGCAACCGTTCAGGTGTTTGTCGAACATATGCAGGCCCAAGGATACGCAGCAGCTTCGATGAAGGAATCGACCCGGCTAGTTAAAGACTTCGCGGCTTGGCTCGATCAGCATGAGATCGAGGGGCACAGCATGTTGGCAAAGCATGTAACGGAGTACCTCAAGGATCGTTGGCTGACACATCGCCGCCGATGTGGCGACTCTTTCACACTTCATGCGTTCGGCCAATTCGTTGCGCCTGATTGGTACAAGGCGAGTTCCGAGCAGGAGGCTGTAATTTCACCCGCTCGTCGCGTCAGACAAGAATTCGAGCAATACCTGTTGTGTGAGCGCGGACTCGCCGCTGCCTCGATCCTCTTGTACGGCAATGCAATCGGACGTTTTCTTGACAGTGTCTTCGGCGTGGAAGAAGTTCGGCTTGAGCAGATCACAGCGCCTGACCTTATTCGCTTCGTGCAGGCTGAAGCAGCGCGGTTGCACCATCCAAAGCGCGCTCAAGTCATGACCACGGCATTGCGCTCGTTTCTGCAGTATGGGCGCTACTGCGGCGAGATCATCGTCGACTTGCATACCTGCGTGCCGACGGTGGCGAGCTGGTCGTTAGCCGGGATTCCCAGAACAATATCACCCGCTCAAGTGCAGAGATTGCTTGGTGGGTGCGACCGACAAAGTGTCACCGGTCGCCGGGACTACGCGATGCTGGTTCTGATTTCACGTCTCGGGCTGCGTGCCAGCGAAGTGGTTCAACTGACTTTGGATGACCTTGATTGGGCCGAAGGGGCTATTCGCATCCGAGGCCCAGCACAACGTGTAGATCGTCTGCCGCTGCCCGCCGATGTCGGGGCCGCTTTGGTTGACTACTTGCGTTATGGACGCCCGGCTTGCGATTCACGCAACGTGTTTATCCAAATCCATGCACCGCGGCGCGCATTGCGAGGTCCGAGCGCAGTCAGTTGCATTGTTCGTCGCGCCCTTAAACGCTCTGGCATTGACTCGCCAACCAAAGGAGCCCACCTATTGCGCCATTCGCTGGCGACCCAGATGCTCGGTGGTGGCGCTTCACTCGGAGAAATCGCAGAGATTCTGCGCCATCGCAGTCCCCAAACAACCACCATATACGCCAAGGTCGACCTTGTGTCGCTGCATACATTGGCCCTTCCCTGGCCAGGCGGTGTGCAATGAGGCCACTGACCAAAGCGATACAAGACTATCTGGCGTTACGAAGAAACCTGGGGTTCAAGCTTCGCGATGCCGGCATGGTCCTCGCCAAGTTCGCATCCTTCATGGAACAGCGGAATGCCCAATGCATCACCACGCAACTGGCACTGGAGTGGGCACAGCAACCAAGCAATGCACTACCGGCACTGTGGGCACAACGCTTGAGCTACGTGCGATGTTTCGCACGCCATCACATTGGCAGTGATCCGAAGACTGAGGTCCCGCCGCCCGGCTTGCTGCCATTTCGCCCGGCACGTGCCCATCCCCACCTCTATTCGAACGAAGAGGTTCAGCGCCTGCTCGAAGCTGCGCTGCAACTCTCTCCCGGCATGGAGTTACGACGCTGGACATTCCATGTGTTGCTGGGTCTTTTAAGTGTTACAGGCTTGCGCGTCGGTGAGGCGCTGCGTT
>CAISLN010000122.1 GCA_903886275.1 uncultured beta proteobacterium | reverse complement strand
CTGGGCACGTTCCGATATATTACTCACCCGTTCGCCACTCGCCACCAGGATTGCTCCCGTGCTGCCGTTCGACTTGCATGTGTAAGGCATGCCGCCAGCGTTCAATCTGAGCCAGGATCAAACTCTATAGTTCGATCTTGAATTTTTTCGCTCTTTCGAGCAACTCATAAATTGGAATCAACGTGAACTTCATTTCTGAATTTCACATCTTTTTTACTTCATGAGCGTTTGTATGTCAGTTAAGACATAGTTCCGAAGAACTTGGCAATCGCCTTCAAACGCCCACATTTATCGGCTGTAAATTTTTAAGGAACACAAGAAGCTTTTTTTACTCTCTTCTTGCTAACTGCACCGTGATCAGCGCAGCCTTGAATTATGACACAGTTTTGAGGCTGTTTGCAAGTTTCTTTTAAAGTCTTTTTAAACACTCTACTTTGAAACTGCTCTGCACCGTCATCAGTGCAGCCTTCGATTATGACATGGTTTCGGACACTTAGCCGGAAATTTCGAAATAGATGAGGAAGAAGGGCTGCGCAGTTACCGCAGCGGTACACATCCGAAAGTTTGTTAGACCCGGTAGCGGTCGTTGCTACCGCTCAGCTTGGCTAAGAGGGCGGGAGCTATGGCAACCAGCGGCAGGACCTCATCGGCAGCACCATGCAAGATTGCCTCCCTAGGCATGCCAAACACAACGCAACTGGCTTCATCCTGCACATAGTTGTAACTGCCACAGTCACGCATCTCCTTCATGGCCTTGGCGCCGTCGTTACCCATGCCTGTGAGCATGATGCCAAAGGCATTGCGTCCCACGACACGTGCTGCGGACATAAAGAGCACCTCTACCGAAGGCTTGTGTCGATTCACCAGTTCACCGTCTTCCACTACACACAGGTAATTCGCTCCACTCCTGTCAATCCGAAATTGCTTGCCGCCGGGGGCAATATAGGCATGCCCCGGCAGGATGCGGTCGCCGTTGGCAGCTTCTTTGACCGAGATCTGGCAAAGCCCGTCCAAGCGCGCGGCAAAGCTGGTGGTGAAGCCCGGTGGCATGTGCTGGGTAATCACAATGCCGGGGGAGTCCGCAGGCATCCGCACCAGTATTTCTTTGATGGCCTCGGTCCCGCCAGTAGAAGCACCAATGCAAATCAGTTTTTCCGTGGATATGCGGCCAATAGAAGGATTGCGTGCGGGCAAGACCCCCACTGCCTGCCCCGTACCGGTTGTAGGCACCGCAACCACACTGCGGCGCACTCGCGCCTGCGCTGCCACTCGCACCTTGTCCACAATTTGTTCGGCTAGGTCGTTGATACCATCCACTACGCCAATACGCGGTTTGGCAACAAAATCTACAGCCCCCAGCTCCAGTGCACGCATGGTGACTTCTGCACCGCGCTCAGTCAAAGTAGAAATCATGACGACCGGCATGGGGCGCAAACGCATCAAGCGCCCAAGAAATTCAATGCCGTCCATCTTGGGCATTTCTATGTCCAGCGTAATTACATCGGGACTGAGCTCCCGGATCATTTCGCGCGCTATCAATGGGTCATTCGCCGTCCCCACGCACTCCATGTCCTGCTGGCGGTTGATGATTTCCGCCAGCAAACTGCGCACTAGCGCGGAGTCATCAACCACCACAACACGAATCTTCTTAGTCAAACTACATCCTCAAAACAAATCCACAGAGCCACCCGCATTGGACCTAGCAACCGTCGCCGCGTTACCACGCCGCTCTTCCACCGCCAAAGTTTCCGGATGGGAGTGCGCTAGGCGCTTAACCAGGGCCTTGCCGGTCACCGGAAAGAAGCACACCTTGCGCGGATGAATGTCCAGCACATCCTGGGAAACAATGGGTATGCGCTCCATCGCTAGGTAATCCTGCACAAATTTGGTATTGCGTTCGCCTACATTCATCGTCGTAAAACCGGCCATGACCTGCCCTCCCCCGAATATCTTGGCCTGCATGGTTTCTCTCCGCGCACCCAGCTTGAGCATCTCGTTAATCAGCAATTCCATGGCGAAAGAACCATAGCGGCCCGAACCGCCTCCCGTGTCCCCATCAGGCAACATAAAGTGATTCATTCCTCCAAGACGCGCTCGTCCATCCCATATGCACGCAGCGATGCAAGAACCCAATACCGTCATGATGACAAGTTCTTCGTTGGAAACAAAGTACTCGCCCGGAAGCACCTTGACCGCATCGTACTGAAAATGGTGATCTGCATAGAAAAATGAAGCCTCACCAGGCTTACGTTGTTGCGACTTGAGTTGGTCAACACGAGAAAGCCGCCCGCTTGGCAGAGTCTTGGCAGGCGGCATCGCCGGGGCCGACCTGACAGAAGTCGCAAGGGAGCCGGAAAGAATTTGACTCATGCGGACCTTACCCGGCAAACGGCGCCGACTTGCATTCGGTTAACGGCGCTCATAAGCAGTCTTACCCTTTAGAACAAACAAATCCCGGGACTCACTAAAATTCTCTGCATGTCCAACAAAAAGGATTCCTCCGGGCTTCATCACCCGGTGAATACGCTCTAACACGCGCCGCTGCGTCTCCGCATCAAAATAAATCATCACATTCCTGCAGAACACCACATCAAAGTGATCCTTGAACGGCCAATCGTCTTTAATAAGGTTGACGATCAGAAACTCCACCAATTGCTTTAACTCCGGCTTGACCCGCACCAAGCCAGCATTGGCGCCTTTGCCGCGCATGAAGAAGGCCTGCATCTGGGCTGCGCTGAGACCTTTAAGCGCCTCCGCCTTGTAGACCCCATTGGCTGCCGTGGCTAGTACCTTGGAATCGATATCACTGGCCATCAGACAAAAATGTGGTCTATTGCCCAGCGCCTCCAGCGCCGTCATCAAAATCGAATACGGCTCCTCACCAGTCGAGGCAGCGCTGCACCAGACGCGCCAAGAGTGAGTGGCAGACTTGGACTTCAGATGCTCTGAGAGAATCTGGAAATGGTGCCGCTCACGAAAGAACGAAGTGAGATTAGTGGTGAGCGCATTGACAAACTCCTGCCACTCGGCACCATCAGTGGACTCCAGCCAGGACAGATATTCCCTGAAACTCTGGTGCCCTGTGTCGCGCAAGCGGCGCGACAAACGGCTATACACCATGGCGTGCTTACCATCATGCAGACTGATGCCGGCGCGCCGGTAGATAAGATCCTGCACCCGGTCAAAGTCGGCATTGGTCCAGGTGAACTCCCGCCCTTGCATGCCGGGCGCATCCCCCACCTCGATAACTGCGTTTGCACTCATATGGCGTAGCTCAAGCCTTTTACTGTTGTGATAAAAGCGCGCCCAAAGGCCGCTTAGTCGCCCGAACTGACCAAGCCCATATCCGGCGCCGACATCAAGCGCTCGATATCCAACAAAATCAGCATACGCTCGCCCAGCGACCCCAATCCCATAACGGCACCGCTGTCTATGACGCTTTCAATATCCGGTGCAGCCTTCAGAGCCTCGGGTGGCAACTCCATCACATCGCTCACCGAATCCACCACAATGCCCACGATGCGGCTACGCAGATTCAGGATGATGACAACCGTGAAGCTGTCGTACTCCGCCTTGGCGCAGTTGAACTTCAGCCGCATGTCCACGATAGGTACTATCGTGCCGCGAAGGTTGACCACGCCCTTAATGAAATTGGGCGCATTGGCCACCCGCGTGGGAGGCTCGTAACCACGGATTTCCTGTACCTTCAAGATATCGATCCCATACTCTTCCTGGTCCAACCGGAAGGTCAGGTATTCCCGAGCCCCGTTGGATGTCAGTTCGTCCATTTTTTCCATCATTCCCATTGCATGCTCCTCTAGTGCCTGGAGCGGCGCACCAAGGCACCGGTATCCAGAATCAGCGCAACCTTGCCGTCACCCAAAATAGTGGCGCCCGATACATTGGGCACCTTGCGGTAGTTGGACTCCAGGTTCTTCACCACCACTTGCTGTTGGCCCAGCAACTCGTCCACCAGCAGCACCACCCGACTTCCGTCAGCCTCCACCACCACCATGATGTCGCTATTCTTCTCGTAGTCAAATCGCGGCACTTGGAACACCTTCTCCAACTCAATCACTGGCATGTACTCGTCGCGCACCTTGACCAGCTGCGAGCCTTGGCCTACCGTGCTCACGGCATCCGACTTGACCTGGAAGGACTCCACTACCGACGACAGCGGCAGTATGTATACCTCATCACCCACGCCGACCGACATGCCGTCCATGATGGCCAGGGTCAGCGGCAGGCGCACCGCCACCCGCATACCAAAACCCTCAGCCGAATCAATTTCCACGGTTCCGTTCAGGGCAGCAATATTGCGCTTGACCACATCCATGCCGACACCACGACCGGAGACATCTGTCACCACCTCCGCAGTGGAAAAACCGGGAGCAAAAATCAAACCCCAGACATCGGCATCCGACATCTGGTCAGAAACATCCAGACCGCGCTCACGTGCCTTGTTGAGAATCTTCTCGCGTGACAGTCCCTTACCGTCATCACGCACCTCAATCACGATGGAGCCTCCCTGGTGCGAAGCCGACAGCGTAATCGTTCCGGTTTCCGACTTACCGGCCTTGATCCGATCTGCAGGCATTTCAATGCCATGGTCGCAACTGTTGCGCACCAGGTGCGTCAGCGGATCAGTGATCTTTTCCACCAATCCCTTGTCCAACTCGGTGGCCTCGCCCTGGGTAACGAAATCGACCTTCTTGCCCAGTTTTCCGGCCAAGTCTCTCAGCATGCGGGGGAAGCGACTGAACACAATCGACATGGGAATCATCCGGATCGACATCACCGACTCCTGCAGATCCCGGGTATTGCGATCCAGATCGGCAAGGCCGGTCAACAACTGCTGGTAGACAGCCGGATCCAAGGCCCGGCTGTTTTGCGCCAGCATGGCTTGGGTAATCACCAATTCACCAACCAGGTTGATGAGCTGATCCACCTTGCTGATAGCCACACGGATGGTGGCCGCCTCAGGCTGCGCGCTAGGCGCGGCTACGGCCTTGACCACCGCCTTGGCGTTTGCCTTCACATCCGCTGACACCGATTCGACAACAGCCGCCTCGTGCGACGCAATAGGAGCACCAGGCGCACCATCAAAGAATCCAAAACTTGCCTCTGCTGGCACAACCGCCGGTGCTCCGGGCGCACCAAATCCGTGGCTGGCGTCGGGCGCAATAGCCGTAGCCACAGGTGCCAAAGCAGCTGCAGCACGTATTTCAATTTGCTCACGCGCCACGTGAAAGGTAAACAGGTCAAGCAAATCTTCGTCGCTAGAAACGGTTTGCACCGCAAACTGGCGGAAGTCGTTGCGATCGGAACTGAGCGTCTGGATAGTCCCCAGACCTGGGATGTCGCGAAACAGTTCGGCAATAGCATCGGCCTGGGCCGGATTGGACAAGGGCCCCACACTGATTTCCAGATTGCGCTGTCCGGCGACCACAGGTGCTGCTGGTTTTGCAGGTGCAGGTACGGGCTTGGCCACAGCAACAGGCACATTGCCAGCAGCCAGATCTGCAATACGCATCACCAGGTCCCCGGTGGGAGATGCTGGACTGGTGTCGCCATTCTGGTGCCGCGCCAGCAAGCTGCGCGAGGCATCGGCCGACTCCAGCAGCACGTCCACCATGGCCGAATTGGGTTGCAACTCATGGCGGCGCAGGCGATCCAGCAAGGACTCCATGTTGTGCGTCAGCTCAGCCACATCCGAAAACCCGAAAGTAGCAGCCCCGCCCTTCACCGAATGGGCGCAACGGAAAATACCGTTGAGCTCCTCGTCGTCGGCGGTTTCCAGGTTCAGGTTGAGAAGCATGGTCTCCATCAAATCGAGGTTCTCACCAGCCTCCTCAAAGAAGATCTGATAGAACTGGCTCAGATCGAAATCGCCGCCACCGGTGCCACTGTCTTGATGCGTTTCGGACATGTATTACTCCTGCAAATTTCTTTTACGGGCCATCCCAGCTTCGCTCTAGCGGATGACCTTCTTGATAACGTCCAGCAATCTGGCCGGATCAAAAGGCTTCACCAACCAGCCGGTGGCTCCAGCAGCGCGCCCGGCTTGTTTCATCAGGTCGCTGGACTCGGTGGTCAACATCAGAATTGGGGTAGTCTTGAACTGCGGGTGATCGCGCAGCTTGCGGGTCAGCCCTAGCCCATCCATGCGCGGCATATTTTGATCGGTCAGCACCAAGTCAAAGGACTGGGTTTGGGCCTTTTCATAGGCATCCTGACCGTCCACGGCCTCCACCACCTGGTAACCCGCTCCAATGAGCGTAAAAGAGACCATCTTCCGCATGGAAGGCGAGTCATCAACAGCAAGAATTACAGGCATCAAGTGCTCCAGCTAATCATTTTTCGGTTTTTCTCTTAAAAGAGCTCAATGGAACCTGCGTCCATCTCATCCTGCGTGACCGGGTTGGGTCGCTCAGGCACATCTTCAACAAAGGGTACTGCCTCGCCATCTTCGGAACCCATGGATTCCGAGGCTAGTCTATAGGCGCAGCCCTGCAGGATTTTAGAGGTATGGGTGATCAACTGGGAAGCCATATCCTGGAACTGCAGCTCGGTAACCGCAGCACGCAGGGTGTCGCGCACGAGATCGAGTTCCTTGGAGGCAATCAGATCGGGATTGGCAAGGTTGGCGCTAGCGGCGGTAAAGCGCTCCATCAGGTTTTCCATGGTGTGCGCCAGCAAGCCATCCAGGCGGTTCAGATCGTGCACCACGATCAGCAAGGAATCCTGCACCTCTGCAACCAGCATCAGTGGCATTTGCACCGAAGGTGCCGTCGATATTGTCAGAGATGCTTGCATTGTCAGGAGTCCTAAAAGCCACTCTGTAAAGGAAAGTGTTTCATTTTTTACCACCCCTTAGTTCTTGTGGGGGCTAGGTTAGCAGGAAACCCGGGGATTGTGGCGAATTTGGGGAAATGCGCAGCTTTTTGTCCGCACTAGCGCTTGCTAGGGACACTGACACAAACCGATAATCAGCGCCCATGCTAACGGCCACCCTTGACCCCCAACTTCAGCAGCACTATCTGAACATTTTGCACCTGGAAGACTCCGAGCTGGACCACCAACTGGTCTGCCGGGCGCTGCGCAAAGACAAGCTTGCCTTTCAGATCACCCGTGTCGACACACTCAACGACTTCACGCAACAGTTGGCACAGCAGTCCTTCGACATTGTCCTTGCCGACTATCGCCTGCCAGGCTTTACCGCACTGGATGCCTGGAGCTTACTTCAGACCAGTGCGGCCCACCTGCCCTTCATCTTGCTGTCAGGCGCCATCGGGGAACCAGCGGCGGTAGCTGCCATTCAGTTGGGTATCAGCGACTACCTGCCCAAAGACGACCTGCAGAACCTGGCGCGTGTCATTGGCAGTGCGCTGGAGGTGTTCAAGGCCAAGGCAGCCGAGACGCGGGCGGTGTCGGAACTGGCAGCGTCCGAGCGACGCCTGGCCCACTTTGCCCAGCACCTGCAAACAGCCATCGAAAATGAGCGGGCCGCCATTGCGCGCGAGATCCATGACGACATCGGTGGGTCGCTGGCCGCCGTGCGGCTAGACCTTGCCTGGATCGCCCGCCACAGCCAGACCGACGAGATGCGCGAGCATGTGGCCACTGCCACCGACATGCTCCAGCACGCCATAGGCGCCAGCCAGCGCATCATGATGAATCTGCGCCCAGCCATTCTGGACCAGGGTCTGTATCCTGCCATACAGTGGTTGGCCGAGAGCTTTCAACGCCGCAGCAGTGTCAAGACCTCGCTGGTCTGCAACCAGCCCGCCCTACAGTGCAGCAAGCCTATCGAACTGACCGCTTACCGCACCGCGCAGGAGGCGTTGACCAACATCGCCAAATATGCCCAGTGCAGCCTGGTGAAGATTGAGCTTTCAGACGCCGAAGGGGTGCTGACGCTGGAAGTTTCAGACAACGGTGGCGGCATCTCGGATGCGGCGCTGAACAACCCGGCCGCCTTTGGCATACGTGGCCTCAAGGAGCGCGCCAAGGTGGCAGGGGGATGGCTGGACATCAGCACACGCCCGGGTCATGGAACAACGGTGATACTCACCATTCCCCTAGACGGGGAAAGCAGTACACCAACCGAGGCCGATTTCCTGTGATCAAAGTTGTTTTATGCGATGACCATGCCATGGTGAGACGCGGCATACGCGACACCCTGAGCGAGGCTGTGGACATTCAAGTCTGCGGCGAAGCGGGCAGCTACTCGGAAGTGCGCGAGCTACTACGCGCCACCGCGTGCGATGTGCTGATCCTGGACCTGAACCTGCCCGGACGCGGCGGGTTGGAGGTGCTGGCCACCCTGCGTGAGGGCGGCTCGACGGTGCGGGTGCTGATTTGCTCCATGTTTGCGGAAGACCAATACGCCATCCGCTGCCTACGTGCCGGCGCACACGGCTACCTGAACAAGGCCGGTGATCCGGCCGAACTGGTGGCGGCGGTGCGCACCATTGCCCAAGGCCGCAAGTATGTGAGCGCCGCAGTTTCGGAAATGCTGGTCAACAACCTGTCGGAGCCAAGCTCGGAAACACTGCACTCCACCCTGTCCGAACGGGAGCTGCAAACGCTGCTGAAGATTGCATCGGGGCGCAAACTCTCGGAGATCGCCGATGAATTGATGCTCAGCCCCAAGACGGTCAGCGTCTACCGGGCCAGGCTGCTGGAAAAGCTCAAGCTGGGCAACAACGCTGAGCTCACCGTCTACGCCATACGCAACGAGCTGGTCTAACCAAAAATCTCGATGACCCGGCCCATCAGGGTAATGAAGGGCTGGTCCAGCATCGGCAGGGTAAAGGCGATGCCCACCAGGCCCACGATCAGGGTGATGGGAAAGCCGATGGCAAAAATATTGAGCTGTGGCGCCACCCGCGAAATGATGCCCAGCGCCAGATTGGTGAACATCAGCATACCAATCATGGGCATGGCAATCCACAGCGCGCTGGCAAACAGGTCGGCACCCAATCGGTACAACTTCATCTGGGCCAGGGCCTGCAGAAAGTTCTGATCGATAGGAAAGGTCTGAAAACTGCGGTTGACGGCCATCAGCACCATCAGGTGGCCATTCATCACCACAAACAGCAAGGATGTGATTTGCGTGAAGAAGATGCCCACGGCGCTGGACTGTGCGCCCATGCTAGGGTCAAAAAATGAGGCGAAGTTCAGCCCCATCTGCAAACCCACCACCTCGCCCGCCAGCGAGACTGCGGTAAACACCACCCGCACGGAGAATCCGATGGCCAGACCCACCACCACCTGCTGCATCAGCACGCCCACGGCGCGCGGATCGTTGAAACCGATGATGGGGGCATCGGGCAGGCTGGCTTGCGAGGCCAGCGCCACCAAAAAGGCAAGTGCCACGCGGGCACGCACCGGGAACATGCGAGCGGAAAAAATCGGCGCTGAGGTGAATACCGCCAGCACGCGCACGAAGGGCCAGAATATCGGCGATATCCAGGCCGCAAGTTGCGCATCGGACAGACTGATCACAGCGACGCCATCCGTATCTAGGCCACGGCCCCAGGAATGGCTTCCATGGTACGGCGTATGTACTCCACCAGCATGGTCAGCATCCAGGGTCCGGCAATCGCAAACACGGCGATCACGGCAATCAGCTTGGGCACAAAGGCCAAGGTCGCTTCATGGATCTGGGTCACGGCCTGAAACAGGCTGATCAGCAGGCCCACCACCAGCGCCGCGCCCAACACCGGCGCGGACACCATCAGCAGCATCAGCAAGGCCTCTTGGCCCATGGTCAACACCATTTGGGAGTTCATGGTCAGCCCCCTTCTAGGTCACAAAGCTTGCCGCCAATGAACCGACCAGCAGGTTCCAGCCATCCGCCAACACAAACAGCATCAGCTTGAAGGGCAGCGCCACCAGCACCGGTGACAGCATCATCATGCCCAGCGACATCAGCACGCTCGCCACCACCATGTCGATCACCAAGAACGGAATGAAGATCATGAAGCCAATCTGGAACGCGGACTTGAGCTCGCTGATGACAAAGGACGGCACCAGCACCCGCAGAGGCGCCACTTCGACCTTGGTGTCCACCGGCAGCTTGGCCAGTTTGACAAACAGGGCAAAGTCCGACTGCCGGGTCTGCTTGGCCATGAAGCTGCGCAAAGGCGCCTCCCCTTTTTCGAGCGCCTGCTCAAACGTGATGCTGTTGTTGGTGTAGGGCAGGTAGGCGTCCGCGTAGACCTTGTCCAAGGTCGGGCCCATGACAAAAAAGGTCAGGAACAGCGACAGGCCGACGATGACCTGGGTCGGCGGCGCCGACTGGGTGCCTAGCGCCTGGCGCAACAGCGACAGCACGATAACGATGCGGGTAAAGCCGGTCATCATCAGCAGCACGGCCGGCAAAAAAGACAGCGCGGTAAAGAACAGCAGCGTTTGTATGGGCACCGAGTAATTGGTGCCGCCCTCGCTGCTGCCGATGATCAACGGCAACTGCCCTTGGTTTTGCGCATGCGCCAGTCCTCCCACCGCTAGGGCCAACAGGAACAGAGCTATTTTTTTTCCACTAAAGGATGTTTTTTTCATGCGTTCCACAGCGGGCTCAAAGTGCTTGCACGGGGTCTGTTGCGCAATCAGCTGCAGCCTCGGCAGGCAAGGTATGCAGATACTGGATGGACTGCTGCGTCACGCCCAGCACCAACCAGACCCTGGCGTTTTGCGGCCCCACCTCCACCGTCACCACCTTTTGCTGAGGCCCCAGCGACAGTGCGGAGACCAGCCGGGTCGGCCCGGTGGCGCCCGGTAAGCGCAGCCCATAGCGCTTTTTGAGGTGCTCAATCAGAAACGGCAAGCTCAACAACACGCAAAGAAACAGGCCAACCAGCATCAGAGACTGCGTCATTCCAGTCACACGTCAACCCTTGCTGACGCGCCGCAGCCGCTCGGAAGGAGTCACCACGTCGGTCAGACGGATGCCAAACTTGTCATTGACCACCACCACCTCGCCCTGGGCAATCAGGTAGCCATTGACCAGCACGTCCATGGGCTCACCGGCCAGCGCGTCGAGCTCCACCACCGAACCCTGACCAAGTTGCAAAATGTGCTTGATGGGCACCTTGGTGCGCCCCAACTCCACCGACAGCAGCACCGGAATGTCCAGCACCATGTTGATGTCCTGCATCCCGAGATCGCTGCCGCCAGCTGTAAACGGCCGCGGCGAGTTGCCCGACAGCACCGAGCCCGGCTTCGCGTCGCCCGCGTTATCTCCGCCCTTTTGCTCCAGCAGGGCCTCGGCCCAGTCGGCCATTCCGTCGTCGGCTGCTTCGCCGTTTGTGTCTTCAGTGGCCATGTCTATCCCCTAACCAGTTTTGGTCGTTACCGCGTAAAGCTTTTTCAATGCGAATGGCATATTTGGCATTGTGGGTGCCGTAGTTGCACTCGAATATTGGAACACCGTCCACAGTAGCCTGGATACGGGGTTCGCGCTTGAGCTCGATAAAGTCCCCCTTCTTCAGCGACAGAAGACGCTCCACCGTGGCCTCGGCCGTGGCCAAATGGGCCACCAGCGTCACTTCGGCGGCCTGGATTTCACGCGTGAGCACGTTCACCCAGCGCTTGTCCACCTCGACCGAATCGCCCTGGGTGCTGGAGTACAGCACATCGCGGATCGGCTCCAGCGTCGAATAGGGAAAGCAGAAATGGATAGAGCCCGCGATGTCGCCGATTTCCAGCTGAAAGGAGGTTGAAATCACGATCTCGCTGGGCGTGGCGATGGTCACGAACTGGGGCTGCATCTCCGAGCGCTGGTATTCCAGCTCCAGCGGATAAATGCCCTTCCATGCCTTTTTGTATTCCTCGGTGATCACGTCCACCAGGCGATTGATGACGCGCTGCTCGGTAGCAGAAAAATCGCGCCCCTCAATGCGGGTCTGAAACTTGCCGATACCGCCAAACAGGGTGTCGATCACGCCAAACACCAAGCTGGGCTCGCAGACAATCATGCCGCTGCCGCGCAGCGGGCGGATCGCCACGATATTGAAGTTGGTCGGCACCGCCAGCTCGCGCAAAAAGGCGCTGTAGCGCTGCACCGCGACCGGTCCCACCGAAATTTCAGGGCTGCGGCGAATGAAGTTAAACAGCCCCTGGCGCAGATTGCGGGCAAAGCGCTCGTTGACGATCTCCATGGTGGGCATGCGCCCACGCACAATGCGCTCTTGGCTAGAGATGTTGTACGTGCGTACCTCGCCGTGTTCGGCCGCCTCTTCCACCGACTTCTGGCTCTCACCCGTGACGCCTTCGAGCAAGGCGTCCACTTCTTCCTGGGAGAGAAACGATTCGCTCATGGTGCTATTTCCGTTCTGTGGCTACTGGATGATGAAGCTGGAAAACAGCACGGCTGTGACCGGCATCTCGACATGCGCGCTCTTCTTTTTCTTCTTGGGGTCGGCAGGCACTTCTTCTTCGCCACCGCCGCCAAAGGGCAGGCTGGCCTCGCGCAGAATTGCCTTGGACAGCGCCTCTTTGCCCTCGGTCGTCAGCAACTCAACCGCCGTGCGCTGTGAAATCAGCATCAGCACGCCGCTGCGTATGGTGGGCAAAAAGGCCTTCACTGTGCCCGACGTGTGCTCATCGGCCACCACCAGAGTCACGCCAATCTGGGCCACCCGGTCCCCGCCCGGGTCGGCCAGATTGACCACCATGTTGTCCATGACCAAATAGGCCGGAGGCGTGGCATGGACGTTGTGGGCGGCGGGCTTGGAGGTGTCTTCGCCGCCATCTTCGGCTGCTGCTGCCGCACGCGGCTTGAGCACAAGGAAATAAAAACCCGCACCGGCCAACGCCAAAATCAGCACGACCACGCCGACGATGATCAGCAACTTCTTACTCTTCTTTGCCGGAGGCTTTGCTTCGCCGCTTGCTTCTGGTGCAGTAGCCACTGTTAATCCTCACTCACTGTATGGGGCGATGATTGTCCCTTAGAAAACGTCCAAAGGTTCAATAAAGCCGGTAATGCCACAGCCTATCCTGATTTTTGCCCATTGGCGCGGCGTTAAACAAAAAGATCTACCGCGCGACCCGCATCGGTGCGCAGGCGCGGGCCGCTCTCCGCACTGGCCACCTGCATCGGTGCGATCACGCCCTGGCGCACATTTTGCCGGGCACGGCGCTCATTGCCACCGGCGTCACCACTGCCCGAACTTCCCACCGACACACCGGTCAGCACCAGACCTTCGCGTTGCAACATGTCCTTGAGGTGGCTAGCCGCCGCCTCCAGCATGCCACGGGTGGCCGCCTCGTCGGTGCGAAAGCTGATTTGTGCCTCATTCCCCTGCACGCTGATGCTGACCTGCACCGGTGACTGGCCCAGGCCATCGAGCTTGAGCTCAGCGTTCTGCACGTTTTGCGACACCCAGTAGCTCACCTGCTCGGCCACCTGCATCTCGGGCGCCATCACCGGCGCCGGGGCGCCAGACTGGGAAAAGTCTGGCGCACTCACACCCAGGGTCGTGCCGGAGTATGTCGGCTCGGCCGTCTTGAAACCAAAGCCGGCGCGCTCGCCCTGCGGCTTCTCTTGCTTGGCCAACAGTGGCGCAAAGAGCGGCGCCAGCACAGCTTGGCCCTGGGGCGAGCGGCCCTGCTCCAGGGCCGCCATGAATTTGTCGGCGACGGCACGCTCATTGCCAACCTGCGTGCTGCTGCTGCTGGCAGTTGTATCGGTCGCTGCTTGCAGGGACTCTCTGACCGCGCGGGCCTGGGCACCGGCGTGCTGCAGGCCCTGCGTCAGCGACTGAACCGGCTGCGGCGTATCGCTGGCGGCAGCCAGACCGATTCCCGCGCTCTTGACAGCAGCACCATCTCCAGCCTGTGCCAATGCGAACCGGCGCGGTGCCTGGCCCGATAACTCTGGCAGCGCCGAGTCGCCCGCAGCCTGTGCGGTCTGCGCACCCAACAGGGAGGCTGCGGCGATCTGCGGGTTTTGTTGCAGCAGCAGGCTGACATCCAAGGCGGGGACAGCGGCGCCGGCCAAGTCGGGCGGCGTGCTGCCGCTGGCTGGAGCGGCATCGGCAGGCGTATCACCCATTGCGCCCAGGATGGCCATAAAACCCTTGTCCGGGTCGTCGGCTGCGCCATCGCCGCCCTTGGCTTTGACTCCGTGCTTGCTGTCCGTGCGCGCTGGAGCGTTGGCAGTGGGTGCCGGGCTTTTTTCGATGCTCATAGTATTTCTTCGGTAGTCAGCAGGGCGCGCGCCATGGTGTGGCGCATGGCCGCGAACTCGTCGGTGGCGCGCTGCTCGCGGCGCTGCTGCACGCCATCGAGCGCAGCGCGGCGGCTTTTGATGACCTGCTTGAAGCCGGCCAAACGGTACTCGGCCTGCAGCAGCATCTGGTGCGCGGCCATGCGCTGGCGCTCCAGATTGGCGATCACACCCTGTTGCAGGGTGACTGCGTTTTGCAGCCGGTCCATGAACTGGTAGTGGTGTTTGATCAGCTCCACCGAAAGGTTGACGGAATGGCCACCGATCCAGCGGGCGTCGGTGTCGGCCGAATAATTTTGCAGCTGACCGAGCTGGCCCTGGCCATATTCCAGCGCGCGCTGGGCCTGGGCATGGCGGCGGGCCTGCTCATCGCGTTGGCGCGTGGCCTGCTCAATGGCGAGTTCCAGGGCTCTGAATTTAGGCATGGTGAGGGGCTTTCAGCGTGAGCGCTTTAGCGTGCCAATGCGGCATTGCAGGCCTGGGCCATCTGCTGCAACACCAGCTCCATCGGGGCGGATTCAAACATGTCTTGTTGCAAGAAGCGGCCCATGTCATCGTGCAGGGCAATCGCCTCGTCCAGGCCGGGGTCCGAGCCATGGGCATAGGCGCCGATCTGCACCAGGTCGCGGCCTTTTTCGTACTTGGAGTAAATCGCGCGAAAGCGCCGCGCCAGCTCGAAATGCTCGCGGCTCACCACGTTGTGCATCACGCGCGAGGCGGATTGCTCGATGTCGATGGCCGGATAGTGACCGGCCTCGGCCAGGCTGCGCGAGAGCACGATGTGGCCGTCTAGGATGGCGCGTGCCGCATCCGCAATCGGGTCCTGCTGGTCGTCGCCCTCGGTCAGCACGGTGTAAAAAGCCGTAATCGACCCCACGCCGTTGAGCCCGTTGCCACTGCGCTCCACCAACTGCGGCAGCTTGGCAAAGCAGCTTGGCGGATAGCCCTTGGTGGCCGGTGGCTCGCCAATGGCCAAGGCAATTTCGCGCTGCGCCATCGCATAGCGGGTCAGCGAGTCCATCAAGAGCAGCACATGCCTGCCCTCGTCGCGAAAGCTCTCCGCAATCGCCGTGGCATAGGCGGCGCCCTGCAAGCGCAACAGCGGCGGCGCATCGGCCGGTGCGGCCACCACCACCGAGCGGGCCCGGCCATCGGCACCCAGAATGTCTTCAATGAATTCCTTCACCTCGCGTCCGCGTTCGCCGATCAGGCCGACCACAATCACATCGGCCTCGGTGTAGCGGGCCATCATGCCCAAGAGCACGCTCTTGCCCACGCCGGAGCCGGCAAACAGGCCTATGCGCTGGCCGCGCCCCACGCTGAGCATGGCGTTGATGGCGCGCACGCCGGTGTCCAGGCTCTGGCGCACCGGGTCGCGGTCCATCGCATTGATGGGTTTGCGCTCCAGCGGCTTGGCCACCACATCCAGAATCGGGCCCATGCGGTCCAGCGGCATGCCCTGCGAATCCACCACCCGGCCCAGCAGCCCGTCGCCCAGGGGCAGGCGCAGCATGCCGGTGTCAGAGGCCCTGTCGGCGTCGCTGGCACCGCGCCACAGCGGCACCGGCACATAGTGGGCAGCGGGTGCCACGCTGGCGCCACTGGAGAGACCATGCACATCGCCGGCCGGCATCAAAAAGGCGCGGTCGTTGGAGAAGCCGACCACCTCGGCCAGCACCGCCTCACGGCTGCCCGAGGTCACCACGCATTGCGAACCCACCGGGGCGCGCAGGCCGCTGGCCTCCAGCACCAGGCCGGCCAGGCGGGTCAGGGTTCCGCGCACCTCCAAATGGGTGCTGCGCGCCACACGCTGCTGCGAGCGTTGAAAAAAATCCGCCCATTTGCCGGGCGCATCGACAGCAACAGAGGCGGCTTCAGCGGACATCGAGGTCCTGCTCCCAGCTCGACTCCAGGCCCAGACCGGCCACGGCCCGGTGCCAGCGCCGCTGCACCGTGCCATCGACCACGGTGCCGGCCGCCTCCACCAGGCAACCACCGGCGCTGACCGTGGCATCGGGCACCAGGGTCAGCTTGAGGTTGGGAAATTCGCGCACCAGGTCCTCGGCCAGCACATCGAGATCGACCGGGTTCATGCGCACGGCGGCCATCTTGGCGTCCACCGTGAGGGTGCCCAACGCCTCGCGCACCACCGGCTGCAAGGCATTCGGATTGGTGCTGAGCTCGCGGCGCAGCACCTGGCGCGCCAGTTCGCAGGCCAGCTCCAGCACGCCCTTGGCCATGGCCTGTTGCGACTGCTCCACCTGCTCCTGCGCCGACTCGAACAGGGCCAAAAAATGCCGCGCCGCGTCCTGCCCCTGGTTGTCGATGTACTCCTGGATCATGCGTTGGCCGTCCAACGTGGCATGGGCGTGGCCCTGGGCATAGCCCTCCTCAAAGCCAGTCTGGTGCGCCAGGTTATCGCGCGCGCGGTCCTCGGCCTCGGCCTGCGCCTTGACCTTGGCGGCAAAGCGCAACGCGGCCTGATCGACCGGGTCAAACGTCCATTCGCTGGCCGCGACGATGTCTTCGGAAGGGATAAAGGAGGAATGGGCACGTGACATCAGACCATGGCGTCGTCGCCACCTCCGCCACCTATGACAATCTGGCCCTCGTCGGCCAGTCGGCGCACGGTCTTGAGAATTTCTTTTTGCTGCGCCTCCACCTCGGACAGGCGCATGGGGCCGCGCGACTCCAGGTCTTCCTTGAGGGTGGCCGCAGCGCGGGTAGACATATTGGCCAGGATCTTGTCCTTGAGTTCGGGCTGTGCCCCTTTGAGGGCGACGATGAGCACGTCGGTGGACACCTCCTTGAGCACCATCTGAATGGCCTTGTCGTCGAGCTTGAGCACGTCGTCGAAGACAAACATCTTGTCCATGATCTTCTGCGCCAGATCGGCATCATGGCTGCGGATGGATTCGATCACCGTGCCCTCGATGGCGGTACCCATCAGGTTGATCATCTCGGCCGCTGTCTTGACGCCACCCAGCGAGGCCTTGCGGATCTTGTCGCCGCCGGCCAGCACATGGAATAGAACCTCGTTGAGGTCTTTGAGCGCCGTAGGCTGTATGCCCTCCATGGTGGCCACGCGCAGCATGACCTCGTTGCGCTGGCGCTCGGGCAACTGCTTGAGCACGTCGGCCGCCTGGTCAAACTCCAGGTGCACCAAGATAGCGGCCACGATTTGCGGGTGCTCGTTGCGCAGCAGCTCGGCCACCGACAGCGGGTCCATCCACTTCAGGCTCTCGATGCCGGAGACGTCGCCGCCCTGCAAAATGCGGTCGATCAGCAGCGCCGCCTTGTCATCGCCCAGGGCCAACCGGAGCACCGAGCGCACATAGTCGCCCGAATTGGACACCAAGAGGCTGTGCGAGGCGGCCACGCCATGGAACTTGTCCACCACTGCATCGACCTTGTCGCGTGTGACCTGCGAGGTCTTGGCAATCGCCTCGCCGAGCTTTTGCACCTCTTTGGGCGACAAGTGTTTGAAGACTTCCGACGCCTCGGCCTCGCCCAGAGACATCATCAAGATGGCAGCGTTTTGGAGTCCGTCTTCGTTTGGCATAGTGTTTTGGTGGTGCGCGCGTGCTTACGCAGCGGCTTCCCCGTTGATCCAGGATTTCACGATGTTAGCAACAGCGGCCGGATTGTCGCGTGTAAGTTGGCGCGCCTCTTCCATGCGCTGCTCCGAAGCGCTGATCACAGGGGGCTCGTTGTGGGACCTAGGGGCTGCCAGTTGGGGCCGTTCGGGCTCTTCCTCTTCCATCGCATCGAGCTGCAATTCTCGCCCAACCGGACGGCTGGCAGCCAGAGTCTTGAAGGCCGGCTTCACAAAGCCCAGCAACACCAGGGCGGCCAGGGCCAGCGTACCCAAGGGCCAGGCCAAGCTTTGCGCCAGGTCCACGACCGCCGGCTGGCGCCACATCGGCAGGTCCAGCACCTCAACTTTTTCGCTGGCAAAGGGGGAGTTCATCAGGTTGACCGAGTCGCCCCGGTCCTTGTTAAAGCCCACGGCCTCGCGCACCAGGGCGGTCATCTGCTCCACCTGGGCGGCGGTCAATGGGGTGCTGGTGACCTTGCCCTTGTCGTCGGTCTTGTTGAAGTTGTTGACCACCACGGCGGCATTGATGCGCTTGACCACACCGGTGGCGCCCTTGACCACCTGCACCGTCTTGTCCACCTCGTAATTGACGATGGATTCTTTTTTGCTGCTGCCGGTGGCGCCCGACTGGCCGGCAGCGGTCAGCGCCTGGGGTTGGCCGTTGATGGGGGCCGATGAGGCTGCAGGCGGCTGGTTGGAGGTGGCTCCTGGCACACCGGCTGCTGGACCGGTACCGCCACCGTTGGTGCTTTCCACCGTCTGCTGGCTGCGCACTGCGCTGGTTTCCTGCGTCAGATTGGGCTTGTGCGACTCGGTGGTGGACTCGGTCTGGGAGAAGTCCACTTCGGCCGTGACCTGGGCCTTGACGTTTTGCGCGCCTACCAGCGGCTCCAAAATATCCAGGATGCGCCGGCTATAAACCTGCTCAAGCTGCTGGGCATATTGCAACTGCTCGGCGTCCGCAGTCAGGCTGTTGACATTGCCGCCCGAGGGCTTGGAGAGCAGCTTTCCGGTGTCATCGAGCACGCTCACCGCGCCGGGGTCGAGCTCGGGCACGCTGGAAGCCACCAAATGCACAATGCCGGCGAGCTGGATTTTGTCCAGCGCGCGGCCCGGGTTCAGGCTGAGCAACACCGAGGCCGAGGGTTTTTGCTGGTCCCGAAAAAACCCATTCTGGTTAGGCAGGGCCAGGTGCACACGGGCGCTGGCCACCGAAGAAATCGACTGGATGGAGCGGGTCAGTTCACCCTCCAGGCCGCGCTGAAAGGTCAGGCGCTCCTGGAACTGGGTCATGCCAAAGCGGTTCGACTCCATCATCTCAAAACCCGAAACCGTGCCCTTGGGCAGGCCCAGCGAGGCCAGCTTGAGGCGCGCGTCGTGCACCCGGTCGGCCGGCACCAGGATGGCGCCGCCGCCCTCCGAGTACTTGTAGGGAATGTTCATGGTGCCCAACTGGGCAATCACGGCGCCGCCGTCCTTGTCGGCCAGATTGGAATAGAGCACGCGCCACTCGGCCTGGCGCCCCATTACCAGACCCACGACAGCAATCGCCACGAACAGCGCGATACCCAACACCAGACGCAGACGCTGGCCCTGCTCCATGCCGTTAAAGCGCTGGAGAAGGCTAGGGTTCACTGATATTGCGTTAGATGCTGACATAGAGGGCTTCCGATGATGCAGGGCTCATGGCACCTTGCTGTTGAATCTGATTATTCGACCCACCCCGGAAAACATGAGCCAGATAAGCCCCTGCTTTCCCCCTCAATTGCGCTCTTCATGAGCCACTGCAGGTTCGAGAATTGTCAGCAACCCGGTCTTATCGGAGGTTTGCCATGGATCTTAAGCTTTTACCCATCACATCACAGCCACTACGCCCAAGTGCAGGCGTGCGCCCGGCGGCCTCCTCGGCCACCGCTGGTGTGGGTGGAGGTTTTTCCGGCGCCTTGAAGACCGCGCTGAACTCGGTCAGCGCGACCCAGAACGAGGCCACGCGCCTGCAGCAAGAAGTGCAAATGGAGAACCCCAAGGTCAGCCTGGAACAAACCATGGTCGCCATACAGAAGGCACAAATCGGTTTCACCGCCACCCTGCATGTGAGAAACCGCATGGTGCAGGCTTACACTGACATCATGAACATGCAGGTGTGACACATGAAAGCAGTAATCTTGGCTGGGGGACTGGGCACACGCATCAGTGAGGAGACCACGGTACGACCCAAGCCGATGATAGAAATCGGCGGTATGCCCATCCTGTGGCACATCATGAAGTCCTACTCCCACCACGGCATCAACGACTTCGTCATCTGCTGTGGCTACAAGGGTTACATCATCAAGGAATATTTCGCCAACTATTTTTTGCACATGTCGGACATCACCTTCGACATGAGCAAAAACAGCATGGAAGTGCACCAGCACCATGCCGAGCCCTGGAAGGTCACGCTGGTGGACACCGGCGAGCACACCTTGACCGGCGGGCGTTTGAAACGGGTCGCGTCTTATTTGGAAGGCGAAAGCGCGTTTTGCTTCACTTACGGCGACGGCGTCAGCGATGTGAACATCTCCGAGGCCATCCATTTCCACAAGGCCCATGGCCTGGCTGCGACGCTGACTGCGGTATACCCGCCGGGCAGGTTCGGCGCCATCGACATCAATGCAGACCAAATGGTCACCTCCTTCAAAGAAAAGCCCAAGGGCGATGGCGGCCTGGTGAATGGCGGTTTTTTTGTCTTGTCTCCACAGGTGATCGCGCACATACGGGACGATCAAACCATCTGGGAACATGAGCCCATGGAGACATTGGCCAACCTAGGCCAGGTCAAGGCGTTCCGCCATGAGGGCTTCTGGCAACCCATGGACACCCTCAGAGACAAGAACTTGCTGGAGGAGCTTTGGTCCAGCGGCCAAGCCCCTTGGAAGACATGGCCATGAACTGCGAATTTTGGAAGGACCGGCGCGTGCTCCTCACCGGGCACACCGGCTTCAAGGGCAGTTGGCTGTCGCTGTGGCTGCATCACCTGGGTGCCAAGGTGGCCGGTTACTCGCTGCAAGCGCCCACGACCCCCAGCCTGTTTGCCGAGGCCGGCATCGCGGGCGTGTTGCAGTCCATTGAGGGCGACATACGCGATCTCCCCCACCTGCGCCAGACCCTGCAAGAATTCCAACCCGAGATCATTCTGCATCTGGCAGCGCAGGCACTTGTGGGGCAGTCCTACAAAGATCCCGTGGAAACCTACTCCACCAACGTGATGGGCACGGTCAACCTATTTGAAGCCATCCGGTCCACCCCCTCCGTGCGGGCGGTAGTGAACATCACGACCGACAAGTGCTACGAAAACCAGGAATGGATCTGGGGCTACCGAGAGACCGACGCCCTTGGCGGATTTGACCCCTACAGCAACAGCAAGGCATGCGCCGAACTGGTCACGGCCGCCTTCAGGTCCTCGTTCTTCCACCCGGCCCATTTTGATTCCCACCATGTCGCCATTGCCACGGCGCGCGCGGGCAACGTGATTGGGGGGGGCGACTGGGCCAGCAACCGCTTGGTGCCCGACATCTTGCAGGGCCTGGCAAGCGGGGTGGCAGCGGACATCCGCAACCCCGGCTCCGTGCGCCCCTGGCAGCATGTGCTCGAACCCCTGCGTGGCTATCTGATGCTGGCCGAACGCCTGGTATTGCAGGGGCCGGCCTATGGCGGGCCCTGGAATTTTGGTCCCAGGCGCGATGACGCCAAACCGGTCAGCTGGCTGGCCGACGAACTCTGCGCCATCTGGGGTGCCGGTGCCCATTGGCGCAATACCGCAAACGAGTTAGCCCATGAAACCACGGCCCTGCGACTCGACACCTCCAAATCGGAAAGCCTGCTGGGCTGGCTTCCCGTTTTGACGCTGCAAGAGTCCCTGCGGCTGATCGTTGAATGGTCGCAAAGCAGGTCCACAGGCGCAGACGTCCTGCAGCTCACGCTGGGTCAAATTGCCCATTACCAGGAAAGAGTCCTCTCCCATGTCGATTGAAACCCCCTGCGATTCGGGCCAGCCATTGGCCTGCAGAGTTTGCCAGAGCGAACTCTTTGCCAAAATTGTGAGCCTGCCCGCCATGCCGCTGACGGATGACTTTGTGAGCGCCAATGAACCGGGCAAGGCGGAATTTCTGCACGACATCCAAATTTTTGAATGCGGTCAATGCGGCGTGGTGCAAAACCCCTTTGATTTCAACTACAGCGCCTATTACCGGGACTACCAATACAGCAGCGGCCACTCGGGGTTTGCGCAGGAGTTCATGCGGCGCTATGCCGGTGTTGCGATCGACGCCTTCGCTGCGGCCAATGGCCGGCAACCCGAACGCGTGCTTGAAATCGGATCCGGCGATGGCGCCCAGTTGCGCTGCTTCATCGACGCAGGGACGGCGCAGGTCAAGGGGGTAGAGCCCAGCGAGTACCTGGCAGGCATCGCCAATCAAGCCGGCATTGATACCGAGGTGGCCCTGTTCGACAAACACATATTGCCCCTGGGCCTGGGGCAGTTCGATATCTGCACGTCTTCGTACACCTTTGACCATGTACGCAACCCGGGCGAGTACCTGAGCGTTGCCAATGAGATGCTGGTGGAAGGCGGGATTCTGGCCATCGAAGTCCATGACCTGGAAAAAATTGTTAAACGCGCGGAGTTCTGTCTGTTTGAGCATGAGCACACGATTTACCTCACGCCAGACGACATCCAAAGGCTGGCCGAGTCGGCTGGATTCAAGGTCCTTGCCATCAACCCGGTGCCAGCGGATTGCGTCAGGGGGAACTCCCTGATTGTTCTGGCCGTCAAAGTGCGCCCCGCCCTGTTTGTGGCTGCGCGCAAGCCGGGCGGAAATCCGGCATTGCTGGCGCTCAATGCCCACATACAGGACCTGACCAGGCGCATAGACCAATGGGTTTGCGATCTGCCAGAGGGTGCTTCGGTCGTCGGCTTTGGTGCCGGAGGGCGCGGCGTCATGACGCTTGCCGGACTGCAACACCACGGCCGCTTCAAGGCGCTGTTTGACTCCAACTACAAGAGCAATGTCTATCTGACGCCCAAGACGCGCATCCCCGTGGTGGGACCCGAAGACTGGAAGCAGTTCAAGGAGTCCTACTGCCTGGTGTTTTCATTCGGCTACCTTGGTGAAATCACCCAGCAGTTGATAGCCGAGGGCTTCGCCCCATCCCGTATCCATTCGCTGCTGGATTTTTACTGACATGGCTCTGCCCGATCTGCCCGCTGCCAGTGAACTCGAAGAGGTGCGCCAACGGATTGCGCCCCACATATCCGGGCTGCGGGGCGCGCACATCCTCATCACGGGCGGCACCGGCATCATTGGCAAATGGCTGATTGCCAGCCTGCTCCACGCGGATACAGTGGACCAACTGGGCCTGCGCATCAGCGTCCTGTCGCGTTCACCTGGCACGTTCATGGCGCAAATTCCCACAATCGGACTGGACGCCCGGGTGCAGTGGCTACAGGGGGACGTCCGGTCGTTCACGCTGCCCCCATCTGCGGCCTTTTCGCACCTGATCCATGCGGCCACAGACGTCGTTGCAGCCATCAGCCCCAGCGATCTCATCGACATCTGCGTGAACGGAACACGCAATGCCCTGCAGATCGCCAAGGCCGCAGGCGTGGGGCGGATGTTGTTGCTGAGTTCCGGCGCGGTATACGGCAAGACCGACGCTGGCCAGGGGGCGATACCGGAGGACTATGTGGGTCCATTGGACCCTCTCTCACCGGACTGCGCCTATGCGCAGGGCAAGCGCACCGCCGAATTGCTGTGCGCCATCGAGGCCGAAGCTGGCGCCATGGAGATCACGATTGCCAGGTGCTTCGCCATGGTGGGGCCTTACCTGCCGCTGGACCGGCATTTTGCGATCGGAAACTTCATCCAGGCCGCACTCATGCAGCAGCCCGTCTCCATCAAGGGCGACGGCACGCCGGTGCGCAGCTACCTGTACCTGTCCGATGTGGCTGCGCGCTTGCTGCTGCTGCTGCTGGCAGGTCGCAGCTCAGTGGCCTACAACGTGGGCGGCAGTGAACCCGTCAGCATCGAGCAACTGGCCCACCGTGTGCTGGCGGTACTCGGTGTCGATGTGCCTGTTCTGCTGGGGAAACAGTCGGTACACGGTGCGCACGCGCAGCGATACTATCCGGACTCCACACGCATCAACCATGCATGGGGCTTGGCACCGGAGATCGGGCTGGACCAGGCCATTTTGCGCACCGCAAACTGGTACCGGCCGGCTTACTTAGGCAGGAACTAAATGCACAGCAACGGTGTAGCGGGAATCGCTGATCTCGCCAACAAAATTCGCAGCCATTGCCTGAAGATGGTCTGCAGGGCGAAGGCCTCGCATATCGGAAGTGCCTTTTCCATCGCGGATCTGGTGGCTGTTTTGTATGGCTCGGTCCTGCGCTTGAACCCAGGCGACCCTGGCTGGAAGGAGCGTGACCGCTTCATATTGAGCAAGGGCCATGCCTGCGTGGCGGTCTATGCCGCACTGGCCGAATGCGGATTTTTTGACGCAAAGGAACTGGACCAGTACGGCGCCAACCACTCGGTCTTCATGGCGCACATCAGCCACAAGGTGCGCGGCGTGGAGTTCTCCACCGGTTCGCTGGGACACGGCCTGCCCTTTGGTGTGGGCAAGGCCATGGCGGCAAAGCGGCGCCTGCAGGCCTGGCGCACCTTTGTGCTGCTCAGCGATGGGGAGTGGGATGAAGGCAGCAACTGGGAGGCCTGCCTGTTTGCCAGCCACCACAAGCTCGACAAGCTGATTGCCATCGTGGATTACAACAAGCTCCAAAGCCTGGGCAGCACCAACGACACCCTGTCGCTGGAACCTTTCGCCGGGAAATTCAGGGCCTTTGGCTGGAGCGTGCGCGAGGTGGACGGCCATGACCACCAGGCAATTCAGGAGGCACTAGACGCCGTGCCCTGGGAGCCTGGCAAGCCATCGATGCTGATCGCCCACACCACCAAGGGCAAGGGCGTGGGCTTCATGGAAAACAAGGTCGAGTGGCATTACAAGACACCCACAGAAGACCAACTGGCCCAGGCACTGGCAGAACTGAACAGGTAAACACCATGCGCAATGCCTTCCTAGACGAGCTGGTCAGCCTCGCTGCCGCTCACGAGCACATTGCCCTGGTCGTTGGCGACTTGGGCTATTCGGTCATTGAACCTTTTGCAGACCGTTTTCCGGACCGGTTCATCAACGCAGGGGTGGCCGAGCAAAACATGACCGGTCTGGCTGCGGGCATGGCCTCCGAGGGTTACCACGTCTTCACCTACTCGATTGCCAACTTCCCCACCTTCCGCTGCGCCGAACAAATCCGCAACGATGTGGACTACCACCGGCTGCCGGTCACGGTGGTGTCGGTAGGCGGCGGCCTGGCCTATGGGGCCATGGGCTATTCCCACCACGCGGTGCAGGACTATGCCCTGATGCGCTCCTTTCCGAACATGCTGATAGCCGCACCCGGCGACCCTATGGAGGTGCGTGCCTGCATGCGCTACTTGGTGGCCAACCCGCAGCCCTCCTATCTGCGTTTGGGCAAGGCCGGTGAGCCCTGCCAGCATGCCGAGGTGCCACAGGTTGCACCCGGTCAATGGCTGCAGGTGCGCGCCGGGCGCGGCAGCGACACCACCTTTTTGAGCACCGGTGCCGCACTCGAACGGGTCACCCAACTGGTGGACCGGGCACAGGCGCCCTGCCTGCATGCGGTGCACTCCCTGCCGCTGTGGGGCATGGGCACCAAGGCCCTGCAAGCGCAGCAGGTGCAGCGCTTTGCGCAGGTGCGCACGGTGGAAGACCATCTGCTGGACGGCGGCTTTGGCAGCTGGCTGCTGGAGGCCAGCCTGTCCGACCCGGCGCTGCTGGCGCGCATCCGGGTCAAGGCGCTGGACCCCAGGGTCTGCGGTATGGTGGGGCAGCAGTCTGTGCTCAACCACATAGGCGGCCTGACCGAAGAACATCTGTGCGCTTGACCCCACCACCCACACCAAGACCCCACCATGCCCTTGACTGCCCTGCTGATACGCGCCATCGAACTCCAAGGTGCCGGCAAGACCCTTGAAGCGGTTGCTGCCTTTGAGCAGGTGCTGGCCGCAGACAGCGCCAATGCCCATGCGCTGTACTCGCTCAGCCTGATGCGCATGCAGGCCGGCGACCTGGCTGGCGCGCTGGACCTGGCCGCACGCGGCGTGGCTGTGGCCGCCGGCTTTGCGCCGCTGTGGTATTTGCACGGCGCCATTTTGCAGGCCATGGACAAAAAGACCGAGGCACTGAAAAGCTTCGACAAGGCGCTGGAGATACAGCCCGATTTTGTCGATGTGCTGCTCAACAGCGGCGCGCTGCTGCGCAGCATGTTTCGCCACCATGAGGCGCTGACGCGCTTCAACCGCATCCTGCAAATCAACCCGGAGCACACCGGCGCGCTGGCCAACTGCGGCATTTTGCTAACCGAGTTCAAAGAAAGCGAACAGGCGATCGCCATGTTCGACCGGTTGACCCAGATCGCTCCCGACTACGACTACGGCCTGGGCCTGCTGTTTTATGAGCGCATGCATATCTGCGATTGGCGCGATATGCAGGCACTGTCAGAAAAGATAGTCGCCGGTGTGCGTGCCGGCAAGCGCGTGTGCAAGTCGCTGGCCTTTATGTCGGCCTCGGACCAGGCCGCAGACCATCTGAGCGCGGCCACGGTATTTGCCAAGCACTACTGCCCGCCCAGCAACCGGGTCTATTGGAGCGGCGAGACCTACCAGCACGACAAGATCCGCCTGGCCTATGTCTCGCCCGACCTGCGCGAGCATCCGGTGGGCCACCTGATGGCGGGCGTTTTTGAGCAGCACGACAAGAGCCGCTTTGAGACCATCGCCATCTCGCTGGGCATTGACGACCAGAGCCGCCTGCGTGGACGCATGCTCCAGTCCTTTGACCGTTTCATAGACGCCAAGGACATGGGCGCAGAGCAGATCGCAAGGCTGATGCGCGAACTCGAAGTGGATATCGCGGTGGACCTCGGCGGCTATACCTCGGACACCCGCACCGCTATTTTTGGCCACCGACCGGCTCCGGTGCAGGTGAACTACCTGGGCTATCCGGGCTCCATGGGCGTGGGCTATTACGACTACATCATCGCCGACCGCCAGGTGATTCCCGAGGCCAACCAGCCGTTCTTCAGCGAACAGGTGGCCTACCTGCCCGACAGCTACCTGCCCACCGACAACTCGGTTCGCATTGCCGAGCGCACCCCGAGCCGGGCCGAATGCGGCCTGCCGCAAGAAGGCTTTGTGTTTTGCTCCTTCAGCCACGACTACAAAATTTCGCCTCCGGTGTTTGCCGTCTGGATGCGCCTGCTGCAAAAGGTGGCCGGCAGCGTGCTGTGGCTGGTGTCGCGCGGCGAGACGGCGCAAAAAAATCTGCGCTCGCAGGCCCAAGCGTTGGGCATCGCACCCGAGCGGCTGGTGTTTGCCTCCCGCGTGCCGCTGGTGGAAGACCACCTGGCGCGCTACCGCCAGGCCGACCTGTTTTTGGATACCAGCCCCTACAACGCCCACACCACTGCGGCCGATGCCCTGATGGCCGGCCTGCCGGTGCTCACCTGCCAGGGCAGCGCCTTTCCGTCCCGCGTTGCGGGCAGCCTGCTGTGCGCGGTAGGTCTTGAAGAGTTGGTGACCACCTCCATAGAAGACTACGAGTCGCTGGCGACCGATCTGGCACGGACCCCCGCAAGACTGGCCGCCATCAAGCAGCGCCTCATCGCCAACCGCGCCACACAGCCCCTTTTTGACACGCAGCGCTTTTGCCGCCATCTGGAGCAGGTGTACACCGCCATGCATGAGCGGCGCATGGCCGGCCTGGCCCCAGCGGCGCTGGGCTGATAGACCGAGCAACAGACAAGCCTATGGCCACGCCACCCACACCCCGCACGCTGCACATTTACTACCGCCATGTGCACATCAAAACCGACAAAAACAGCCGCGACCCCAACAAGGCCAGGCCGGAATGGTTCAGCCACGAGAACTGCTTTCGCAATTTGATGAAGACCCTGCTGCGCGACCCGCAGGCCTCCCGGGTGACGGTCCACATCATCTACGACGGCACGGTGGAAGATTTCCAGGACGACTTCATCGCCAAGTACTGCGCCAACCCGGCGCTGCCCTTGAAGGTGCGCCTGATTGCCGGTGGGTCGGACAAGAACTCTTCGCTGATCACGCTGCACCTGGCGCAGACCGAGGCGCTGCAGCCCCAGGATGTGATCTACATGCTGGAAAACGACTACCTGCACCAGGACGGCTGGGTCAGCAAGGTGCTGGAGGCGTTTGACAGCGGCATGGCGTTTCAATACCTCTCGCTCTACGACCACCAGGACAAGTACATTTACGCCATGTACGAGGACCTGCGCTCCAAGGTGCTGCACAGTGCCAGCCACCATTGGCGCACCGCGCCTTCGAGCTGCGCCTCCTACCTGATGGAGCGGCGCACGTTGGAGGCCGACTACGACATCCTGTCCCAGGGTCTGCCCGACTACTACTTCTTCAACAAACTGTCAGAAGAAAGGCAGCGCGTGCTCTTGACACCGCTGCCCGGCCTCTCCACCCATTGCATGACCGGCTACTTAAGCCCCGTGCTTGCATGGGACCGCATGGCACAAGATGCCGCAGCTGACTGAAAGCGCGCTGAACTTATGAACAAAAAAATCTACGTCACCCAGCCCTATCTCCCGCCGCTGGAGGAATTCATTCCCTACCTGCGCCAGATCTGGGACAGCAAGCTGCTCACCAACGGCGGCCCCAACCACGCGAGGCTGGAAAAGGAGCTGGCCGAGCACCTGGGCGTGCAGCACCTGGCCCTGTTTGCCAACGCCACCGTGGCGCTGATCACGGCGCTGCAGGCCCTGCGCATCACCGGCGAGGTGATCACCACGCCCTACTCCTTTGTGGCCACCTCGCACTCGCTGCTGTGGAACGGCATCAAGCCGGTGTTTGCGGACATTGACCCGGTCACGCTGAACCTGGACCCGCAAAAAATCGAGGCAGCCATCACGCCCCAGACCACCGCCATCATGCCGGTGCATTGCTACGGCCGGCCCTGCGATGTGGAGGCGATTCAAAGGATTGCGGACAACTACAACCTCAAGGTCATCTACGACGCTGCCCATGCCTTTGGCGTGCGCACCGAACGGGGCAGCGTGCTGCAGCATGGCGACCTGTCGGTGCTGAGCTTTCATGCCACCAAGGTGTTCAACACCTTCGAGGGCGGCGCCATTATTTGCCAGGACGAAAAGACCAAGCAGCGCATTGACCACCTGAAAAATTTCGGATTTGTCGATGAGGTCACGGTGGTGGCGCCTGGCATCAACGGCAAGATGAGCGAGTTCAATGCGGCCCTGGGCCTGCTGCAGTTGCAATACATAGACCGCGCCATCGAAGCCCGCCAGGCCATCGATGCCAGCTACCGCAGCCGCCTGACCAGTGTGCGCGGCATCCACTGCCCGGCGCCTGCCCAGGGTGTGCAGGCCAACTACTCCTACTTTCCAGTCCTGGTGGGCAAGGACTTTGGCTGCAGCCGCGACGCGCTCTACGAGGCCCTGAAGCGGGACAACATTTTTGCCAGAAGGTACTTCTATCCCCTGATATCGGACTTCCCCATGTACCGGGGCCTGCCCTCGGCCCATGCCCAGAACCTGCCCGTGGCCACGGCCACTGCACAGCAGGTGCTGTGCCTGCCGATCTACCCGGAACTCACCCCCGAAGAGCAGGACCGGGTGATAGAGACCATTGCCCGCATAGGCGCTGCATAAACCACAGTAACGCCAGCCCGATTCAGGCGGGTGGGCAACGGGCTCCTGCGGCAAGGCGGCGCTGGGCACCAGCGGTTCATGCAGGGCCCGGCCCCTAAGCGCCCAGAAAAATCGTGTGATCCGCAGCCGTGGTGGAAGCGCCGGCAAAGGCCGCATCATGGGAGCCTATCAACTCGATATAGCGACCCGCACTGGCCGAGTCCGCCACAAACAACCACTGGTTGGCGCCATCGTCGTAAGACACCGCCTTGCCAAACTCAGCAGGTGTGGACTTCAAAAACGTCAAGACTTCGGCGGCAAAAGTCGCGCCGGTATGGCTTGCTGCGCCAGTGAAGGACAAGATACCGGCTGTGCTGATGCTTGCTGCAGTGGTACCTGCAACGCTTGTTTCGGCGGTGCTACTCAGGCTTGCGGCAGCGGTCGCACCAAACTGGTAAAGATCAGCCAGGGCTGCACCTATCGTCGCGCCGGTGACCAGGGTCGCACTGGCTGTCAAGGCCACCACCGTGTCTCTCTGGCCTGTGTGCGCCGACAGTTCAATGGTGTTGATGCCACCACCGGCATCGACAATTCCGCCGCCCATCATGCTGACCATGGTGACATGGTCGTTCCCGCTGCCCGTAGTGATGTGCACGGCGCCGAATCCTGTGGAGGTGCTAATGGTGTCGCCGCCATTGCCCGCGGTAATGGTGATGCTGCCGGAAAAGGTGGCTGCGTTGATGGTGTCGCTGCCGTTGCCCTCGCTGATCGTGATGGCGCCACTATTGGAGCTTGCATTGATCGTGGTGCTCGCATGGCCCCCTGTGATGAGGATAGCCCCACTGCCGCCTGCGTTGGCATCCATAGTGACCACATCCGCTGCCACACCATTGGTCAATGTCCCTACATTGATATTGATAGCGCCTGCCAAGGTGTTGGCATGCAAAGTCTCGCTGCTTGCTCCCGTCGTGATGCTGACTGCACCGCTGTTGGCGCTCGCTTCAACCGTATTGATGCCAGAGCCCAAACTCAAAGTCACTGCGCCTGATGCTGTCGCTTGGGCCTTGACGTCGTTGTTTCCATTGCCCAAAGTAATCTCCACCCCCGCCAACAACGACAAGGCATGGATAGAGTCATTGCCATTGCCCGCATTGACTGTGACCGCCCCCGATTGCGTGTTGCCGTTGTAAGTGACGTTTTGATCTTTCGCTGTAAACGTGAGGGCGCCACCGACCGCATTGGCCATGAACGACCCCGCACCAACGGTGGCTGAAGCATCAATCGCCATGCTGCCGCTGCTTGAGCTTGCAACAAAATTGCTAGCGCCCGTCGCACTGTAATTCGTCCCCAACGTGTAAGTTTGTGCACCGGAACCGATCACATTGCCTGTAGTCCCCACCAGTACGGTTTGCATATGGGTCTTGTTGGCAAAGTCAGTGTCCACCATGGCAATGGTGGCCGCATTGAAGTCGGAGTTGAGGAACAAAACATTGGATTTGCTTGAATCTGCGGTTTGTCCGGCGACGCTAGCGCCAGGGGCTGCTGCAATCGTTAAAGGGTAAATGGTGCCGTTATAAACAGCCGTGAGACTGTCCACATTGGCCTTCATTTTTTGCGCCGTGATCAGGTTGGCGCTCGCGTCTGCCAAGTCGGTACTGGCGTTCGTCCCATATGCCGCTGCAGTGGTACGGCCAGCAAGCCCCAGGGCTACGGCCGCTGCTTTTTCAGCCGTGGCGTCATTGAACAACTTTTGCGCAGAGACCAAGAAGGCATTGGCATTCGTGAGCGCTGTTGCCAGGGTGCTGGTATCGACCACGGCAGCGGTAGCCGTCATCGCAGTGAGTTGTTGCGCCTTGAAGTCAACGATATCGGGCGCTATCAAAGCGTTGTAACCAAGGTAGTTGGCCGTTGCCAATGCCGCATTCGCTGCGCCCGCGTTATTGGCCGCCGCCGTGGTGGCCGTGGCCGTGTCCGACATGGCCGTAGTGGCGGCCGCGTCATCCAAGGTGCTTACAGTTGCCACAGCGGCAGCCTTGAGCGCAGCGGCAGCCGTGCTTTGCAGCGCCGTGTCGGTGCTTTGCTTGGCAGCGTTGGCCACCCACTTTTGGGCGGCAGCTGTGGCCGCTGTGGTCAATGCAGTTGTGCTCACGGCGGCCTGGGCAGCTGTTCTCACTGCAGCAATTGCGGTCAGAGCGGCGTTTACATCAGCGCTCGCACCAGCGACATCGGCGGCCACCACAACCTTGGCAGCAAGGTAGGCAGCAAGGTTGGTGGCAGCGTTGGCGTCCTTAGCTGCCTCGGGTGCAGTCAGGTTGGTCTGCGCAGTTTGTGCAAGCAGCAGCGCTGCATTGGCTACGGTCGCGTTGTTGGAAGCCGCCGTGATGGCTGTGGCCACGTCAGACATGGCCACGTTGGCGGCCGCGTCATCCAAGGTGCTGGCAGTCGCCGTAGCGGCAGTCTTGAGCGCAGCAGCAGCCGTGATTTGCAGTGCGGTGTCGGTGCTTTGCTGGGCCGCATCAGTGACCCACTTTTGCGCGGCAGCGATGGCCGCTGTGGCGGTAGTGGCTGTACTCACTGCGGCCAGCGCGGTGGCCGCAGTCGCTGAATCGGTGCTGGCACCCGTGACGTCGGTGGCCACCACGCCCTTGACAGCAAGGTACGCAGCAAGGTTGGATGCCGCAGTGGCATCCTTGGCTGCCTCGGCGGCAACCAGGTTGCTCTGCACCAGATTGGCGGCCGTCAATGCCGCATTCGCAGCGATCGCGTTGTTGGCAGCAGCCGTGGTGGCCGTGGCCGTGTCCGACATGGCCGTAGTGGCGGCTGCGTCATCCGCGGTGCTGGCAGTGGCAACAGTGGAGGCTTTGAGCGCAACGGCGGCCGTGTTTTGCAGCGCGGTATCGGCGCTTTGTTGGGCCGCGTCGGCGATCCACTTTTGGGCGGCAACGATGGCCGCTGTGGCCGTGGCAGCAGTCTTCGCAAGAGCCAGCGTTGTTGCAGCGGCCGCAGGGTCGGTGCTTGCACCAGCAACGTCGCTAGTGACCACCAGCTTGACCGCGTTATAGGCCGTCAGGTTGGCTGCTGCACTGGCAGTTTGCGCGAGCACCAGTACCGCATTCGCTGCGATCGCGTTGTTGGCAGCTGCCGCCGCGGCTGTGGCCGCATCCGACACAGCCACGTTGGCGGCCGCATCATCCAAGGTGCTAACAGTCGCCACAGCGCCAGCCTTGAGCGCAGCAGCGGCCATGCTTTGCAGCAGGGTGTCGGTGCTTTGCTGGGCCGCGTCCGTGATCCACTTTTGGGCAGCAACGATGGCCTCTGTGGCCTTGGCGGCCGTGCTCACGGCACCCAGGGCGGTCACAGCGGTCGCAGCATCGGCGCTCGCACCAGCAACGTCGGCGGCCACCACAACCTTGACCGCGTTGTAGGCGCTCAAGTTGGCAGCAGCGTTGGCATCCTTGGTTGACTCGGGAGCCGTCAGGTTGCTCTGTGCCTGATTGGCGGCTGCCAATGCCGCATTCGCTGCGATCGCGTTGGTGGCCGCTGCCGTGGTGGCTGTGGCTGCGTCAGCCATCGCCGCAGTCGCGCCTGCGTCATCCAAGGTGCTCACCGTGGCCACAGCGACAGCCTTGAGCGCAGCGGCGGCGGTGCTTTGCAGCGCAGTGTCGGTGCTTTGCTTGGCCGCATCATCGACCCACTTTTGCGCGGCAGCGGTAGCCGCTGTAGCCGTTGCGGCCGTGCTCACTGCGGCCAAGGCGCTGACTGTGTTCGCTGGGTCGGTGCTTGCACCCGCAACGTCGGTGGCCACCACACCCTTGGCCAGCTTGTACGCAGCAAGGTTGGCTGCTGCGGCGGCGTCCTTGGTCGCCTCGGGGGCGGTCAGGTTGCTCTGCGCCAGGTTGGCGGCTGCCAATGCCGCATTCGCCGCGATCGCGTTATTGGCAGCTGCCGTGGTGGCTGTGGCCGCGTCATACATGGCCACGATGGCACCCGCATCATCCAAGGTGCTAACAGTCGCCACAGTGACGGCCTTGAGCGCAGCAGCGGCCATGCTTTGCAGCAGGGTGTCGGTGCTTTGCTTGGCCGCGTCAACGACCCATTTTTGCGCGGCAGCTGTGGCCGCTGTGGCCGTGGCGGCTGTGCTCACTGCGGCCAGAGCGATTACTGCGGTCGCTGGGTCGGCGCTCGCACCAGCAACGTCGGCGGCCACCGCAACCTTGACCGCGTTGTAGTCGCTCAGGTTGGCGGCTGCGGTGACGCCCTTGGCTGCCTCGGGTGCAGTCAGGTTGGTCTGCACCTGGTTGGCCGCTGCCAATGCCGCATTCGCTGCGATCGCGTTGTTGGAAGCCGCAGTGGTGGCTGTGGCCGCGTCAGACATAGCCGCAGTTGCGCCCGCGTTATCTAAGGTACTGACAGTCGCCACAGCGCCAGCCTTGAGCGCAGCGGCGGCCATGCTTTGCAGCAGGGTGTCGGTGCTTTGCTTGGCCGCATCAGCGACCCACTTTTGGGCGGCGGCAATGGCCTCTGTGGCCGTGGCGGCTGTGTTCACTGCGGCCAAAGCGCTTACGGTGCTCTCTGGATCGGTGCGGGCACCTGCAACGTCGGTGGCGACCACACCCTGGGCCAGCTTGTACGCCGTCAAGTTGGCTGCAGCGGCGGCATCCTTGGAAACCTCGGAGGCAGTCAGGTTGCTCTGCGCAGTCTGGGCAAGCAACTGCGCCGCATTCGCTGCGATCAGGTTGTTGGCTGCGGCTATGGTGGCCAGGGCCCCGTCAAACATAGCCGTCGCCGCAGCCGCGTCGTCCAAGGTGCTCACTGTGGCAAGAGTGGCTGCCTTGAGCGCAGCAGCAGCCGTGCTTTGCAGCGCAGTGTCGGTGCTTTGCTTGGCCGCATCAGTGACCCACTTTTGCGCGGCAGCGATAGCCGCTGTGGCCGTGGCAGCTGTGCTCACTGCGGCCAGGGCGGTCGCCGCAGTCGCTGAATCGGTGCTGGCACCCGTGAGGTCGGTAGTGACCACCAGATGGACCGCGTTGTACGCCACAAGGTTGGCGGCTGCGCTGGCATTTTGTGCGAGCACCAGCAGCGCATTCGCAGCGATCGCGTTGTTGGCAGCAGCCGTGGTGGCAGTGGTCGCGTCAGACATAGCCGCGCTGGCGACCGCGTCATCCAAGGTGCTCACTGTGGCCACAGCGGCAGCCTTGAGCGCAGCAGCAGCCGTGTTTTGCAGCACGGTGTCGGTGCTTTGCTTGGCCGCATCAATGACCCACTTTTGGGCAGCCGCGGTAGCCGCTGTGGCCGTGGCGGGATTACTCACTGCGCCCAGGGTGCTCACTGCGGTCGCTGGGTCGGTGCTCGCACCAGCAACGTCGGTGGTCACCACGGCCTTTGCAGCAAGGTAGGCAGCAAGGTTGGCGGCAGCGGTGGCGTCCTTGGTCGTCTCGGGTGCAGTCAGGTTGGTCAAAGCCAGATTGGCCGCTGCCAATGCCGCATTCGCTGCAACAGCGTTGTTAGCCGCTGCTGCGGTGGCTGTGGCCGCGTCAGACAGGGCCGCGCTGGCGGCCGCGTCATCCAAGGTGCTGACCGTCGCCATAGCGACAGCCTTGAGCGCAGCAGCAGCCGTGTTTTGCAGCACGGTGTCGGTGCTTTGCTTGGCCGCATCATCGACCCACTTTTGCGCGGCAACAATGGCCTCTGTGGCCGTGGCGGCTGTGCCCACGGCGCCCAGGGTAGTTGCTGCGGTCGCTGCATCGGCGCTCGCACCCGTGACGTCGGTGGCCACCACGCCCTTGGCCATGTTGTAGGCCGCAAGGCTGGCTGCAGCGGTGGCGTCCTTAGCAGACTCAGGTGCAGTCAGGTTGGTCTGCGCCTGATTGGCGGCTGTCCATGCAGCATTCGCTGCGATCGCATTGTTGGCCGCTGCGGCTGTGGCCGCGTCAAACAAGGCCGCAGTCGCGGCCGCGTCATCCAAGGTGCTCACTGTGGCCACAGAGGCCGCCTTGAGCGCAGCGGCGGCCGTGTTTTGCAGCGCAGCGTCGGTGCTTTGTTTGGCCGCACCAGTGACCCACTTTTGCGCAGCGATGATGGCCGCTGTGGCAGTAGTGGCCGTACTCACTGCGGCCAAGGAGGTCACCGCGATCGCGGCATCTGCGCTCGCAGCAACGACGTCGGTGGCCACCACGCCCTTGGCCATGTTGTAGGCCGCAAGGCTGGCTGCTGCGGTGGCGTCCTTGGCTGCCTCGGAGGCCATCAGCTTGCTCTGCGACAAATTGGCCGCTGCCAGTGCCGCATTCGCTGCGATCACATTGCTGGCAGCTGCCGTGGTGGCTGTGGCCGCGTCAAACATAGCCACGCTGGCGGCCGCGTCGTCCAAGGTACTCACAGTCGCCACAGTGGCAGCCTTGAGCGCAGCAGCGGCCGTGCTTTGCAGCGCGGTGTCACTGCTTTGCTGGGCCGCATCAGTGACCCACTTTTGCGCGGCAGCGATGGCCGCTGTGGCCGTGGCGGCTGTGCTTACTGCGGCCAGAGCGCTTAACGCAGTCACGGGGTCGGCGCTCGCACCAGCAACGTCGGTGGCCACCACGCCCTTTGCAGCAAGGTAGGCAGCAAGGCTGGCTGCTGCGGTGGCGTCTTTAGCTGCCTCGGGGGTATTGAGCAGCGTTGAGACGACGGCCGTCAAACCGGTGGCCAGCGTGCCATTCGAATGGGCCGCCGCATTGCTGGCGCCCAAAATAACGGCGGCCATCGCTGATTGGCTGAGCGTGCCTGTGCTGCCAGACACAGTGGCTCCACTGACAAGACTGTCAATGGTGGTTTGCATGTTTCCACCGTTGGCGCCATCCACGCCCGACAGGGCCGCCAGAACGGCACCGTATTTTTCAGCCTCGGTCAATGCATCTGGCGTGTAGTTGGCGTTGGCCGTGCCGGCTGCATTCACCGTGGTGACAGCGACCGTGCCTACCAGGTCGGTCAAGCCAAAGGCGTTGGCCACTGCCGCATTGGTCTGGGTGGCCAGGGTCTCTGTCATCACTGCGGTGCTGGCAACTGCGTTGGCTACGGCGATGCTGGTCAGTGCGTTGATATTGATGACGGTCGCCGTGCCCGCTTTGGCCACCCCCATCGCCATCAGGTTGGCGCTCAAGTTCGTTGCCTTGCCACTTGCTTCGTCCATGTAGTCCAACGTGGCACCACCATTCACAACCTTGGCAATCACCACACCGGTGTAGCTACCCACATCGATGCTGAAAGCGCCTGTGCTGCCGACCTGGGCGCGCAAGCCCAACTGGGTTTTGCCATCGGCCTGGAACAGGTCCACGGACAAGTCGTTTCCGGCCAGCACCGGACCGGCAACAATGGTGCCGTCAACCAGGTTGTGCACTGCCGCGGCAATCAAGTTGCTCTGAGCCAAATTGGCGGCTACCAGCGCCGCATTTGCAGCGGTTGCGTTGTCGGCAGCTGCCGTGGTGGCTGTGGCCGCGTCAAACATAGCCACGCTGGCGGCCGCGTCGTCCAAGGTACTCACAGTCGCCACAGCGCCAGCCTTGAGCGCAGCAGCGGCCGTGTTTTGCAGCGCGGTGTCGGCGCTTTGCTTGGCCGCATCAGTGACCCACTTTTGCGCAGCGGTGATGGCCGCTGTGGCCGTGGCGGCTGTGTTCACAGCGGCCAAGGCAGTTGCTGCGGTCGCTGGGTCGGTGCTGGCCCCCGTAACGTCGGTAGTGACCACGCCCTTGGCCGCGGTGTACGCCGTCAAGTTTGCCGCCGCAGTGGCGTCCTTGGCTGCCTCAGCGGGAGCGGGAGCGGGAGCGGGAGCGGGAGCGGGAGCGGGAGCGGGAGCGGCACCCCCACCACCGCCACCAAGGGAACCGAGGGCAAATGCGCTCAGCGCCGTAAGGCCGCCAAGTGTCAGCAAACGTTCCGTGCCCATCGAAGCCTCGGGCGCATAGCTGATCGGACCGGGTGGCAAGCCCGCCAGTTCCTGCAGCAGGGCGCTATTGCCTCGCGACATGCCCATCAATGCATCCTGGCTGCCGTGCGCATAAACCAGATTGGTGCCGTCGTCCAAGCTGGTACCGGCAACACCATCGCCAGCGAGCCTGTAGCCCGCACTGTCTTGGCCTGGCAAGGTGATGTCACAAGCGGTCTTGGCCTTGCATTCGACGTAGTAGCCTTCTAGCGTGACCTGCGTGCCTTCGGAATAGCTGAGCTTCAAATCGTCACCGGAGCGCTTGGCGATGACATCGTCCAGCAATTGGGCGCCGCCTTCACCGGTTTGGACCACCCGGTAATGCTCGCCCGATTTGGCCTTGAAGCTGTTGGCCTTGCCCGCTTGGAGGGCTTGCAACGTTTTTCCGTTAAGGAATGCGAGACTGGTGGTGGTTGCAGCGGTAGCCATTTTTTCCCTTAGGTTGGATCAGCGTTCGTGCATTGCCCCGCCGAAAGCCTTGAATACAGGCTTGGCCAGGTACTCCAATACGGAACGGCTATTGGTTTGGATATCGACCGTGGCGGTCATGCCGGGCTTGAGCGCCACATCCACTAACTTGGGGTTGGTGGTGGCAGATTTCGGGTCCAGTCGGACCTGGGCCCGGTAGTAGGTGCTGGCCTGGCCATTGGCAGCCTGTTCGGTCAGTGTGTCCGAACTGATGTAGCTCAGCGTGCCCGTGAGGCTGCCATACACCGAGTAATCGAAGGCATCGAGTTTGATGGCAACGGGCAGACCGGGTTTGAGCTGCCCGATATCGGCCGGATTGATCTTGGCCTCGATGACGAGGTCGCCATCGGTGGGCGAAATTTGCATCAACTCATCGCCCGTGCGCAGAACGCCACCGATGGTGGTGACCTTGAGGTATTTGACAACACCGGCTACCGGCGCGCTCAAGACGGTGTGACTCAGGATGCTTTGCTGCTCTTGGAGTTTGTAGCGGCTGGTCGAGAGATCTTCGGCCAGCTTGGTGGCCTCTTGGCGCGCCTCTTGCAAATACTTGTTGCGCACGGCATTGATCCGGCCCTGCAACTCACCCACCTGGCGCTTGGCACGCATGACATCGAGGCGGCTGATATCGCCCGTGACCAGCAAGGCGTCGTTCATTTTCAATTCGTCTTGCGCCATGTCGAGCGCGTCTTTCAGGGTCGCCAGTTCTTCTTGCAAGCTGCGTTTGCGTTGGTTGTAGAGCGCACGTTGCACGGCCACAAATTCCGGGAATTCCTGAAACTTTGCATCGAAGTTGGGCTGCCTCTCACTGGCCTCGGCCTGGGCACGAATCAACCCGGCCGACAGCGCCATATTCTTGGCGCGGCTTTCCTCGTAAGACGCATTGGAGCGATCGCGCTCCAGCTCTGCCAGGGCCTGTCCGGCAACGACGGTTTGCCCCTCTTGCACCAGGATGCGCGACAGAACGCCGCCATCGGCGGCTTGAATCACCTGGGTGCGCGCGATAGGAATCAGTTGGCCCTGAGTACGCACCGTCTGGTCAATCTTGAACAGGGCGGCCCAAAGCACAAACGCGCTCAGTCCGATCAAGAGCAGCGTGGTCATGGAAACGCGGCCCGTTTCTTGGTAAAGGGAGCTTGTCTTCATGCCAGTTGCCCTTGTGGGACCTGTGGTGGTGTTTGCGGGCTTTGCAAAAATTGCGCCTTGGGTCCGTCCATGACAATTTGGTGGTTGGCAATGACGATGACCCGATCGACCAGGGCCAGCATCTCGGGCTTGTGCGTCACCAACACCAAGGTGTCTTCGGGATGGAGTGCCGCGTGCAGCGCTTGGGTGACATGCGACTCGAGAGCGCCATCCATAGAGGCGGTGGGCTCGTCGAGCAGCCAGATGCGTGGAGCGCGCAAAAACGCCCGCGTGAGGTTGACGAGTTGGCGCTGCCCCCCCGACAGGCCACTGCCGCCTTCGAATATTTCCTGCTGCAATCCCTTGGGGTGGGTCGTAATGACCGCTTGCAGCAGACCCGTCTGGCGGGCCACCTGCAGTATGCGTTCGTCGCCCGGATCGAGCTGCCCCAAAATCAGGTTGTCACGCAGGGTGCCAGAAAACAAACGCCCGTCTTGCTGCACGTAACCCATTTGCTCGGCCAGGGAGGGCTTGGCGATATGGGCCAGGTCGATATCGTCGAGCAGGATGCGCCCCTCCTGGGGTTTGTACATGCCAGACAGAAGGCGCAACAAGGTGGTCTTGCCCGCGCCAACCGGGCCGAGAATGCCCACCTTTTCGCCGGCGCGAATGCTCAGGGCAGGAATAGTCAGCGCATTGTTGGCACCATAGCGCGCGCTCACGCCTTCGAAGCGGTAGGCGCCGCGGATGTGGGCAAGCAATACCGGTTGCGCCTGACCATGGTGGTCATCTTGCAGGGCCCAGAGCCGGTCCAGCCCCTTGAGCGCCGATTTGGTGTGCGCCCATTGCATCAACTGATTGGGAATCGTGGCCACCGGGGCGAGCACGCGGCCCGACAAGATGGAGCAGGCAATCAAGGCGCCCATGGTGAGTTCGCCCCTGGTGATCATGAGCGCACCGAGGGCGACCAACACAATGTAAGACACCTGTTGAAAGGCGGCCGTCACATGCTGTGAATGTTCGCTGAGCTTGCGCATTTGCAGATCGGAATCGCGGGCGTCGTCCGTGGTTTGCATCCAGCGCGACAGCATGCGCCAGCCGCCCTGCCCGCTCTTGATGGTTTCGGCGCCTTCGATGGTCTCCACCAGCAAGCCCGTTTTTTGATTGGCCGCCGCCATGGCCTTGGTGGCAAAGGAATCCACCTTGCGGTGGTAGTACAGACCAATGGCGATCGACAAAAAGAAAAAGGTCAGGGGCACGAAGGCCAGAGAACCGGCTATGGACCAGATGAGCAGCGTAAAGACAAACGCAAAGGGGGCATCGACCAGCAAATTGGTCGTAACCGATGTGAAGAAGCCGCGCACCGTTTCGTAGCCACGCATCTGCCCGGCCAAGGCACCCACGCTCTGGGGCAATTGGTCCACCCGGATGGACAGGAAACGCAAGTAGACGGTGCGCGACAGCCGCTGGTCCACCAGGTCAACCAGTCGCTCGTAGAGGTCTGCGCGAACCCCCTTGGCAACGAACTCAAACAGAACCGCAGCCAACACGCCCAGCGTGAGCACCAGCAATGTTTGCGAGGCACCCGTGGGCACCACCCGGTCGTAGACCTGCATGCTGTACATGGAGGTTCCCAAGGCAATCGCATTGATCATCAAACTGCCAAGAATGGCTTCGCGTATGAGCTTGTGATGGGCAAAAATTTCATCCAGTATCAACCGGTACAAAGGACTGTTGGTGGCCACAAAGGGCTTTACCAGCTTCAAGGTGGCTACTTCGTGGCCTATCAGCTTGGCATCGGAGCGTTCGCACCAGCGGTTGGTCTTGCTGTCCCACCACTCACTGATCCACTGGCCCTGGGCGTCTTTGCCGCGCAGCACACCCCAATGCCCTCTTTGCGTGTTGCCTTGCAGGTCGGTTGCGCAATACAGCAGCGCCGGCACCATAGAGACATGGGGCACCTTCAGCCAACGTGCCTCGGGCACCAGCAAATGCGCCGTGACGGTCTTGAGTTGCGCCTGTGCCTGGGTGGCGGTCGAGGACAGGGCCGCATCGACGGCTTCTTGCAAGGCAAAGCGGTCCACCGTTTCGTTTTGCAACTGGGCAATGCGCGCCAGGCAGGGAAGCAGGGTCATGGCTGAGCCTCAAGTACAGCCGTCAGGCCCTGGGTATAAATCGCCAAGCGCCAGGTCACCACCACTTGCGCGGACTCCACATCGGCCAACTGAACTTCGGTCTGCGCCAATTCGCGTGCCGCGTTCATCACATCGAGCCAGGTCTTGCGCCCCGCCAAGAATTGCCGGTCGTAGGAGAGTGCCACTTCCTGCGCCGCCCTGATCGAGGCTTGCAGGGCATCCAATCGGTCCATGGTGGAGGCGGCCAAGGCGTAGTCGGCCAGCACCTGTTCACTGACGATACGGCCCTGCGCCTCGACCTCTTCCAAGGCCGCGAGGTACTGCGCCTTGGCGCCTTCGATAGCAGACAGGCCCGACAGTCCGGCACCAAAGCGGCTGCTTACGCCAATAAATAATCGACTCTCGGGCGCGCCACCCCGGTAAGAAAAATTGCCATATTGCTGCTCGGCGCGCAAATACACCTCAGGCAATACATCAGCCTGTCGCTCTGCCATGACGGACTCTTGCACCTTGGCCAGCGACTTCGCCTTGAGCAGACCCGGATAGATAGCCAAGGCCTGGTCCAGCAAGGCGGGCATTCCAGCGCCCAGCCCGCGGGCTGTGGCCAAGGCCAGCGCGCCGGGCGCCAGCGGGTGACCCAGCAACTGGCCCAAACGGGCCAAGGCAATGTCGTGTTGGGCGCGCACCACCGACGTGTCCGATTCGAGTGCCTCAAGCCGCGAAATGGCCAGCTTCAGGTCGCTAAGGGGTGCAATGCCGCCCCGGATGCGGCGCTTGACCAAGGCCTGCAGTCGCATGTGCGAGGCCATGCTTTTTTCGTTGGCCAAGATTTTGAGATAGGCCCCCATCCAGTCACCGTAGCCTTGCACCACGCGCAAGGCCAGTTGCTGGCGAACTTCGTTCATGCTCGCCTGGCTGACAGCGATATTGGCCTGCGCCTTTTGCAAGCCCGCAGTCAAGCGCCCGCCCGTCCACAGGGGCTGCTTCAGGCTCAGCGTTTGGACGCTGCTGTCGCCCTGGTAGGAGAGGTCTGATGGGCTGGTGCTCGCCTGCTCAACGGACACCGATGGCGTGGGATAAAACTGCCACAGGGCACTGTCCACCCCGGCCTGCGCCGATTGAAGCAGCAAGGCCTGGGATTTCTGTGACGGATGGGATGCAAGCACTTCCGAAATCAACGGCTCCAAGACCTGCACAGGCGCTGCTAGCGCATGCGCTAGCAACAGCAAAGAGCTCAGGCAGGCGCCGAGCATGAAGATGAGCCCGCGCTCAATCAGTGGGGATGGCATATTTATTAAGCGTTGCAGCGAATAGTTCAGCATCAAAAAAAACTGGCATGCCGTGGGGCAATGGCGTGAACTTCTCGTGTTTATCCATAACGCAAACCCTCTTCCCGACTTCTACCGTACCGCAGGAAAATGGAACAAAAAACCTCGGCGGTGGGCGAGCCATTGCAACGCAGGACCAGACCCCCAAGGGAGTGACTCGTGGCCTTTTTAGGGAGGGCTTTTTTCAGACCTGTCCATGCGCAGCATCTGCGGCACTTCAGAACGGCTGTGCTGCGCCCTTTTTAGACGTTTATTAGCAGCGGCGAACCCCTACAGACAACTTTCGCACCTACACCGCTGCATAGCTTAGCCGACGCCCACCTGCCAATTGGCACAAACAGGTAGTGTCACTACCGGTAACTAGGTAGTAAATCGCAAAAATTTCGAAGCAGCAGGCGACACGCAAACGAAATTTTCTTGCTCATGGCATTTGGACGACAAAAGCGTGTACTGTCCTACGCCGCACAAAATGCTAGCAGTGGCGCATGGGCCGCGCACCAGGCCTGCCAATGGACCCAACCGCACAAATATTGGCAGGCAATTTGCAAGTTAAGCCCCGACAAAAATTTTGTGCGCGGCTAACGTGGTCGATGTGCCCGCAAAGGCAGCATCGTGCGAACCCATCAACTCCAGGTAGCGGCCGCTTGCATTGGCATCCGTCGCCACGAATACCCACTGGTTGACCCCATCATCAAAAGAGGCTGCTTTGTTATAGGTGCTCGCATTTGCCTTCAATAGTGTCAACACCTCAGCGGCAAAAGTGGCCCCGGTACTGGTCGCCGTGCCTGTGAAGTGCAAGATGCCATTTGCGTCGATGCTGGCCGCTGTGGTGCCGGCGACAGCGGTACCGGTCAAGCTGGCGATGCCGGGGGCGGCTGTCGTGACGCCAAACTGGTAGCTATCTGCCAATCCAAGACCTATGGTCGCCCCGGTTACCAGGGTGGCATAGGCCGTGCGCGCATTGATGGTGTCTGCGGTGGTCAAGTGCGCACCCAAGGTGATGCTGTTGGTGCCTGTGCCGCCATCAATCGTGGCACCCGCCGTGCCACTGCTCACAAAAATCGTGTCGTCACCGGCGCCTGTGTTGACCACAATCGCGCCGCCCCCTGAAGAAGCGCTCACCGTGTCATTTCCATCATGCGTGTCAATCGTGATGGCACTGTTGTAGGTGGTTGAAACGATGTTGTGAGTCCCATTGGAGCCGTGAATAAGCGTGATGCCACCACCGGGCGCCACAGAGTTGGTATTGGTTTCAATATTGATATGGTCGGAGGCGCTGCCAATGGCCAATGTCGAGCCTAATGTCGCTATGTTGACGGTGACAGCGCCTGTGGTTGAGTAGGCCTTGATGGTCTCCGTCACAACGGCTCCTGCGGGCGCTGTACCCGTCTGAGTCCCAATGGTGATGGCACCGCCATTGGTCATGGCGGTGATGGCATTGCTGCCATAGCCCACGGCGACCGTAATGGCACCCGTCGCTGCCGTGGTCTCTACATTGATGGCGTTTGTGCCATTGCCTGCGGTCGCCGTAATCGCGCCGCTGAGGACCAATATGTCGATCATGTTCGTGCCATTTCCAACGGTCACGGTAGGCGCGCCGTCTTTCATGAGACCGGTAAAGCTGGTGTCGCCCGTTCCGCCGGTAAACGTGATGGCACCGGTCGGATTGGTCGAGGTGAAGTTGAGCGGACCACTGGTCGCTGATGCGTCTATGGTTTGTGCACCGCCAGCGCTGGAG
>CAISLN010000121.1 GCA_903886275.1 uncultured beta proteobacterium | reverse complement strand
GCCCAGGTCGATCGCGTTGGCGTCGCGCAGACTGAGCTGCGCTGCAGTCACCTGCACCGCACCGACAAAGTCGTTGGCGCTGTCCAATGTGACCGACTGGCCGAGGGCCGTGAACCGACTGGTACCGGCAATATTCAACACACCACTTACGCTGACCGCACCGCCTGCCGTGATGTTCAAAGAACCGCTGAGCGTGACATCGCCCAGGTCGATCGCGTTGGCGTCGCGCAGACTGAGCTGCGCCGCAGTCACCTGCACCGCACCGACAAAGTCGTTGGCACTGTTCAGCGTGACCGACTGGCCCAGGGCCGTGAACCGACTGGTGCCGGCAATGTTCAACACACCGCTGCCACTGACCGCACCACCGGCCGTAAGGCTCAGAGCGCCGCCTAACGTGACATCGCCCAAGTCGATCGCGTTGATGTCACGCAGACTCAGCTGCGCCGCAGTCACACGAACAGCACCCACAAAGTCATTGGCGCGGTCCAATGTGACCGACTGGCCCAGGGCCGTGAACTGGCTGGTGCCGGCAATGTTCAACACACCACTTTCGCTGACCGCACCACCGGCCGTGATGGCCAGAGAAGCGCTGAGCGTCACATCGCCCAGGTCGATCGCGTTGATGTCGCGCAGACTGAGCTGCGCTGCAGTCACCTGCACCGCACCGACAAAGTCGTTGGCACTGTTCAGCGCAATGGTTTGTCCCAGGGCCGTGAACCGACTGGCACCGGCAATGTTCAACACACCGCTGCCACTGACCGCACCACCGGCCGTAAGGCTCAGAGCGCCGCCTAACGTGACATCGCCCAAGGCAATCGCTCCACCCGCCGCAAGGGTCAAAGAACCGCTGAAGGCCACATCGCCCAAGTTGATCGCGTTGGCGTCACGCAGACTCAGCTGCGCTGCAGTCACACGCACCGCGCCGACAAAGTCATTGGCGCTGTCCAATGTGACCGACTGGCCGAGGGCCGTGAATTGGCTGGTACCGGCAATATTCAACACACCACTTTCACTGACCGCACCGCCTGCCGTGATGTTCAAAGAACCGGTGAGCGTCATATCGCCCAGGTTGATCGCGTTGACGTCGTTCAGGCTGAGCTGCGCCGCAGTCACCTGCACCGCACCGACAAAGTCATTGGCACTGTTCAGCGTGAGGGTTTGTCCCAGGGCCGTGAACCGACTGGCACCGGCAATGTTCAACACACCGCTGACACCGACCGCACCACCGGCCGTAAGGCTCAGAGCGCCGCCGAGGGTGACATTGCCCAAGGCAATCGCTCCACCCGCCGCAAGGGTCAAAGAACCGCTGAAGGCCACATCGCCCAAGTCGATCGCGTTGGTGTCACGCAGACTCAACTGCGCCGCAGTCACACGAACAGCACCCACAAAGTCATTGGCGCTGTCCAGCGTGACCGACTGGCCGAGGGCCGTGAATTGGCTGGTACCGGCAATATTCAACACACCACTTTCGCTGACCGCACCGCCTGCCGTGATGTTCAAAGAACCGCTGAGCGTCATATCGCCCAGGTCGATCGCGTTGACGTCGTTCAGGCTGAGCTGCGCCGCAGTCACATGCACCGCACCGCCAAAGTCATTGGCACTGTTCAGCGTGAGGGTTTGGCCCAAGGCCGTGAACCGACTGGTGCCGGCAATGTTCAACACACCGCTGCCACTGATCGCTCCACTCGCCGTGAGGGCAAGAGAATCGCTCAGCGTGACAGCGCCCAGGTCGATCGCATTGACGTCGCGCAGGCTGAGCTGCGCGGCAGTCACAAGCACCGCGCCGACAAAGTCGTTTGCACTGTTCAGCGTGATGGTTTGGCCCAGCGCCGTGAACCGACTGGCACCGGCAATGTTCAACACACCGCTGCCACTGACCGCTCCGCCCGCCGTAAGGGCAAGAGCAGCGCTAAGCGTGACATCGCCCAGGTCCATCGCATTGACGTCGCGCAGACTCAGTTGCGCTGCAGTCACACGCACCGCACCGACAAAGTCGTTGGCGCCGTCCAGCGTGACCGACTGACCCAGGGCCGTGAACTGGCTAGTTCCACCCACCGTCAACACACCACTTTCGCTGATCGATCCACCCGCCGTGAGGGCAAGAGAACCACTGAGCGTGACATCGCCCAAGCTAATCGCATTGACGTCGCGCAGGCTCAGCTGCGCGGCAGTCACACGCACCGCACCGACAAAGTCGTTGGCGCTGTCCAGCGTGACCGACTGACCCAGGGCCGTGAACTCGCTGGTGCCACCCACGGTCAAGGTGCCCACCTGGCTGATGGCGCCCGAACTGGTCACCACCAGAGCGCCACCCACCACAGCGCCAGAGGCCGCTGCGTTGAGCGACACGTTGGCGCCCGCCGTCAACTGCACATCGCCTGTGGTGTCGAGCGTGGCACTGAGTGCACCGCGCTGCGTCACGCGCACCGATCCAGCACCCTGCACCGTGATGCCGCCTGCGAACTGGTTCAGACCGTTCAGCGCCAACACCACGCCCGCGCCGGCCGACAGCACCGTGCTGCCATCCACCGCAAATATGCTGCCCACTTCCTGCGTCACTGCGCCGCTGGTGCTGCCAAGGTCCAGCGTATGGGCCGTGAGGGCTCCTGCGAGCTGCATCGTGCTTCCCGCCCTCAGAACCAAAGCGCCAGCCACATTCACCACGCTGTCTGCTGCCAACAGCAAGTCATGCGTGGCAACTATGGAGGCGCAACCCAGGGCGCGCGTCTGAACATCCAAAGAAACCACATTCGAGCCGGTGAGCTCCAGGTACACATCACCGGTCGTGGCATGGGCCACGATCTGCTGGGCATTCACCTTCAGCAGCGCGCCCGAGGCACCAATGCCTGCATCGGCAGAAATTTCCAACCTGCCCAGATCCATGGTCACCGTGACACCGCTGGATGCGGGCATGGCAAAGCTGTGTGCCCGCATGCTCAGCGCGTCGAGGCTCAGGTTCAAGTTAGCAAAGCCCGGGGCTTCGCTCAACACCAGATCGCCACCCGTCACCGACAAACTGCCCTTTTGCGCCGACGACTGCGGCGCTTGCAAGTCCAGCGTGCTGACACCCGACCAGACCATCGCATCGCTCTGACCCGCAAACAAGCCCGACAAGAAACTCACCGAGGCATTGCTTGAAACGATTTGAAGCGCACCCGCATGGCCCGTCGCGCCGGCCACAAAGCGGATGCCACCCAAGAATTGGATATCTTGTGTGCCATTGATCACCAGCTTGCCACCATTGAGCAGCACCACCTCGTCCGAGAACACCACCTTGCCGGTGGCGTTGATGGTGATGTCGCCATCCACATACACACGCTCGCCAAAGGTCACATTCATGGCGTTGCTGACCGTCAAACCTTCCACGGCCGACAAGGCATCCACCCGAAGCGCAAAGCCCGAAGCCACACCCGCCAGGTCGCCCAAGCTTGAGCGTGCGGCGGTCAACATATCACCCACCTCGTAGCCACCTCCCACAGACACCAGCGTCACCTGCGTCACCACACCACCGGCTACGGTGATGTTGGCGGTGGCACCTGCGCCCTTGCCGCCCAGCAACAGCACTTCGGTGTAGTCACCGTCCACATAGAACTGGCCACCACTGACCGTGGTGGTGCTGGCGGTGTAGCCAATACCACCGCCCACGCGACCATCAATCGCGATGCTGCCCTTGTAGGCCGACAAGACCAAAAAGTCTGCGTTGCCCGTGCTGCCGTTCAAGCGTCCGGTCACATGGAAGTCGGCGGCGTGATCGACCGCAGCATCGCCCGTGGCCAGCGTCACGGTGCCGTCAAAGCGGACCGCGTCGTTGATCACCGTGCCGTCACTGAAATCCATCACCGTGCCGCCTGCGAACACCGTGGTGTTGCCAGGGCCAAAGATGGTCAGCGACTTGCCCTTCACAGCGCCTGCCACTTCCACCTTGCCGCCAATGCCTTTGGACTGGATCACCAAGGGCACCGAAATGGCCAGGGTAGAGCCCGCACTGCCCATAGCAACCGGGTTGGAGCTGTCCGCCGAACCAATCACCAAACTCGGAATGCCCGACAGCTTGCTCAGATCGAGCACCAAATTGCCGCTGCCACTGCCTCCCAGCGAAACCTTCACGCCGGCCGCTGGCGTCACCTGCAAGCCCATACCGGCAGAGGCAAACGCCGCCAGGTCCACCGCGCCCCCGCCTTGTGGAAGGGCGATCTTGACCGCCTGAATCACCTGCGCCAACACCTTGCCATTTGTGCCCTTGGAGAGCACGCTTTGCACCGCCAAACTGGTATCTGCAGCGCCATTCACACCGTATTGCGTCAGCGTGGTCAAGGTGATGCTCTCGCTCACATTGAACTGGACATGGCTTGCATCCATGACACGCAAATCACCCTCGATCACCAAGCGCTGGGCATCCACCACCAACCGGGTACTGCCCAAGTCGATGGCCGCTGTGCCTTGGGCCTTGATCACAATCGAATCGCCCACCAGGTGCAGCGTGCCCAAGGTCTGGTCCCAGACGATCTTCTCGATACCCGACACCACTTGCCCGTTGCCCAAAGTCACCACGTTCTTGGTGGTCGACTTGTCCATCGATTTGAATTGCAGCGTCAAGGTGTCATTGTCGAGCTGGCTGTTAGCCGACGTCGCATTCGCCACATCCTTGAGCACCAGGGAGCGCGCCAGGCCGTCGGCGGCCACCGTGTTGCCCAGGTCCATGATGATCTGGTCAGCACCTTCGGAGGCACGCACGACCAGTGGCGTATCGGACAGGCGCACCACCGTCAACTCGTCACCCAAGCTACCCAAGCGCACTTCATCCAAGGCGCTGCGGCTCAGGCGCAGGGGGTTGCCGCCTGTCGCCAAAATTTCGAAGTTGCCGGCGTTGTAAGAGGCCCTCAAGGCCACCGGTTGCTGCACCACCAGCAGCACTTCCTGTACGCTGATGTTGCTGCCATCGCTCAGGCTCACCACCAAGGGCCCCTTGATACCGGAGGCGCCTGGACCGAACTGCAAATTGCCATTGCCCGCCAGGAAAGTAGACAGGTCAGACACCTTGCCACTCAAGGTCACGCCGCCCGTGATGGACTTCACCGCAATACCCAATCTGAGCGCGTCGGGCGCAGACACACCCAACACGCCCGTTGGCACGGTGAAGGTCAATGACACCACCGATGAATCAGCGTCCGACAACGACCCCAGTGGGAACACCCAGGGCGTGAACGCATCGCCCGCCACCATCAGCTCGGTCGGCAGGTTCAAGTGGGTCGCCGCCGACGGTGCGGGCAGGAAGCTCAGAATCGCTGTGTCCTTTGCCAACGCAGTGATGACACCGGTTTGGCTGTTGACAAACGCACCGACCCAGCTACTGCCCTTGGCCACGCCCATTTCACCGCGTCCGGCCGCACGCAACCAGGACTGCCCCTGGTTGCTGCTGGTCCAGACCCCACCGCTGTCACCCGAACCCGTGACCACCAGGGTGCTGCCATCGTCGCTGATAGACACCGTGGTTGCAGACCCCATGGCAAGCAACTTGCCCGCCGCATCCGTCAGCGTGATCTCTTTCCAGCTCCAGTTGGGCTGCTTGGTATCTGCGAGGTAGACCCGGCCCAGGGTGGTCGAGGCCACCAGGTAACGGCCTGTGGCGTCCATGTCCACGCTGTTCCAGTCGCCATTGTTCTGGGCACCGCGCGTGACGTCGATCCAGCCACTGCTGCTGCTTTGTCCCGAACCAGCCGCAATCACCAGTCCGCTGCTGGCACCCAGTTTGATATCGGCCACCTGCATGGAATTCGCATAGCCAGCGCGCAGGCTGGTCATGACCACCTTGTAGTACTTAAAGGAGCTGGCGTTGACAAAGCTCGCCACAGCGCCCGTCGTAAAGCGCGCTGTGCTCAAGCCCGTATTGCCCTGACCCACTTGCGTCCAGGACGGACTGGACCAGCCCAACGCGTCGTTCGAGCCGTAGACGGTAAAGGTCATCGGGTCGCGCTCGGACGCGTCATTGGCGCTGGTGAACTGCAAGCTGGTCAGCACATCGGCCTGCGACAAGGTGAACACCAGGCCGCTGCCCGCTTTGTCAAAATTCAGGTACTTGGTGCTGCTATTGCCATCCAACACGTTGGATGCATTCTCGGCCGCTGGGGCATTGGACGATGAGGCCGCCACGCTGCTGATCAGCGTGGCCACGCTGCCCACGCTGCTCATATACAGGGCGCCAGCGCCCGCCCCACTGGCGGCCTTGCCGGTGGCTGCCAACAGGGTATGGCCATCGGCGCTCGCCGTCACATCGCTCCAGTTTTGGCTAGGCAAGTTGATGATGGCCCAGGTCTTGCCATCTGCCCCCAGTTCGCGCATGGAGCCCACCAGCACCACAAAGCCTGCGGTGGTCGCACGGTCCAGCAACAAAACCCGACCTTCGTTGGTCACCAGCACATTGCTGTAGGTGTCAGCGGGCGCATCGATCACGGTCCAGGTTTTGCCGCCGTTGCGTGACAAGGCCACCTTGTCGGTAAACGACAGTGCCGCCAAGGTCTGGCCATCGGCCGACACGGACACCTTCTCGAAACCCATGCCGGCCGGCAGGCCCACAGAATTCCAGCTCACCCCGCCATCGAGCGACAAGAACAATCCCGCCAGGTTGGCGGTCGCCGTCGTCGCCGCCAGCATCACATTGCCCTGCGCCGAGATATCGCTCCAGCCCTGCGTCGCCCCTGCGCGGGTGAAATAGTCCACCCGGCGCATCGTGGTCAATGCCTCGCTCTGCAGGCCCGACTGCACCACCGCCACCGTGACGGTGACGCTGGCTGCTTCGCTGGTGTAGAGGTAGTTGAGCTTGTCTGCGTTGGTGAAGAACTTGTTGAGGTTGCCAACCGTGCCGGTGAAGGTGCGGGCGTTATCGGCGCCCGACACCGTCACCCCATCGCTGCTGCTGGCATCAAACACGCCATCCACTGCCGACAGGGTCACCGTCATCGCCACCGTGGCATCTCCCGAGAAAGGCGTACCCGTGAAGATGATGCGTGATTTTTGATCCCGCACCGCATTGAACTGCGCCGGGATCGACACCGCAGGCATCCCTGCAGCGGGGCCAATGATCTTGATGATCTCGTCGGGGATGATCCCCGAAAAATCAATGACAGACCCAGCCGCACCGCTCTCCACCAAGGTGTTGCTGCCCAACTCGCCGACGAACACATAGCGATCAAGCCCCTCGCTGCCCATCAACCGGTTCACACCGGCCACAGCGTACAAGGTGTCGTTGCCGGCGCCGCCGGTCAACTGGTTGGTCCCCGCGCCAGCGTACAGCAGGTCATTGCCCATACCGCCAAACAGCTTGTCATCGCCCGAACCGGTGATGAACGTCACCGATGCCGCGCTAGTGGCCAAGGCCCGCAAGGTGTTGTTGCCACTCAGGTCAATGGCCCGGCCGCCGCCTGCGCCTAGCAGCAGGGCGTCGTTGCCATCGCCACCGCGCACATCGAGGGTGACGCTGTTGAGCAGGCGCGAAGCATCCAGCGTGTCGTCGCCTTGGCCCATATCGGCCACCACCTTGGTCACACCCGTAAAGCGCTGCAAGAAGCCGCCAAACTCCACATCCACCGCGCCGGCTGCGCTGCCGCTCAGGATGACGCTTTCTGCGCCGTCGGTGGTGTTGAGGTAAAGGCGGTCGCTGGCACGCGTGCCCATATTGAGTGTGAGCACGCCACCGCTGACGCTGCCCAGCACGGGCTTGACCGTTGGCGCCAACAAGTTCAGCGCAGGCAACTTGACTTCAAACAGCTTGAAGGTCAGCAGGTTGCGAGAGAAGGCCAACTTGCCCCAGATGTAAGGACTCAGTGAAGCCTGGAATCTCAGGTCAAACAGGTTCAAAGGCCCGCCTGGAATGCCCGCAATCGGCCCCGGGTACATCATCATGCCCAGCAGCTCGGAGGCACGAACCTTGCCGTCACCTACGTAGGTGGCTTTCGTCACCTGGCCATTCGCGTCGCGCAGAACGGTGCCGGTCTTGATGTCATTGAGGTCGGCCGTCATCGACAAGGAGATGGAGCCGCCCACACCGGCAGAGCCCACAAACGGGATGCCAATGCCGCCCAACAAACCGGCCTCCAGCTTGATGCCGAATTCCGGTTTTTCCAGACCCCCGGTACCGGGCACCACCTGGCCATTGCGGAAGGCCGGCAGGGTCCAGTCGTTGACATAAAAGCCATCGGCCACGTCAAACGCGTTCTTGCTGGCAATGGCCTTTTGAATGCCATAGGTGTCAAAGCCAAACGACATATCGACAAACGCAGACACGCTGCCAATGACACCGATGTCGATCTTTATCCACGACAAGGGCGGAAACGGAATCGGCACCGAAGCCAAGATCTCGTTGAACTTCAACTGGAACTGCAGCATGGGCAGCTCGTAGGTAAACAAGGTGGCATTGCCACCGCTGAAAATCTTGGCCCAATTGCCAATGTCGGTCAGGTAGGGCATGAACTGCAGGCCACTGCGATCGACCTGGGTGCTGGACCCCCCCGAGGCCTGCGCCGTGATGCCTGCAATCGCACTCAAAAGCGCGGTGTTGCTGCCGATGCTGCTGGCCGATGTGCTGTCGCCTTTGACGAAGCTCATATGGTCGGTGCCCAGACCGTAGATGCTGCCCAACGGCAAGCCCGCACCAAAGGACAACAAGGCCTTGATGTTCTCGGGCATGTCCAGCGCGAACTGCACCGCACTCAGGAACGACCAGTCGATGTGGCTCAAGCCCAGGCTGGGTTTGGCCCGCATGGTCAACTCGTTGACGGTGTCTATGAAGCCGCGCAGCGTGTTGTCGCTGGCCAACTTCAGTGCCTTGCGTGGAGGGTCGAGCAACATGCCCAAACTGGGCATCGGTGCCGTCAGGGCCGTCAAGATGTCGCGCAAGGGCGCCGCCACGTTCGCCACCGCCGTGGCGATGGGCATCAAGAAGTCAGCGACAGCAGACTTCATGTCCATGCGCAAATTCTGGATCGAAATCTCCGGGAACTTCAGCACCGGGTCGCCCATGCGCCAGTCCCAGTTGATCACCAAATCGCCCTTGAGCTTGGGCATGCTCAAGGCACTGAGCTCCACACCCAGATCCAAATTGGCCTTGACGCCAAAGTCTGCCTTGAACGCCGTCTGCGGGCTCGACAGCACCTGGTCCAGCGTCAGCTGGCCTGCGGCATTGCCCTTCAGGTCGATGCTCAAAGTACCGCGCAGGCCGCTGCCCTGGAATCCGGCCTTGGTCAGATCGGTGTCGTGGTCGATCACGGCAGCCTCAAAGAACAAGAACTTGCCGCGGCCTTCAAAGGCCGTCACGGTGTTGGCGTCTGTGGGGTCGCCATCAAGGAAGGCCGCCACATTCATGCGCAGCTCGGCCACATTGGCGTCAGCGCCGGTGTTGGTATCAAGGAAGAAGCCCTTGGTGGCCGACAAGCCAAAGCCGAAGTCGTACTGCCAATCCGCCGCCAGCGAGAAGCCGCCTTGGACCGCCAGCGCAAAGCCGGGCAAATCGATGTTGAGCGGAAGATCCAGCCCTGTGCTCAGAATGCGGCCGCCCAGGTTCATGTCAAAGCGGATCGAGTCCACCCCATTGGTCGGCAGGGGGCGCCCGGGTTGCCAAGTGGCAAGCAGATTGCCGGTCACGCTGTAGAAGCCCACCGACACATCGTCCACCGTGATGCCGGCCACACCGTCCTGGTCTTGCAAGATGCCCAGGCTGTTGAACACCTTGAACAGCTCCGCGCGCATCACATCCACCGGCTTGCCCTCGCCCGAGAGCTTGGCGCGCAGGTCTTGCAACAAACCGGCGCGCAAGTTGGCAATCAGGGCGCCGGTGCTGGCCAGGCCCGAGCCTATAAACGGCAGGTCCACCGCCATGCTGCTTTGGAACAGGTCTTGCACTGCCCCCAAACCGAGGTCAATGCCGTCCAACACATTGGTCGGGTCGTAAAGCAGTTGCATCAAGGTGCTCTGGCCGGCTGCCGCCAGGTCAAAGTCCGGCAGCTTCACCACCAAGGCCTTGGGTGCGTCGGCCGGCGCCATGCCAGCCAAGCCATTCACCAGTGCCGCCAGTCCGTTGCTGCCCAGCAGCGGGTTGGTTGCAACCCCCAACTGACCAATGCGGATTTCCTTGCCAAAAACCTTTGCGGTCAGCGGCAGCGCAATATCCATCGCACCGATCACCTCGATGACCGGCTTGCCGTTCAACCAGGTCACGTTCAGGGCGGCCGGAGCCTCCGTCACGGCTTGGCCATCGACGGAGGTGGAAATTTTTCCATCGGCATCCAGCACGACCAGGCCGGCCTTGACCCCCATCTCCAGCGGCCCCACCTTGAAGTTCAGGTTCACATCCTGCGCCACAATGCGGGCCGTCAGCGACAGGCGCGTGCCCTTTTGTGTGACGGCGTTGTAGTCCTCCATCGCAATCGCTGCGGCTTGTCCACCCGTCTTGGGCAGGGTCAGGCCCAGACGCAGTTGCACCGTGGCACCCACGGCGAGCGTCACCGTGCCGCTGCCCGAAGCGTCCAAGAAGGCGCCAAAGTTGGCAGGCAAATCCACACCCGCCAGCTTGGCCAGGTCCTTCAACTCAAGGTTCAGGGCGAACTGGCTGTTGTAGGCCAGCGCCAACTTGACATCCAGGAACAACTTGCCGGTGACCGTGTCGAGGCTGAAGTCCAGCATGTCTTCGGGCAAGCCCAAAGCCGTCTCAATCGCCAGCGCTGCCGCATCCAAACCACCCACCGGGTCGTCCATGATGGTTTGCAGCTTGCCCAGCCAGGTGTCGCCCAACACCATCAGTTGAGACAGCGAGCTGTTGATGATGGGCAACTGCGCCGTATAGAACGGCTGGTCGGCCGCCACCTGGTCGATGGTTTCCAAACCAAAACGCACGGCCTGCACCAGGTCGGCAAAGGTCAGGTTGCGCACATCGAGCAGGCTGCCCAGGTCAGGCAAGACCACCACGATGGCGCCCTTGGGCAAGCTGCCATTGCTGAGGGAAGCGGCCAAGTCAAACGGTGCGGTGCGCACCTCCACCTGGCTCCAGTTCAGCAGGTCTTGCACATACAAGCCAAGCTCCACATCCTTGCCCAGCGCCAGGCTGGCCTTGCCCGCATTGACCGTAATGCCCTTCAGGCTGGCCGAGGCATCGCCCGACACCGCCACCACCAGGCTGTTGAGCGCATCGCCAGAGAGCAGCTCCGAGACCTCAAAACGGGTGCCACCCGCCGCATGGGGCGTGCTGTCCAAACCAATCGACGCACGGGCATTCAGATGCACGCCCGAGCCCGAGCCGATACCGCCGGCCTGCAACCCCAGGAAGCCCATTTGCGCGGCCACCGTGAGGTCGGTCACCGCGAGTGCAATGCCGGCACTGGCCGACAAGTTGTCAATCGCCAGCCCGAAGTGGCCGCCACCCAGCTCCACAATCAAATCGAAGCCGGCGCTTATGTCCACGCCCACCTTGCCGGTGGCCGAGGTGCTCAGGCTGATCGGGCTGTTGGCACCCAGGCCCAGGTTGATCGGGGTCTGCAGGTCGGCCAAGGCACCGGCAAAGCGGATCGGAATACGCAGGTCCCCGCTCGCGGCGTCGTAGCTGACCTTAAAACCGCCCAGCAGGCCCGATGCGTTGATGGCGTTGATGAATTCGTCCAACGTCTGGATCTGCGCAATCTTCTGGTGCACGCTGTAGCCGACGCTCTTCAGATCTTCGGCAAAGTTGTTCGACACACTCAGAAGCGTGCCATCGGCGGACACCGCAATCACCTGGGTCGTCACGCTGTGGGCTTCGCCCTTGGCATTGACGCCCTGCAAGGTCACCCAGTAACCCTGCATAGACGCAGCAAACTGACCTGCTTGGCCCAGCAAGGATGCGGTGCCTTGCGTCACCGCCAGGGTGGCGCTGCTACCGGAGGTGGCATGGGCCGTCTCGCCCGTGGCCGGCGTCCACAGTGTGATGGCACGGTTGAAGTTGACCTTGTCGATCACTGCACTTTGGAACACCGAAGCCAGGTCGAGCAGATTGCCCACCGATTGTTGGATGAACGGCAGACCGGACAAGCCGAGCTTGTCGATGTTGATGGTCTGCAAGTAGCTCAGCATGGTGGGCAGTGCGGTGATCAGGTCGGCCACGCTGATCTGGCTGAATTGAACCAGCTGGTCCAGGTTCTTGGCCTGCACATCGAACTTGCCCGCAAAGGGGCTGGCGGAAATACGCACCAGCGGGGCCAGCGTGGGATCGGCCGACAGGTCGATGCCGGCCAGGCTGGCGTACATCGGCAACGCCAGATCAAAGTGGTTTTTTTCTGCCGGCGCGTTGATGCTGAACTTGCCGTTGACGAAGGTCAGGCTGCCCGCGAGTTCGGCATCCAGACTGCCACGCTGCCAGGTTTTTCCTGGCACACCATTGATCGTCGGATCATCGACCCGGCCAATGCTCAGCCCCAAGGGGCCGAGGTTGGCATTGAGGATCACGTTCTGCGCCGACAAGCTGCCGTCAAAGCTGAGCTGGCGCAGGTCGAGGTTGGCCGCCAAGCCCTTGGACCAGTCGATCTTGAAGTCGAAATCGAGCGCCGCCTTGAAGCTGGCATCGACCAGCATCTGGCCGTTGATGCCCACGCCCACCTGGCCCAAGGCACCTTCGAGGTTGAGTGCCAGGCCATGCAATTGGTGGTCAATCTCACCCGTAAAACCAAAGGCCAGACCCGATTGCGTCAGGTCAAAGCGCAGGCCTTGCGCGCCGTTGCTACCCGCCGACCAATGGACCTGGAGGTAAGCCTCCAGGCCGCGCAGGGTCGGCACGCCGATTACGCCAAACGCGCTGCTGCCCTGGGCCAGGTAGTCGAGCACATACTGGCCCATGCTCAGGGTTCCCGAGATATGCAGCAAGTCGTCCAGCGACTGGCCAATCAGCGGCAAGTTTTCATCGGCGAGCAAGTAGGCATTGACCTTTTTCATCTCTCTGGCCAGGCCCGTGAGCGTGTCGCCCAGCACCCCCACCAAGGTGGCGTCAAGCTTGGTGATGGCAAAGGTCGTCACGTCCGCTGCGCTATCGAAGCGCAGCCTCAGATCCTGGCCACCCACCGTGATGGTCTGGTCCAGCGCATGGCCCGTGCGGTTCATCGCCAGACGCACATCGCCCATCAAGGCCACGCCCTGCAGGCCGGGAATCGGCAGGCTCAGGGTGGCTTGCAGGTCGAGCGCAAAGCCCTGGCCCGGCAACACCAGGCCCATGTGGCCATCCACAACACCCGCGCTTTGCCCCGCGATGTGGACCGTCGCCTTGAGCCCGCTGGCGGCGATCAGCATCGGACCCTTGCCCGACTGCTCAAAGCGCATGGTGGCGCTGCCCGACACCAGGGCCAGCGAAGCCGGGTCAGCATCCGGTGCGCGCAGCTCCAGCGTGACCGTGCCTTCGGCTTGGATCTGCGCCGTCTTGGCGCTCAGCTTGCCCACGGACTGGCCTTGCAGCGTCAAAGGTGTAAAGCCCTCGGCGTAACCATTGCCGTCTATGTCTCCCTGGCTGAAATCGACCACGCGGCCCTTCAAGAGGCCAGCGCCTGGACCCACGTTCAGGCTCAGCGTCATGTTCGAGCCCGCCATTGTCAGACCCGCCACCCCGTTCAGGCTGGCGGCATTGGCAGAGGCTTGCAGGCCGATAAAGCTGCCCCCTGCGCTGGGGTCTTGCAGCAAGGCCATGCCGATGCTCGCCGCGTGCAGCGACAAGCCGACAAAGGCCTCGGTGCCCGCGCCCTGACCCAGTTCCACCTCGACCCCTTGGGCCGTCAACAGCGTGGTGCGCAGGTTGCGGCGACTGCCGTCGTCCAGCGTGACGCCACGCAGGCCCATGACCGCCAGACCAAAGCTGCCGCTCAGGCTGACCACGTCGCTGATGTGCAGCGTCGCATCAAACGCCAGACGCAAGAACTCGCCGGCCGCATCGCTGAAGTCCAGGAGCGCCATGCTGGCGCCGCCCGTGCGCACCTGCAGCGCGCGCTCCACCAGGCTTTCACCGGCACCGCTGCTGCCCAGGTTCATGACCTGGGTGTTGGCCACGCTACCGAGGTAGCCCATGGCCTGGTTCATTTCGAAGGACAGATTCGTCGCCGACAGATCAAGCAGGTCGTCGGGCAAACCGAGTTGGGCCGCATTCAGGTGGATAGACTGCACGCTGGCCTTGACGGCCATCCAACTGCGGTTGTCGCCCGGTGCGGGATCGGCCGGGCGCAACAGCGCCAGCGCCAGGCCAGCGTTCTGCACGCCAATGCCCTGCAGCATGGCCGAGACGCTGGAGGCCCCGAGATAAAAGCCCTTGACCGCTTCGGTGCGGCCCGCCACGCTCACGCTGATTTCTTGGCGCGACAGCACCGCATTGCCCTCGGCAGACAGGCTGTCGCCAAGCGCCAGCTTCATGCTGCCCTCCACCTCAAACACCTGGCCCTTGAGGGCCAGCGTCAGCGGCGTTGAGGCCGCCGTTGGCTGGATGGTGAGCGGTGTCTGGCTCCAATCCACCGTGCTGGTATTGACCTGGCCTGCGGGCGTGCTGCCCAGACCCAAGTTGAGCTGCAGGCCCAGGTTCGTGCCACTCAGGCTCAGCCCCATGGCCTGGGTGCCCAGCACCGTCAGCGCGCTGGCCTGTGCCTTGAGCGTGAGCCAGCTGCGGCCATCGGCCGTGTTGGTCGGTGTGGCAATCGCCATGCCCAGCGACAGGCCGGTGAGCTCCAGGCCAATGGCCGCAGCGTCCGAGCCGCTCGCCACGCGGGCGTTGATGTTGGTGCCAACTATGACCAGCAGATTGCTCTGCACCGTCTTGGCCACGCCGTCCGCCATTTCGTTCAACGCAAGCGTGCGGGTGCTTTGCTCGAAGCTGAGCGCACCACTGAGCGACAGGAAGTCGCCCACTTGGAGCGACACCTCGCCTTGCACCCGCAGCAGCGGGCCCAAGTTGCCATCCATCTCCAGATGCAGCGTGCTGTTCGGACCGCTGCGCACGGCGTAGGCATTCGGGTTGGTGCCCGAACCCGTGGCGTAGAAGTCAATCACCTGCGAAGCCGCATCTCGGTCAACTGCGAGGTTGTAGACCTGGTTGACCTGCACTTCAAAGCGGGTCGCCGACAGCGTCAGCGAGGGTATGCCCACCACGTCAACCGCATCGCCAACCAGCGACAAGGCCAGCCAGCGCACACCATTGAGGCTGTTGCCAGCGGCATTGACCTGTCCACTCTGGGCCGAGAACAGCCCCAGGGCCAGGTTCGCATCGCTGAGCGAGAAGCCCACCGAGTTGGGGTTGAGCAGGTCCTGCGCGTCCACCACGCCATCGGCATTGGTGTCGGCGCGGTAGGCACCGCCCAGACCGGCAAACGCGCTCACATGGGAGGCGCCCACGGTCAAGGTGTCCATCTTCACCGCTGTGCCATCGGCCAGGGTCACGCTGTCGCTGCGCTTTTCAAACGCCGCCGTGCCCTCCAGGTAAACGTAATGGGCCAGTTGAATCGTCACGCCGGCACTGACGCTCAGCATTTCGTGGTTGGCACCACTCATGGTCATGAGGTGTGTGCTGTTGGGTCCCGTCACCACCGAGAAGCCTGAGGATGCAAAGTCGATCACACGCCCGGTGGCCGCATCGGCGAGGTTGATGCTCACGCCCACATCGCGCACCGCAATCGCCACGTCGGGCACACCCACCAAACGGGCCGAGGCCGCACGCGCCTCCAGCGCCACCCGCGTCGCTTGCGCCGCAGAGCGCACCACGGTGAAGGTGTAAATGCCTTGGCCCTTGGCCACTGCGGTGACGAATTTGCCATCACCGCTGACCGCCACCGAGCGCCAGTCCAGACCGGCCGAGCCTATCACTTCGCGCCAGGTCACGCCCGCGTCGCTGGACAGCTGCAGCATACCGGCGCTGCCACCCGCACTGGCGACCAGGGTTTGGCCATCGTCCGATACCGCCACCGCGCTCCAGCTGGCGTCTGGCAAGACCTGGGTCCAGGCCCAGCCGGCGCCCAAGGTGTCGGCCAAAGAGACCTCACCGGTGCTAACCCAGGTCTTGCCAGCATCGGTGGAGCGCACCGTGCCACCGTCCCTGACGCTTGCCACAACCGTGCTGCCATCCTGCGACACGGTGACCGATGCATAGGCCAAGTCGGTGGGCGCGCTCGAATGCGTCCAGGTCTTGCCGCCATCGCCAGACAGGTAAATGCCGGCCGAGGTAGAGCCTGCCGACCCAGTGGCCAGCGCCACTTGCAGGGTGTCAGACACGGCCACATCGCACCAGTCCATCGCGCCCTTGAAGGCCGATCCCAGCACCTCGCGCTCGCTCGCAAGCACCAATGCAAAGTCCACACCGGAGAGGGAGAAACCCACGGCATCAAGGCCTGGCAGATCGTTTGCATCGATCTTGCCATCGCCATTGGTATCGACCAGCGGGCCGCCATGCAGACCGGCAAAGGCCTGCAAATTGCTGCCCCCCACGGTCATCACATCGTGGCTGACGCTGCGCCCGTCTTCGAGCACCAGGTCGCGGGTGGACTTCTCAAAGCCCAGGTCGCCGCTCACGTAGAAGAAATCGCCGACCGCGATGTCCACCGAACCGGTGGCCCGGATCAAGGCACCCTTGTTCCCATCCACATCCAGGCTGCGGGTCGTCTTGGTACTCGTCAACACGTTGATCGGTTGGGCGGCAAAGTCCACCACCAACTGATTGGCATCTTGCGCAGCGCTCAAGCCAAACACCTGGTTGACTTCCACCAACAGGTTCTTGGCCTGAATGGTCAGGGAGTCGCCGCCTATGAAGGCCACCTGATCGGCCGAGACCTCCAAGCCCATCCAGCCCAGGCTGCCCAGATTCAGGGTGTTTTGCTTGAGCGCCTTGAGGGCGGCGCTGTCAGAGCTTTGCAGCTGCACGTTTTGCGTGCTGAGCAGGGCCAGCGCGAACTCGGCATTGGTCAAGACAAAACCGCGTGCCGAGGCATTGGGCGTGTCGGTGCCGTTGATCACGCCATCGCGGTTGCTGTCCACCTGGTAGGCACCGCCCACGCCCACAAAGGCGTTGAGCCCGGCGCCGCCCACGGTCAGGCTGTCCACCAGCACCTCGGTGCCATTGGCCAGCGTCACGGTGGTGGCTGATTTCTCAAAGCCCAGCGTGCCGTTGACGTAGACAAAGTCGCCCACATTGAGCGAAAAGCCACCGCTGGCACGAATCAGCTGCCCCTGGCTGCCAGCCATGTTCAGCGCGTCCGTGGTGCCGTAGCCGGTGGCCACCGCCAAGGGTTTGGCGGCAAAGTCGATCACCTGCGCGTTGGCCGAACTGCCGCTCGCAACGCCATTGACCACATTGATGGCGACCGCAATATCGCGGCCCACGGCCGTGATGCCGCTTACGCCCACCAGGGCCACCTCGTCGAGCGAGGCTTGCAGTGCAACCCAGTTGCGCGGGTTGGTCAGTGCCTTCTCGTAGAACAGGCCCAAAGCAAACTGGCCGCCCACGGCCGACAGGCCTATGGCATTGGGGTTGCTGTTGTCTGCGCTGCTCACCAGGCCGTCGCCATTGGTGTCGGTGCGGTAAGGACCGCCCACGCCCACAAACATTTGCAGATCGGTGCCGCCCACGGTCAGCATGTCGGTTTGCACCGCTGTGCCATTGGCCAGCGTCACGGTTTGCGACGACTTCTCAATCGCCATCGTGCCGCCTGCGTACACAAAGCCTGCCAGCGACAACTGCATGCCACCCGAGGCGCGCATCATCTGGCCGCGCGAACCCTCATGGGTGAGCTGCAAGGCCTGGCCCGTGCCCGTCGTGACCGAAACGGCCTGATCGTTCGCAAAGTCAATCACCAGGTCTTGCGCCAGCGCGACAAGCACCGTCGAGGCCGCCGAGGCGTTGTTGGCAAGTTGCAGACTGGCGGTGAGCGTGGTCAGCTTGCCGGTGTACATCAGCTTGCCTGCGGTCTTCAAAAACTTCGCCAAATCGGCCGCATTGCCCACCAAGGCCAAGGTTTGGGAGTCGCCCGTTACCGTGATGGAATCCGCCGCAACGGTCACTGCCGTCAAGCTGCCCACAGGCGCGCTATCCATACCCGGTGCGGGGACGGTAAACGTCAAGCGCAGCAAGCGGTCTGCAGAGGCGCTGCCCAAGAGCGCGAACTCGGCCTGGTCAAACACCAGACTGGACGACGCATCCTGCGTGATCCAGGCCTTGCCAGACAGGGCCGTGATGAGGGGCTGAGCATCGGCCAAGCCTTGGCTCAACTTGGCGGCACTGTCCAGGGTTTCGGTGGTGAGGAGCAGGGTGGCCGTGGTGCTGCCCCCCGCGCCCACCACCCGCAGATCGAGCCGCTGCGCATTTGCCACCAGCGTGCGGTAGTGCACACCGTTGTCCGCACCCTGCGCGCCAAAGTAGCTGCTCAAGGCCGAGGCCTTGCCGCTCAGCGCCAAGGTCTTGAGCAGGTCCTGGTAGCCCACTGCGCTGTCAACGCGCAACAAGTCGCCCTGTCCGCTCACCGCCACCGCTGCGGTAAAGGCAGCGTCGCTGCTCTTGGCTTCCAGCACCAAGACAGCGCCGCTGCCGCTAGCGACCACGGTGGCGTCGGACGCGCCATTGATCAAGGCCCGCAACTGGGCGGCGATGATGAATTGCACCTGCTCCCGCGTGTAGCCGGCGCCCGATTCGCTTTGCACGTCGCTGGCCGCCACGGTGTAGCGCAGTGCGGTACCGCTGATGCCGCTGAGCGCAATCACATCCCCTTTGGCAAACACACCCGCCACGATCAGCGAGCGGACCTGGGTGACGCTGGCGCCTGCGGCACGCGCCAAGGGCAGTGCGCCTTGTGCCGACAGGTCGGTGCCGCCCACAGACAAGCTGCCCTTGTTGGCATCTTGCAGGTCCAGCGTGACGTTCAAGGTTTCGCTGCCTTGGCCGAAGACGCCGCTGCCCAGCACCAGGGCCGAGGGCTTGGAAGCGTCCACCGTGACCGCGCCAGCCACATGCACCTGCGGCGCACCCAGCAGCGCGGCTTGATGGTGCACCAGGTTCAGGTCCACACCCAGGTTGTAGACCTGCAGTTTGAGCGCATCGGGCAGACCCAACATCAGGTCCACGCCACCGACCGAGCCGGTCATGGCCAGCCACTGGGTGTCGGCGTAAGCGGCCTTGCCATTGAAGATGGCCAGGCCAAACTCCACATCGCGCACGCCCAGGCCCTTGGCATCGGGGTTGACTTCACTGGCTTCGAATTGGCCGTTGCCATTGGTGTCCGTGCCGTAAGGGCCCAGACCAATAAAGCCGCTCAGGCCCGTGCCGCCTATGCTGAGCATCTCGGTCTGCACCTTGCTGCCATCGGCCAGGACCACGTCTTGGGCGCGGCGCTCCAAGCCCATGGAGCCTGTGAACTGGAAGAAGTTGCCGATGTGCAGGTCCATCGTTGCGCTGACCCGCACCAGTTGCCCGGTTGTACCCGCCATGTCCAGCGTGATGGTCTTGCCGGTGCCCGTCACCACCTGGAAGGCGTCGGTGCCGGCCGTGAAGTCAATCACTTGGGTGTCGGCATCGAAATGGGCCGCTACACCGCTGACCAAGTTGATGTCCACCGCCAGGTTGTGTGCAGCCACCGTCACGTTAGGCACGCCGACAAAAGCCACGCTGCCTGCGCGCGCCTTGAGGGCCGTCCATTGCAGGCCACTGGCAGTTCCCGGCACAGCGCTGGCCAGCACCAACCCGAAACTCACCTCCTCCATCACCAGGCCGACGGGGTTCGCGCTCGAACCATTCACACCCGCAAAGGCATGCAAGTTTTGTCCACCAAAGCTCAGCGTGTTGACGTTGAGTTCAGTGCCATCGGCCAGCGTCACCGCACGGGTGGACTTCTCAAAGCCCAGGTTGCCCGCCACCGAGAAGAAGCCATCGACCTCCACATCCAAGTAACCCGAGGCGCGCACCAGCGTGCCCTGGCTGCCCTTGAAGTCCAGGGTTTTGACTGCGGCGCTGCCATCGGCCAGCTTGGCGCCGGTGGCGATGGCCATGGCCGTGCTGTAGTCCACCACCGAGCCGTCGCTGCCCAGGTTGACTTCCAGCTGCAAACCCTGGGCAACAATTTTCACCAGGGGCAGGCCCACTTCGGTGGCCGCGTCCGCGGTGGCAGACAGGCTCAGCCAACTGCGCGGCGCGCCTGTGCCCTGTGCTGTCGCTTCCTGGTACAGGGCAATGCCCAGGTCCAGACCGGTCAGCTCAAAGCCCGCTGCCGTGGTGTTGATCGCCTCGTCGAGCAAGTTGCCGTCGTGGTTGGTGTCGAGGCGGTACGGGCCATTCAAGCCCACAAACGCATTGAGCTGGTTGCCACCAATGACCCAGCTGTGCGTGCTGACCGTGCCACCCGTGGAGACACGGATGTCTTTGAGGCTGGTGGAGAGCGCAAAGCGGCCGTCCACCGTCAGGAAGTTGGCCGCCTGCACCGTCATGCCGGCGCTGTAGACCTTGTCCTCGCCGAAATAAGCGGCATTGAAGTACATGCCCAGCGTGTCGGCGTCGGCCCTGCTGTGCGCGGTGATGGTCAGCGCATCGGCTGCCGGACGCGTGACCACCTCAAGGCCCAGTCCCGTGGCATTGTTGCCGTCGAGCACCGGCAGGAGTTGCAGCAAGCTGCTGGCGTCGCCAAAGCCGAACAGGCCCGTGCCTTCGCCAAAGTGGCCCTGCACGCTGCCCGCCTCGATCAGGGCGTAGCTGCGCGCCAAGCGCGGCTGCAGCTTCGCGGCCAACCCGACGTCCAAGGCGCTGGCGCTGGTCAAGATCAGATTCCCCGTGACCTGCAACTGGTCGTTCTGGTTGTTGCCTTCACCGCTCAACTGCAGGGCCAGGCGCTGGCCGTCGCCTATGGTTTGCTGGCCTTCGATGCGCATCACACCCGGTGCGTCCAGGCGCCCAAAGGTGCCTGCGGCGTCATTGCCGCTGCCATCCACGATGCGCAGGCCGCTGCCCGCCGTCACCACCAAGTCGCCGATAGCGCGCAGGCGATCGGACATCAGCAGCGGCGCGCTGGTGTCGGCCACCAGGTTCACCGACACATCGGCGCTCAGGTGTACGCCGCCTTCATCGGCACGGACCAAGCCTTGGAGCGACAACACCGCGCTGTCGCCCGCGTTGTGCACGCTCAAGGCAACTTGGCCAGCACCGGTGGCGCGCACCTGTGCATCCACGCTCAAGCGGTCGCCGTTGACCGCCAGGCTGATGGTCCCGCCTTCGCTGCTGTACAGACCCAGGCTGGAGCTGATGCTGGCGATCGTGAGGCTGCCGCTGTTGGTCAAACGCATGCTGCCCGCTGACTGCGCAGACAGGACGGCCGTGCGCAGGTTCAGGGCATGGGCGTCGCCCGTGCCGACCAAGCCGCCCGCCATCACATCGGCGCCAATCTCTTCGCTGGCACTGATCCAGATCGAAGCGGCCGTCAGGTAGTTGCTGTCGGAGGTGTCGGCATCGGTGATGGAGCCCGCGCGCGCCGTCAGGCTCATCAGGCTGTCGCCTGCGTTCAAGCTGACCAAGGCAATGCCTGCGCCTGCGTCAATCGTGAGGCTGCCGGCATGGGCGCCCACCGTGCTCGCGCTCGCACCCATGGCTTGCGACACGCTGCCGCTTGCGCTTTGGATGCGCAGATTGCCGCCCGCCGTGCTAATGGCCGCTGCCTGGCTGAAGTCTGCGCCTGCGAACAAGCGCACATCGCCGCCCGCGCTGCTGACGGCACCGGCCAAGCTGAGCGCACCCAGCGATTGAAGGGAGATGGCGCTGGTTGCGCCCGTGACCGTCAAAGCCGACACAGTCACAGCGCCCTGCAGGCTCAGCAGCATGCTGCCGGCCGCACTGGCTTGCAGGCTGGCGGTGCTCAGCACCAGGGCGCTCGCTTCACGCCCCATGCCCCCGCCCAGCGCCGACACGTTGACCGTGCCGGCCTTGAGGTCGGCAAACCCAGCACTGGCGTTGCCGACGATGGCACCGGCCAAGGTAGACAGGTTGGCGCTGCCCGTCACCACCAAGCGGTTGAGACCCAGGTCCCCCGAAATTTCTTGCAAATAGGCAGCGCCATTGACCAAGCCGGTCACGCCGTATGTACTGCCCTGCAGGTCCATCAGGAAGGCGGCGCCCGCGCTGCCCACATCGCCACTGGCGGTGTAGAGCGCGAGCCTTTCTGCGCTCACCCAACCATTGACGCCGGTGCGCATGGCAGCGGCCGACTCCAGCGTCACGCTCTGTGCCGTGACCACCGCGTTGAGCAACAGGTCTGCGCCACCCGCCTCCAACAGCACGCGTCCGGCGTAACCGTTCACAGCGCCCGCGACCGTCATCGCGCCTGCGGTGCGCAGGCTGATGCTGCCAGATAGCGTATCCGAGCCGGAGCGCAAGCCAGTCACTACCAAGGCGGTGCTGGAGCGGTTGACCAGTTCAATTTCCGCCAGCGCCGTGACCGACAGGCTGTCAGTGGCGCCGGTGGCAGCAAAGTCGCCACGCACCCAGCCACCGGCCACCAGGGTCAGGCTCGCCAAGTGCATGCTGAGCGCGCGCAAGCTGATGTTGCCGGTGGCCTGCACTTGCAATGCCGCCCCGCTGGTGATGCCTTGTCGGCTCAGCCATGCGTCGTCGATCAGCACATCGCCGGTGAGCGTGCCCGAGAGGTCGAGCACATCCAGGCTGGCCAGCGCATCCAGCTCAAGGCCTGCGCTAAACACCGAAGCGCCGACATTCACCAGGCGAGGCGCCTGGATGACGGGCTGGGCCAGGTCGATTTGCGCCAGGCCTGCGGCGCTGACAAACACGCCATCGCGGGCAATGAAGGTGGTGCTGACACTGCCCATGGGCAGGCTGGCCCCGGCCAGGTTGGTGGACAGGCTGATAAAGCTGTCGCTGTGCAGCACCAGATTTTTGGTGGCGAGTGCCATGGCAAAGCTGCTGGCGGGTTCGATCACCGCCTGGCCCACGGGGAAGTCCGAGGCCAGGTTGCCCACGCGCAGCGCTGCGCCCGAACGGTATTCGGTTTTTTCCTTGCCAAGGAACATGCGCCCGCTGCTCATAAAGCCGGCCGCCACCAGGCTGAGCTCGCCGAGGTTGTCTTGCAGGGCCGCCAACCATTCGTTGAGCGCCAACACCAGGTTGCCCGCCGTAGACGCCAGGCTGACGTTCTGGCCGCTACCCGCGCGCACCTGTTGCACGCTCAGGTCGCCCTGGGCCGTGACCGAGACATGGCCGGACGTAGTTGCCTCTTTGAGGAGCAAGCCGGGTGTGGTTTCGCCCCAGCCGTCCACGTCGTTAAAGACCAGGTCGCCGCTGCTGGCAATGGCCGTGAGTTCGTCCACCGCCAAGCCCATGGCGGCCACGCTGGCACCCGACACATGCAGCGCGTGGGCCGCAATGGCAGGCAGCTCGCTGCCCAAGGCCAGGCTGATGGCGCCCAGCGCAGTCACGCTGACGTTGCCACCGGTCGGCACAGCGCCACTCACGCGGTCCGTCAGGCGTGCAATAAACGGCGCCGAGAGGATGCGCCCCAGTTCAATCCGTCCGCCCGCGCTCAGTGCCACGTCGGCGCCACCGCTGTCGATGGTGCTGGTCGCGCTTTGCAAAATATGGCGGCCCGCAGTCAAGGTAACGGTGCCGCCATTGGCGGCCAAGGCGCCCTGCCCGGCACGCAAATCGGCGCTCAGCAGCAGGTCGCTGGCCGCACCGGTGGCGCTCAGCGTGATGCCGCCCGAACCGGCCTGTATGCCCACGCCGTGATCGAGCGCGGGGTCGCCGCCCACGCGCAAGCTGCCCGCTGCGCTGACATACACGCCGCCGCTCGCCCCGGTGCGCAGGCCGCTTTGCGCCAACGTCCACAGCGGCGCGCTAAGACCGGTTGCCACCACGCGGTCTATGCGCAGGTCCGCCACTGCGCCTGTCTCCAAAGCCCCCAGCGCGCTGAGGCGAATGTCACCCGAGCCGGTTTGGGCCGACACGCGCTTGACGGCCAAGCGCAGCGCGCTGGCGTCGCTGGCACCCCCTATGCCGCTGCCCGCTTGCATGAGCAGGTCAGCGCCGTAGAGGTTGGCAGCCCCAGAGACCAGGGCATTGACGATGCGCCCACCGGCCAGCAGGCCCAGGCGCGAACCGTCAGCGTTCAGGTCCGCGTTGGCCAAACGGGCATCCACCGTGGCCAGGCTGATGTCGGTGCCAGCCGACAGGCGGATGTTGCCGCCGTTGCTGGCAATGCGTGCGCTGGCGCTCATGGTCAGTGCACCGGAGAAGGCTTGCAGGTCCATCGCGCCTTGGCTGCTCAGCACGCTGTTTGCGCCCAGGGTGATGCCTTGGTCGGCCAGCACCGAGAGGCTGCCCTTTGCCACGTCGATGCGGATGCCGTCGCTGACCACCACCGAGCCGCCCGTGCCTGCTTGCAGCAGGGCGTTGCGGGTAACGGTGATGTCGGCGTCCACCGTCAAGGTGCCGGCGCTGGTGCGCAGCACCACAGAGCCTGCGTTGAGTTGTTTCAGGCTCAAGGCCTTGTCGTTGAGCAGCGCAACATCCCCTGTCGCATCGACCCAGAGGTTGGCTGTGGAAATCTCAATGGCTTCGCCATAGCGTCCCAAGGTGCCAATGGAGCCGTCTGTTCGCAGCTTGAGCGAGCCGCCCTTGAGGTCAATGCCAGCGTCACCCATACCGTCTGCGCCCAGCGCCTCCAGGAGGCTGCCTTTAAGCGACCCGATATCGAGCAGCGCCGTGCTGGCGTTGATCGACGACACCCGCACATCGGTGGCCGCCCGGATGGTGATCGCGCCACCGCCCGAAGCCGCGTGGCTCGACAGGGTGGCGCCCTGCTCTTGCACAAAGCCGCCTCCCGTGGCGGTGATCTGCACCGTGCCACCGGCGTTGATGACATCCGATGTGGCCGCTTGCCACACGCTGCCACCGGCCGACAACGCCAGGCTGCCTTGACCCAAGGTCAGGTCCTTCCAGAGCAGCAGGTCGCCAGCCACGGCGCTCAGCGCAAATTGGTTGCTGCTGTCGGGAGCCACTTGCACTTCGGCCGTCAGGTTCAGGCTGCCGCTGGTCTGCAGCATGACCCGGCCGCGCTTGATGTCGATCTGACTGAGGTCCAGGTCGCCGGTGTTCTCGATGTGGATGACCGCGTTTTGGCCGGTGTAGACCGCAGCGGCCAAACGGGTGGCTTGCAAACGCAGGGGGCGCAATATGCTGCCCAGGTTGCGGGCGCCGTCAATGGTGCCCACCGTACCAGAGACCAGGCGCAGGTCGGTGCCCGTCACATGCGTTACCTCGCTGAGGTAGCTGCGCTCGGAGGCGAGGATTTCACCCGTCACCGCCACCAGGGTGACAGCGCCCTTGGCGCCCTCGCCCATGGAGGCCACCGAGGCCAGCCACAGGTCGCCCGTCTGCTCTTGCAAGTTGACCAGGCCAGCGGCGCTGACATGGAGCACGCCCGGCGCGTAGCCGGTGCCTATCGCCAAGGCTTCACCCAAGTCGCCCGTGTCGATGCGAATGGCCGAGCCGTCGGCCATGGCGATGCGCCCGCCCAGGCTGTCACTGCCTGCGGTGCCCCCTGCCAGCAGGCTCATATCGCCGCCTGAGCGCAACAGCCAGGCACGCACGGTGCTGCCCAGGGCGGTGATGGAACCCGCGGCGACCAGACGCACACGTCCTCCCGCGTCGATGCCAAACAGGTCCGTGCCACTGCGGCTGCCTTCGCTGATGCGCAGATCGGCCTCGGCACGCAACACGGCGTCGCCCGAGGTCTTCACCGTCACGTCACCCGTGGCGCTGAGGTTGATGTCGTCGGTGAGCTCAATCGTCACGCTCAGCAAGTCGCGCTGGTCGTCCACCCACTGGCCGGCCCGGATGTCGCTGATGCCGGCGCTCGAACCCAGGATGGCCAGTTGGGACACCTCACCAGCCGTGACTTCGCGCCACAGAGTGGTGTTGTTAAAAGTACCGATGGCAGACAGGTCCAGCGTGGCGTCGGTACCGATCCACACATAGCGGCGGTAGTGGATTTCGACCACATCGGCGGCACTGGCTTGCGACAGCAGGGCCTTGTTGGCTTCTGACAGGGACTTGAAATCGCTGGGGTGCAGGATGGTCACGCGCTCGGAGGAGCGGCCCACGCCATAGCGCACATCCGCAGCCGTGCCTTCGGACAGCAGCGTGATGTTCTGGCCCTGCACGTTCAGGCGCTCTGCGCCCGCCGCCTGGCCCTGGCCCAGCAGGTCCTGGTGCGGCAACAAGGCCTTGACCAGATCGGGGGCCATCACGTATTGGGCCTTGTCGGCCATCTCGGCCTGGCTGCCAATGCCAGCAGCCTTCAGTTGTGCGTCGGTAAAGCCTGAGGCCTTGAGTATGTCCAAGGACGCAGCGGCGTCCGAAACAGCGCGCTCATACACGCCGTCCAGAATGGCACCGCGCTTGGCCGTCAATTGCACATCGCCGCCGGTGGACAGCACCGACGCACCGGACCAGCCGGTAGGCGCCATCAGCACCATATCGCCCAGCGCTTCGGTCAGGGTCATGCTGCCCGCACCCTTGGCGGCCAGGCCGCCATGGCCCAGTACATTGCTGTCTACCGTGACCCGGATAGAGCCGGCACCGGCGTTGAGCTCGACACGCTCACCGACGATGCGCGAGGTCAGCACCGACGCGTCTTCTATGCCATAGACCGAGGTGATGGTCACATTGCCCGCATGGACCACCAGCCCATCGACATAGGTGGCGGCAATGATCTGGCCGATTTTCAGGCCGCGGTTGCCGGCCAGCGGATTGTGGTCGCGGTCTTGCAGCTGATTGACCACCACGTTGCCGCTGGCGCGGATGTTGAGCTTGCCCACCGGGTCCTTGACGGTGATGACCACATCGCTGTTGGCCTGGATGTCGGGCAGGGCACCGCTGATGACCACATTGCCGCCCACTTCCAGCGCATCGGCCGACAGGGTCATGGGGGTAAACACGGCGTCCGCGTCATCTGGCGCCGTCACCGCACCGATGCTGATGCTGCCGCGCAGCAGCAACTTGCCGGTGGTGAGTATGGTCACCGTGGGCTGGGCTGCGCCGACCAGGGTCTGCACCGTAACAGGCCTATCGGCCTTGATGCCGTAGGTATAGAAATCTTTCAATCCGGTAACCGTGGTCACCTTGGTGGTGATGACCTTTTCGCGCAGCCAGCCACCGCCCGATTCTTTCGGACCGTCGATGGTGATTTCCTGGTTGGCAAAATCGCTCTCGTAAGTGTCATTGGCCTTATTGGCTCTCCAGTCCACCAGCTTGCCTGTGGCATCAACCATCTTGATCGGCGAGTTGCCGGTGGCCTTGATGATGCTGCCCGCCAGCGGATTGGCCGGGTCGGGCATGGACTGGCCGCCGGTGAGCTGCTGCGACCATTTCCACAGCGAAGTGTCGCTGAGGTCGATGACCGGGAACGCCACCTTGCCGGTGGCACCCACATAGGTGTAGAGCTTGTTGGTCTTGACGTCGCGCACCAGCGACTTGTCCTTGACCAGATCGACGGCCTGGTTGCGCTTTTGCAGGTACTCAACGAACCCGGGGGCGTTAAAGCCCGCGCCAAAGATGTTGGCCACATCGGCCGCGCTGAGCACCAGTTCGGATTCGAGCAGCGGCGCACCGTCGGTGAAGCGGGTGTCGGTGAACTTGGCGGCGGTGTCGGGCACCAGGCCGTCCCAGTCCCAGCCCAGCAGGTTGAAACTGCGTTCCTCGTAAATTTTGAGCGTGGTCTGGGTCTTGGCCTGGCCTTCGGTCCAGACGTAATAGCGCCCGGCCTCGGGGTTGTAGCTCAGGCTGCCCGCCAGATCGGCCACCTTGCCGCTGGTGAGACCGTTGCTGGCGTAAACAATGCTGCTCGCGCCATTGGGAACGCTGGGCCCGGTCAGCGTGCCCTTGAATTTCTCCTGGCTGAAGTTGCCGTTCTCGAAGGTGAAGACCTCCCGCTTGAGCGTGGCGCTGTCGGTTATCGTGACCTTGCCGACACGGTTTTCCGAGGCGTCGATCACGCCCGCAGCCAGGGCGTATTGGCTCTGGTTGTCGATGCGGATGGAGGCGTAGCCGCTTGCCACCTTGATTGCGCCGTTGCCGGTGCTGATGATGGTGCCGGTCAGGTTGATGACGCCGCCCGTAGGCTTGATGTCATCGAGCATGATGGTGCCGGAGTTGGCATCGAAGAAGCCGTCCACTGTGGCCAAACCTGCCGCGCCGTAACGGATGCCCTTGAGCGTGTGGCCCAGGCTGTCGGTGAAGTTGCTTGAACGCGCCGGTGCAAAGTCTTTGTCAATCGTCAGCTCGATGTTATCCACACCGCTTTGCAGCGTGCCGTCGATGTTCAGATACCGCGCATTGATATTGATTGCGCCCATCGCAAAGACCATGGACTTTTTTACCACCTGGTCAAAAGTAGCCTTGATTTGGTAGTTGCCGGACAGGTAGTAGGAAGTGCCTGCAGCCGTCGCGCTGACCCGCACAAAGTAGTCACCCGGCTTGTCCAAGGCAAAGGTGAGTTGCTGGTTGCGCCCGGTCTGTACGCTTTGCAACACATTGCCGCTGCTGTCGAGCAACGCAAGCGTGTAGTACGGGAAGTTGTCTTGCGTAGGTGGGGTAAACAGCAGGCTGATGGTGCCCGCAGAAGCCAGCTTGACCAGGTAGTTATCTTGGTCTGACGAGTCCTTGAGGTTGCCGGTGAGGGCCACATTGCTGGTCAGTGCGTCGGCCGTGCCGGTGGTGTTGTTGCCCTCTTGCTCGTGCGTTTTTGCCGAGACACGGCCTTCGATCGCGGCAGCAAGTGCCTCGACTGCGGCGGCGTCAACAAAGGCCTGGTTGCTGGCGTTGCCTGCGGCGTTGTAGACGCTGCTGCCAAACACCTTGTTGAAGTTCAGGTACTGGCGCGGGTCCGCACCGGTATGCAACCAGTCTTCGGTGGACAGGTTGAAGTCGCCGGTGGCGCTGATGTTGACCGAACCGGCACGAATTTCTCCGGTGACGTTGATGCTGCCTTCCATGTTGGTGAGGTAGAGCGCACCGTCGGCGTTGGCAATCTTGCCGCGCACATACAGGTCTTGCGGGCCGCTGGGTGCCGCAATCGCACCCAGGCTGCCGTTGATGCCATAGGCCTCCTTGGGGAAGGCATCTTGGGTGATGCGGATCACGCTTTGACCGCCCTCACCGGCCTTGCTGAGCGCAGCCTTGTTGAAATAGGTGGTGCCCGAATTCAGGGTCACCAAAGCGCCGTTGAGCGTTTCCACGCGGTTGGTATTGCGGATGCCAACGTCGTTGACTTCCAGTCCAAAGGGGGAGGCGTTCGCGACGGTGATATCGGCCTGGCCATGGGCCAGCAGGCGGCCATTGGCAAAGGCCAGGTCCACGCCCTGGCGCGAGCTGCCATCGGCCGCAATATTGATCAGACCTGGCGCGGCCTCGATGGTGGGCAAGCGCAGGAACAACTGGTCAAACTGGCTGCGCGGCACCACGGTGGCACTGCCATCGGCCTTGTGGGCCAAGCCCATTTTTTCGAGCTGACCATCAATCGTCTCGATCAAGGCCTGGTAGCGCGCAATGGCTTCGGCGTTGCCGGCGTGGCTGGTCATCCAGCCCACAATCTTGGCGCGGTCGTCAAACAGTTGGTTCGCCACGTTGGCATAGACCAGGGTCGGCAACTCCACATCTTTGGATTTGAGGACGTAGAAATCGTCGCTCAGTTCACGGGCCAGTTGCTTGCCCTTGTCGCTGGTTTGAACCTGCATCTGCAACCAGCCTGCGCTGGCGTTGAAGCCTTCGGTGGCGGCGTCGATGGTGAGACCCGCACCCGTGCGCTGGAACCAGCGTCCGTCGCTTGAGCGCACGATGTCGTTGGTGGCGACATTCACATGGCCTGTGGTGCCCAGTTTGTGGTTGGGCGTGACCAGGGTCCAGCGGCTGGCGTCGGTGTAGTCTTCTTTGTCGAGCACCAGGTTCAGGTCGGTGTAACTGCCAGGGGTCAGTTGGTAGGCGGCGCCCGAGATGCCTTTGCCGTAGTCGCTGCCCACCAGTTCGACGATGGTGCCGGTGGTCAGGCCAATCGACACCTCTTTGAGTTCCAGGGCCACGTAGTGGTAAGACTGGGCCGCGTCCAGGCCGAGCGCTGTCTTTTCTGCCTCGGTCAAATCCAGCCCGGCTTCACCGGCACTCTTGATTGCGCTGATGCGTGCAGCCATGGCGGCATCGGTGCTGCCCACCAAATTGGGCTTGCCAGAAACCGTGTAGGGCTGAATGCTGAGCAGGGTCTTGTAGTTCATACCCGCTTCCACGCGGGCCATGTCACCCACCAGCACCTGGTTCGAGCTGTTGACGCTTGCGTCGCCCTTAGGAACCAAGCCGGTGAACAGGGCGCCCGGGCTGAGGTTGAGCACGGAGCCGTCCAGCGTGGCGCTGCCTATGCCTTTTTCAGCCAGCAGGTCTACGTTGCCAATGGCGCGCACCTGGGTACTGCCTTGCAAGCCAATTTGGTTGTGCTCGTCGAGCGTGACCGACCGGATGGGCACGGTAATGCCCATCAGCGAGACCATCGCCATGTCGGCGCGCGCCTTGCCCAAGATGATGTTGGGCACACGGTCACGGCTTTGCCCGGCCATCAACTTCACATCGCGACCGACCAATGCGGCGTCCGTCAAGGTGATGTCGTTGTTGGCCGACAGAGCCACTTTGGCGGTGGCATTGGCAAGGCCATAAGCCGACAGCGAAAAGGTGTTGGCACCGGCCATCATGTCGGCGTTGGTGCGCGTGGCCAGCACCAAATCGCCACTCAGGTTGCGCAGCGATGCGCCCGAGCCCACGGTGATGTTGGACACCGATTGGGCCTCTTGGATCGCCACCGCCACCGTGATGCCCAGACCAGAGACACCGTCCACGCGCACCTTGTCCACTAGGTTGATGGTGGACAGGGTTTCAATGCGAAATACACCGGTATTGGTCCCTGTCGTAGAGACCGTGAGCGCGGCACCGGCTGCAATGTCCACGGTAGAACCAAACTTGGCATTACCCGAGCCCAGGTAGGTGGTGTTGACAATCGCAGTGATCGAGGCGCCACTGGCCGAGAACGATTCGAGCGAGTTTTCCTTGTTGCTGTATTTGTTCTTGACCGCCTGGTTGTTGGCGCTGATCAGAATCGATTCGGCATGGACCTGTGCCCCGCTGCCGATCTTGACGTCGGCCGTGCCCGCCACCAGGTTGGTGACCGTGGCGCCACTGCCGGCATACAGACCGACGGCAATGTTCAAGGCCTGGGCATCAAAGTCCTGGTCGCGGTTGGAGAGCAGGTCCAGCAGGCCGACCTGGAGTTGCGCATTGCTGCCCACGCGCGCAATGGTGGAGCCCAGAATTTGCAGGTCGGACACGGCGCCCGCACCGGCGATCAGGCCGCCGCTGGAGGCCGATGATTTTTGCGAAATCTTGTCGTAGGCATTGGCACTGACACGCAACACGCCGGCGAGCACCCGGGCGTTGTCGTCCATCGCAGCGTAGATTTTGCTGGCGTCCAGGGTGGTCACCGCAGACACACCCACCGACATCGAAATTCCACCGCTGATGGCCAGCGCGTCGGATTGGGCATAGGCCGTCTGGTCCGCACGCGCTGCGATCAGCACCGTGCCTGAGGTCTGCACATCGGTGGCCTTGATGAAAGCCTCGACCACTGGGGACAGGGTGTTGCGCGTGACCGTGCCCGCCGCAGCGGCAGCGATCATGCCGAAGCTGGCGGCCGCCGCGCGCACGCGGGCATTGGCCGTGGACGCGCTCAATGCGCTGACGGTGATGTCTTGGGCGGCATAGATCTCGCTCAGCCCGGTGATGCTTTGTGTCACCGGGGTATCGGTGCTGCGACCCGACCAGGCGCGCGTGGTGGTCTCAATGGTGTTGAAGGCATTGGCGCCGCCACCGGCAAAGGAGACACCGATGCTGGCGGAAAAGTCCACCGCCACGGCGACGGAGGACGCGTCGATGTTGGACTGGTCCTGAGCGCTGATGCGCACCGAGCCGTCGGTGGACATCAGCAGCGCAAGGTCGGAAAAAGCCTCGGTGCGGCTGGTGATCGAGTTGTCGGACAGCGAGACGCTCAGCGACAGGGAGCCGCCAAAGGAGCCGAGCGAGGCGGAGGCAGAGACCGCCATGACCGAAGAAGAAATGCTCGAAATGTCGAGCGCGTCCAGCACGATGTCGCCATCGACCTTGATGCCGCGTCCGCTGGTGTTGGCCACATAGGCCCGCGTGGTCGAGCCCACGCGGTTGACCGCACTCGCGCCCGCGCCACTGATCGCCACCGCCGCCGTGCCGCCGCCCGCAATGGCCACGGAGCCGGCAAACACGACGGAGACAATGCTTTGCTGCGTCAGGGCCGTGACATGGAAGTTCAGCACCGTATCGGGCGCGCTGGCCCATTTGGCCACCGAGGAATCGGTGACAAAAGCCTCGATGCGGTTGGCCCTGGGCTGGCTCAGTTGCGTCCATTTTTTGGTGTCGGCAAAGTCCTGGCTCAGGATCAGGTCGATCGGGTTGCCCTCCTTGTCGCTCACGCGCAGCAGGTCATCGCTGCCGATGTATTGGTAGACCTCGTTGGCGCGTGCGCCCGAGGCCGCGCTCAGGCGCATCATTTGCCCTTTGCTGATGCGCGAAGGCTTGTCTTTCCCCGAGACGAAATCGACCGCACCGGAAAAGCCGGTCGGATCGTAGCCCACATAGTTGCGCGCCAGCGACACGCCAACGGAGGCACCTACGCCTACGCCGGCGCCTGCGACACCCACGCCAATCGAGGCCGAAATGATTTTGGCGGCGATGCGGTTGCTGGCATTGGCATCGACGGTGACGTCGCCACCGGCCGTGATGTCGCTGTCATGCACGCGTGCCAGGGTATCGCCCAGGATCACGTTGAGCGCGGAGGCACCGGCGCCACTCACGCCTACGCCGGTGCTACCGCCACCCAGAGCAAAGGCGATCGAAGCGGCCAGGCCAAACACCTGGATATCGGCGTCCGAGCGGGCCTGCACCGTGACCCTGCTGTGGGAGACGAGCCGCGCGCCGTCGATGGACGCCAGCACCGATCCGTTGATGATGTTGCGCGCCAAGGAGACGCCCACCGAAACGGCCACACCGCTGTCGCCGCCAAATGCAATGGCCAGCGAAGCCGCGCCGGCAAAGGAGCGAATCGACGAATGGTCGGTGGCCATGACCAGCACCTCGCTGGCATCGATCACACTCGGACGCGCGCCCAGGGCGCTCAGCGTGGTGACGCCCGCATGCACGCGGGTGCCAATCTGGTTTTCGGCCCAAACACCCGAGCCACTGATGCCAACGCCCGTCGTCACACCGCCGGCCACTGCGGCCGAGCCCGACACCACCAGGGCGTCAATGGTTTGGCGCGTATCGGCACGCAGGTCGAGCAGACCGCCTGCATGGACATGGGAGTCGATGACCAGGGCCTGCACCGTGGCGATGGCGGCGTCGCCCAGCATGCCAAAGCCTTCCTGGCCTATCAGGTTGCGCGCCACGGCGATGCCGATGGAGGCGCCCACGCCGGTGGTCGCACCCGCGCCCACGGCGAGCGACAAGGCGGCGATGGTGGCACTGATGGTTTTGTCGCTGGAGGCGCTGAGCAGCACATCGCCTGTGGCCCAAGCCGAGCTGGCGCGCAGCAAGGCATCGGTGGCGCCGCTGATGGTGTTGACCGCCACGGCGCCCGCGCCGCTCAAGGCCAGACCGACGCCCGCGGCGCTGAGGCCGATGGCGGCCGAGGCGGCCACAGAAACGGCATTGATGCTGTTGCGGCTAACCACCGCGGTGGTCGCAGCAGAGGAGCCGGCAGGCGGTGCGGTGAGGGTCAGGGTGTAGCTCTTGCCACTGGCATCCACCAGCTTCCAGCGCTGCCCGGCTTGCATCACCGAGACGGTGATCTCGGGCGCTTGCAGCGCCCAGCGGGTATCGTCGGAATAGTTTTCGTCGCCCATGAGCAACTGGTTGCTCGTGCCGATGTAGCGGTAAACGCTGTTGGGCTCGCCCCCACCTGCATGGCTGGGGAGCACGCGCACGGTGTCGCCCTTCACAAGCCAATGGGGGCTGGCCTTCACCTTCTCCCAGCGCTCGGTGTTGCTGAAGTTTTCCTTGGACAGGTCGCTTTCCAAATCGCTCAGGCTGCCTGCAGGGTCTGCGCTGACGAGGCCGGCCACGTCGCTGGCGCCCTTGAAGCGGTAGAGCGTGCCAGCGTCCTTGCCGGTGGACAGGCCGACCACCGTGCCCTTGAGAAGCAGGACCTTGCCGGCTTCGCTGCTGTAGTCCCAGGCCAGGCCTTCGTTGCTGCGGTACAGCGCAGAGGAATGGATCAGGTCCACAGCGGGCACCTGCAGGCCGGCAGCCTGCAGCGCGCCCACCAGGGCCGTCTGGGTGGCCGGGTTGGCAAAGTCTGGGGCCAGGCGCCAGCGCTTGGTGTCGCTGTAATTTTCTTTCCAGAGTGCAATTTTTTCCTGCACGGCCAGGGCTTGCCAGTTGCCCGCGTTGGCAAAGTCCTCGGTGGAAATGTCCAGGCGCTGGCTGGTGCCGAGGTACCTGTAGAGCTTGCCAGCCAGACCACTTTCCTTGGGCGGCCCAAAGGTGGAGGTGACCATGTGGTTGCTGCCCACCAGGATGACATCGCCGTTTTTCACGTCGTGCCAGGTCTTGCCTTCGATGCGTTCGCCGTCTTCGGTGCTGTAGTCCTCGGTCACGCCACCGTACACATAGACGCGTCCGACCTCGCCACCGGCACTGTGGCCATCGGCCACCTTGACGGTGTAGCCCGCCTTGATGGTTTGCTGGGCGGTGGCGACTTCGCGCCAGTCGGCGCTGCCGGCAAAGTTGGCCTTGGACAGGTCCACTTTCGAATACAGCAAAGCGTCGTTGGTGAGCTCGTAGATGCGGTAATCGCCGGTGGCCTTGCCCGCGCTGTCCAGCACTTCCACGCGCACCTTGGGGTTGCGGCTGGAGGTGGTGCCCAACACGCTGCCGGTCACGGTCTTGCGCAGCTCCACCGTGGCATCGCTGGTGAGGTAGTCCCATTCCTGACCTGCGGTGCTGCTGCAGGAGGCAGCCTTGCCCGCGTTGGCCAGGGCGCTCAAGGCATCGGCGCTCAGGCCGGCTGTCTGCATCGCCGGGTAGTCGAGCTCCTTGCGGTCCACGCCGCTGGAGATGGCATGCAAGGCGATGCGGCCGCTGCGTGCGACCATGTTGGCGCCCACCACATCGGCCAACACATCGGAGTCGATGCTGTTGAAGGCCAGCGACAAACCGATGGCTACCGAAGCGGCGGTACCGGCACCCGAGAGCGAGGCCGACAGGGCGGCCGCACCGGTGATGGCGTCAATGGTGGCCAGGCTCTCGGCGCGCACCGTGATCTGCCCGGCTGCTATGGTCAGCGGCGCAGCGGCATTGCCGACCACCCCGGATTGCAGGGTGGAACGGATGCGGTTTTCCGCATAGGCACCCGCAGCACTCAGGCTAAAGGCACTGCCACCGCCAGCGGCACCGATGGCGGCCGTAGCGGCAAGCACCGTGGCCTTGATTTCGGCGCTGCTGAGCACCTCTAGGTTGAGCGCACCGGTCGCCCGCACCTGGCTGTGAACCAGTTGGGCACGGGTAATGGCTGCATTGGCGCTGTAGCTCACCAGATGCCACTGGCTCTCGTCGGAGTAGTTTTGGTTGACCAGATCGATGCCATTGATCTTGCTGATCGGGTCGCCGATGTACTCGTAAATATCGTTGCCCATCAAGGCCGAGTCGAGCAGCACGCGCTTGCCCTTGACCAGATCGGTGAGCTTGTTGTCCTTGTCGTAGGCGCTGGCCTTGTAGTCGTACGAGACGGCTACGGGGGCCTGGCCAATCAGGTTGCGCGCCACCGACAGGCCCACAGCGGCGGCCGCCGCAGAACCGCCCATACCCACCGACACCGAGGCTGCGACCGAGCGCAGGTTGGCATCAATCAGCGCGTCATCGAGTGCCTTGATCGCTACATTGCCAGCAACGCCTATGGCGAAGGTGCTGAGGGTGGCCCACTGGGCATAGGCCTGGGCCGTGCCGGTGATGCGGTTGAGTGCCAGGGTGCCAGCAGCCGCCACCGCCGTGGCAGCGCCCGCCGTGCTGACGCCCACCGCCACTGCGGTGGCGCGGCCATTGGCCACGATGGCCGAGCCGCGCTCGGTCAGGATCAAGATGTTGCCGCTGGCCGAGGTGACCTCGGCCGGTGTGGCCAAAGACAGGCCGCGCACAAAGGCGCTGACATCGCTTTGGACATCGTTGCGCGTGAGGCTCAGGCCCACCGACACCGCGATGCCTGAGCCCGAGGTATTGGCCGCGATGCCAATGGCGCTGGCCGCAACTTCGGATTCGATGCGGGTGTTGCCCTTGGCCTGCACGGTGATGTCAGCGCCCGCAAGGAGGCTGGTGGTGCGATCGACCGAGGCCTCCACCTGGGAGGCGATCTTGTTCATCGCGATGATGGGCGCCACCGTGATGGCCGTGCTCTTGCCCGAGGTGCTGACGCTGAGCGCCAGCGCCGCATTGATGATGAGGGCCTGGATTTGACCATCGGACAGGGCCGACAGGTTCAGTGCGCCGGCCAGCTCCAGTGGCGTGTTGTCAATGCGGGCAAAGGTTGACAGCTTGTCCTGCCCGGCCAGGCTGGTGCCCAGCACGCCATCGACAATGTTGTAGAGCAGGTTCTGCGGCGTGTAGCCCACGGTGTTGAAGGCCAGCACCACCCCCACCGAGGTGGAGGCTTTGACCGAACTGTTGACCTCGGCCAAGACGAAGGCCATGTTGTCCGCCGTGACCGAGAGGTCGCCCTGGCCGTCCGCGTCGCTGGCCGTCACCAAGCGGCTGTTCTTGAGCAGGGCGCTGGTGCTGCCCAAGATGGTGTTGTTGGCCACCACCACATTCACGCCCACACCCTGTGCCTGGACCGCGCTTTTGTCCTGCGCAAGGATGATGGCCGATTCGGTGGCGCTGATGGTCACGTTGCCGGTGGCGTCGATATTGAAGCCCTCCACGCGGGCGCTCACGTCGCTGCGCACATCATTGCGCACCACCAGCCCCCCAAACCCGGAGTCCCCGCCCGTGCTCTGGGCCGAGGTCGATTGGGTCAGCGCACCGGCCGCCTCGGCGGCCGCGGCGGCGATGTCCACCAGGCTGTCGAGGTCTATGGCCAGCCAGCGGCCGGTATCGGTGAAGTCTTCCAGCCCCAGGTCAAAGCGGTTGGCCAGGCCTTTGAACACATAGGTGGTGTTGGCCTTGCCCGAGATCTTGCGCCAGAGCGCCTTGTCACTGAAGTCGGTCTTGTCCAGACGTGGCGCTGCAAGGTCTTCTGCGCCGATGTAGGCGTACAGGTCGCCGGCTTTGCCGCCGCCCAGGCTCGACCTGAGCTCCACACGGTCGCCGGCGGTGACGGTCTCGGGTCGGTCGAAGGTGGTGTAGTTAGGCCCTCCTACGCGCACGCGGTCGCCAAAGAGAACCTTCTGTGTGCCCGAATAGTCGCTATAGGTCACGCCAAACAGGTTGATGAAGGAGCGCATGGCTTTGGCCAATTCGCCCTCTTCACCCGCGATGACCGACAGGTCCACCCGGGAGACGATGCGGGCATCGTCGCGCGATACGACAGAGAGGCCGCCCGCACCCGCGGTGAGGGTGCGCATGGCCAGGGTGTCATGGCTGATGGTGGCGCTGGCCGCGCTGCTGACCATGTTGCTGGCGAGCACAAAGCCGGCCGAAATGCTCTTGCTGGAGCCGCCTTTTGCAGCTGCCGCGCTGGTCGGAGTGGTCGAGTCGGCGGGCGCTGCGGCCAGTGCGGAGGCCACTTCGTTCTTGATTTCGGAGAGGATCTCGGCCGCGTTGTTGGCATTCACCGAAAGGGCGCCGGCCGACTGCACGTCGGTGTTGTAGAGGTAGGCCTTGACCGCTGCGGGCTGCTGCTCACCGATGTCGCTGCCAACCAGGGCATCGATGGCGGCAAACAGCAGGTTCTGCGCTTGCCAGCCAATGGTGTTGAAGGCCAGCGTGACGCCCACCGCAGTGCCGTCCGAGCTGATGGCGCTGTTGTTGATGGCGTTGATGCTGGCGGTGTTGCTGGCGTCCACGCTGACGCCGCCATCGGTGCTCTCCACCGTACTGTCAGAGATGTAGGCGGCCGACTGGTTGAGTATCAGGTTGGTCGCAATCGCGCCACCCACGGCCAGGCCCTTGCCGGAGCCGCCACTGGCATTGGCCGTGGCCTGCAGACTGGCTTGGATGCTGGCCGCCTCCGACACGGACACGCTGACCGAGCCTGCGGTCAGACTGGCGTAGCGGATGAAGGCCTCGGAGAGCGCACGCACGTCGTTGCGCACCACCAGGCCGCCCACGGCCATCGCGCCCTTGACGGATGCAGTCGGCGCTTCGGGCAAGGTTGCGCCTGGCAAAGTGGGCCCCGCTGCAACAGCGGCCGGCAACTCCGTGCGCAAGCCGGTGACCGAGAGGGCGTCGGCGGTGACGCCAAACCTCACCGTCCATTGACCGGCCTTGCTGCCCGCCGTCACCGTGATGGCCAAGGCGCTGGCATCGAGGCGTTCGCCTGTTGCCGACAAGGCCGCCATCAAGGCGCTACGCAACTGGGCTGGTGTGTCTGCGATGGCCAGGTTTTCTGCGCTGTAGGTCACGCCGTTGAGATCGACCTGCAGATTGAAATTCTTGGTTTCTGCCGGTGCCGCCAGGTCAACGCTATAGGCCGACCCACTGGCGAGCTGGCCTTGGCGCTGGGTGGCGGTGCTGACCGTGAGCCCCTTGGACAGGGTGCTGGCCTTTATCTGTTCGAGGTTGAGGTTGTCGTACTTGCCCTTCATGGACAGCAGGTATTGGCCGGCCTTGTCCACGCCCACAGTGATCAGGCCGGCACCCAAACGCTTGTCGATGGCGGCTTGGATCAAGCGGACCTGGTCGGCTGCGGTGTAGGCGCCATGACCCTGGCGCGTCGTGCTGGTGTGAAATTGCAGGGTGTTGGCAGCCAGGCTCTGGCCGATGGGCTGCACGCGCTCGGCCGTGATTTGGCCGATATCCTTGCCGCCCAAGGCTGCGCCGAATGCGATGTCAAACGTGCGTACGTTCTTGGAATTTTGGTTGAAGGTGACGCTGACCGCGCCCTTGCCGGCAGGCACTTTGAGCAGGCCTTCGATGGCCTTTTGCAACACGGCCGCATCGCGCAATGGGTCGTTGGAAAAAGTCAGTTCGGCCGAGCGCTGGCCGCCCAGCACCAGCTGGTATTTCTTGTTGACATTCGCCTGCGGGTTCAGGAAGGTGATGCGCTCAAGCGCGTTGCCTGTGGCGCCCAGGGCGAGCACTGCGATGTCGTCGGTGACATGGGTCGGGCCCAAGGCGAGGGTGAAGGAAGCGGCCTGACTGGTTGGCGCAAGCTGGAGCTTGAGCGTTTGCAACTCGGACTGCCCTACCGCGCTGGAAACCAGTTGGTTGGCGTCCACCCAGGTGCCAGCGACCACGCTGGGCGTTGCAATGCTGGAGGCTGGCGGGCTGACGGCGGGCGTGCTGCTGGCGGCAGGAGTGGTTTGAGCGGTCTGGGCTGGCGTGGTCGGGTCAAGGTTGATGAAGGGCAGCGCGAAGCCCAGCTTGGCCAGCACGGCGGTGCCCAGTTTCACATAGGGTGCGTACTGCACCAGGCGCGCCGGCGTCAAGTCGCCAAAGGCAAGCTCGGGCACATGCAACTCCAGCGGCGGTCGGCCCGAGATGTCTATGCCTTTGTCGATGAAATAGCCCAGGATGTCTTGCACCGTCTGGGGCAGCTTGTCCATCATGTCGAGCAGGCTGAACTGAAGGTAGCTCTTGCTGGGGTCTGCGGCGTCGGTATGGAAGGTGAAGATATCCAGACCCAGCTGGCTGGCCACGGCCTGAATGGCCTCGCTGAGGGGCAGCCGCTGGTCGATGTTCAGACCCAGCAGACTGGCCGAGACCGTCGGGTTGTACAGGCGCACCTCGGTGGGCATGACCTTGAGCAGGTCCAGGAACTGATCGACAAAGGGCACGCTGGAGCCTATGGGGGGGAACGTCATCTGGGGCAGCGTGATGGCCACCACATCCGCCGGGCTGGTGGACTTCTTGATGAAGGGCTCCATCAGCTGGTAGACGCTGGCGGGCAAGATCTCCGACAAGCTGAATTCCACCAAATGGGGTGCCAGTTGGGCCAGCGGTATGGTCGCATCGAGCTGCACGCCAAACACCTTGCCGCTTAGGTGCGGGTCGGAGATTTTGTAGCTGTCGGGGATCACCTGGAGCAGGGTGCGAAACGCCGCGTTGACCGAGCTGGGGTTGGTCAGATCAATCGCCAGCTCTTTGCCGGTGGGAACAAATTTCATGTCCTCCAGCGCCGCGCTGGTGCCGTTGCGCAAGGCGCCCAGCGCAATGTCCAGGTCCAGTCCCGGCAGCGTGACCTGCCCTACGGGCAAGGTTTTGTCGATGTAGTTGGCGTAGCTGGCGGGCGTGGTGTAGCGCAGGGTCTGACCAAAGCCGATGGACAACTCGTGGCCCATAACGGTGGCCTTGAACGACGGCAAGGCGACGTCAAAAAACTCGGGCAAAAAGGGCGCGAGCGCACCGGGCGCAATGCCTTGGGGCAGATCGATGTACATCTGCATGTTGAGCTTGGGCAACTGCACCGAGAAATCGCCTTTTTGCCAGGCCGCCATATCGACCAGGTCCAGCAGCAGCGTGTCTTGCCAACCCACGGCCAGCTCCAGTCCCCAGTCAACGGCCTTTGCCGCGCTGCCTGCGGTGGCGGGCACATCGAGTTGGCCCAGCGCGTAGCGGTAGTCGTAATAGGGCAGCTCGGGGTTGGGCAGGCTCAGCTGGAGGTTGAGCTCGGGCCCTTGCAGTTGGTAGCCCGCGATCTCGATGGCGGGGGCCTGGATCTTGACGCCCAGGTCCAGCGCACTGATGCCGCCAGGTTTTGCCTCGCCGGTGAGCATGTCCAGCAGCGTGGTGTCTTGCCAGCCGGCGCCGACCTTGAGGCCCACATCCCACGACTGGCCAGCCAGCGGGGTGGTGCTGACGGTGAATTGCTTTTCGATGTACGGCAGTTGGGGGTTGCTGACGTCGATGACCATGGCATTGGCCCAGTAGGTCGCAGCGCGGGTATCGGCGCCTTTGACCTTCATGAGCTGGTCCAGGTCGATGGTGGGGATCGTGATCACCCGTGGCTCCAGGCTCGGGTCAATGAACGCCTTGAGCGCGTCTGGCGTGTCCACCACCATTTGGCTGCCATAGCGCAGCTCCACCGGTTTGCCCAGCACCGTGACGCGCACGGCAGGCGGCTCGATGATGAAGCGCGCGGGCAGAAAATGCAGCGAATCGATTTCCATATCGCCGAAGAACACCGAGGCGTTGAACACCGGCAGCAGCGGCTCGAAGCGGCCCTGCAGCAGCGCCGGCAGGTTGATCAGGTCGAACAGTTTGGCATCGGGCCAACCCACGACCGCATGCACGCCCCAGTCGTAGGAGCTGCCGCCATGATCGACCGTGCCCAGCACCTGCTTGAAGTCAAAGGAAGGCAGCACGGGGTTGGGGAACAACAACTCCAGGCTCAGATCGGGCCCGGCATGGCCTAAGAGCGAGCCGGAGTTCAGGGCAATGCCCTGGTCGGTGCTGGTGATGCCGGCGGCCTTGTCGCCATTGACGCCATTGAGGAAATCGCCCACGCTCATGCCGCCCCAACCGCCAGCAACCTTGACGCCCACCGGGCTGTTCACGCCGCCCATCGCAAGCGTGGTCAGCACGACTTCCTTTTGAATCGAAGGCATGGCCGAGCCGAGGAAGCCCAGCACATCGCCCACAAAACCCGTGGGCGGCAATAGCTCGTACCACAGGCCGCTGCGGGTGTAGTCCGCGACCGAAAGGTCTAGCGTCTCACCCGCACCGAGGTAGCGGTAGATACGCCCTGGCGTGCCACCGCCCGTATAGCCCTCATCGACCATCACCTGGTCGCTAAAGGCCAGTTGGACCTCGCCGTCCTGGCTGTGGTGATCGACCTGCAGGTAGGCGCCATCGCTGGCCGCAGCGCCCGCAGCGCCACTGGATGTGGCCGAGACGACGGTGTTGCCGATGATGCTGGGGGTATCGTCCGATCGCACCGTGACGGCTCCGGCCACCGTGAGCGGAGCAGTCTGCTTCGCTTGATCGATAAAGGCGCGGGCATTGGTGCTCACCATATTGCTGGCCAGCACCAGGCTGGCGGCGGCGCCTGCGCTGTCGCTGCTCGCCTCGTTGCTGGTGTGGGCCGTCAGCGTGGCATGCATATTGGACAGGACCTGGAGGTCGCCGCCCAGCGCGAGTTCCACCGCATCTGTCTTGGCCAATACGACCAGCGGATCTTCATCGCCAATCTGGGTGCCAATCAGTGCATCGACGGCCTTGTACAGCACGTTTTGCGAAGCCCAGCCCATGGTGTTAAAGGCCAGCGTAGCGCCGACAGCGGTGCCGCCCGAACGCATGGTGGCCGTGTTGATGGCCGTGATGTCGGAGACGTTGTCGGCCTGAATGGTGAGGCCACCATCGGCCTGGACATGGCTCAGGCTCAAGACCGCGCGGCTGGAGCCCAACACCACGTTGTTGGCGATCAAGGCATTGAAGGACATGGGCACGGAGACGCTCGTTGCACCACCGGCTTCGGGCGCGGAGCTCGTCGTGCTGCCCGCAAGGGTTGAGCTCAGGCTCGCAGTCTCAGAGGCCAAAATGGCCACATCACCCACGGCAATCAGATCGACCCGGTCCATGCCGGCCCATACATCTCCGCGCAAATCGTTCATCACAACCATGCCACCCACGGCGGCGCCACCACCGCTGCTGGCGGACAGGCTCACATCGGCCTGCAGGGTGCCGGCGTCTATGGCCTTGACCGTGAACTGCCCCCCCACGACCAGTTGCATGCGCGCAGCATCAGCGCTGGCAATGGCGCTGTCCTTGGGCAACAGGGGGCCCACCCAGGCCTGGCTGGTGCTGCTGACTTTGTTGCTGGCCAGCACAAAGCTGGCCGAGGCATTGGCCGCATTGGCCGTGCTCTCGTTGCTGATGGTGGCGCTGATGTGGGCGCCCATGGGGGCGTCGGCGCTCTCGTCCAGGCCACCGGCCGTGACGGCGACATCGCCGCCTGCGGTGAATTCGGTGTCAAGCACCAGGGCGCTGACGATGGCGGGTTGCGCGCTACCCAGCGCATCGGTCCCCAGCAAGGCGTCGATGGCATGGGCAAACAGGTTCTGCGGCTTCCAGCCAATGGTGTTGAAGGCCAGCGTCACACCGAGGGCGCTGCCGTCGGACTCCAGGCTGGCGCTGTTGTTGGCGCTGATGGTGGAGAGGTTGTCGGCCTGCACCGACAGATTGCCATCGACGCTCAGGTCACTGTGGCTGACGGTTGCGCTCGCCTCGCTGAGCACCAGGTTGGTGGCGATCAGGCCGTTCAAGGCCAGTGGACTGGCGCTCGCGGTGGCGGCGCCGGCCGCCAGCGACTTGGCTTGGCCCGCCAGGGTGGCCTCGATGGTGGCCGATTCGAGCGCCAGCACCAGGAAGTTTTCGCTGGCCTGGCCACTGACGCGGTCCACCTCGGCCCGTACCTGGCTGCGCACATCGTTGCGCACCACCTGCCCACCGACGGCAGCGGCACCGCTGCTGCTGGCAATCAAGCTGACGTCGGACAGGATGGCGGCATCGTCCTTGGCGGTGACTTGCAGGCTGCCACCGGCGGACAAGATCACCCGATCGGGCGCGTTCAAGGCAGGGGCCACGCTGGCACGCACGCGTGCGCTCAGTGCATTGCTCGCCAGCACCATGCCGGCGGCCACGCTGGCGCCGCTGGAGGCTGCCTCATTGGTGATGGTGGCGCTGATGTTTTCTTTGGCTTGTGCATCGATAGACAGATTGCCCTGCGCGCTCAAGTTGGAGCCGCTGACGGTGGCCAAAATCTGCGCGGGCTGCTCCTCGCCGATGCTGCCGCCCAACAGGGCGTCGATGGCGTTGAACAAGACGTTCTGCGCCTTCCAGCCAATGGTGTTGAAGGCCAGCGTCACACCCACGGCGGCGCCAGCGGCGTCGGCCTTGGCGTTGTTGGTGGCGTCAATCTTGGCGGCATTGCGGGCCACTGCGGACAGGTCACCGCCCGCATGGATATCGCTGTCCAGAAGGGTCATGCGCACATCCGACAGCACCAGGTTGGTGGCGATCAGACCCTTGAAGGCCATCGAGGCTTCGCCAGCCGGAGCGGGCGCAGTGGCCACTGTGGTCGCAGCAGCAGCGGGCGCGGCATCAGCGGGTCCGGGCAATGCCTGGTCGGTCAGCAAGGCTTCAATGCTGGCCGAGCCGCGCGCCAGCAGCGTCACATCGCCAGCGGCGTCCAGGCGCGCGCTATCGACCAAGACCTCTACGGCGCTGCGCACATCGTTGCGCACGAGTTGGGCGCCCAGGGCCGCAGCGCCTTCGCTGCCGGCCGAGGCGCCAATGCGCGCCACGATGCCCGAGGTGTCGCTGGCCTTGGCCAAGACATTGGCGCCCACCGTGAACACGGCGCCCAGCGCCAGTTCAGGCGCGCCGGTGGTGCTGCTGGGTGTCAGCAGCACATTCGACCTGGAGTTGACCAGGTTGCTCGCCAGCACCAGGCCCACCGCAGCGCCGCCCGAAGAGCTGACGCTGTTTTCGATGGTGGCGTTGATTTGCGGCACGGACACGGCCGTGAGCTGAAGGTCCGCGCCCACCTCAAGGGCGGTGTTGCTGATCTCGGCGCTTGCCAGCGCAGGCTGGGCTGCCCCAATGGCATCCCCGCCGAGCAAGGTGTCTACCGCGGCGAAGAGCAGGTTCTGGGCCTTCCAGCCCACGGTATTGAAGGCCAGCACCACGCCCACAGCGGTGCCGCTGCTTTCTGTAGAGGCGGTGTTTTCGGCGTTGATGGTGGCGCTGTTTTGCGCGTCTACGCCCAGGTTGGCGCCTACATGGGCCACGCTGTCGCGCAGTGCGGAGCTTGCTTCGATCAGGATCAAATTGCTGGCAATCAGGCCGTTCGCGGCCATGGAGGTGCCGCCGGGGCTGCCTGGCTCTGACGACGGGGCTTCTGACTTGACCTGGCCCGACAGGACAGCGTCGATGGTGGCGCTGGCGGTGGCCAAGACAGAGGTGTCGCCAGCGGCCTGCAAAACCAAGGTGGAGGCTTCTGAGCTGACATGGGAGCGCACATCGTTGCGCACAATCACGCCTCCCGCAGCCACGGCACCGCCGCCGCTTGCGACATTGGCAGACATAGCCGCATCGGCAGTGATGCCGGAGTCGTCCGTGGCCGACACGGTGATGCCGCCCGCCGAAGTGAAGGTCGATGGCGCGGCCGAGACCAGGCGCTTTTTGCCATCGACATAGGCGCGCGTTTCGGCGCGCACGCGGTTGCTGGCCAGGATCAGCGCAGCCCCCACGGAGAGACCGCTGGCAGCGTCGCCCGCCAACACATCGGCGGCGTTGGCGATGTGGGCATTGACCGAGATCGCATCGCTGGCGGTGACGCTGGCGTTGCCGCCTGTGCTGACATCGCTGCCCCGCACAAAGGCCTGGGTCAGCAGCGGCAGTTCGGTGGCGCCCAGGTCGGTGCCCAAGAGGCTGTTGATGCCGGATGCGACGATGTTGCCCATGTCCCAGCCCACGGCATTGAAGGCCAGCGAGGCGCCGGCTGCTGCGCCCGAGGAGCCGCTCACAGCGGTGCCGGCCCGGCTCTTGGCGCTCAGGGCCGACGCATTGCGCGCCTGCACCGCAAGGTCGCCGTCCCTGGCCTGCAGTGCACTGTTGTCCACAAAGGCTTGGCTTGAACCGGTGAGCTGGTTCCAGGCAAAGGTGCCGCCAAATGACATTTGGAAACCACTGGTGCCCGAGGCGCCGCTGCCTTGGGTGGTGTCCGAGACCGCCATGGATTCGAGCGTCACCGTCAGGGTTTCACGGCTGTCGGCCAGCAAGGCCACTTCGCTGGCGCTCACGCTGCTGTTCAATACGCTGGCTAAAACCCGGCGCTCCACGGTGTTGCTGGTGGAGGCAATGCCCAGCTTGATCGATTCAAGCTTGGGTAGGTCGGCAGAAAATCCTGCGCTGGTGGCCTGGTAGGACGACAAGTCCTGTGCGATCACGGACAGCGCGCCGGCCGAGGTCAAGGTCACGCTGTCGAGCCAGGCTTGGGTGGCACCGGTGCTGCGGTTCATGGCGATCTTGCCCTTGGCCGTGTAGCTGCTGTCGTTGAGCGCATAGACATTGAGTGCGCCCACGTCCAGCGAACTGTTGACCACAAAAGCCTGCACGTTTTGTTGCACGTTGCTGATGTGCAGGCCCACCAAGCTGGATGTGACCGAGCCCTGGATGCCTTTGTTTTCGCCGTTTTCGTCGCCCTTGCCGTCCAAGCTGGCAGCCGCGACCTGGACCAGGCCGGCGTCCTTGCCGCTCTGGCCCGCGATGCGCACCAGCGGCTGACCCGCGGCCGTGCTGCCCAGGCTGGCGACGGTGTTGCGCACCAGGTCGATCTGGGTCCAGCCCAGTTCAAAGCCTTGCAGTGCCTGCCCGGCTTCGGTGCCTTGCGCCAGCTTGTTGATGTTGCCATCGGCCATGTCCAGGGTGACGGCCGCATCGGTCCAGTCCGTTGCCTCGATCACCAGGCCCACATCCAGGTTGGCGCCCTCGGGCGCGAGCGCAATGCTGACACCGCCCTCGACCACGGCCTCGGTGCTCTGGTTCAGGTTCAGAGCCAAATGCCCACCGACCAAGCCGTCGTTGGCAGACACCGCCCAGCGCGCATCGGTGATGGCGCTCAGGGACAGGGACTGCGCGGTGATCTGCGCGCCCTCGGTCACGCGCACGCTCGAACGGGTGGCACCGTTGACGGTGTAAAAACCCGTGAGTGCCACGTCTTGCTGCAACGCGACCGAAACCTGCGCCGCCAGCACCACCGAGCCGCTGACCTGCATGTGGCCCGCAACCAAGATGCTGGAGCTGAGTCCAAGCTGGCCCGAGCCGACCACGGCCGTCCCCAGATCGCCGGTGAAACTGTTCTTGGCCGTGAGCAACATATTGCCCAGGCTGGTGACGCTGCTGGCTGCGGGCAGGTCGATATGCTCCATGTCCACCGACAGGCTGGTCGCCCCCAGGTCCACGGTGTTCAAGACCAGGCTGTCTTGCCCGCCCGAACCCCGGATGCCCAGAACGCTGGTGGGCTTGGCAAACACCAGGTCCAAGAGGGCATCGCCGCCCAGACGCGACAGGCGCAGCATGCCGCTGCCTGCATCGCTCAGGCTGACCTGGGTGTCGCCAGCACCCAAGTCGAGCACCAAGGCCGATAGCTGCGAGTTGAGCTTGAGCTGCGACGAGGTCGATCCCACCCAGTTGAATTTGCTGTCTTGCGCGGCCTGCGGTTTGGTCAGGTCGATCAAACTCGCGATGCTGGAAATGGTCGCCATATCGAGCGGATAGGCCGGATTTTTCTGGGCGCTGTATTCGAGGTTTTCCACCACCAGCGGTTGTGCGCTGTCGGTGCGATTGAACTGCAGCAGCGGTTCGGCAGAAAGCAAAATGCGGTCTTCCAGGCGTTCGACCGTGCTGCGGCTGCGACGAAACGCATGACGAATAAAACCCAAATTCCAGCTGCTGCTTTTAGACATTTTTAATTTCCCAATAAAGCCGTTCGAGCTGTATGTCGAACGGTGCCGGCCCGCGCTAACACGGCTCCGGTGTCGGCGCGGTTCAAGGCGCCATAAACAATGAGGTAGGGTTGGCCCTGGGCGTCTTGGCCGGCGTGAAGCCAGCCCAGTTCCTGGTTCGCCCAGACCGCCAGGGGGTCAGACAGTTGCGCGGGGGTCAAACCCCAGGCCTCAAAAAGATGCGCCATCGGCTGGACCAGGGCGCTGGCGCGCAGCGCGCTGCCATAAAAGCGCACACCCACGCCACTGCGTCCCTGCTCGGGTTCGCGCACCAGCAGCAGGCGATGGCCTTGCCAATCGGGTGCCGCGCGCAAGGCGTTTTCCAGCACCTGGGCCAGCGCCGCATAGACCGCTTGCACCGACGCTGGCATGCCATGGGCCTGGCGCAACAGGTCCACGGTGGCCGCCCCATCGAGTCCCGACATGCGCCAGTAGGCGGTGTGGCGGCTGGCAGGGTCTGGCGCATCCACGCGCCATTTGCAGGAGGCAATCTGCAGGGCCACTTGGCGCTGCTCGGGCGCATGGTTGCGCAGGTCGGGCGCAGGCAGTGCGTTTTCGAGATAGACCTTGGCGCTCACTTGCGCGTCGGTTTGTTCGACCGCCAGGCCAATCTGGCGCGCATCGCGCCAATGGGCGCGAAAAAATGCAGCCCCCGCAGCGGGCATGCCCAGGCGCGCGGGCAGGCCCATCAGTCGCTCGGCGGAGACGCCCAGCGGCGAAAAACCAGCCAACCAACGCCCGCACTCGACACCGGCGGGCGACAGGCGCACCGAGGCTTCGCCGCCCGTGATGCTCAGCCCTGCGAGCTCACCCAGCATGGCGCGCAGGGCTTGCTCGGCCGGCGCTCGCCAGACCGGCCAAGGCGTGGGGCTCACACGCCGCCCCGTTGGGCGAACGGGAGTGCCGAGGCCATCCAGTCGTCATTGCGCAGGACCGAGAATCGACGCTCAAATGCATCGCCTTCAGAGCGACGCTGGGCCCAGGTAAATGCACGCTGCGCCCAGACCCTCGCGGCTTGCGGCGCGCGGGCCTGGAGCAGGGTCAAAGCCCTGCGCGCCCAGGCGGGCAGGTAGCGCAAGGCCAGGCTGTCTTCCAGGCACAGGTACAGCGACACGCTGCCCGGGTCGCCCTGGCGGCCACAGCGACCGGCGAGTTGGCGGTCGATGCGGGTCGATTCGTTGACCTCGGCGATCACCACATGCAGGCCCCCGCTGTGTGCTACCGATGGGTGCAACCGGATGTCGGTGCCACGCCCGGCCATGTTGGTGGCGATGGTGATGCGCGCGGGCTCGCCGGCCTGCGCCACGATGGAGGCTTCTTCGGCGTGGTAGACGGCATTGAGCACGGCAACATCGACGTTTTGCACGCGCAGCAGTTGCGCCAAAAGTTCGCTCGACTCCACGCTGCGCACACCGACCAACACCGCGCGTCCACAGCGCTGCGCCGCGATCACTTCCTGGGCCACGGCTTGCCACTTGCCCTTGGTGGTGAGCAGCACATGCGCAGGCCGGGTGATGGTTTGGCGCGGGCGGTGGGTGGGCACACGCACGACGCGCAAGCGGTAAACCTGCCAGAGTTCGTGCACGGCTTCCCACACCGTGCCAGAGCTGCCCGACAAACGCGTGAAGCCCCTGAAAAACGCCTGGAAGCTCATCTGACTGAGCGCCTCGTTGGGGTCCGTGATCTCCAGCCCTTCTTTGGCCTCCACCGCTTGGTGCAGACCGGCGGTGAGGGTGCGCCCTGGGGTCATGCGACCGGTAAATTCATCGAGCAAAACAATCTCACCGCCGTCTACCAGGTACTGGTGACCGGGACGAAAAAAGCAATGCACCTGCAGCGCCTGGCGCAACAGTTCTTCGCGCCTTGGCGCGGGGCGCCAGACCGGCGGCAGCGTGGGCGCCAGCTGCGCCAGCGCGGCAATGGCCCCTTCGCGCAATTGCACGCTGCGGGTACGCGTGCTGCAGTCGTAGTCCTGGTCAGCGACCAGCGTCGGTGCCAACTGCGCGAGCAGGACCACCGCTTCGCTCAGACCGCGGCTGGGTCGGCGGGCCGCCAGGATGAGGGGCGTGACGGCTTCGTCAATCAGCACGCTGTCGGCCTCATCGACGATGGCGGTGTGCAGACCGCGCACCAGCAGAAGCGAAGCTTCAGGGCTGGCCTGGCCCATCCAGCGCTGAAAGTCCATCCAGTCGGTGTCTTGGCCCGTGCCTGCGGCGAGTTGGTCACGCAGATGGTCGGCCAGCAATTCCTTGGGCGTGACGTAAACCACATCGGCGCCGTAGAGCGATGGGCGCTTTTCGGCCTCGACATCGGCCCAGACCGAGGCCAGGCTCACGCCGCAGGCTTCGTACAGGGGGCGCATGGTTTCGGCATCGCGCTCGGCCAGGTAGTCGTTGGCGGTGATGACGTGGCAGGGGCGCCCGCTCCAGCCCGCGAGGACAGCGGCCAGCGCCACGGTCAGGGTCTTGCCTTCGCCGGTGGCCATTTCTGCCAGCCAACCATGGTGCAGTGCCAAGGAACCCATGAACTGCACCGGATAGGGTTGCATGCCCATCGCGCGCTGCGCCATCTGGCCCACCAGGGCCAGGGCGTTGAGCAATTGGCCCTTGGCGTACAGCGGGTCGCGGCGCAGGTTTTCTTGCGCCAGCACCAGGGCCTGCTGCAGGGCCGCTGCGTCGAGCTCGCGATAGCGTTCACACAATGCGCTGCAGGCCAGCGCCTGCGACCACAGGGGACTGGCCTGGCTGGGGCGGCGCTTGAACCAACCCTGCGCCCGGTCCACCCAGGCGTCCAGGCCTTCAGGGAGTTTTTCCAGTGCGCGCAGCCTCTGCACTGCGGCGCTCATACACGGAACTTTCTTTGCAGGAATTGGCGCAAGCCGCGCTCCCACTGCAACAGCAGGGGTGCATTGGGCAGGGTGATGCGCATGGTGCCCAGTCGGCCATGCAGGCGGCGCAGGTCTTGGGCATCGGCGCCCTGCGCCGCTGGCAGTTGCGCATGGACGCGAAAGAACGGTTCGGCCGCGGTCAGGCCCTTGGGGTCAGAGGACTGCACCGCGATCTCACCTCCACCGGCCATGCCCAGCGCGGGCGAGGGCAGCTGGCCCTGCTCAAACGGCATGACCTCGGTCTTGAGCGACCGCAGGTTGAACTCCTGCTGGCCTTTGATGCGGACTTCGGCGCTCAGCACGCCCGCTTCAAACAAATGCGTGCTGACCTGGGGCAGCACCGCGACAAAGCGCCAGTCGCGCTCGTCAACCACCGTGCCCAGACTGCCGCCACGCGCAATCCATTGGCCGCGGCTGGCATCGAGTTCGCTGGCACTCCAGATCCCTTCGATGGGGGCCAGCAAGGTCAGCGCCTGCTGTTGACGCAGCAGCTCGGCGAGCCTTTGTTCGATGGCTTGGCGCTGGCGCGCCAGGGGTTCGAGGTTCGCCACGGTGGTGGTGATGGCCTGCAATTCCTGCGCCAGCAACTGCTCGCGCTGTTGCTGGACCGACGCAATCTCGAAGCCGAGTTCCGGGTTTTCAAGCCGGGCCAGGACTTGGCCCGCTTGCACCCATTGGCCAGGGCGCGCCAGCAGCTCCACCAGTGAGCCCCCGCTGTCGCTGTAGAGCTCACGCGAGCGCGTGGCCTGCAGCACGCCTTTGACGCGCACCTGGTCGGGCATGGGCACACCTGCCAACACTCCGAGGCTCACCACCACCATGCCCGCCGTGAGGGCCAGCGTGCGTGCGCGCTGGTGCTGCAGTTTCGGGCTGGTCAGCAGGTATTTGCCAAGCTTGCACAGGGGCAGGACCACCACGCTGAAAAACATGATCCAGGCCAGGGCGACGCCCAGGTCCAGGTACTGCCCGGCGATGAAGAAGATGATGGTGGAGGTCAGCACCACCCAGTAGCACAGGCTGATCACGCCATACAGGGGCAACAAGATGGCTTCGTTGGGGGTGCGCGCCACCGGCTGCGCCGTCTTGATTCCCAGCAGCCAGTGCTCCGCGAGGTACTTGAGCTGGTCGCGCGAGCGCTGGAAGAGATTGGGTACGTCGAGAAAGTCCACCAGCATGTGGTAGCCGTCAAAGCGCATCAGCGGATTGAGGTTGAACAAAATGGTCGACACGCTCGCCACAAAGATCACGTTGTAGGCCAGCGCATTGAGCAAGCCCGGCGCGGTATGGGCCCACACCAGGGCGGCCACTGCGGCCACGGCAAACTCTGACAACACGCCCGAGGCGCCCACCAGCATGCGCTGGGCGCGGCTGCGAAAACCCCAGCTGGCCGTGGCGTCCATATAGGGCAGGGGCGCAAACATCAGCAGCATGACGCCCATCTTGTGCACCTCGCCGCCGTAGCGTTTGCAGGCGCCCGCGTGGCCAAATTCATGCACCAGCTTGGCCAGCACCATGCCGACATACAAGAGGCCCAAATTAGAGGGCGCCAGCACGCCTGCAGACTGCGCAAACAAATGGTCGGACTCGTCGCCCAAGGCCTTGAGGCCCAGCAGCACCAGCACCACATACAGCGCTGCGCCCACCGGGCCAAACAAAAAGCGAAGCGCCGGGCGCATGCGCTCCAGCGCGAGGTCGGGGTCGAGCAGGGGCAGCTTGATGGACAAGAAGCCCAGCAGCATGGCCTTGATCTCGCGCCCACGGCGCTGGCGGTAGCGCTCAAACAGGCTGGCAGCGGCGCCGCCGCGGTCGAACTGCAAGAGGTTGGAGAGCTGCAATTGGCCCAGCAACTGCACCACCTCCTCCTGGGTCAGCGCCAGTTCGGGCGATTCCTGCATCCACTCGCCCCAGACTTCGTCGATGCTGCGTTGCGCATTCAGGCGGCTCAAAAAGGCATAGGCGTCTGCGGTGACCCTAAAGAACTCGCTGCCCAGGCTGTCGCGCAGCACCACCCACTCTTCGCCACGAAAGGTCTGGCGGTGCGCCCGCACGCTGCTGCGCAAACAAGCGCGCACAGAGGCGACGCGGTGCCAGGCATCGCTGTAGGTGCGTCCGCTGGCGTCGTCCGTGCTCATAGCCAGAACAACTCCCGCAAGAAGCGCACGGTGCGGTGCGTCAACACCCAGATGAGGGGGCGCTCGCCCGCATCCATGCGCGCCGACCCGCCCATGCCAGGGCGCCACCAGGCGGGAATGCTGGCCTGCACCTTGGCGCGCGCGAGGTACACATTGCGGCCCTCACGCAGGGTGGAGGCCGGGTCGATTCGGTCGATCTGAATGGAAAAACGCTGGTCAGGGCGCCCCACCAGCGCGAACTCGCCGCGCGAGCCCACCTGGACTTCGTGCACATCGACCTGGTCGATTTCGAGCTCAAGATAGGTGTCATCGGTTTGGGCCAGCTTGAGCAGCAGGTCCCCCTTGCGCAGGGGAGCGCCGAGGTTTTTTCTGAGCTCGCCCTCCACCACTACGCCGGCGCGCGGCGCCGTCACCTTGGCGTGCAGCAGCTGGTGACGGATCAAGGCCAGGTGCGAGGCAGATTGCTCCTGGTGCGCCAGGTTGATTTGCATCTCGGCCAGCTGGCGTGCGGCCTGGGCCTTTTCGGCTTCGCGGCTGTACCGCAGCACATCGGCTTCGGCCATGGACTCTTCAAGCACCAGGTCACGCGTGTCGAGCTGCACCAGCACCTGACCGGCTTCCACCCTGTCGCCAATTTCGACATGCACCTGGCGCAGGTAACCATCAAAGGGCGCGGGCATGAACAAGAGGTCTTTGCTGCGCAGGGTCAGGGTGGCGTCTATGCGGTAGGCCCATGGCAGAAAAATCAGCACCAGTGCGAGCAACAGGCCCGCACCGCCGGCAAATTTCCAGAGGCTGTGGCGCGGGCTCATGCCCTCGTCGGCCCAACGCTGGCAAGCCATCCAGGCACGCGCGCCCCACCAGAGGTCGCGCGCCTGCAGGTCGGCCAGAGGGCGCACGGTGGCCTGGGCAATGAGGCCCAGCTCCCAGAGTTCGTCTTCGCTCCAGACGCCTTGGCGCTTTTCAAGACAGAGCACGCCTTTGACAGCGTCGCCGTCGCGCAGGGGCAGGCTGACGACGCCGGCCACGCCCTGCATCAAAGCGTAGGACTCGTGGGCCCGTTTGACCTGGCGGCAACCCGGCTGCGCGGGATAGACCAAGACACCGGACTGGTCGGCCGCTTCCTCCATCGCACCTTCGAGGGCACGGCTAAGGGTGGACTGCGGGTCGAATTTTTCGATATGGCTGATGGCGGTGAGGCGCACATAGGGAGGGTGCACCCAGCCCAGCGACACGCGGTCTGCATCAAAGCGCACGGCCAGGGCGTTGCACAGCTCAAAGGCCATTTGCAGGAACCGCTCTTGGCGCGAGAGCTCAATGGTCAACCGAAGAATTTGGTAGAGCCGCTGGGCATGGGGTTCATCGGCCAAGTCGGCCTGCGGGTCGGGCTGGGGATCGGGCTGCAGACCGACCTGTGGGGGCGCATCAGCCGCGCTGCGCCTGGCGTATTGCGCGGGCACCCATGCCACCTGGGTCGCCCAGGCCAGCAGGGCATCCCTCGCCACCCCAAAGTCCGAGAGGTGCAAGGCGACCACGGCGACCGCTTGATGGGGCCCGGCTGGCGCTTGCGGCAAACGCATGGCCAGTGCTTGACCGCCCTGGGAAAATCGCTCAAGCAGCGACTGCTCGGACGCCACCCGCGAGATCAGTTGCAAGACGCCGTCGCCATCTCCCGCCAACTCGGGCGCATGGGCCGGCCATTGGGCCAGGGCCTGCCAGGGTTGGCCCACGCCCGAGGCCAGCAGCAGGACTCGGCGCGCACGCAGGCTTTGGCCCAGGGTCTGGAGGTATTGCTCCCAAAAAGATTGCACCGGTCCGTCAAACGTGGCAAGGGCCGCCCAGGCCGCGCCGTCCTGCGCGGCTGCGCGCTCGGCCTGCGCTGGTTTGGACTCTGCGTTCATGCGCCAATCACTCAGAACAGCATGCGGCCACTGATACCAGGACGCACGGAACCGTCGGCATTTTCAAATTCTGCGATGACTTCAATCAGCCCGCTGGAGGGGTCGGTCACGGGCGAGACGAACACCACCTTGGCCAATCGGCTGCGCGGCTGCCCGTCCTGGACCAACTCGATCTTGACCGTGGCCCCCACCTGCAGCTTGGTGCCCGTGCGCGCGGGAACGGTGCCCATGAAGCGCACGCGTCGGGTGTCCACCACCGAAATCAAAGGCTCATGCGGGCCCACGCTCTCACCGACATGCAAGGCGACCTTGGTGATGACACCGTCAATGGGCGAACGCAGGTGGCGGCGCTCGTAGGCTTCCTGTGCCTGCGCAAGCTCCACACGCTCACGCTCTTTGCTGGCCTCTAGCGCCTTGCGTTCGGCGACCACGGCGCCCAGCGCCATTTCCTCGTCTTCTGCCTGCTTGCGCGAGACACCACCGGTGGCCAACAAGGGCCGCAGGGAAGCCACCTGCTCGATCAGGATTTTTTCTTTTTGCTTGAGTTCTTCGAGCCTGGAGCGGTCCTCTACCAGCACGCGGCGACGCTGCACTTCGAGCTCTTCGAGGCTGCGGTCCAGGTGCATGAGAAGCTGGCCCTGGCGCACGCGGCTGCCTTCACGGACCATCATGCCGTCGATGCGCCCAGCAACGGTGGTGCTGAGCTTGACATCGCGCAGCGCCTGCGTGACGCCGGCCGCACTGACCGCAGCGGTGGCGGTGGTGTTAGCGGCAGGCGCAGCTGTTTGCGCCTGGACGCCCAGACCTGAGAGCAGACCGCTGACACATAGAAGCGCAAGGCAGCGCGCGAGGCAGGTCGGTGTTTTCATAAGCTCCAGCGTTTCAACAAGATGCCCTGTGCCGATTCAAGAACGACCTGTGCCTTGGCAAAGGCCGCTTGCTGCTCAATCACCATCAGACGGGAGTTCACAGTCTTTTCTTCGCGCATCAAGATCTCGCGCATTTCGCTGCGCCCGGCAGCAAAGCGCTTGCGCTCGACTTCGAGTTGCTGCAGCTCGCGACGCGCCACATCCTGCCAGTGGACCCAGCGCTCGGCGGCGCTGGCGCGCATGGCGAGGCTGGTGTCTATGTCGTTGGCGATTTGCACTTCCAGCGCCTTGATGGCGAGCAGGGCGTTTTCACGGCGCAGAACAGCAGCGGCAATGTCGGCTCGGCCTTGTCGGTTTTCGCCCAAGGGGATTTGCATTTGCAGGCCCACGCTCCAGGTCGTGTAGTCTTGCGCAGCGAAGGCCGCTGAGGCCGAATAGGCCAGGCCGTTGAGGCCGTAGCTGGCCACCATGTCGATGCGCGGCAGTGCCTGGTTTTGTGCGTAGACCAACTGAACGCCTTCACGCTCAAGCAGCTTTTTTTGCATCAAAAGGTCATGCCGCGAGTCCATGGCAAGGCGAACGGATTCCTGCGCGCCAACGCTTGGGTCTTGTCTGGAGACTGCGGGCAAGACATCCGACGCGCGCCAAGCCTGGGGACCGCTGCCGCTTGCCGCCATGACCAAGGTCTTCACCCGGTTCACCCGCTCGCGCTCGCCCTGCAAGGCTTCGCTCAATCCGGCTTCGAACCGGGACAAGGCGTTTTCAACTTCCCACACCTCTGATTCGGGCAGACGCCCCTGGGTCGCCAGCGCGCGCGCTTCGGCCAACAAACGCTGACCGGTGCGAATTTTTTCCTGGGCTGCGCCCACACGGTGCTGCGCCAGCACCAGTTCGTAATAGGCCAGCGAGGCTTCGGCGACGACGCTGGACTCGGTCTCGCCCGCAGTGTGTTCTGCCACTGCCACATCCAACTCAGCCACCAGGGTGCGCGCCTGGGTCACGGTGACACCGCCGTCCTTGGCAAGGGGCTGGGTCAAGGTCAAGCCCCAAAAGCTGCGGTTGTCCTGGGCGCCATCGGGACGGCCCAACGCCATCTGGTTGATGTTGGTGATAAAGGTCGACTGGGTGGCTTTGACTTCAAGCTTGGCACCCGTGGGCAACAACTGGCTCACGCCAACAGCGTAGTCCTGGCCATCGCGCAGGTAGTAAGAGGCTTGACCACGGGTCAATGCTTCTTCATAGGTGTTGGGCTGGCGGTTGCTGCCATCTGTGGCCGAGAAGGTGGCCACCGGCTGGAAGGCGGCAGAGGCTCGGTCAATGCCGGTCACGGCAATGGCTGTTTCCGCGCGCTTGGTGCGTATGTCTTTGTTGGCCTCGCGCACCTGGCTCACCAGCTCTTTCAGGCTCAAGGTCGCAGCAGCGGCGCGGCTCTGAACCACTGGCGCATCAAGCTGCGCCCACACGCTGCCCGTTGCAAGCACCGCCATCAGGCCCAAGGGCCCCATGCGCCTAGCCCATGATTCAGAAAAGTTCCCCATGCTCCACCCACCTTTGATATAGATATTTCCCTGCCCAAAAAAGGGAAACCCCGACGCCACTGCGATAGAAGCGGCCCTCGGGGTTGGCGAGGCTGCTTATTGCAGCGTTTCTTTCGCTTCGATATAGCTGGCGGTGACATCTTCCACAGCCTCTGGCGTTGGCGACTTCTTCATGCTGGCCAAGCGCTCGATCTGTGACAGGGAGATCAGGTGCGCGTAGATGGCGGGCAGGTAGCCCTTTTGCCGGATCTCGACGAACTTGGCATCGCTGAAGTTATTCAGGCGCTCTTCGTTGATGACATAGCATCCGGTGATGTTGCGCACCTGATTGGCGGCGTTCACACGCATGTTCAGCGGGGTCAGCAGGTTGTTGTGAATCAGGAACTTGCTGAACTCATGGGTCATGGTGTCCATCTGCTGCAGCTCGCCCAGGTAGCGTTTGACATTCTCAATCACCTGGGTCGGGTTGCCTTGCTCGTCGAACATGGGCGCGCCTTCGGTGTCGCTGAGCAGGTCGCTGGCTTCGTCCACACAAACAATGTAGCGATCGGCTTCGGGCGCCTTGGTCAGGGCGAATGGATAGCGCCGGATGATGGCGGGAATGTAGGAGCCCGACCACTGGCCATCGCTGTCTACAAACAGATTTTCCCCGGCATCCAGGCCCATCAGTGCGACCGGACGGAAATCATCATTGGCCTTGTCTTCCAGGAAGACCAGGGGGTAAATGGCGGCAGCGCGTGCAAACTCATGCACGGTGACATAAGCCACATGGAATTTCGATGCAAAGCGAAAGTCGTTGCTGGTGCGAACTTTCTTAGCAGCGTGACGCTCTTTATTGACGGGAACCAATTGATCAAACATAGGTATCTTCCAGTGAAAATTCATGAAAATGCATTGGCTTTAACCGAGTGGTTTTCGGCGCCGCCACACCGCCCCATTTCAAATGACACGGAAATGCAAAGCCAACCAGGGCTAGGCTGGATTTGCCGATTCTATCGAATATAAAGCGTTCAAAAGGAGAATCGCGCGCATCAAGGGTATTTACGCAGCCCGGAGGTGAATGCTTTTTTTGCTGTACGCTTTGGAGCAATGCATAGCGTCAAAATGGAGCACTCATCCATTCACTCCAAGACATTGCCGCAGGACAGGTGCAAAAAATATATAAACGGTTAGGCCGTATAGATAACACGATTTATCTACCCCTCGTTTATCTATTGATAGGCCAGCATGCCCAGTGGTGTGCGCCTTTCCAAATCCATGGCGCAGCTTACGGGCCTCACTGCAAACGCCGCAGCAGCTCCTGGCTTGGATAGCCGTCGGCCGGCAGACCCAGGCTGCGCTGGTAGCTGCGTATGCCGCGCTGCGTGGAGGGGCCCATCATGCCGTCGGGCGTTCCGCTATCGAAGCCATGCGCGTTGAGCGCCGCCTGCAGCGCCAGCAACTGGCTGCGCGTGAGCATCTGCAGATCGCGCGGCCAGGCGGCCTGCACGCCTGCCCCACCCTGCAGTTGCTGCGCCAGCAGGCTGACCGCAAGCCCGTAGCTGATGGCGTTGTTGTAGCGCAAGAGGACACGAAAATTGGGCCCGACCAAAAAGGCCGGACCGCGCGCACCGGCCGGCAACACAAGAGTGCTTTCGGCCAAGGCTGGCAGCCGCGTGCCATCCATCGCCCGTACGCCCTCGCCCATCCATTGGGCCGCCGTCTGGCGCAGCGCGGGGTCGGCGCGCGCATGGTCAAAGCCCTGCGGCAGGCGCACCTCTTGGCCCCAGGGCTGGCCGGCCTGCCAACCGGAGCGGGCCAGAAAGTTGGCCGTCGAGGCCAGCACATCGGGCACGCTGCCCCAGAGGTCGCGTCGGCCATCGCCATCGGCATCCACCGCATAGGCCAAGAAATTCGAGGGCAAAAACTGCGTCTGCCCCATCGCGCCAGCCCAGGAGCCGACCATCTGTGCGCGCTCTATGTCGTGGTTTTGCAAGATCCTCAGGGCCGAGAGCAACTGGGTGCGCGCCCAGTCCGCGCGCCGACCCTCGAAGCCGAGCGTGGCCAAGGCGTCTATGGTCGGGATGTCACCTACGTTGTGGCCGTAGTCGCTCTCCATACCCCAGATGGCAATCAGCACCTCGGGGGGCACGCCATAGCGCTTGGCTGCAGCATCGGCCTGGGCGCGCAGTTGCAGCAGTTGCTCGCGCCCACGGGCCATGCGCGGCGCGGCCAGCGCGGTATCGAGGTAATCCCACACGGAGCGGGTGAATTCGGGTTGCGAGCGGTCCAGCGCGATCACGCGCGGCAACCAACTCACCTTGTCAAAGGCGCTGTGCAGCGTGGCCTCGTCGATGCCGGCCGTGCGCGCGCTGTTGCGAAAGTCTTCCACCCAGCGGGCAAATTGCTGCTGGTGTTCGGCCGTGTCGGCGGCTTCGCTGCTCACCTTGACGGGGGCTGGCGTGGCGGCTTGGGGCGTAGGGGCGCAGGCGGCCAGCGCGAAAACGGCCAACAGGGCCTGAGCCAGCCAAGCGCTGGCGGGTCTGTGAATAGAAGCGGATGTTTGCATGGCTGGCATTCTCGCCCGTCTGGGCGGCGGCATAAAATCGCAGCTTCCCGCAGGAGAAGAGACGCCCCTGCCCCACCCGCCCGAAAGCCATTTCAAAATGCCCCAATACCGCTCCAAGACCTCTACTGCCGGCCGCAATATGGCGGGTGCCCGCTCCCTGTGGCGTGCCACCGGCATGAAGGACGGCGACTTCGACAAGCCCATCATCGCCGTGGTCAACAGCTTCACCCAGTTTGTGCCGGGCCATGTGCACCTGAAGGACCTGGGCCAATTGGTGGCGCGCGAAATTGAAGCGGCCGGCGGTGTGGCCAAGGAGTTCAACACCATTGCCGTGGACGACGGCATCGCCATGGGCCACGACGGCATGCTGTATTCGCTGCCGAGTCGCGACATCATTGCCGACTCGGTGGAGTACATGGTCAACGCGCATTGCGCCGACGCCATGGTGTGCATTTCCAACTGCGACAAGATCACGCCGGGGATGCTGATGGCGGCCATGCGGCTGAACATCCCGGTGGTGTTTGTGTCGGGCGGTCCCATGGAGGCCGGCAAGGTCAAGCTGCTCAACCCCACGACCCAGAAGATTGAATTCAAGAAGCTCGACCTGATCGACGCCATGGTGATGGCCGCCGACGACAAGGTGAGTGATGCCGATGTGGCCGAGGTGGAGCGCTCCGCCTGCCCGACCTGCGGCAGTTGCTCGGGCATGTTTACCGCCAATTCGATGAACTGCCTGACCGAAGCCCTGGGCCTGTCCCTGCCCGGCAACGGCACGGTGGTGGCCACCCACGCCGACCGCGAGCAGCTCTTCAAGCGCGCCGGCCATCTGGCAGTGGAACTCTGCAAGCGCTATTACGAGCAGGATGACGCCAGCGTGCTGCCGCGCTCCATGGGCTTCAAGGCCTTTGAGAATGCCTGCACCCTGGACATCGCCATGGGCGGCTCCACCAACACCATCCTGCACATCCTGGCCATCGCGCAAGAGGCCGAGATCGACTTCACCCTGGCCGACATAGACCGCCTCTCGCGCTCTGTGCCCCAACTGTGCAAGGTGGCGCCCAACACCAACAAGTACCACATCGAAGACGTGCACCGGGCCGGTGGCATCTACGGCATCCTGGGCGAGCTCGACCGCGCCGGCAAACTGCACACCGATGTGCCCACCGTGCACAGCAAGACCTTTAAGGAAGCGCTGGACCTGTGGGACATTGCGCGCAATCCGTCGGAGGCCGTCAAGACCTTTTACATGGCCGGGCCCGGCGGCATTCCCACCCAAGTGGCCTTTAGCCAGAACGCGCGCTGGCCCAGCCTGGACATAGACCGCGTTGAGGGCTGCATACGCTCGGGCGAACATGCCTTTAGCAAGGAAGGTGGCCTTGCGGTTCTGCGCGGCAATATTGCGATCGACGGCTGTGTGGTGAAGACCGCCGGTGTGGACGACAGCCTGATGGTGTTCGAAGGCCCGGCCCATGTGGTGGAGAGCCAGGACGAAGCGGTGGAACATATCCTGGCCGACCAGGTGGTGGCCGGTGATGTGGTCATCGTGCGCTATGAGGGCCCCAAGGGCGGCCCCGGTATGCAGGAGATGCTCTACCCCACCAGCTACATCAAGAGCAAGGGTCTGGGCAAGGCCTGCGCGCTGCTCACCGATGGCCGCTTCTCGGGTGGCACCTCGGGCCTGTCGATTGGCCATTGCTCGCCCGAGGCGGCAGCCGGTGGCGCCATCGGCCTGGTGCGCAATGGCGACCGCATCCGCATCGACATCACCCAGCGCAGCATCAACGTGTTGCTCAGCGACGAAGAATTGGCCATGCGCCGCACCGAGCAAAACGCCAAAGGCTGGAAGCCCGCGCTGCCACGCCCACGCAAGGTGTCGGCCGCGCTCAAGGCCTACGCCCTCTTGGTGATGTCGGCCGACAAGGGCGCGGTGCGCGACCTGTCGCTGCTGGGCGACTGACAGGCACAGCGCCTGAAAAAAAGCCCGCGCAAGCGGGCTTTTTTTGTGGGGGTTGCAGAGCGTGTGAACTTGCACGGACTCAGGCCTTGCCGTCCTGCACTGGACCTTGGGTGCGCAGTGCCTAAGCGCCTTGCTGCAGCGCCCAATACAGGTCGGAGCAGGCGCCTATGTTGTGGTAGTCCACCTTGCCGGCCGGGCTCTTCTCGCGCGTCAGGTTGAAGTTGTCGGGGGTGAGGATGCGAAACCAGGCGCCCTGTTCGTGGTCCACAAAGTGCTGCCAGCAGTATTGCCACAGGCGCTCATACCAGTCCCAGTACTTGGCCTCTCCGGTGCGCAAGCCCAGAATGGCTGCGGCCGCCATCGACTCGGCCTGCACCCAGTGGTATTTGGCCGCGTCGCAAATGCGCCCGTCCAGACCAAAGCCGTAGTGGATGCCGCCGTGTGCCTCATCCCAAGCCACCGCCAAGGCGCGGTCAAAAAGCTCCTTTGCACGCGGCACATGCCAGTCGGCGGGGCTGTGCGTGTCGAGCAGGCACAGCAGCTTGGCCCATTCGGTGAAGTGGCCGGGCTGAAAGCCCCAGGGCCGAAAAATGTTCGAGCTGTCGTGCAGGTTGTATTCCAGATCGGGCGTCCAGTCGGCCTTGTAATGCTCCCAGATACCACCATCGCACAGTGCGGCCTGGCGCACCGTGATGTGCTGCGCCAGGCCCTCCGCCCTTTCGATGTAGCGCGCATCCCCGGTGGCGGCAAAGGCAGTGATCAGCGCCTCGCAGGCATGCATATTGGCGTTCTGGCCGCGGTAGCCCGAAACGCTCCAGTCCGGCGTGGCGTCGTCGGCGTAGAGGCCGGCTTGCGCGTCATAGAAGCGGTGCTCGGCCATGGCAAAGGCCTTTTCCAACAGCGCCTGTGCGCCCGCAATGCCGATCTGCAGCGCCTTGGCCGCAGCCAGCATGATGAAGGCCAGGCCGTACATGTGGCGCATGCTGTCGATGGGGGTGGACTGGCCTTCTTTCCATTGAACCATCCAGTGGTAGCCATCCTGCTGCGCGTCATAAAAAGCCGTCTCTATGAAGCGCAGGGCGTGGACGGCGCGCTGCTTGAATTTCTCTTCACCGCTGAGCTCAAAGCCGATGGCATTGGTGATGACAAAGCGCGTGGCGCTCACCAGATGGCGGCGACTGGCGTCGTAGACCCGCCCGTCATCCAGAAAGAAGTGGTACATGCCGCCGCTGGGGTCCACCGATTGCGCCTCGTAAAAGGACAGGGTCCACAGCGCGTGCTGCTTGAGAAAAGCGGCGGATCGAAAGTCGGGGGCGGTAGGTATCAACATGGGCGCAGCTTACTGCAATGCCGCCCTGTCGTGGGGTGGCAAGGCCATCGGCTTAAGGCCTGGCCTGCAGGGACCGCAACTGCTGCTCCAGGCTTTCGATTTGGCGCAGCTGGTCCAGCACCACCACCATGGCAAACAGATCCAGGTCGTAGTCACGGCGCAGCTTGGCGGCGCGGCGCAGAGGGGCCAGGCAATGCAGGGGAAACAGCAGGACAGGGTCCTGTGGCTCCAGCGGTGTCAGTGCGCCATAGTCCAGCAGCTCCTGCAGCTCCTCCATACGCAGGCCGCTCAGACGCGCCAGCTCATCCAGGGCCAGCGGCTCGGCGCTGTCCAGCCATTCCAGTTCAAGGGTGAGCATGGGGCGCCTCCTGTGTCCTTGTGGTGCGCGGGTTGAAGTGGGAAATGTGGGCCAGCTCCTGGTAGAGCCGCCGCTCTTCTTCAGTCAGCGTAGCGGCCACATCGATATGCACCGTGGCATAGAGGTCGCCCGGCGCGCCCCGGCTGTTGGCAAGTCCACGTCCGCGCAGACGTAACTTGCGCCCGCTGCGCGTGCCGGGTGGCACCGTCAGCAGCACATTGCCGTCCAGCGTGGGCAGCTCCAACTCCGTTCCCAATGCGGCCTCCCACGGTGCCAGTGCGAGGTCGAAATACAGGTCGCGTTGGTCGCAGCGAAACACCGGGTGCGGCGCTATGGCGATGTGCAGGTAGATGTCGCCATCGGCACCGCCCTGCTGGCCTTTGCCCCCCTTGCCGCGCAGGCGCAGCTTCTGGCCATCGGTCACACCGGGCGGGATTTTCACCTCCAGCGTGCGGCCCCCGTCTTGCAGGTTCAGGTGCAGGGTGGTGCCATGGTGGGCATCGGCCAGACTGATGGGGACCGTATCCTCGTAGTCACGTCCCGGCTGTGGCCCCGCATGGCGCTGGCCTTGTGAGCGGCCCATGGCGGCCAGCAAATCGGCCAGGTCCATCTCGCCCATACCGCCCATACCGCCCATATCGTCCGCATGGCCGAACCCAGCAGGCTCGTACTGCCTGCGCCACTGCGGCGGGGGCGAGAAATCAGCACCGGCGGGCCGCTGCCCCAGCGCGTCATAGGCGGCGCGCTTCTCGGGGTCTTTGAGCGTGGCATAGGCCTCGCCCACGTCCTTGAAGCGTTCCTCCGCATCCTTGTCCTTGGCAAGGTCCGGATGGTGCTTGCGCGCGAGCTTGCGGTAGGCCTTTTTGATCTGCTCCAGATCGGCGTCGCGCGGCAGACCCAACGCCGCGTAGTAGTCCTTGTATTGCATACAGCGGGCTTAGCGCATCTGGTCTTTGGCGTGGAAGTACTTGCGCGCGTAGGCCACCAACTGGCCGTCGCTGGGGTGGTCCACGGTTTCTACACCCACCACACAGGCGGCCAGCTTCGGGTCATGGGCATGCAGGTGCTTGATGAGCTGCAGCTTGGCCTGTGCCGGGCCCACGATCAGTATCTCGCCGGCGCCTGCCAGCGCTTCTGCCACCTGGTGGTAATAGGCCTGGTCCTCGGGGGCGCGCCCATCGCCCAAGGTGCCGTACCGGGAGTGCAGCTTGTGGTGCGGCTTGGCGGGTTGGATAACGGACTTCTCCACATCGTCCAGAGCGATGTGCATCACATGGGCCTCGGTATGGTCGATCCAGACCAGGGCATGGAAATGGGACATGGTGAGCTCCTTTTCAAACGGGGCTGGCCGTATCCGCGCTGCGCGTTTCATTGAAGCCGCCCCTTGCTTGCCAGACCATCATGCACCTGGCGCTGGCCTTTGTGAATGCGCTGGCGCACAGAAGTCGGGGCGCGCTGCGATTTCGCAATGGTAAGCTCGGCGCGCCCTTGTGTGGGGCTCCCCCTGGTTCGCCGTAACGCCGCATGCATTGCATTGCGGGTCAGACGGCCAGCGCGCAACTGGCGGGATGCATCTGCACAAAGGGTATGTACCGTTCCAAGCGCTGCCAGCCGGCAGGTCAGCAGACCGTTGAGAGGTGCGCCGTTGATTCACAGACCTTGCAAGGCTTCGCTGCCCTGCGGTTCGGTCTGCACGCTCCCCTCTCTCCCTCTGTTGCCCGCACCGGTTTGGTCCCGCCTTTTACTTTTCAAAAAAGGATGCCATGACCTATCTGCAAACACTAGACGCCATCGTCACCCACACGATCGCCCCTGGCGCCATTGCAACCGACCGCGACAGCGCCTTCCCGCGCGCCGCCATTCAAGCGCTGGGCGAGGCTGGTTTGCTGGGTCTGCTCAGCGCCAAAGAGGTGGGCGGTCTGGGCCTGGGTCTGGCAGAAGCCGTACAGGTGGTGGAGCGCATTGCCCGGGCCTGCCCCTCCACCGCCATGGTGCTCACCATGCATTACTGCGGCACCACCGTGATTGACAAGCTGGGCAGCGAAGCCACCCGCCGCGACATCGCCGCCGGTCGCCACCTGACCACCCTGGCCTGGTCCGACACCGGCTCGCGCAGCCACTTCTGGGCGCCCTGCGGCACGGCCAAACTGGAGGGCACAGACGCCTTGCTGGACGGCAGCAAGACCATGGTCACCTCGGCCGGTGAAGCCGACTCCTATGTCTGGTCCACCCAACCGGCCGCAGCCGAGGGCGCCAGCACCCTGTGGCTGGTAGACAGCAAGCTCAGCGGCTTGAGCGAGCCCAAATTCTTCGACGGCCTGGGACTGCGCGGCAACCGCTCCTCCCCCATGCTGGCCAAGGGCCTGCGCCTGCCGGCCAGCGCCATGCTGGGCACGGACGGCGGCGGCTTTGACACCATGATCAACACGGTGCTGCCGGTGTTTGCCACGCTGATCGCCTCCTGCTCGGTGGGCCTGATGGAGGCCTCGCTGGAGGCGGCCATTGCCCATGTCAGCGCCAACAAGTTCGAACACCTGGGCAGCGCCCTGGCCGACCTGCCCACCATACGCGCCTACATTGCCCGCGCTCGCATCCGCACCGACATGGCACGCACCCTGCGCGACGACACCTTGGCCGCCATGGCTGCCGCTCGCCCCGACACCATGCTGCGCGTCATGGAGGTCAAGGCCGCCTGTGCCGAGACCGCACTGGAAGTGACCGATGTGGCCATGCGCGTTTGCGGCGGTGCCGCCTTCCGCAAGGACCTGGGCGTGGAGCGTTTCTTCCGCGATGCGCGCGCCGCCTCCATCATGGCGCCCACCTCGGACGTGCTGTATGACTTCATTGGCAAGGCCGTCTGCGGCATGCCGGTTTTTGGTTAAGGATTTGAAAATGAGCAACAGCTTGCAAAGCCCTTTGATGATGGGCGCCGTGGCCTACGCGCCCAAGGTGGTGACGATCTGGGAGGGCTTTAAGGCGTACTTTCGCCGCCACGACTTTGAATTCGACTACGTGCTTTTTTCCAACTACGAGCGCCAGGTGCAGGCCCAGTTGGATGGCGGCATTGCGCTGGCCTGGAACTCGCCCCTGGCCTGGGTGCGGGCCGACCGCATGGCGCGTGCGCGCGGCCAGGTGGCCACTGCCATCGCCATGCGCGACACCGACTGCGACCTGAGCTCGGTGCTGGTGGTGCGCGTTGACTCGCCCGTGGCCGCTGATCTGTCGGCACTCAAGGGCACGACGATTGGCTTTGGCGCCATCGACTCGCCCCAGGCACATCTGATTGCGCTGGACCACCTGCGCCAGAACGGCCTGGTGGCGGGGCGCGACTTTACGGCGCGGCGCTTTGACGTGCTGGGTGGCAAGCACGGCGACCACATAGGCGGCGAACGCGATGCGGCAGTGGCCCTGATGGCCGGCGAGATCGACGCGGCCTGGATGATTGACGGCAACCACCAGGCCTTCTCGCGCGAGGGCGTTTTGCCCGCGGGCGCCACCCGCATTGCGGCGCGCACCGGCCTGTATGACCACTGCAATTTCACGGTCAGCCCGGGCGCACCGGCCGCGCAAATTGCCCGCTTCACCGAGCTGCTGCTGGCCATGCGCTGGGACGACCCGCAGGTGCGCCCGCTGCTGGAGTTGGAGGGTCTGAAGACCTGGCTGCCGGGCCGCACCAGTGGCTACGCGCTGCTGGAACGTGCCACCGATGACGAGGCTTTTTATGACGCCCAAGGGAATATTCTTGCTGCCGACTATCGATATTGAAGCGCTGGGCCTGGACGCCGGCGCTCACCTGCTGATCAAGCAGGCTCTGTTGGGCGTGGCGCCGGGTGAGCGCATTGCCGTGGTCGGCCGCAGCCCGGGCTGGGAGGCCCAGTTGTCGGCCTGGTGCCGCAGCCAGGGCCACCCGTTTGCGCTGTCCACGCAGGACGGCCACACCCAGGCGCTGGTGACGCGCGGCGGCCATGAGGCGGGCCGTTGGCGCGGTGCCCTGCACACCGGCCATTCCGATGCCAGTGCCGTCGGTGCGGTTGCGGACAAAGCGCTGTCGGCCTGGGGCATGTCTGCGCGCGGCGCCACGGTGGAGGCCGGCTCGCCGCCCATGCATTTCCGCCTGGACCAAAAGAGCGAGGTCTGGTCGGAGAGTGCTGCCGACCTGTACGCCCAGGCGGTGGCCGCGCAGTGGAACCCGGATGCGGTGATCGACTGGAAGGCGGAGTTTGATCTGCCCGACATCGTGGAGGACGCGGTGGTGCAGGTGCTGACCTACATGATTGAAAACGAGGTGGCCGCCCTGTTGGTGCCGGCGCGTTTTCTGGCCCAGGTCCATCCGCACTTTCGCGAGGTGCAGGCCCTGCTGGCGATTCAGGTGGCCGATGAGGCGCGCCACATCGACGTGTTCACCAGGCGTTTGCGCCTCAAGGGGCGCGAGCCGGCCCTGTCCACTGCCGGGGGCCAGGCATCGCTCAAGACGCTGATCGACGAGCCCGATTTTTCGGTGGCCGAGTTCATGCTCTCGGTGTTGGGTGAGGGCACCTTTGTCAGCCTGCTGCTGTTTTTGCACGCCCATGCGCCCGACCCGGTGACGCGCCAGATTGCCATGCTGGCCGCACGTGACGAGGCGCGCCATGTGGCCTTTGGCATGACCCATTTGCTGGCGCGCCTGGAGCAGGAGCCGGAGTTTCGCAGCCAGTTGGCGCAGGCGGTGCAGACGCGCAACGACACCCTGTTGGCCAGCTCCGGACTCAACGAGGAGGTGTTCGACGCGCTGATTGTGCTGGCCGCCGGCGCCTTCACACCGCAGGCGATTGCCCAGGGCTATCTGCGCGTGCAGCAGCTGATGCGCGACATGGCCGAGGGCCGCCAGGCGCGGCTGGAGAAGCTGGGCTTTGGCGCTGCCGAGGCGGCACAGTTGTCGTCGCTGCACACGCGCAACTTCATGTAGTGGGAGCGGGCGGCGTGGGGTAACACAGCCGCCCGCGTTCGGTGCTAAATTGCGGGGCATTTGAAGGAACCCCGCATGCACAGCATCCCCCTTACCGGGCTTCAACTTCGCTCGCAGGTCTTGGCCAGCGGCGAACTGGAGCTGTCCCTGGCCAGCGTCGCCACGCCCCAACCCGCGCCCGACGAGGTGCTGGTGCGCATCGAAGCAACCCCCATCAACCCCTCGGACCTCGGCCTGCTGTTTGGCGCCGCAGATACGCGTACCGGTGTGCTGTCGGGCACAGCGGCCAACCCGGTGCTCACCCTGCAGATTCCCGAACGGCTGATGCCAGCCATGGCCGCGCGCACCGGGCAGTCCATGCCGGTGGGCAACGAGGGCGCCGGTGTGGTGGTGGCCGCAGGATCGTCCGAGACGGCGCAGGCGCTGCTGGGCAAGACCGTGGCCTTAATAGGTGGCGCCATGTATGCCCAGTACCGCTGCATGCCGACCAAGCAATGCCTGGTGTTGCCCGAGGGCGTGACACCGGCACAGGGTGCCTCCTGCTTCGTCAATCCGCTCACCGCCCTGGGCATGGTGGAAACCATGCGGCGCGAGGGGCACTTGGCGCTGGTGCACACGGCAGCGGCCTCCAGCTTGGGCCAGATGCTCAACCGGGTCTGTCTGAAGGACGGCATCCCCCTGGTCAACATCGTGCGCAAGCCCGAGCAGGCAGTGCTGCTCAGGGACCAGGGCGCGCGCCATGTGTGCGACAGCTCGGCGCCCGGCTTTTTGGCGGAGCTGACGCAGGCGCTGGTGGAGACCGGTGCCACCTTGGCCTTTGATGCCACCGGCGGCGGACCGCTGGCCGGACAAATTTTGAATTGCATGGAGGCCGCGCTCAATCGCACGGCCACCGAATACAGCCGCTACGGCTCCATCACCCACAAGCAGGTCTACATCTATGGCGGGCTGGACAGCCGGCCCACGGAGTTCGTGCGCAACTTCGGTTTTGCCTGGGGCATGGGTGGTTGGTTGCTGTTCCCGTTTTTGCAGCGCCTCGGCGATGCCGGCGCACAGCTACTGCGCCAACGCGTGGTGACTGAACTCACCACCACCTTTGCCAGCCATTACGCCCAAGAGATTTCCCTGGCACAAGCGCTGCAGCCCGAGGTGATTGCCCTGTATGCACAGCGCTCCACCGGCGCCAAGATCCTGATCAACCCCCACAAGGCCTCAGCCCGCTGAGCGCCTGACCACCCACCCCAAAGGAGACAACGATGAAGAAGAACCTGGTAAAAGCATCCTCTCTGGCCGCAGGCCTGCTGGCCCTGGCGGGCTGCGCCAACCTGCAGCCCGGCCCGCAGAACATGACTTTTTTTGTGACCAGCGCGGGCCCCGGCAAGGGCGGCGATCTGGGCGGCCTGGAAGGCGCGGACCGGCATTGCCAGACGCTGGCCACTGCCGCAGGCGCCGGCGCCGGCGCGCGAACCTGGCATGCCTACCTGAGCACGCAGGCGCCCAAGCTCGATGACCCGAACTTTGTCAACGCCCGCGACCGCATCGGCAGCGGCCCCTGGCACAACGCAAAGGGCGAACGCATTGCCCGCGATGTGGAGGAACTGCATTCCGCCCACAGCAACGTGACCAAGCAAAGCGCCTTGGACGAGAACGGCAAGCCGGTCAAGGGCCGCGGCGACGCACCCAACCAGCACGACATGCTGACCGGCTCACGCGCAGATGGCACGGCCTTCCCCGGCGCGCCCTTTGCCGACATGAGCTGCGGCAACTGGACCCAGTCCGGCGCCGGCGGTGCGGCCATGACAGGCCACCACGACCGCATAGGCCCCATCGCCAGCCCCTGGGCCCAGTCCTGGAACTCGACCCATCCCACGCTGGGCTGCAGCCCTGAAAAAATCCGCCCCACCGGCGGTGAGGGACTGTTCTATTGCTTTGCCGTGAAGTGAGGCCGGGCTTGCCGCGGGCATGGGGCCGGACGCGTCGGCCAGGCTTCTAGAATCCCTCCATGAATCAACCTAAAACCATTGCCACCCACAGCGGCAGCTTCCACGCCGACGACGTCTTTGGCGTCGGCGTTTTGATGGGGGTCTTCCCCTCCCACACCCTGGTGCGCAGCCGCAACAACGAGCGCATTGCTGCTGCAGACTTTGCCGTCGATGTAGGCGCAATCTGGGACGTGGCGACCGGTCGCTTCGACCACCACCAGCGCGGCTTCAGTGGCGCGCGCGCGGCGCAGCTGCACGATGGCGTGGAAAAACCGGGCGTGGGCTATGCCAGCGCCGGCCTGGTGTGGTCGGTGTTCGGCAGTGCCTATGCGCAAACAGTGGCCGCAGCCTGCGGCCAGACCCTGGACGCAACCGCCCTGGAAGAGATCGCGCACTCCATCGACCATTCGCTGGTGCAGTACCTCGACATCGTGGACACCGGCCAGGGCGATGTGGCCGCCGGCATCTTCGGGCTGTCGGCCCTGATCGCTCAGCTCAACACCAATTGGATGGAGGAGACCGGCCTTTCCTCCGAGGCCAAAGCGCAGTTGCAGGAGCGGCGCTTTTTGGAGGCGATTGCCATCACCCGCAAATTCCTGGACCGCGCCATCATCAAGAAGATTGCGCAAATCCGCTCCAAGCACATCGTGCGCGCCGCGCCGCGCCTGCTCAACGGCCGGGTGCTGCACCTGTCTGAGGGCGGTATGCCCTGGACCAGCGTGGTGCTCGACGAGATGCCCGAGGTGCTCTTCGTGATCTACCCGGACTCGGACGGCGAGCAGCACCAGATCAAAACCGTGCCAGTGCAAGCCGGCTCCTTTGCATCCAAAAAAGACCTGCCGGCCAGCTGGTCCGGACTGCGCGAGCAGGAGCTGGCGGCAGTGACCGGTGTGGCCGACAGCGTGTTCTGCCACAGCAACCTGTTCATTGCCGGCGCCCGAAGCCTGCAGGGCGCATTGCGCCTGGCGGAACTGGCGCTGTAGTCATCCGCCGCCAGCCGCAACGCACCGTGCACCGAACAACCGGCGCGGCGCTGGCCATGTTGCTGCAAAAAGGCAGCGCCAGCAACGCCATGCCGGTGGTGCAAAAGCTGTGCCTCCAATGCCTGTCTGCCGCCGCCGTCTTTGCCCTGCCGGCCTGGCAGCAGGGCGGCCTGCTGCCCGTACCCAATGCGGGCTTTGTGGGCGGTGTGCTGTGGCTGGTGTTGGTGGCCACCTTTGGCGCCTGGGGCCTGTACTACCTGGCGCTGCGCCAGCGCTCGGCGGCCAGGGTCACGGCCATTCTGTACCTGAGCCCGCCCGTCACCATGGTCTGGGCCTGGCTGATGTTCGACGAGCCCCTGTCCTGGGCCATGGCCGTGGGCCTGGTCCTATCGCTGTGCGGCATCGTCGCCAGGGAGGGCCACGCACTGACGCCCCGAAGGGCGCAGCCTCAGGCCAGCTGGAAGGGCAGTTCCCGCGGCGTCTTGCCGGTCAGCCGGGCGATCGCGTTGGCAAAGGCCGGCGCTAGCGGCGGCAGCCCCGACTCGCCCATGCCGGTGGGCGCGTCGGCGCTGGGAACGATGTGCACCGCCATGCGCGGCATGTCGGGCATGCGGGCCACCACATAGTCGCTGAAGTTGCCCTGCTGCACCACGCCTTCCTTCAGGGTGATGGCGGCACCGGGCAGGCAGGTGCCCAGCCCCATGAGGGCGGCGCCCTGCACCTGGGCCTCCACGGTCTTGGGGTTCACCGCCAGGTTGCAGTGCACACCGGCCGTCACCGCATGCAGCTTGGGCACGCCCCCGGTGACCGAGGCCTCGGCCACATAGGCGACCACGGTGTTGAAGGATTCATGCACCGCCACGCCCCAGGCCTGGCCGGCCGGCAGCTTGCGCTGGCCATAGCCCGACTGTTCCACCGCCAGCCGCAGCGCCGCGCTGTGGCGCGGGTGCTGATCGCCCCACAGGGCCAGGCGGTAGGCCACCGGGTCCTGCCCGGTGGTGCGGGCAATCTCGTCGATCAGCGTCTCCATCACATAGGCGGTGTGGGTGGAGCCCACGCTGCGCCACCACAGCACCGGCACATTCACCTTCGGGTGATGCACCGACAGGCGCATGGGAAGGGGGTAGGGGTCGCGCATGCCCTCCAAGGCGGTGTTGTCAATGCCGTCCTTGACCATGAAGCCTTCGAACGGCGTTCCCTGGGCAATCGACTGGCCCACCACCACATGGTCCCAGGCCAGCACCCGGCCCTTGGCATCGAAGCCGATCTCGGCGCGGTGTACATGCAGGGGCCGGTAGTAGCCCCCGCGGATGTCGTCCTCGCGGCTCCACAGCACGCGCACCGGCGCGTCCAGGCCGGCGGCCCGGGCCAGCTGCAGCGCATCGCGCCCCAGCTTGGCCGCCCAGTAGCCCAGGGCCACCACGGCCACGCCCTCGCCACCGCGGTCGGTCGGCATGCGCAGCACGGCCTTGACGCCGGGCACGGCCAGCGCCGCGGCATCGCCCAGCGACTGGAGCCTGGCGCCAAACACCGCCCATTTAGGAGCGCAGCATGCTGAAGAACATAGACCCGCTGCTGAGCCCGCGCCTGCTCGAAGCCCTGCGCGCCATGGGCCATGGCGACGACATCTGTCTGGTGAATGCCAACTTTCCGGCGGAGGCGCTGGCCACCGGTCGCCCCTTGATCCGGCTCGATGGCTTGTCCATGAACCAGGTGGCCAATGCCATCTTCTCGGTGCTGCCGCTCGACAGCTTTGTGGACCAGCCCCTGCTGCGCATGGAGGTGGTGGGCCAGCCGCAGGAAATGGCGCCGGTGCAGCAGGAGGTGCTGGCCCTGGCGCGCCAGCACAACACGCCCGACCTGCAGATGGGCTCGCTGGAGCGCTTTGCCTTTTATGAGGCGGCGCGCAAGGCCTTTGTGGTGGTGGCCACCGGCGACCGCCGGCCTTACGGATGCTTCCTGGTCAAAAAAGGCGTCATCTTCGGCTGAGGCGCTTATGCCGCACCATTAACCCCAGCAGGAAACCTTATGCCCCCAGTCACCCCCCCTGCGTCCGAACAGGCGCCCACGCTGGCCGAGCTCTACACCCTGATGCGCCGCATCCGCACCTTCGAGGAGCGCGTGGGCGAGCTGTTTGTGCGCGGCGGCACTGCCGGCTCCATGCACATTGCCGACATGGCGCTGGGCCACCTGGGCGCCAACGCGATTGTGGGCGGCGGCATTCCGGCCGTGGTCGGTGCCGGCCTGAGCTACCGCCACCGCAAAAACAATGCCGTGTCGATTGCCTTCTTTGGCGACGGCGCCATGCAGCAGGGCATCCTGCACGAGAGCATGAACATGGCCGCGCTGTGGAACCTGCCGGTGGTGTTTGTCTGCATCAACAACCAGTACGGCATGGGCACCCGCATCGAGCAGGCCACCAAGTCGCAGGCCTTTGACGCACGCGCCCATGCATTGGGGCTGGCCGGCGAGATGGTCGACGGCGCCGATGTGGAGCAGGTCTATGCCGTGGCCAAGCGCCTGGTGGACGGCGCGCGCCAGGGCCAGCCGGCCTTTCTGTCGGTGTCCTGCTACCGCTTCTTTGGCTATGCGCGCATGGACAAAAGCCCCTACCGCAGCGAGGACGATGAAGTCACCGGCCGCGCGCGCAACCCGGTGGCCCATAGCCGCGAGCGCCTGATCCAGAGCGGCGCCACGGACGAGCAGGCGCTCAGCGCTTTGGAGCAGGCTATCGAGGCCGAGATGGACGCCAGCATTGACTTTGCGCTGGCCGGCAGCGAGCCGCCCCTGGCCTCGATGTTCCGCGATGTCTATGCGCCAGACCAGCCCGAGCCAGAGCCACTGGCAAGCCGGCTCGACCGCATCTACGCGCGCGCCTGAACCACCATCCCATAACGAGACGTCAAATGGAACTTACCTACCGCGACGCGCTGCGACAGGCGCTAGATGACAGCATGGCCCAGGATTCCACCGTGGTGGTGATCGGTGAAGAGGTGGGCCGCTATGGCGGCGCCTATGGCGTGACCAAGGGCCTGTTTGAAAAATACGGCGCCGAGCGCGTCATCGACACCCCGATCTCCGAGGCCGCCATTGTGGGTGCCGCAGTGGGCGCTGCCATGACCGGATTGCGCCCGGTGGCCGAGCTGATGTATGTGGATTTCATCGGCATGACCATGGACCAACTCGGCAACCAGGCGGCCAAGATCCGCTACATGTTTGGTGGCCAGATCGGCGTGCCCCTGGTGCTGCGCACACAGGGCTGCACCGGTCGCTCGGCCGGGGCGCAGCATTCGCAAAGCCTGGAATCCTGGGTCATGCACACGCCGGGCCTGCGCCTGGCCATGCCGGCCACGGCCGAAGACGCCTACCACCTGCTGCGCCACAGCCTGACCATGCCCGACCCGGTGGTCTTCATCGAGCACAAGGCGCTGTACACGCGCAAGGAAGAGGTGGACCTGAGCCGCCCCTGCGCGCCCTGGGGCAAGGCGGTGGCGCGCCGTATGGGCGACGACCTCACCATCGTCACCTATTCGCGCATGGTGCATTACGCGCTGGAGGCCGCCACGCAGTTGGCCTTGGAGGGCATTGAGGCCACGGTGATCGACCTGCGCACCATCAACCCGCTGGACATGGAGACGGTGGCCGCCCATGTGCAGCGCACCGGCCGCGCCGCTGTGGTCAGCGAGGCCTGCCTGACCGCGGGCGTGGCGGCCGAGCTGGCCGCGCGCATCAGCGAGGAATGCTTTGACTACCTGCAGGACCCGGTCATGCGCATTGCCGGCGAAGACATCCCGATCTCGGTGTCGCCGCTGCTGGAGAGCCACAGCGTGCCCTCGCCCGCCAGCATTGCCGCTGCGGTGCGGAGGATGTTTTGATGGCCGTGCGCGACCTGACGCTGCCGCGCCTGGGCGAGACCATGGACACCGGGCGATCTGGTGGCGCGTGGCGAGACCCTGCTGGAGCTGGAAACCGACAAGACCATTGTGGAGCTGCCCAGCCTGCTGGGCGGGCGCCTGCTGGAGCAGCTCTGCCAGGCCGGTGACGATGTCGCCGTGGGCGCGCTGATTGGTCGCATGGAGGTTGCGGAGGTGCAGCCGAAGGTAGCGCCCGCAAGCGCTGCGCCAGCCCGGCACGAAGACGCAAGCACTGCAAAAGCCGAACCACCGACCTTTGCAGGAACGCAGGCCGCGACACAGGTTGTAGCAGCCGCAGGCTCGGCACAACGAACTGGTGCGCTGCGCGCCACACCGGCCGCACGCGCTGCGGCTCGCGCCGCCGGACTGGCGCTGGAGTCGCTGCAGGGCAGCGGCCGGCGTGGCCGCATCGAGGTGTGCGATGTGGCCGCGCCGGCTATTGCGCAGGCCGGCCTGCATTTCGCCGACACCGAGCAGGGCCGTATGGCCTATGCCAACAACGGTGCCGGCAAGCAAGGCAATGTACTGCTACTGCACGGCTTCTCGGCCGACCACAGCGTCTGGGCGGCGCTGTCTTCTGCGCTGGGCGCCATGGGCCTGCGCGTGATCGCACCGGACCTGGCCGGCCATGGCAGCACGCAGGTCGCGGCCAGCGGAATCGAATCGCTGGTGACGCCGGTGCGGGCCCTGCTCCAAGGCCTGGGTCTGCAGGGGCCGCTGCACCTGGTCGGGCACTCGCTGGGCGCGGTGGTGGCCAGCGAGTTGGCCGAAGCGTTGGGCGCACGCGCCACTTCGCTGACGCTGATCGCTCCGGCCGGCATCGGGCGCGAGATTGCTTCCGACTTTGTGCATGGCATGGCGGCCGTGCAGACGCCGGGCGAGCTGGCGCACCTGCTGCATTTCCTGGGGCCGCGCGCCACCGTGCTGTCGGAACCCCTGCTGAAAACCTTGGCCGATGAACTGGCGCGTGGGCGCTTGCAGACCCTGGCCTTGGCCCTGGCCGCGCCCAACGGGACACGGCGCGTCGAGCTGCTGCGCCTGCTGGAAAAGCTGGCGCCGCGCCTTCCGGTACGTGTCTATATGGGCTTGCAGGACCAGGTAATTGCCCCCACACAAGCGCAGCAACTGCCACCCCGGGTGGCGGTGCACTGGCTGGCCCAGTCCGGCCATATGCCGATGTGGGACCAGCCGCGTGAACTGCTGGACCTGTTGCTGCACGGTGCGCTGCAGGGATTGGCCCATGGCTAAGTGCAGCCGGGCGATGCAGGCCTTGCGTACCATGGCAGACAACACAGAAGGAGACCCACCATGTCCTATTTCCTGACCGCCGACGGCGACACCGAGAGCCTGCGCGCCCGCATCTACGACCTGGGCGGCAACTGCCTGGGCTCCAAGGCGGTGGCCTATGCCACGCAATTCTCTGCCGGTGCGCGCGCCGAACAGGACCCCGAAGACTGGTGGCGCGCCATGGTGGAGGCCACCCGCGGTGCCATCACCGAGGCGGGCATTGACGCTACGCAAATCGAGTCCATGGCCTTTGCCACCACCTGCTGCACCGTGGTGGCGCTGGACAGAGAAGGCCGCGCCCTGCGCCCGGCCCTGCTGTGGATGGACGTGCGCGCCCACGCCGAGGCCGACGCGGTACTGGCTACGAACGACCCGGCGCTCAAGATCAACGGCGGCGGACGCGGTCCGGTGTCGGCCGAATGGATGATCCCCAAGGCGCTGTGGCTCAAGCGCCATGAGCCACAGCTGTTCGCGGCCGCCCACACGATTTGCGAGTACCAGGACTTTCTCACCCTGCGCCTGACCGGCGAGCGCGTGGCCTCGCTGGACAACGCCGGCCTGCGCTGGCATTACTCCTCGCGCGAGGGCGGCTGGGCCCGCGGCATCCTGAAGGCGCTGGACCTGGAGGAGTTGGAGGCCAAGTGGCCGGCGCGCGTGCTGGCACCGGGCGAGGTGGTGGCCACGCTCACCTCTGCTGCCGCGCAGGCCCTGGGCCTGCCGCAGTCGGTCAAGGTGGTGCAGGGCGGGGCGGATGCGCTGATCGGCATGATCGGCCTGGGCGTCAACCGGCCGGGTCAGCTGGCGCTGATCACCGGCTCCTCGCACCTGCAGTTCGGCGTCACCGAGGCGCCCATCCACGCCCCCGGCGTCTGGGGCGCCTACCCGGACATCGTCTACCCCGGGCGCTGGATTGTGGAGGGCGGGCAGACCTCCACCGGCTCCATCATCAACTGGCTACGCCGCCTGTGCGGCGGCACGTTGGACCTGGCCCAGCTCAACGCCCTGGCCGAGGCGCTGGAGCCGGGCGCCGATGGGCTGATCGTGCAAGACCATTTTCAGGGCAACCGCACGCCCTATACCGACCCGCTGTCGCGCGGCGCGATCGTGGGGCTGACGCTGGCGCATGAGCCGCAGCACATCTTTCGCGCCATCATGGAGGGCATAGGTTTTGGCACGCGGGCCATCCTGGAGTCTTTCCGCAGCGCCGGCTATGCCGGCACCGAGGTGACGGTGGGCGGGGGTGCTAGCGCCTCGCGCCTGTGGCTGCAAATACACGCCGACACCGCCGGGCTGCCGGTGCGCATGCCGGCCTCGCCCGACGCCCCCTCCACCGGCAGCGCGGTGCTGGCGGCAATGGGCGCCGGGCATTTCAAGAGCATCGACGAGGGCATTGCGCAGATGGTGCGCCCGGGCCTGAGCATTGAGCCGCGCGCGCGAGGCCGCGATGTACGAAGAAATTTACCAGCGCTACCGGGCCCTGTACCCGGCGCTCAAGGGTGTGCTGGGAAATACCGGTACAGCGGGCACAGCATGAAGATACAAGCAGTCTTGTTTGACATGGACGGCACGCTGGTGGACAGCGAAGGCACCCACCAGCGGGCCCTGCGCGATGTGTTGGACCTGCAGGGCGTGCAGCTCAGAGACGACTTCCTCAACGGCCTGACCGGGCAGTCCCTGCAGGCCATCTACGAGCACATTGTGGTGTGCACCGGCCTGGCCCTGCCCTATGCGGAGCTGCAGGAGGCCAAGCATGCGGCCTATGCCCTGCGCCGCACCGAGCTGCAGCCGCGCCCCGGAATCCTGGCGGTTCTGGAGCTGCTGCGGGACAAGGGTATCCGCTTTGCCGTGGTCTCCAATTCGGACCGCATCCTGGTGCAGATCAACCTGGTGGCCATGGGCCTGACGCAGGCCGAGCAGGTCACGGTCAGCCGCAACGACGTGCGCCTGGGCAAGCCCGACCCCGAGCCCTATCTGCGGGCGGCCTGGCTGCTGGGCCTGCAGCCCGCTGAGTGCCTGGTGGTGGAGGACAGCGTGCCGGGCGCAAGCGCCGGACTGGCCGCAGGCATGCGGGTGATAGCCTGGCCGGAACCGCACATGATCGGCTTTGTCTTCCCGGATACAACGCTGCTAGCCGACCCGCATAACCTGCTTGCCACGCTGGAAACCCTGCTGGCATAACGCCGCTTTACGCTGGCTAGAATGGTCCATGCCAACCCAAGAAAACTGCCTTTTCCACGGACTGCCTGCGGTCCGCCTGTGTGCCCCCAATGGCGCAACCGCCACCGTCACGCTCCACGGAGCCCATGTGGTTTCCTGGAAAAGCGCGGCGGGTGTGGAGCAGCTCTACCTCAGCCCCAACACCCGCTTTGAGTCGGGTCAGGCCATACGCGGTGGTGTGCCGGTGGTGTTTCCCCAGTTCAACACGCGCGGCGTACTGCCGCGCCACGGCTTCGCCCGCACCTGCCGCTGGGCGCTGGTGGAAGACGCCGCCCCAACTGAAGATGCGTGCAGCGTGACCCTGGCGCTGCAAAGCCACAAGGTCATCAAGGCGCTCTGGCCCCATGCCTTTGGGTGCACGCTGACGGTGGCGCTGCAAGACGACAGTCTGGCGATCACCCTGGCGGTCAGCAACCAGGGGCCCGAGTCTTTCAGTTTCCAGGCCGCGCTGCACACCTACCTGACGGTGGGCTCCATCGACTCGGTTCGCCTGGACGGGTTGGACGGCAGCGACTTTGAGGACTGCACGGCGGCAGGCGGCAATGCCGTTGTGCGCCACACCCCGCTCAAGCCCTATGAGGCGATAGACCGCATCTACTTCAACGCCCCGACGCAACTGCAACTGCAATCGGCCCTGGGCCAGACGGAACTGCAGCACAGCGGCTTTTGCGATGTGGTGGTGTGGAATCCGGGTGGCGCCGCCGCGGCCTGTCCGCCGGACCTGCCCAAGGACGGCTTTCGCCAATTCCTGTGCGTGGAGGCGGCCTGCATCGGCCAAGCCGTGGAACTGCCGGCCGGGCAAAGCTGGAGCGGATCGCAGACGCTGCGGGCGGCCCGTTAAGCCCGCCCATGCAAACCGCGTCGCAGCCTGAAGTCAACCCCTGGCTGGTGCTGCTGCTGGCCGTCGGTTGCTGCCTGATCGTGGCCAACATTTACTATGCCCAGACACTGGTCGGGCCGATCAGCCTGGCGCTGAGCATGCCACCCGCTGCAGCCGGCCTGATCGTCACACTGACGCAAATTGGCTATGGTCTGGGACTGCTATTCGTGATTCCACTGGGCGATTACGTCGAGAACCGCTCCCTGGTGCTAGGCGCCGTGGCACTCAGTGCACTGTCGCTGTTGGGCGCCGCCCTCAGCCCGTCTGCGCCCCTGTTCCTGGCCTGCGCCCTGCTCACCGGCATTGGGTCGGTAGCGGTGCAGGTATTGGTGCTGTATGCAGCGCACATGGCGCATGACGGCATCCGCGGCAGGGTGGTCGGCAATGTGATGAGCGGGCTGATGCTGGGCATCATGCTGGCGCGCCCGGTTGCCAGCGTGATTGCCGATATGGCCTCCTGGAATGCGGTGTACTTCTTCGCAGCACTGACCATGCTGGTGATGCTGGTGGTGCTGCGCCTTGCATTGCCCCAACGCCAGCCGCACAGTCCTATTGGCTACCGTGAGCTGATGGCCTCCATGGTGGATCTGGCGCTGCAAACGCCCGTGCTGCGCCTGCGGGCGCTCTGCCATGCCTGCCTGTTCGCAGCTTTTAGCCTTTTCTGGACGGTGGTGCCGCTGCACCTGGCGCAGCAATTCGGTATGCGTCAGCGCGATATTGCCCTGTTCGCGCTGGCCGGTGTGGCGGGCGCCATTGCGGCGCCATTGGCCGGTCGCATGGCCGACCGGGGCTGGACCCGTCCGGCCACCATCATCGCCATGCTGCTGGCGATCCTGGCCCTGCTGCTGGCACAACTGGAATTGGGCGGCCTGCAACTTGCGCTGCTGGTGGTTGTCGCGATTGTGCTGGACGCAGGTATATCGGCACACCTGGTGCTGAGCCAGCGGGTGATATTTGCCCTGGGTGCAGCACAGCGCGGCCGATGCAACGCCATTTTCATGGCCACGTTTTTTGCCGGTGGCGCAGTCGGCTCGGCGCTGGGCGGCTGGTCCTACGCACAGGGTGGCTGGAACCAGGCCGCATGGACCGCACTGGCTTTTCCGCTGCTGGCGCTGTGCTTCTTTATGGGTTCGGCACGCAAAGCGTAAGGGAGCGGCCCGGCGCCCTGCAGCGTCGGCACTGACGACGACCCGTATTACGGCATATCTTTGGCCGCGCCAGGAAGTTTGATGCATGAACCCGTTGGTGGATGCGTCACCCTGGGACCTTGGTCTTTGAAATCTGCGAACCCTTGTCTACTGCAAAACGCAGACTATGGAGTGGGTATATCCAGTTGCGCTAGGTCAACTGGTTGGGCGGACTACTGGCCGCGCAAACCATGCGACGCATGCAGGCGATCAGGATTTCACACTTACGAATTTGATTGGTGTAGCCTTGGGTTCCATGTACGTTGCGCCTGCAAGCGACTCAAAGAGCTGGGGGCTTTTGCGCCTATTTACAGCTTAGCGAATTTTGGCCAAAAAAAAGCCCCAGATTTCTCTGGGGCTTTTTCTGCTTTTAATAGCCTGACGATGACCTACTTTCACACGGGAATCCGCACTATCATCGGCGCAGACGCGTTTCACTGTCCTGTTCGGGATGGGAAGGAG
>CAISLN010000120.1 GCA_903886275.1 uncultured beta proteobacterium | reverse complement strand
CATGCCCATCTCGTCGATATAGCGCATGTCGAACACTTCGAGGCCCTGCTCGTGCACAAAGCGTTTTTCGCCCTGGTCCACGCTGCGGATGCCAATCTGGCGCACCCATTTGGCTTGGATGGCCGGCACCTTGCCGCCTATTTCGATCAGGGCCTGCGGGCCAAAGCCACACAGACAGGCCACCGGCATGCCGTGGATATTGCCGCTGGGCGTGAGGCTGTTGGTGTTGAAGTCGGCATGGGCATCCAGCCACAGGACGCGCAGTTTTTTTCCGGTGTCGCGGCAATGGCGTGCCACGGCGCTGATGCTGCCTATGCCCAGGCAATGGTCGCCGCCCAGCACGATCGGCATCCTCCCTAATTGCAGCTCGGCATATACGGCGTCGTGCAGCGACTGGTTCCAGGCCACCACCTCGTCGAGATGGCGGTAGCCGTCCACGGGCGGCTGCCAGGGGTTGGCCGGGCCGCTTAAGTTGCCCCGGTCCTGCACCTCCAGGCCGCGGCTCTCCAGCGCGCTGCGAAGATGGGCCACGCGCAGAGCCTCAGGCCCCATGCTGGCGCCGCGCATGCCGGCTCCAATGTCGGTGGGTGCGCCTATCAGGCTGATATTTTTGTTCATGGGATTTGCATTCTGAAAAGCGGCAGGCGCTCGCCCACCTTGAGGCCGCGCGCATTGCGCAGGAGGCGCGCACGCCAGGGATCCAACAGCTTGCGCTGCGCGTCGTCCAGCCAACCGAGCTGGTCCAGCACCTCGACGGTGGCGGCAAACAGCGCGGGCTTGTTGCCGTCGATGATCTTGATGGCGAACGCTTCGCCCCGGCTCTTGCTGCCTATCACCTGCACGCCGTCTGCGCCCACCTTGCTGACCCAGTCGCCGCGCCCGGCCTGCATAAAGGCCAGGTCGTTGCGGGCGGTGCCGCTGACCATCCAGGGCTGGGCCGTCATGGCTTCACTCAGCAACGCAAAGCTCTGGCCAAACTCTGCATCCGCCGCACCGCTGGCCAGGCGCGCATAGCCATAGGCCAGCTTGGACAGGGGCATGGCGTAGTTGGGTGCCGAGCAGCCGTCTATGCCCAGTTTCAAATCGTCCTCTTCCATGCCGACAGCGCGCGCCACATCGCGGCGTATGGCTTGCTGCAGCGGATGGTCCACGGCAACGTAGTCTTCGGTGGGCCAGCCCTGTTGCACGCAATGCGCCAGAAAGCCGGCATGCTTGCCGCTGCAGTTGTTGTGGCGTTCGTCAAATTCCAACCCTTCCGGCGGGCTTTGGTCCAGCAGGGTAAAGAGGCCCGGCACATGGCAGCCGCAGCGCAGGCTGCGCCTATTCAGCCCGGCCTTGGCCAGCATGGAATCAGTGGCCGCCACATGTGCGTCCTCGCCGTTGTGGCTGGCGCAGAGCATGGCCACCTCCGCTTGCGTGAAGGCGAATTGCGCAGGGCCACCGGCCTGCACAAAGGGCAGGGCCTGCAGGGCCTTGAGGGTGGAGCGGCTGAAGGTGCGCAGCTGGGCATCGCCCGCATAGGAAATCAATTTTCCGTGCGTGTTGACCACGGCCACGGAGCCGAAATGCAGGCATTCCTGCAGGCCGCCGCGCGTGAGTTGTATCAGGGGTTCGAGCTTCACATTCACTCCGGTTGGTTCATCGTCGCAGGGCCCAAGCATAGACGCATGGCGCGGGCCCAGCGCCTTGCCCGCACAGGGGCCGGGGTCATGCCTATACTGCGTCTTCTCATCCAGGCAAGGTGCATATGCTGACGACAGAACAAATGGCCCGCTACCAGCAAGACGGTTTTCTTGCCCTGCCGGACTTCAAAGGCCCAAGCGAAATCGCAGCCCTGAGGGCACGCGCCCAGCAGCTGGTGGACGCCTTTGTTCCCCCAAGCAGCAAGCCCCTCTTCACCACCAAGGACCAGGTGCGAACGGTGGACCGCTACTTTCTGGATTCGGCCACGCGCAGCAGTTGCTTCTTTGAGGAGGAGGCCTTTGATGCACAGGGCCAACTCAAACAGGCCAAGGCCCTGTCGATCAACAAGATCGGCCACGCCATGCACGACCTGGACCCGGTGTTCGATGCCTTCTCGCGCGGCCCGGCGCTGGACGCGCTGGCCCACGACCTGGGTCTGGAGCAGCCCCAGCTTTGGCAGTCCATGCTGATCTTCAAGCAGCCCGGCATAGGCGGTGAGGTGGGCTGGCACCAGGACGCCACATTTTTTGACAGCACGCCCATCAGCGTCACCACCTTCTGGTTTGCGCTGGAAGATGCCACGCTTGAAAACGGCTGTCTGTGGGTGCAGCAAGGTGGCCACCGCGGCCCCTTGCGCGAGCGCTTTGTGCGCCAGGGTGACCGCGTGACCATGGAAAAGCTGGACGCCACGCCCTGGCCCGATAGCCGCAGCGCCTTGCCGCTGGAAGTGAAGGCCGGCACCCTGCTTGTCTTTCACGGCCTGCTGCCGCATTACAGCGCGGCCAATCGCTCGGACCGCTCGCGCCTTGCCTACACCCTGCATGTGACCGATGGCCGCACGGCCTATGCGCCTAGCAATTGGATACAGCGCGGCGCCGACCTGCCGGTGCGCGGTTTTGCGTGCTAAGCTGATTTTCCTTTGCGAAAAACCACAACGTATACACGGAGACATTCACCATGCCAGGACTCGTACCCGATATTGACCCGGACGGTTTGCTCGAATTTTCGGTGGTCTACACCGACCGCGCGCTCAACCACATGTCGCAGCGCTTTCAGGGCGTGATGAAGGACATCTCCGCCATGCTGAAAGAGGTCTACCACGCACCTTCCGTGGCACTGGTGCCCGGCAGCGGCACCTTCGGCATGGAAGCGGTGGCGCGCCAGTTCGCCACCGGCAAAAAGGCCCTGGTGATCCGCAATGGCTGGTTCAGCTACCGCTGGACCCAGATCTTCGACATGGGCCACATCCCGTCCGAGTCCACCGTGCTCAAGGCCAGGCGCGTGTCTGATGCCAAGCAGTCGGCCTGGGTGCCCTGCCCGATTGCCGAGGTGGTGGCCGCCATCCAAGAGAAGAAGCCCGATGTGGTGTTTGCCCCCCATGTGGAAACCTCCGCCGGCATGATCCTGCCCGACGACTACCTGCGTGCCGTGGCCGATGCGGTGCACGCCGTGGGTGGCCTGTTGGTGCTCGACTGCATTGCCTCCGGCGCCCTATGGGTGAACATGGAAGAACTCGGCGTGGACGTTTTGGTGACGGCGCCGCAAAAGGGCTGGAGCGGCTCGCCCTGCTGCGCCATGGTGATGCTGAGCGCGCGTGCCCGTGCCGCCATCGACGGCACCACCAGCACCAGCTTTGCCTGCGATTTGAAGAAATGGCTGCAGATCATGGAAGCCTATGAAAAGGGCGGCCATGCCTACCACGCCACCATGCCCACCGACGCGCTGATCCGCCTGCGCGAGGTGATGACCGAGACGCGCAACTACGGCTTCGAGAAGGTGCGCCAGGAGCAGATTGCGCTGGGACAAAAGGTGCGCGCCCTGTTCGAGAGCCGCGGCATTGTCAGCGTGGCGGCCGAGGGCTTCAAGGCCCCCGGCGTGGTGGTGAGCTATACCGCCGACCCCGAGATTCAAAGCAGCAAAAAGTTTTTGGCCCTGGGCCTGCAAACCGCTGCCGGTGTGCCGCTGCAATGCGACGAACCGGCCGACTTCATGACCTTTCGCATAGGCCTGTTTGGTCTGGAAAAGCTGCACAACGTGGAGCGCAGTGTGGCCCATCTGGCTGCAGCGCTGGACGCCATGGGCATTACGGCGCCCGAGGCCGTGGCAGCCTGAGCCTGCCTTGGAGAACAGTCACTCACCGCGTAGAGGTGGAACTATACACATCATGCACAGAAGAAACTTCATTGAAAAATTCAGCGGCTTGGCGGTGGGCATCGCGGCCCATTCCCAGGTCGGCGCAGTCGCCAAGACGCAAGCCCCTCAACGCATCCTGGTGGTGGGTGCCGGTATAGCCGGTCTGGCTGCAGCCCATGCTTTGCAGGCACAAGGCCATGCGGTGCGTGTGCTCGAAGCGCGTGAGCGCATTGGTGGGCGCATCTGGACCAGCACCCACTGGCCGGACGCCCCGATAGACCTGGGTGCCAGCTGGATTCATGGTCCAAAGGGCAACCCCCTGACCGAACTGGCGCATACGGTCAAGGCAGAGCTTTTGCCGACCCGCGCCGAAAATGCGGCGACCTACGCCACCCGTGGAAATGTGCTGAGCAAAGCCGAAGAGGCGCGCTTGGACGGTCTTCGCCGCAAGCTGATTAGCGGCCTGAAAAAGGCGCAAGACGCCGAGCACGACAGCTCGGTGCGTCAGGCCGTGGAGGCGCTGGACCTTTCCTCCGGCGATGCGGCAGAGACCAAGCGCCATATCAATTTCATCCTGAACGGCACCTTCGAACACGAATACGCGGGCAGTGCCAATGCGCTGTCAACCTACTGGTACGACAGTGACAAGACCTTCGCGGGAGACGATGTCTTGTTTGCCAAGGGATTTCAGCAGATTACGCAGCACCTTGCGCAAGGGCTGCGCATTGAAACCGGCCAGGTCGTCAAAGAGATTCACTGGGCCCAGTCGCCGGTGCAGGTGGTGACGCAAAGCGCCAAGTACCAGGCGGACCAGGTGCTGATCACCCTGCCCCTGGGCGTGTTGAAAGCGGGAAATGTTCGCATGCAACCGGCGCTGCCTGCGGCCAAGCAAAGCGCCATTGCCAAGCTCGGCATGGGCGTACTCAACAAATGCTGCCTGCGTTTCGACAAGGCCTTTTGGCCTAGCAATGTGGACTGGCTGGAATACATTCCCCAACGCCATGGTGAGTGGGCCGAGTGGGTGAGCTTTCAGCATGCGGCCCATTTGCCGGTGCTCATGGGCTTTAACGCAGCAGACCACGGGCGCGAGATCGAGGGCTGGACCGATGCGCAAATTGTCGGCAGTGCCATGCAAACCCTGCGCGTGATGTTTGGCAACAGCGTGCCAAAGCCGGTGGACTACCAGATCACCCGTTGGGCCTCTGATCCATTTTCCCTGGGCTCCTATTCTTTCAACGCACTGGGCTCCAAGCCTCCCCAGCGCCGTGAATTGGCCAAGCCATTGGACGGCCGCCTCTTTTTCGCAGGGGAAGCCACAGAGGAAGACTACTTCGGCACCGCGCACGGTGCCTATATGTCGGGTCTGCGGGCGGCACAGGAGATGGCTGCTTAAGGCGCAGATAAACTCTACAGCACAATGTGGAGCGCAGCCCCTCTGGCGGCGGCGCTGAACGCCATGGGCACCACGGCGCAGGCGCTTGCCGCCTAAACCTCTTCGCCTAAACCACGGGGCGTATTCGCCCCCAACCATCGAACCATGCAAGCAAAAAACACCCCCGTTCGGATTGCTGTCAAGCCAGACCAGTCCACTTTGTCCACGGCGCAAAAGTCGTTCAACGCACTGGTCAAAAAAATTGAGAAACGCCGTCTGGAGCTCCAGGAATGGCAGGGGGTAATGGATCTCTACCAGCAGAAAGTGGCTGCCGAATTGCAACCGAGGGTGCTGAAACTTGGCGAGTTGCAACTGGTCGCGCTCAAGGCGCTCGACCTGGCGGTGGATACCAAGGGGCTGACCCAGCCTGAACGAGAGCTGCTGCAGGACGTGATCTGCGAGATGGCGCATGACCTGTTGCAGCAGGGCGGTCACGCGGAGGCCAAGGCGATTTACAACAAGTACAGCCAGCTTGATTTTGATGCGGAAGAGAAAAAATTTGCCGATGAAATGAAGGCCGCGATGGAGGAGGCGTTTGGCATCGGCTCGGGCGACGATCTCGACATGACTTCGCCCGAAGCGTTGATGGACCATGTGCGCGAGCAGGTAGCGAAGGCACATCAGGCCGATATGGAAGACGTGCAAGAGAGGCGCAGTCAGCGCAAAAAAACCGCCAAGCAAATGGCCCGCGAGGAAGCCACCAAGGCCGAGTCGGAGCAAACCAGCCTGTCCATTCGCGAGGTCTACCGCAAGCTCGCCAGCGCCTTGCATCCGGACCGGGAGCAGGACCCGCAGGAGCGTGTGCGCAAGACCGGTCTGATGCAGCGCGTCAACCAGGCCTATGAAAAGAAAAATTTGCTGCTGTTGTTGGAGTTGCAGCTGGAGCTCGAACACATAGACGCGCACGCCATTTCGGGCCTGTCGGAGCAGCGGCTCAAGCATTTCAACAAAATCCTGAAGGAGCAGTTAGCCGAACTGGACCAGGAAATTATGCATTTTGAAGCGCCGCTGCTGGCCCAGTTTCAGATGCCTGGCTACCTGCGTCTGCGCTCCAAGGAGGTGATTGCCATGTTGGACGCCGAGATCGCCCAATTTGACCGTGAGTTCCGCAAGGTCGAGCGCGAATTGCCCTTGCCCAACGATCTGGCCTCTCTCAAAAAATGGCTCAAGGCGCGCCAGCGCGAGGCCAAGCAACAGCAGCGTTCCATGTCGCGCATGGACGACGACTTTTCGTTTTTTTAAAGCAGGCTACTCCAGCCCTTGGCACAGGGCTTACAAGAGACGCGCCACCAGCGGAATCAGCACCGAGGCAAATACCACTTGCAGGCCCAGCGCCAAGGCCGCCCAGGCACCGGCATCGGCATTTACCTGCATGGCGCGTGCGGCACCTATGCCGTGGGCTGCAGTGCCCAGCGCAAAGCCGCGTGCCATCCAGCCGCTTGCGTCGGTGCCAATGCGCAGCAGGTCAAACAGGTACTTGCCCGACAGCGCCCCGACCATGCCGGTGACCACCGCAAACACGGCCGCCAGCGCCGGTATGCCGCCAATTTTTTCGGCCACGCCCATGGCCACCGGTGCCGTCACCGACTTGGGCGCCATCGACAGCAGCAGGTCGTGGGGCAGGTCCAGCAGCCAGGCGAGGGCGGTGGCGCTGACGGCGGCGGCGGCTCCTCCGGCCAAGGCGGCAAGGGCGAAGCGGCCAAAGTGCTTGCGCAGCACCGTGCGACGCAACCACAGCGGCCAGGCCAGGGCCACCACGGCGGGGCCAAGCAAAAAGTGGATGAACTGCGCGCCCGAAAAATAGGTGGGGTAGGCGGTGCCGGTCAAGGTCAGGCCCAAGGCCAGGGTCAGCACCGACCACAGCACCGGGTTGGCCCAGGCCGCCTGTCCCATGCGGCCGTAAAAGGCCTGCGCCAGCACATAGACCAGCAGCGTGGCGGTGAGGCCAAACAGCGGTGTGGAGGAAAGATAAACCCAGAGCTGTACGAAATCAGCCATGGTCCGCCTGCGTATGGCCGCGCATCAAGGCGCGCATCAAGGCGCGCAACACCAGGGCGGTCACAGCCAGGCTGATCCAGGTGGACAGCACGATGACGATGGCAATGCGCGCGCCGTATTGGCCCAGCACATCGAGGTGCGTCATCACACCCACGCCCACCGGCACAAACAGCAAGGAGAGATGTTGCATTAGGAACTCCGCCACCGGCTGCACGCAGTCGCGCACCAAGGGCCAGCGCAGCGCCGGCAGCAACAGCAGCATGCCCACCACTGGGCCCGGTAGTGGCAGATGCAGGCTGCGCGAAATCAACTCGCCGATGGACTGCAGCAGCAAAAGCCAGGTGATGCCGCGCAGTGCCAGCATGCATGAAGCTCCAGGGCGCAAGCCCTAGAAGCGTTCCAGTTCGGGGTGCTTGATCTTGCCGCCGCGCACCAGCATGCGGCCGTACTCGGCGCAGCGGTGCAGCGTGGGTATCACCTTGCCGGGATTGAGCAGGCCGCGGGTGTCAAAGGCGGCCTTGAGGGCAAACATCTGCGTGTTTTCATCGGCAGAAAACTGCACGCACATGCTGTTGAGCTTTTCCACGCCCACGCCATGCTCGCCGGTCACCGTGCCGCCCATGGCCACGCTGGTTTCCAGAATGTCGGCACCAAACAGCTCGCAGCGGTGCAGCTGGTCCGCATCGCTCGCGTCAAACAAAATCAGCGGATGCAAATTGCCGTCGCCGGCGTGGAACACATTGCAGCAGCGCAACTGGTATTTCTTCTCCATCTCGGCAATCGCCAACAGGATGTCGGCCAGGCGCTTGCGCGGGATGGTGCTGTCCATGCACATGTAGTCCGGGCTGATGCGACCCGACGCCGGAAAGGCGTTCTTGCGCCCGCTCCAAAAGCGCATGCGCTCGGCTTCGCTGTTGCTCACCGCAATCGCGGTGGCACCGGCGGCGGTGAGCACCGCGCTCATACGGCCAATTTCTTCTTCCACCTCTTCGGGCGTGCCGTCGCTCTCGCACAGCAAAATGGCGGCGGCGCTCAGGTCGTAACCGGCGTGCACATAGTCTTCCACGGCGGCGGTCATGGGCTTGTCCATCATCTCCAGACCGGCCGGGATGATGCCCTGGGCAATCACCTGCGCTACCGCCTCACCGGCCTTGCGCACGTCATCAAAGCTGGCCATGATGCAGCGCGCCAATTGCGGCTTGGGGATCAGCTTGACGGTGACCTCGGTGGTCACGGCCAGCATGCCCTCGCTGCCGATCACGATGCTCAAGAACTCATAGCCGGGTTGGTCGAGCGCGTCGCTGCCGAACGCAATGGGTTCGCCCTCCATGGTGAAGCCGCGCACCTGCTGGATGTTGTGCAGCGTCAGGCCGTATTTGAGGCAATGCACGCCGCCCGAGTTTTCCGCCACATTGCCGCCAATGGTGCAGGCAATTTGGCTGCTGGGGTCGGGCGCGTAGTACAGACCGTAGCTGGATGCGGCCTCGCTGATGGCCAGGTTGCGCACACCGCATTGCACCACCGCCGTGCGACTGCGCTTGTCGATCTTGAGAATCTTGTTGAACTTGGCCAAGGACAGCGTCACACCCAAGGGGTTGGGCATGGCACCGCCCGACAGGCCGGTGCCGGCACCGCGCGCCACCACCGGCACATTGAGCGCGTAGCAGGCCTTGAGCACCGCAGCCACCTGGCCTTCCGTTTCCGGCAAGGCCACCAGCAGAGGCCTGGCCCGGTAGGCGGTCAGGCCATCGCACTCATAGGGCGTGGTGTCTTCGCTCTGGTAGAGCAGGGCATGAGCGGGTAGCAGCGGCTTGAGCGCCTGCAAGACCCTGGCCTGCAGCTCGGCGCGTTGCAGCAGTTCTGTGGTGGCTGGAGTGGTGGGCGCGTTCATGTTTGGGTTTCTTGCAGCATGGTGGCCACTGTAGCGCCCTGCGGAGCCTGGGGGCGTGAAAAATATTGCAGCCTGTCCTGAAAGCGTGGCGCCTGGCTGTGGGGGCATGCGCTGTTGCGCAAGCCCGCGGCTAGCCCCCGCAGGGCACAGGCTGCCCAAGGTGTAAGAAAAAGCCCTGTGGCGCGACTAACCGTTGGCAAATTTCTGCCGTGAAGAATGTAACCGGGGACTGTGGCGTGATTCGTTTGAAATGGTCGTCTATTGCCTGGGTCGGGCTGTATGTTTTTGTGGTCATTGTTCCGCTGGTCGGCGGCGCTATCCATCTGGAGCATGGCCGCGGGTTCTGGCTGAATTTTTCCATCGCCCTGGGCTTTCTTTCGCTGTCCATGTTGGGAGCGCAGTTTGTGATCGCCTCACGCATGGAGTTCGTTTCGTCCCCCATCGGAATGGACGTGGTGCTGGCCTTCCACAGGGCGATGGCCTATCCGGCCACGGCCTTTGCCCTGGTGCATCCGCTGCTGCTGTTTGCGCTAGACGTGAGGTACCTGCAGCTGCTCAATGTCTTCTCCTCCCCTCTGCGCGCCAAGTTTGCGGTGTTGTCGGCCGTCGCGCTGGTCGCGCTGGTGCTGTTGTCGATTTTTCGGCGTCGCTGGCGCATCCGCTACAAGGTCTGGCAGATCAGCCATTGGTTGCTGGCCCTGACGGTGCTGATGGCGGCCATGGCGCATGTCTTGTTGGTGAACTACTACCTCAAAGACCCCTGGCAGCGGCTCACCTGGCAAATGCTGACCCTGCTGTTTGTGGGCCTGGGCCTGTGGGTGCGGGTGCTCAAGCCCTTGCTGCGTTACCGGCGGCGCTGGCGCGTTGCGCAGATCACGGCGCATGCGGACGGCACGGTCAGCCTGGAGCTGGAGTTGGTTAACAAGGCCTCCTATGGCCCCAAGGGCTTTGCGTTCAAGGCCGGGCAGTTTGCCTGGATCACCGCGCGCAACTCGCCATTTTCCTTTTCCTACAACCCCTTCTCCATTTCCTCCAGCGCCCTGGTGACGGACCGCATAGGCTTCACCATCAAGGGGCACGAGGGTTTTAGCGCCGAGGTGGCGCATCTGCAGTTGGGCGATGTTTTGTATGTGGATGGCCCGTATGGTGGGTTTTTCCTGGATGAAGAGCAGTGCGCGCCCCTGGTTTTGATTGGGGCCGGTGTGGGCGTGACGCCGCTGGTGAGCATGCTGGAGACCCTGGCCGATCAACGCTCCGCGCGCCCCTGCCACCTGTGGCTGGCCAGCAAAAACGAAGACAGCATTGTGTGCCAGGCGCAAATCGAGCGGCTGCAAAAGCGGCTCTCGCTGGAGGTCCTCCATGTCTTCTCCAGCCCCCTGCACACAGCCAACCGGCAGGGCGCGCGTCTGGACCCGGCCTTTATCCTGCGCCACCTGCCGGCGCAAGCCCATGCCGCGAGTTACTTTGTTTGTGGGCCCATGGCCCTGATGGAAATGGCCCAGCAAAGTCTGCTGCAAGCGGGTGTGCCCGCCCACCACATTCACCATGAACGTTTTGGAATCGTCTGAACATGCGTCCACAAGAATTGCCAAAGACTGCGCCCAAGGCGCCGCTTGTCTCTGTGCCCGTGTGGCTGCTCGCCGCCGTGGTCACCGCCGTATTGCTGGCGCTGGGCGTCGGCTGGTCCCTGATCATGTAGGGACTAGCCCAGCGACTTCTTCAGCCAGTCGGTAAAGGCGGCCACTTCCCAGCGGTCCATGGCGCCGGTGCGCCAGCACAGGTAATGGGCGTGCGGGCTGGGCACGTTGTTTAGGAACACCGCGCTGCTGCCCAGGCGCACCAGCGAGCCGACCTCCAGCCAGGGGGCACCCAGCTTGAGGCGCACCAGGGCCACGCCCATGCCGGCGGCGGCACCGTCGCACATCAGGCCGATATCGTTGAACTGCGAACCCTCCACCGGCTCGGGCCAGTCCAGGTGGTTGGCGGCAAACCAGGTGCGCCAGGGCTCCAGCGGGCTGCGCAGCAGGGCCACGCGCTCCAGGTCCTGCGCCGTCTCAAAGGGGCCGTGTTCGCGCACAAAGGCCGGCGAGGCCAAGGGAGTGACCTCGTCCTTGGCCAGGCAGACATACTCCAGGTCGGCGTAGCGGCCAGGGCCAAAGCGCACCGTCAGGTCGGCATCTTCGGCCACCACATCCAGAAGCGGGATAGAGACCTGCAGTGTGAGGTCGATTTCTGGATAGGCCTCGGTGAACTGGCGCAGGCGCGGCAGCAAAATGCTGCGGGCAAAGGTGGGGGTGACGGCCAGACGCAGTTTGCGCTTGCCCGGCAGTGCGGAGGCGCTGGGAAACTTTTGCAATATGGCCAGGCCCTCGCGCACATGGGCCAGGTACTCGCTGCCCTCGGTGGTGAGCGAGAAATCGGCCCGCCCGAACAGCTTGGTGCCAATGATTTCTTCGAGCTGGCGCACCCGGTGGCTGACCGCGCTGGGCGTGACATGGAGCTCCTCACTGGCCTGGGTCACGCTGCGCAAGCGGGCCAGCGTCTCAAAGGTCAACAGGCACTGGATGGGGGGAATGCGGGCGGTACTCATGGGCTTACTATAATTCGCGGCCTTCCCCCCGCTTACCCAATTTTTGAGGACCTGTCATGTCTGACGCTCTCGCGGTCCTGCCGCAGTACCTTCTGCCCAAAAAGGCGCTCACGGTTTTTGCCGGCTGGGTCGCCGGAGCCAGGGGCGGCGCCCTCACGACGGCGTTGATCCGCTGGTTTGTGAAGCGCTACAACGTCAACATGGCCGAGGCCGCCGCGCCAGACATTGCCAGCTACGCCAGCTTCAACGATTTCTTTACCCGCGCCCTGAAACCCGTTGCCCGCCCGCTGGCCGCTGCCGACTACCTGTGCCCGGTGGACGGCGCCATCAGCCAGTTCGGAAAGATCGACGGCGAGCAGATTTTCCAGGCCAAGGGCCACAGCTACAGCGCCACCGCGCTGGTGGGCGGCGACGCCACGCTGGCCGCACAGTTCCGGGACGGCCAATTTGCCACCCTGTACTTAAGCCCGCGCGACTACCACCGCATCCACATGCCTGTGGATGGCAGTCTGCGCCGCATGATTTATGTGCCGGGCGATTTGTTCTCGGTGAATCCGACCACGGCGCGCGGTGTGCCGGGGCTGTTTGCACGCAATGAGCGGGTGGTCTGTGTGTTTGATTCGACTGAGGGTCCGTTTGTGCTGACCCTGGTGGGCGCCACCATCGTGGGCAGCATGGCCACGGTCTGGCATGGCCAAGTGAACCCGCCGCGCAGCCCGCAGATTTGCGAATGGCAGTACGAGCCCAATCAGGTCCGCTTGAAAAAAGGCGAGGAGATGGGCCGCTTTTTGCTCGGCTCCACCGTGGTGATGTTGTTTGCCAAGGACCGCCTGGCCTTTAACCCTGGCTGGAAGGCGGCTGGCTCCATCCGCATGGGCGAGGCGATGGGCAGCAAGCGGGTCTAACGGTCATGGTCCAACCTAGATGCCCGCTCCCCTGCCGTCATTCCCGCGTCCCCTCTCGTCATTCCCGCGAAGGCGGGAAGCCAGTGCCCAACACTGCTGGATGCCCGCCTGCGCGGGCATGACGATCACGTTCAATCAGTGGACGATGACCGGGTTTTGCGCTAGCTCGGCATAGCGCTCAAGTGTCTCTTCGACTTCTTCCTGGGTCGGGGTGTTGACCTGCCAGGCCACGATGTGCTGCTGAAACAGTTCGGCCCATGAGCCGTCCAGATACACCTCTTTGCCGGCGCGCTTGTCCACGATCTCAAAACCATGGCGCAGCAGCATGGGCAGCATTTGCGCGCCCTGTTCCGATTTGCTGGCGCCCGAAGGGTGGCGGATGTCCGAATCCAGATTGGCCAGCATGTGGGTCACGCAGAAGGTGTCGGAATCGTAGAGGGTGTGCATGGGGTGGCTCGCTTTCCTGGTTTGCGTGGCAATGGGTAGCTGGCTCTGTGCGTTCAAGCGTAACAGGAAAACCGTTTGCGCGCGTTCTCAGTCCGGTTTCTGTGTGTTGCGCCACAGCAGGTCGGCATAGGCGCCGTTGGCCTCGGTAATGCGCAGGCGCACCGGCAGGTAATGGGCCTCGGGCGCGAGCCAGACCTCGATGCGCTGGTCGAACTCCAGGCTGGGCTCCTTGCTGAACTTGAGCCCCTTGAGCGCGCCGCCGGGCAGCTCCAGCGGCTCCATGGCGCCGACCTGGAACACCCAGGACTCGGCGTTGTGCGCATCGGCGGCCTGAAAGCGGACCGTCGTGCCCGGGCCATAGCGCTCGGGCTCGCCGGCCACCAGGGCGCTGAGCTGCAGCAGGGCGCTGAGTTTGTCCTGGGCGCCCTGCTGCAGCGGCACGTCCGGGTTGTTGGCGCTAAACGAGATGATGCCCTTGTCGCGCTGGAAATGGGTGGCCAGCTCGGCGCCGCGCGGCTTGTCACCAAAGCGTGTGGGCATGAGGCCCGACTCGCCCAGCGCACCCTTGCTGGTCCAGGTGCGCACGCGAATACCCCAGGCCGAGATTTCCAATTTTGCGCTGTACTGGTCGCCAACGGGCAGCCACAGCAGTTCGGCGCTGGCCGCATATTTGATAAAGCCCCGCTCTTCGCCCCGGCCATCAAACAGCATGCGCACGGGTTCCGGCGGCAGCGGCTTGCTGGCACTTTGCGCCTGGCTGCTGGGGGCTGGCTGGGGTGGTGCGGCCGGCGTTGCCGCGGTGGCGTCTGTGACGGGATTGGCGGGGGAGGCGGCCTCGGCGCTGGCCACTCTGTCTGGACTGCTGGCGGGCGTGGCGCTGGCGGCAACGGGCGCAGCGGCCAGCGGTTCTGCAGCCGGGGCGCTCTGGGCTGTGGCTGCTACCGCGATGGCGGCCTTCGACACAGGGCGGGGCCTGGGAATTGGTGTGGGGGGCGCTACAGCGCGTGGCTGGGGTGTGATGGTGCGGGTGACAAAACGCAGGGCCTCGATCGGTGGCACAGCGGGATCGGGCTTGCCTTGCCCCGGAATCAGGGCCGTGGACAGCCCACCGAGCAACAGGCCGTGGGCCAGCAACACCAACAGGGTGAGCAGGACCAAGCGGTATCGACTTGCAAGCTGGTGAGGCGGTGGCATGACCAAGGAATCGTGCATAAAGGGGCGGGTGAAGAAAAACGGCTTGAGGGTTTAACGCGCGGCACCCAGTTTAGGGCGACAGACCGGTCGCTGGCTTGAGCCCTGCGATAGGCGAAAATGCCGCTATGAAACTCGCAAGCTACAAAGACGGTTCGCGCGATGGCCAGTTGGTGGTGGTCTCGCGCGATCTGACGCAGGCGCATTACGCCTCGCATATTGCCAATCGCCTGCAGCAGGTGCTCGACGATTGGAACTTCCTCTCGTCCCAATTGCAGGACGTGTTTGATGCGCTCAATGCCGGGCGGGCGCGCCACGCCTTCCCTTTTGATCCGGCCCAGTGCATGGCGCCGCTGCCGCGCGCCTACCAGTGCGTTAGCGCCACGGCCTGGGCCAGCCACGGCACGTTGCTGCGCCGCGCCGCTGGTCTGGAGGAACCACAAGACCGGGCCCCTGAGCTGACCCAGCTTGCGGGCGACGCCCTGCTGGGCGCGCAGGACCCGCTGGTCTGTGCTTCCGAGGCATTGGGGCTGGACTTCTGTGCTGGCCTGGCGCTCATCACCGGAGACATTCCGCAGGAATGCCCGTCGGACCGGGCGCTGGACGGCGTGCGCCTGCTGATGCTCAGTAACGCGCTGACGCTGCGCGGTTTGGCGCCAGCGCCGGGTGAGCCAGGCGCGGCTGCGGTGCAAAGCCGTTGCGCCACCGCCTTCAGTCCCGTGGCCATCACGCCGGACGAACTCGGCGAGGCCTGGGGTCGGGGTCGGGTGCAGTTGCCGCTGCAAACCAGCTGGAACGGGCGCAAGGTCGGAAGCTGCGACGCCGGTGCCGACATGGGCCACCACTTCGGCCAGTTGATTGCCCTGCTGGCCAAGACGCGTGCGCTGCGTGCCGGCAGCATTCTGGTGGCGGCGCCGCTCAGCAATGCCGGTGTTGAGAAGCGCGGCCAGTGGAGCTGGCCCAAGGGCTTCAACAGCATTGCGGAGAAGCGCGCCATGGAACTGCTGCAGGACGGCCAAGTCGCCACCGAGTACCTGCGCTTTGGCGATACCGTACGCATTGAGATGAAAAACGCCGCCGGCCACAGCCTGTTTGGCGCCATCGATCAGGAAGTCGTGGATTTAGCCCTGGGATAGTTGCTGCGCGAAGGTCTTGATGCCGCGCAGCATCATCTCGATAGCGACCGACACCAGCACCAGTCCCATCAGCCGTTCCACCGCCACTACCAGGCGCGTGCCTATGAGGCGCTGTATGCGTTCGGCCGATACCAGCACCACGGCGCTGACCAGCATGGTGACGCACAGGGCGGCAATCCATTCCAGGCGCCGCTCGGGTTGTTGCGACACCAGCAGCAGCACGGTGGCCAGGGCGCTGGGTCCGGCAATGGCGGGCACGGCCAGGGGCACGATCAGCGGCTCCTCCGTCTGCTCCGGTTCGGCACTTTCAGGGGGAGGGAACACCATGCGCAGCGCGATCAGGAACAGGATCACGCCGCCGCCGATTTGCAGCGCCAGCTCCGACAGATTCATCAGCTGCAAAAAGCGCTCGCCGACAAACATAAAGGTCAGCAGCAGCACAAAGGCAATCAGGATTTCGCGCAGTATGACCTTGAGCCTGCGCTCGGGCGCCACATGTTTGAGGGCGTTGGCGAAGATGGGGATGTTGCCCACCGGGTCGGTGATCAGCACCAGCAAAATAGTGGCCGAGGCAAAGGTGTAATTCATCATGTGGCGTATACCCCGTCCCATGAGGCAAAGCCCTTGATTTCCAGCGGGTTGCCAAACGGGTCCAGAAAGAACATGGTCCATTGTTCGCCGCTCTGGCCCGCAAAGCGCAACTGCGGCTCCAGCACAAAGGCGGTCCCGGCATCGCGCAGGCGCTGGGCCATGGCCTGCCAGTCGGGCAGGGTCAACACCAGGCCGAAGTGGGGCATGGGCACCAGTTGCTCGCCCACTTGGCCGGTGGCAGCGGTCTTGAATGGTTCGCCCAAATGCAGCGAAAGCTGGTGGCCAAAAAAATCGAAGTCCACCCAGGTGGCGGTGCTGCGGCCCTCGGCGCAGCCCAACACGCCGCCATAAAAGTGGCGCGCGGTATCCAGGTGGGTGACGTTGAAGGCGAAATGAAACAGGCTGCGCATGGCAGCAGGATAGCAGCCGCAGGCGCGGCTTTGGTTAACTTAGGCGCGGGTGGTTTGCTCGCGCTTTTCCTGGCAGGGGATGCAGCGGCTGGCTTCGGGGGCGGCCCTGAGTCTGGCCTCGGCGATGTGGGCGCCGCAATCCTCGCATTCGCCGTAGCTGCCGTCCGCAATGCGCTGGAGTGCGGCATCGACGGCGGCAATTTCGGAGGTGTCATGCGCGTCCATGGCCAACTCCAGATCGCGGGCGGAATTGGCCGCGGCCTGGGTGTCATCGAGGTCAGCGAAATGTTCGGTGGAGGCCTGTACCCGGCCCACGTCGCCGCCGCGCAGCGTGCTCAGTTGGGTCAGCAGCGCGCTGCGTTGTTGCAAGAGGGCGGCCTTGAACAGGGTGGTGTCGAGGTGCTTCATGGTGAACCTTTTTGAGTGGGATCCGGCCATAGTGCGCCCGGGCCGCCCATTGTGTCTTTGACAGGGGTCAGTGCGCAAACGCCGCGCACAGCGCCAGCGTTTGCGGACCCACGCTGTTACAGCGGCAGGTTCAGGCTCAGGCCCAGGGTCCAGTTTTGCAGCAGACCGGGCTCATAGAACTGGCTGGCGGCCTGGTTGACGATGACCGATCCCACATAGCGCTCGTCGCTCACATTGTTGAGGCGCGCATAGGCGTTCAGCCCCCCCTTGCCCACAGCCCAGCGCTGGCTGGCACTCAGGTTGAACACCGTGTGGCCATCGGCGGATTCGGTGTTGGTGTCGTTGGCGAAAATGCGCCCGGCCTGCACCATCTCCAGCCCCAGGCGCATGCCCTGGGGCTTGCTGCCCGCCGGCGCGCTGGTCCAGGCCAGTTCCGAGAACAGGAAGGACTGCGGAATGCCGGGCAGCTTGTTGCCGGAGGCCACCGGGGTGGTGCCGCTGGTGAAGGCCTGCGAGTAGCGCGCGTCAATCATGGAGGCCGAGGCGTTGAACGCCACATGCGGCGAGAGCTGCGTGCTGCCGGACAGCTCCCAGCCGGTGCGCGAGGTGCCGGGCGCGTTCTTGAAGGCGGTCTGGCCACTGACGCTGCGCGAGGTCACGATTTCATCGGTGGTGTCGATCTGGTAGATGGCAAAGTCGATGCGCGAGCGGGCATTAGGAACCCACTTGCTGCCCAACTCATAGTGCTGGCTGCTGGAGGCGTTCAGGCTGGGGTTGAACTGGCCTATCACCTTGGTGGTGCTCGTCGGGTCATTCTTGTAAGCCATCTCGGCCAGGGTCGGTGTCTCAAAACCCTTGCCGTAATTGGCATACAGGTTCAGGTCGTCGCTGGCATGAAAGGTAAAGCCCAGCACCGGGTTGGTGGCCTGAAACGACACATTGCCCGAGCCATTGTTGTTGTCTGCCAAATAGTAGTCGTCGCTGCTAAAGCGCACGCTGCTGTAGCGCAGGCCGGTGGTGAGCGACACGCGGTCTGACACCAGCGCATTGCCCTGCACAAACAGGTCGCTGTTTTCCGCCTGGTTGTCTTCGCTGCGGGTGGTGGTGGCCTTCTGGCCCAGTGCGGCTGCGCCGCTCTGGCGGAATTCGCGCGAGCGGTCAAATTCATAGCCGGCCGCCCAATTCACCGGGACGTCAGACCAGACCGCACGTTCGTTGTACTGCAGCCCGACACCGTAGTAGGCGCGGTTGAGCCCGGTCCAGGCCCCACCGGCGTTGGGGCCTGGCGTGCCAGCCTGGTATTGCAGGTTGTCGCGCGTGCCGTAGTAGGCGCGCCCGGTGAAGGAGCGGTCACTGTCGATAGCGTAGGTGGCCGAGCTGCCGAGCTGGTTTTGCAGCACCGTCTTGCGCACAAAGAAAGTTTGGGCGCCGGTGCCAGCCTGGCTGGGGTCATCCTGGAGTTGCTTGCGCGTCAGTCCCAGCGGGTCCCGTGCCGAGGGCATGTCGAACTGGTTGAACACCAGGTTCACATGCAACTGCTCGCTGGCATCGAAGCCGATCTTGCCGTTGAACTGCTTGCGCTCGGTGGCGCTGTTGGCGCGGTAGCCATCAATGGTCATGGTGCTGTAGTCGGCCAGGACGGCGACCTTGCCCAGCGTGTCGCCAAACTGGTAGTCGGCGCGGTGCAGGCCGTAGGAGCCCACAAAATACTGGTAGCCCAGTTCGGCTTCCTTGGGCGCGGCCTTGCTGAAGGCCTGGATCACGCCGCCCGAGGAGTTGCCGTAGAGCAGCGCCAGCGGCCCGCGCAGCACTTCGATGTGGTCGGTGGAGGTCAGGCTGATGGAGGAGCCCTGGCCCTGTCCGTCGGGGGTGGTGGCGGGGATGCCGTCAATCAGCAGGCGGATGCCGCGTATGCCAAAGGCCGAGCGCGCGCCAAAGCCGCGAATCGATACCTGCAGGTCCTGCGCGTAGTTTTGCCGGTCCAGGATGGTCAGGCCCGGCACGCGGTTGAGCGACTCCGACAGGTTGATCTGGGGTCCACTGCTTTGAATGGTTTCACGTGCCACGCTTTGCACGGAAGCCGGTGCGTCAAAGCTGCGCTGCTCGCTGCGTGAGGCCGAGACCACCACCTCTTGCAATGTTTGGGCCGTTGCAGGAAACGCGTTCATCACGCCCAAGAAGGTGAGTGTGTGAACCAGTCGGGTTCGTTTGGATGGTCTGTGCATGGATGCCTTATTGGAATTGCCTTCGAGCTTAATCGTCCCAGCGCCTGTGGCTTGTCTCCGGGATGACCTGCATTTTGACTGCGCCTGCGGCCAACCCACCGGCTCGCTGGCTTGATGCAGGAAACTTTCTCAATTTGAAATTTATTGCAGGTGCTTGTGCGGAGAATGATGGGCGTTTGTTTGATGTCGCGGGACATTTCGCGGGTTAACCCTCTGCGCTTGTATAGCCGGTTCTTTTTATATTTGTTGCAGTTCTATTCAATATCTTTCGTTTGGATAGAGCGTAGCAAAACGGTAGTCCCAACCATATAAAGCAAAGGCAAAATTGTGAAAATCAAACTTACGTCGCTCGCTCTGGCTGTTGCAGCCCTCAGCGCAACAGGGTCCCATGCCGAAGACGCCAACCTGTCTACGCTGCAGCGTATGGGCAATACCGCCACCAATATGAACATTCCTTCCATTGCCCAGGAAGGAAAAAATGCGGATGCGATTCGTGCCAATCTGAAGAAAGTCAAACTGCCGGACGGCTTCAAGATTGACCTGTATGCCGTGGTGCCGGACGCCCGCTACATGGCGGTGGCACCTTCCACCAACATGCTCTTCGTCGGTACCCGCAAGACCAATGTTTGGGCTGTGACCAACCGCAACAACGGCGACGCGGCAACCGAGGTCAAGGCCTTTGCGCCTTCGATCAAGTTCAGCAACCCCAACGGTGTGTGCTTCACCAAAGATGGTTTCTTGGTTGTTGCCGAATCAAACCGTATCCTGCATTTTCCCGCGGCTGAATACTTCTACGAAGGCCCGGACGTGGCGGTTGGCGTGGTCGTTCCAGAAGGCAAATTGATCCCCGTGGAAGAGCAGTCTTTCAACCACACCGGTCGGGTTTGCAAGGTGGCTGCAGACGGCAAGATTTTCGTCAGCATGGGCCAGCCCTACAACGTGCAGCCAGCTGAAAAAGTGGCACTGTTTGAAGAACTGGGCATCGGTGGCGTCCTGCGTTTCAACGGTCTGGACGGAACCGGTCGCACGGTGTATTCCAAGGGCATGCGCAATCCGGCGGGCCTGTCCATCGGACCCAAGGGTGACATCTGGACCACCGACAACCAGGTCGATGGCTTGGGTGATGACATCCCACCGGGCGAGCTGAACAAGCTCACCAAGGCGGGCGAGCACTTCGGATTTCCCTACTTCAACGGACACTTCAAGGTGGCCGGTTCTGCCGCAGCAACCGACCTGAAAGACATGAAGGAGCCAGCCGGCGCCATCTTCCCGCAAGTCGAATTTCCTGCGCACCAGGCCCAGCTTGGCGTGACCCATTACACCGGCAAGGCCTTCCCCGCGAAGTACCAAAATGGTCTGTTTGTGGCGTCGCACGGTTCCTGGAATCGCACCGTTGCCAGCGGCTACCTGATCAACTTTGTGCCAATCAAGGCCGATGGCAATGCGGGTGCGTCTGAAGTGTTTGCCGATGGCTTCTTGGACAAAGTCACGGGACGCGCCCTGGCCCGTCCGGTGGATGTGGCCAATTTGCCAGATGGCTCCATTCTGGTGTCTGACGACTATGCCGGTGCGATTTACCGCATCAGCTACGCCGGCATGTAATGCGAGATGAGGCAGGGGCCCTGTGCCCTTGTTGGCAAACCAAGCGGGGCTCCTTAGGGGAGCCCCTTGTCTTTTTATATAGATGCACCATGAAAAAACTATTATTTTTATTTCTGCTGTGCACCGCCTTGCATAGCCTTGCCGACGATGTGATAGCAGGGCGCGTAAAGGCCGAGACGGCCTGTGCCCTTTGCCATGGTCACAACGGTGTCGCCGCACTCCCCAATGCACCCCATTTGGCCGGACAGCAGGCCATTTATGTGAGCGAGCAGTTGCGCAACTACCGCAGCGGCAAGCGACAGAACGAAGTGATGAACATGATTGCCAAGCCACTGACCGACTTGGAGATCGCGCAGCTTGCGGCCTGGTTCAGTGCGATCAAGGTGACGGCTGAAGTGCCTTGATGGCAGGATGCACATGGCAGTTGTGGGACGGAAGCATGGACTCTTTTTTAACCTCAACCGTCTGACGGGCCAGTCGGCAGTTGCGCATAGGTGAAAATGGGACGCTTGGATCCCATGCAAAACATCAACAAGCTTCACCACCAGCGTTACTTCATTGCTGCGTGCGTGCTGCTCTTGCACGCAATAGTGCTGTGGGCATTGCAGACCGGCCTGTTGCAGCGGGTGCTGGTGCAGGCCCAGGAGTTGGTGGTGCCGGTGGCGTTTATCGAGCCCATGACCCCGCCCAAGCCGCTTGCGCCCAAGCCACCACCCCATCCGTCACCCAGCCTCAAAGCGCCCGTTGCCGCGCCGCGCCCCAGCCCTGCGCTGCCCGCTCAAACTGTTGCGCCTGCGCTCTTGGCCATAGCCGACACCACCGCCTCTGCCACTGCACCGGTGGGAGTGGTGCATGCGCCTGCGGCGGTGGCGCCAGCAGCCCCGGCAGCAGCGGTAGCTGCGCCCAAGGTGGAACTGCCCTCCAGCGACGCCGAGTACCTGCACAACCCCAAGCAGGAATACCCGCGCATCAGCCGCCAACGCAACGAACAGGGCCGGGTGCTGGTCAGCGTGTTCATTGGCACCGATGGCGCGGCGCAAAAGGCCGAGATCAAGGTCTCCAGCGGCTTCGACCGGCTGGACCAGGCGGCACTGGCCACCGTAAAGGCTTGGCGCTATGTGCCGGGCAAACGCGGCGGCGTGGCCGAGGCCATGTGGTTTACCGTACCCATCAATTTTGTTTTGGAGTGAGCGCGCAATGAATACGAGCTATGGTCTGGTCAATGTATGGGCCCAGGGCGATGGGGTCACGCGCAGCGTGCTGCTGATTTTGTTGGCCATGTCGCTGGCCTCCTGGCTGGTGATTTTGTTTCGCTTGCTGGACCTGCGCCGCCTGTCGGCCCAGGCCGGTGCGATCGAGGGCTTTTGGCACGCCAAAGACTTTGCCACCGGCCTGCAGGCCTTGGGAGACGGTACCGACAGCCCCTTTCAGGCGCTGGCGCTGGAGGGTCAAAAGGCCGCAGCCCACTTGCAACCCGACGCCGCCAAGCAGCAGCCGGAACTGCATGAAAGCTTTGACTTCAGCGACTGGGTCACGCGCAGTTTGCGCAATAGCGTGGACGACAGCACGGCGCGCATGCAGTCGGGGCTGGCCGTTTTGGCCTCAGCCGGCTCCACCGCTCCCTTTGTTGGCTTGTTCGGTACGGTCTGGGGCATTTACCACGCGCTGATGGCCATAGGCATGGCCGGGCAGGCCAGTATCGACAAGGTGGCAGGCCCGATTGGCGAGGCGCTGATCATGACGGCCCTGGGCCTGGCCGTGGCGATTCCAGCGGTGCTGGGTTACAACGCCTTGGTGCGCGCCAACAAGAAGGTCATCGCCAAGCTCAACCGCTTTGCCCATGACCTGCACGCCTACTTTGTGACCGGCGCGCGGGTGGGGCCCGGGCGTTCTTCCAAACCGGTGAACTGAGATGGCCTTCGGTACCCAGGACGACACCGACGAGGTGATGAACGAGATCAACATGACGCCCTTTGTGGATGTCATGCTGGTGCTGCTGATCATCTTCATCATCACCGTTCCGGTGATGCAGCATGCGGTGTCCATAGAGCTGCCGCGCGCCACCAACCAGCCCGAGTCCCTCAAGCCCGAGACGGTACGTTTGAGCGTGGACGCCAGCGGCGCCTATTTTTGGAACGCCGATCCCGTCAGCGACGACGCCTTGCAAGCGCGCCTAGCTGGCGCTGCTGCTCAGGTTCCGCAGCCCGAGCTGCACATACGCGGCGACAAGGCCGTGCGCTATGAACGGGTGGCCCGCGCCATGGCTGCGGCCCAGCGCGCCGGTGTGCACAAGATCGGTTTTGTGACGGAGCCGGAGTAGGCCGCATGGAGTACAGTTCAACTGCGATTTGACCCCAATATTCATCCGTTTCAGGAGACACCATGAGCGACTCAGACACCGCTGGCTTCGGCAAATTTGTTCCCGGTTTTGACTTTTTGCAAAACCTTGCCAAGGGCGCCAGTGCCAGCGTTCCCCAGATGCCCAGTCTGGGCAGCTGGGTTGCACCTACGCTGAGCATGGAGGAGCTGGACAAGCGCATTGAAGAGCTCAAGAACGTGCAGTTCTGGCTAGAACAAAACTCCCGCGCCTTGAGCGCCACCGTTCAAGCGTTGGAGGTGCAGAGAATGACCTTGGCCACGCTCAAGGGCATGAACTTCAACCTGGGCGATATCGCCAGTGCCTTCCAGCCCAAGGCCGCCGATGCATCGGCCAGCGGCGTGCATCAAGCAGCCGCTGCAGCCAAGCCCGCGCCAGCCGCGACCGATGGCGACGCTCCCGCAGGCGCTGCCATGGTGGACCCGATGGAGCTGTGGGGTGCGTTGACCACGCAGTTCCAGCAAATTGCCGCCACGGCCTTGCAAGAGGTCTCCACGCAAGCGGCAGCCAGCATGGCCAAGGGTGCCGCCGATGCCGCTACCCCAAAGCCTGCGGCCAAGAAGGCTCCCGCTAAAAAGCCTGCCGCCAAGACCGCCAACAAGTGAGACACCCGCCCCTGGCGAGCCGCCTATGAAGCTTTTTCCCTATGGCCACGCCACGCATCCCCAGTGGCAAATGGCCGCCGCTTTGGTGCTGGCGCAGTTGCGCGCGCAGATGGCCCTGCATGGTTACGCTAGCAGCCCTACGCTGGCACTGCTCTACATCACCGACCACTACGCACGCCAGGCGCAAGACATCCTGGATTACCTCAGCGCCGAGCTGGCGCTGATCACCGACTGGTCGGGCACCGTGGGCGTGGGCATCAGTTCCAACAATGTGGAGTACTTTGATGAACCGGCCCTGGCCGTGATGCTGCTGGAGCTGCCCAGTGACCAGTACCGGGTGTTTTCTGGCGTGGCGCCGTTGGGCCTGGGATTTGAGATGCACAGCGCCTTGGTGCATGCCGATGGGGCCACACCGGACATTGGCGAGCTGGTGTTGGAGCTGGCGCATCGCACGGATGCAGGCTTCCTGTTTGGTGGTCTGTCCTCCAGTCGCTCGGCCAGCGTGCAGTTTGCGGTGGCGGGCGACGGCAACATCAGCGGCCAGGGAGCGGCCAGGGGCGTTTTCAGCGGTGGCATGAGTGGCGTGGCCTTTGGTCCCGCCGTCGGATTGGTGTCGCGCGTGACCCAGGGTTGCAAGCCGGTGTCACCTGCCCGCACCATTACCGCGTCTGACCACAACCTGTTGTTGGAGCTCGATGGTCAGCCCGCGCTGGACATGCTGCTGGCCGATTTGCAGATCTCGCTGGATCAGCCGCAGGAGGCCTTGCAGGCCGTGCGCGCCACCCTGGTGGGACTGGCCGGAACGGGCGGCGAGCCGGTGCGCCAGACCGGCAACTTTGGCAATGATGTCACGGTGCGCCACATCATCGGCCTGGACCCGGTGCGCCGGGGTGTGGCCGTGGCCGACCTGGTACCAAGCGGCAGCCGCATGGCCTTTTGCCAGCGCAATATGCAGGCGGCCCGCGCCGACCTGATGCGCGTATGCGCCGAAATCCGCGAGGAGCTGGAGCCCGCTGAGATGCCGCTGCAGACGGCCACGGCGCTGACCGAGGCCGGGCTGGAGTCGGCCCCGCATCCGGCAAGGCGCATTGCCGGTGCCGTGTATGTGAGCTGCGCCGGCCGCGGTGGGCCGCACTTTGGCGGACCCAGCGCCGAGATGCAGCTGGTGCGCAAGGCACTGGGGGATGTGCCGCTGGTGGGGTTTTTTGCCGATGGAGAAATCGCCTACGACCACCTGTATGGCTACACCGGTGTGCTGACCGTATTCACAACTTAAAGATGCGTTGGAGAAGCCATGAAAGTTTCAAATATCAAGATCGCCACGCTGTTGAAGCTGGGCTTTGGCCTGCTCGGCCTGTTGATCGTGTTGATGGGCGGACTGAGCTTTTACAAGGCCACGGTCGCCGCGCAGGCCTTTGACAATGTGGTGGGCAACCGCTACCCCAAGATCAGCGCCCTGCATACGCTCAATGACAAGGTCAAGGAGTCCGCCCGCCTACAGCGCGACCTGCTGCTGCTGTCGGACTCGGACGAGGTCAAGAAGGCCGCACAGACGATTGTCGGTCTGCAAAAAGACAATTCCGAGCTGCTGGCCAAGTTGGGCCCGACCTTCAAGTCGGAGCAGGGGATGGCCCTGCTTAAGGCATTGGAGGCGGTGCGCATGCAGTACCTGCCCTTGAGTGAGCGCTTTACCGCCCAAGCCTCTTCTGGCGCGCAGGAGCTGGCCAAAATCGGGCTGCAGGCCGAAATGGCTCCGCTGGAGAGCCGGTACTTCGACGCGATTGACGCCATGATCAAGTTTCAGGAGGTGCAAATCCAGGCCGCCAAGCTCGATGCCGCCAACGCCATCAACCAGATCCGCAGCACGCTGTTGCTGTCGGGCGCGGTGGCCCTGTTGGTGGCCCTGGTGGCAGCGGTGGTGATCACAAGTGCCGTGACCCAGCCCTTGCACCAAGCGGTGGCGGTCGCGCGTGCCGTTGCCGCCGGTGACCTGACGCTGGCGTTTGAGGCACAGGGCCAGAACGAAACCGGTCTGTTGCTGGCGGCCCTCAAGGAGATGCAGATCGGGCTGGTGCGGGTGGTCTCCCATGTGCGCGAAGGCTCCGAAGGGGTGGCTACCGCCTCGGCTGAAATTGCCCAGGGCAACCACGATCTGTCGGCCCGCACCGAGAGCCAGGCCAGCGCCCTGGAGCAGACGGCAGCCAGCATGGAAGAGCTGGGCGCGCAGGTCAAGCAAAACGCCAACAGCGCAAGCCAGGCCAACCAGTTGGCGCTCAACGCCTCCACGGTGGCGGTGCAGGGCGGCGAGGTGGTGGGCCAAGTGGTACAGACCATGCAGGGCATCAACGAGAGTTCGCGCAAGATTGCCGACATCATTGGCGTCATCGACGGCATCGCCTTTCAGACCAACATCTTGGCGCTCAATGCGGCGGTGGAGGCGGCGCGCGCCGGTGAGCAGGGGCGCGGTTTTGCGGTGGTCGCGTCCGAAGTGCGTTCGCTGGCCGGGCGTTCGGCCGAGGCGGCCCGGGAAATCAAGAGTCTGATTGGCGCCAGTGTGGAGCGGGTGGAGCAGGGCGTGGCCCTGGTCGATAAGGCCGGCGTCACCATGACCGAGGTGGTGGCTGCCATACGCCGGGTGACCGACATCATGGGAGAGATCGCCGCAGCCAGCGGTGAGCAGTCATCTGGCGTTGCGCAGGTGGGCGAGGCGGTGACACAAATGGACCACGCGACGCAGCAAAACGCGGCCCTGGTCGAACAAATGGCCGCGGCTGCCAGCAGCCTCAAAGCGCAGGCCGGCGACTTGGTTCAGGTGGTTTCGGTATTCAAGCTTGATGCGCTGGGCCATTCGTCCAGCCCCAGCAAGAGCGCCGTGCGTGCTGCCTTTAGCCAACCCCGCCAGCATGCCGTCCCCCGGTCCCAGGCCAAGCCGCAGGTACTAGCCAAGCCCTTTAAGGCAGTGGCACACGCAGCGCCCAAGCCCCTGCCGACGCTTGCCGCCAAGGCCGCGCAGACCAGTGGCGAGGAAGAATGGGAAACTTTTTAACGGTGGGGGCTAGACTCCTGCCATTCCAGCTACCCCGTCATTCCCGCGCCGGGTCACCCGGCGCAGGGCGGGGGCTTACACCCCTCTTGCGCGATCGGTCTGGAACTTCAGCACAAAGGCGCCAAAGGTTCCTGCATCCAGTGCATCGCGGATGTCTTGCATTAGGTTCAGGTAGTAATGCAGGTTGTGCACGCTGGCCAGCATGGGGCCCAGCATCTCGCCGCAGCGGTCCAGGTGGTGCAAATAGGCGCGGCTAAAACCGGCGCGTCCACCCTGTTCCCAGGACTTGGTGCCCTGCGGTGTGGGGCTGCCAGCGCAGGCGTAGCAGGTGCAGGATTCGTCAATCGGGCGCTCATCCGTCTTGTGGCGCGCGTTGCGAATTTTCAAATCGCCATAGCGTGAAAACAGCGTGCCGTTGCGCGCATTGCGCGTGGGCATCACGCAGTCAAACATGTCGATGCCGTTTTGCACCCCGGCAATCAAATCCTCTGGCGTGCCCACCCCCATCAGGTAATGCGGCTTGTGCTTGGGCAACTTGGGGCCCACATGCTTGAGCAGACGCAGCATGTCTTCCTTGGGCTCACCCACCGACAGCCCGCCAATGGCAATGCCGGGAAAGTCCAACGCCTCTAGACCTGCCAATGACTCATCGCGCAAATGCTCAAACATGCCGCCCTGCACGATGCCAAACAGGGCGTTGGGGTTTTCCAGCCGCGCAAACTCGGTCTTGCAGCGCGCTGCCCAGCGCAGACTCAGTTCCATGGAACTGCGTGCTTCCCGCTCGGTGGTGATCTGCCCCTTGGTCTTGGTCTCCACCGACAGATAGGGCGTGCACTCGTCAAACTGCATGGCGATGTCGCTGTTCAGAATGGTCTGAATCTGCATGCTGATCTCTGGCGTGAGAAACAGCTTGTCGCCATTGACCGGCGAGGAAAACTTCACGCCTTCCTCGGAGATTTTTCGCATTTCGCCCAGGCTCCAGACTTGAAAGCCACCCGAGTCGGTGAGTATCGGTTTGTCCCATTTCTCGAAGGCATGCAGGCCGCCAAACTGCTTGACCACATCGAGCCCCGGGCGCATCCACAAATGAAAGGTGTTGCCCAGAATGATCTGCGCGTTCATGTCCGTCAGGCTTTGGGGCGTAACGCCCTTGACCGTGCCATAGGTGCCCACCGGCATGAAGATGGGGGTTTGCACCACACCATGGTTCAGCGTGAGCGTGCCGCGACGCGCATGGCTGCCCAGGTAGGAGCCATCAGGCGTGGCGGGGTCGGATTGCAGCAGGTCAAATTTCAGCATGGGGCGATTTTACGTCGGCCCTGTTTACCTTTTTTCTTGCTTGGATTTATACTTTGCCTTACTTGTTGAAAAGTAAAGGATTTACACATGTCTGAAATACTGGAAGTAGAAGCCATTGTCTCTAGCAAGGGGCAGGTCACCCTGCCGGCCGCCATGCGCGCCAAGCTGGGCATTGCTGCCGGATCACACATCCACTTTGAGCTGCGCGGCAACGAGCTGGTCATCAAGCCCGAGCTGCCCATGAGCGCCTACTACGGCATGCTTAAGGGCTACGACCTGGGCGATATCGAGCCCGAAAAAGAGCCGGACCGGGAGTTTGAATGAACGTCGTCGATTCATCGGGCTGGATTGAGTTTTTCAAGGCCGGTGCCAACGGCCCAATCTTCAAGCCGGTCATCGAGGACCGCAACCAGTTGCTGGTGCCCACCATCGCCCTGTTCGAGGTGCACAAGGTCTTGAGCCGCAGCCTGCCCGCCGACCTCGTAAACCGCTGTCTGGACGTGATGCGCCTGGGCCGGGTGCTGGACCTGACCGACCCGCGCGCCATCGCCGCATCCCAAGCAGCCGCCAAGCACAAACTGGCCATGGCCGATGCCGCCATGTACAGCATGGCGCAGGAGTTCGGCGCCACCTTCTGGACCCAGGATGTGGACTACGCAGGCTTGGACGGCGTGCAATATTGCGCCAAGCTGGGCACTGCTTAAGCAGATGAGAAAGCGCTCTTGTCTTCAACCGCAATATGCTGTCGTAACCAGGCTTTCAGGAAGTCAAGTAGTTCCGTATTCACAGATGTCAAACTGTTTCTGCCATTTTTCAGCAATGTCAGGAGCTCCTCCTTTAGTCGGGCATGGTAGCCGCAATGTACATCGATCGCAGCGTAGCCATTCTTGCGCAATAATTGTTCTTCAAAATCAAAATGGTAGATTGCATACCTGACAAACTCTTCCAGTATTTCTCCCTGATCTTCGCTGCTTGATCCCTTGGTAACAATTTCCTCATAAAGTCGATTGATCAAACCAAGCAGCGTTCGGTGCTGTTCATCAATCACACCGATCCCAACGCCCAGATCGACTGACCACTCGAAGAAGCTTTGTCGAGCGGTATGTAAATCATCTGGAAGGTATTGGATGGAAAATACGGTTATATCGTCGTATTGTGCTTGCACGCCACGGAAGTCGTCTACTGCGTTGAGTACGCCATGAACCAACACTTTAGCGTCGGGGTAGGTCGAAGACAACACACCTAAAGTCCGGTTTAACGAAAAAAACTCGCGATTTTCGTTCTCGGCTTCTGTCACGCCATCGGTATAGAGAACCAATGTATCGCCATGCTTCATGCGGATATGGGCGAGTTCGAAGCTTGCGTCTTCGTCGATTCCGAGAAGAATGTTCTTTGGAACGTCCAGCATCTTGAAAGTTTCATTGTTGGCGCTAAACAGAGGTGCGTCATGACCGCAGTTTATGTAATCAAGGTTGCCGGTCGAAACGTTGAGCATGCCTACAAACAAAGAAACAAACATATTTGCTTCGTTGTTTCTGCATAGCAATCGATTCACCTTATTCACCGCTGTTGGAAACTTGCTAGGCCTTGTCAGTTGTGACCGTAAGAGGGCCATTGCCTCCATCATGAACAAGGCAGCGGAAATTCCTTTGCCCGATACATCTCCAATGGCAAAGATCAGATGCTCCGGATCGATCACAAACGCATCGTAAAAATCGCCTCCCATTTCCTTTGCTGGTCTGGATATACCGAATGCCTTGATCTCTGGAAATTGCTGAAACAGATAAGTGTTTTTTGGCAGCATATTTTTTTGAATAGAAGCCGCAACCAGCATTTCTTTTTTTAGACTAGAAACAATCAGCATTTCGGCCTGCCTGAGGCGCTCGGTTTCGATTTCGGCTTTTTTATATTCGGTGATATCCCGGATGATGCAGATGAACATCAAATTGTCGTTGAATTGCATCTGGCTGACGATCAAATCCATTGGAAAGGCATCGCCATTGGACCGTTGGCCGGGAACTTCCCGCCCATTTTTGCCGAAGATTTCAGCCACTTTGGTGTCCAAACAGCTTCGAATATAGCCATCATGGGCAGTCGCATAAGCTTGCGACATTAGCATGTTGACATTGCGCCCTATTGCCTCGGATGCCTGGTAACCAAATATTTTCTGCGCGGCAGGATTGAACGTACTGATTTTTCCGTCGCTGTCCGTAATCACGACGGCGTCAAAAATGTTTGTGATGACACTTTGCGCCATATTGGCGGCATCCTCAACCGCTGCATACAATTCAATCGCCTTGCGGCGTATGAAATAGGATGCAATGGTTGCAAACGTCGCCGACACGAACACCGTGATGGTGTGCGACTCCACCAGAGTCAAACTTTCTTTGAAGTAGAGTTCCTTCAGGGTTTCATAAAACGCCATCAAGGCGGCAATGCTGATAAACGTACCAAGCAGTTGCAGTTCCGAAGAAAACCTGGCAATCAGGGAAAAGGGTTTTCGAAGATTGCCCGTCACATTTTTTTTGTTTTCCATCACACTATTAACTCCCCGACTTTTGCTATCTTTTGACCTGCGACGGACGTGAAGTGTTCAGCGAACACAATCATTGTTAAACTGCTTGCCACCCGACCGTCATAGTCAATTGATTGGTCCCGTCGCTGTAACTGTAGGCGACCGTATTCGCGTTGCTACGAATCAAAATAATGCCAAGCCCGCCAGGAAGTGCGTCGTTCAGTGATGTGGGTAACGGTGCGGACGTGTAAGTTGTCGGATCAAATTTCTTGCCGCTATCGCAAACCGTCAGCGCCGCCGCACCTGATGACGGTTGGAGAATTTCAACGGAAATGAACAAGCGCAATGGGGCAGCACGCCCCCCTTCACCGCCATGGTCTATGATATTGGCCATCGCCTCGTTCAAACATACATTGAGTCGATTGAGTGCGCCCAACGGAATATGAAGTGAGGCGCCCACATCATTCAGCCATTCCGATGCCGTTCTAATTTGACTCGGATTGGGATCGAATGAGCGCTCGGCAGCAGGCTTCGCAATCGATGACATTTTCGGCTGCAAACTTAAGCCCTGGCTGACGCATCGGCTTGCACCAGGTCTTGAAATACGCCAATAAACGTTCCAATTCCCGTCGTCTCCAGCGTGTTAAACACCTCGGCATTGTCGCCCACAAAAATGACCAACTTACCGCCACGCTGTTTGTTTGCTTTGGCATTCGATACAAGTTCGCGTATGCCAACCGAGGCAATATAAGTGACCGCCCTAAGGTCTACAACAATGCGTTTGGATTGCGCGCACGCCACCGCAGCGAATTTGGTAGAGACCAGTTCGATGCCTGGACCGTCCAGTCGCCCTCCCAGACGAACAAATCGCACCTGTTCATCGGAATCTTCGTATTCTATAGTTGCCATAATGGGGTTCCGGGGTAAATACAGACAGACCTGTACAAGAAATAGACTGGATATATTTTGTGAGGAGTGAATTGTCCTGTTATTTCCCCAAATAAAAATTACATCTCTGTAATAAATTTGAAATATATGCGGTGGATTCGGCTGTGGCTGGCCTCGGATCCCGTTCATTGCTGGCCAACCTGGAATCGTTGGAATGCCATTGGCATGGGGCCACGCAGGCGTTGTAGCCGTTCAACGGTGGGTGTGGACGTGTGTAGACACTGCGGCGCTGGTCGGCACGCTGCGTGCGCGCGGTGCCAGAGCGTGTTGGCTGGCATCAAGCAGCGCTGCCGCAGCACCCACTCGGCTGGGCAAACTCAGGAGCTTGCCCGGTGCTCCAGCAGCATGGCGTCGCCATAACTGAAGAAGCGGTATGCGTTAGCGATGGCGTGGCGGTACAGATCCATGATGTGCCCGTAGCCGGCAAAGGCGCTGACCAGCATCATCAGGCTGGACTTGGGCAGGTGGAAGTTGGTCAGCAGCAGGTCCACATGCGCAAAGGCAAAGCCCGGCGTGATGAAGATGGTGGTGTCGCCGCTGCTCTGACCGCTCTGTGCCCAGCTCTCCAGCGTGCGCACGGTGGTCGTGCCCACTGCAACCACGCGCCCGCCACGCGCCTTGCAGTCGGCAATCGCTTGCTGCGTGCTGGCCGGCACCTCATACCACTCACTGTGCATTTGGTGCTCGGACAGGTTCTCGGTCTTCACAGGCTGGAAGGTGCCCGCGCCCACATGCAGGGTGACATGGGCGCGCTGCACGCCCATGGCATCGAACTGCTCCAACAGGGCCTGGTCAAAGTGCAGGGCGGCAGTAGGGGCGGCCACCGCGCCGGGGTTTTTGGCAAACACGGTCTGGTAGCGCTGCGCGTCTTCGGCCGAATCCGTGATGTCGCCACCGTGAGGGCGCTGAATATACGGGGGCAGCGGCACATGGCCGTGGCGCTCCATCAGGGTGTAGGGGTTGTCGCCCACATCGTTGCTCAGCACAAAGCGGAACATCTGCCCCTGGGCATCGGGCCAGCGTCCCAGCAGGGTGGCACACAGGCCGTCTTCCTGGCCCGTCGCACAGACCAGTTTGAGCGTGGTGCCGACCTCGGGCTTCTTGCTCACCCGCATGTGCGCGGCGACCTGGTTGCCACCCAGCACGCGTTCAATGAGCAACTCGACCTTGCCGCCGGTGGGCTTTTCGCCAAACAGCCTGGCGTGCAAGACCTTCGTGTCGTTGAACACCAGCAGGTCGCCGGCGCGCAAAAGATGGGGCAGCTCGCGAAAGATGCGGTCCACCGGATCGGTGGCGCGGCCATCGAGCAGGCGTGAGCCGCTGCGCTCGGAAGCCGGGTGCTGGGCGATCAGGGCTTCGGGCAATACGAAATCAAAGTCGCTCAGCGTGAACGTGCGTGCAGTAGAGGGCATGGGTGTTGGCGAGGGGGTGGGCGATTGGGCGCCGGAGCTATGGGGCATAGGTGCTTGAGGGTCGAACAAACCCGTACCAAGGTGAAAAGACAGGGCAGAATTGTCCCATGCCAGAGTCCACGCTTTCCATCACCCTCATTGAGCCGCAAAAGCCTGCGGTCAAGCCCGCGCCGCCCAAGAACGCCATGCAAAAGCTGATGGACAAGCTCGGGCTCAAGCGCGACATCGATCTGGCCCTGCACCTGCCGCTGCGCTACGAGGACGAGACCCGCATCTCTATGCTGCGCGATGGGCGCGAAGGCGATCAGATCCAGATCGAAGGCGAAGTGGTGGACTGCGAGGTGGTGCACAAGCCGCGCCGCCAATTGCTGGTCAAGCTCGACGATGGCTCGGACCTCTGCACCCTGCGCTTCTTTAACTTCTACCCCAGCCAGCAAAAGGCGCTGGGCGTGGGCAACCGCATCCGCGCCCGCGGCGAGCTGCGCGGTGGCTTTCTGGGTTGGACCATGTTGCACCCGCATTGCAAGGCGGCCGGAGGCGACCTGCCCACGGCGCTCACCCCCGTCTACCCCACGGTGGCCGGCATGCCACAGGCCTATTTGCGCAAGGCCGTGCTGGGCGGCTTGGCGCGTGCCGAGCTGTCCGACACCTTTGCCCCCGGCGACCTGAGCCAGTTCAATCCCCATGCGCTGTGGACGCTGCGCCAAGCGCTGCAGTTTTTGCACCACCCCACGCCCGACGTGTCGCTAGACACCTTGCAGGACCACAGCCACCCGGCCTGGCAGCGCCTGAAGGCCGAGGAGCTGCTGGCCCAGCAACTGTCGCAACTGCAGTCGCGCCGCGCCCGCGCCGCGTTGCGCGCCCCTCCCTTGCAGGGCAAGGTGGGCGACACCCTGCATGCGCGCCTGCTGGCGGCCTTGCCTTTCCAGTTGACCCAAGCGCAGCAGCGCGTCAGCTTCGAGATTGCCAAGGACTTGGCGCGCCATGCGCCCATGCACCGCCTGTTGCAGGGCGATGTAGGTGCCGGCAAGACGGTGGTTGCCGCCCTGGCCGCCACCATCTGCATGGACGCCGGTTGGCAATGCGCGCTGATGGCACCCACCGAAATTTTGGCCGAGCAGCATTTGCGCAAACTGGTGGGCTGGCTGGAGCCGCTGGGCATCACCACAGCCTGGTTGATCGGCAGCCAGAAGGCAAAGGCCAGACGCGAGGCGCTGGCCCTGATCGAGAGCGGCGAGGCCTTGCTGGTGGTGGGCACCCACGCGGTCATTCAGGACAAGGTGCGCTTTAAGAACCTGGCGCTGGCCATCATCGACGAGCAGCACCGCTTTGGCGTGGCCCAGCGCCTGGCCCTGCGCAGCAAGGCCAGCGTGGGGCCTGTTGCCGAGGCCGAGCAGGGCGCACATCCCTTTGAGCCGCATCTGCTGATGATGACGGCCACCCCCATTCCCCGCACCCTGGCCATGAGCTATTACGCCGATTTGGATGTGTCCACCCTGGACGAGCTGCCACCCGGGCGCACGCCCATCGTCACCAAGGTGATCCATGAGCACCGGCGCGCTGAGGTGGTGCAGCGCATACGTGCCCAGATTGCCGAGGGTCGCCAGGTCTATTGGGTCTGTCCGCTGATCGAGGAGAGCGAGGCGCTGGACCTGAGCAACGCCACCCAGACCCATGCCGAACTCAGCGCCGCCCTGGCAGGCCCCGGCGCAAGCGCCGAGGCCCCTGCGCCGGGTCAGACCGCAGACATTGAAACGGCAGATGCCGATGCAAGGGCGCCAGCAGCCCAAGCCGTGATGCGGGTCGGCCTGCTGCACTCGCGCATGCCGGCCGACGAGAAGAAGGCGGTGATGGCCGACTTTGTGGCGGGCAAGATTGCGGTGCTGGTCAGCACCACGGTGATCGAGGTGGGTGTGGATGTGCCCAATGCCTCGCTGATGGTGGTGGAGCATGCCGAGCGCTTTGGCCTGTCGCAGTTGCACCAGTTGCGCGGGCGGGTCGGGCGCGGTGCTGCCGCCTCGGCCTGCGTGCTGCTGTATTCCACCGGCGACGCGCCACGTCTGGGCGAGACCGCGCGGGCCCGCCTGCGCGCCATGTCCGAGACCAATGACGGCTTCGAGATCGCCAGGCGCGACCTCGAAATCCGCGGACCCGGTGAGTTTTTGGGTGCGCGCCAGAGCGGCGACGCCATGCTGCGCTTTGCCGATCTGGCCACCGACACGGCCCTGCTGGAATGGGCGCGCCAGGAAGCCCCTATGATGCTGGACCGCTACCCGCAGCTGGCCGAGAAGCATATTCAACGCTGGCTGGGCACCAAGGCGGAATTTCTCAAGGCCTGATCACGGGCCTGTTTTCCCGGGTTCACTATCCGGCATTTTTCTGGCATCTACCCCATGCTCCAAGGTTTGAAAACGCGCTGGTCGGCCCTGTCCGGCAATACGCGCGGCGTGCTGCTGGTGATTGCGGCCATGGCCTGCTGGTCTGTGCTCGATGCCTGCAACAAGCAGCTCATGCGCCAGGGCCTGTTGCCCAAGCAGGTGCTGTTCCTGCAATCCAGCGTGGTGCTGGCCATGCTGGCGCCCCTGTTGGTGTGGACGCGCGGGCGCCTGGTGGCCACGCGCCAACCGCTGTTCCATCTGGTGCGCGGCGTCATCATCGTCATCTCGGCCTTTTGCGCCGCCTGGGCCGTGGCCCATTTGCCGTTGGCCGAGGCCAGTGCCTACTTGATGACCGGCTCGCTCTTCATGCTGCCGCTGGGCGTGTGGCTGTTGAACGAGCGGGCGCATTGGTCGCGCTGGTTGGGGATGGCGATTGGCTTCTCCGGTGTGCTGGTCATATTGCGCCCCGGTGCCGAGGCCTTTCAGCCTGCGGCCCTGGTTGCCCTTCTGGGTGCGCTGATGGAGGCCATGCTGGGCGTGGTGCTTAAAAAATATTCCCAGGGCGAGCATCCCATTGCCGTGCTGACCTGGAGCCAGTTGGCCTGCTGGCTCAGCTTTGGGTTGATGACCGGCTTTGTGCTGCCCCCCGTGGCACAGGTGTTTTGGCCGCTGCTGCCCCTGATCGCCCTGTCGGCCTCTGGCATTTACCTGGCCTATTTTTACGCCTACCGTGCCGGTGATGCCTCGGCCGTGGAGGCAGGGGGCTTCTCGCTGCTGCTGTTCAGCCCGGCCATTGGGCGGCTGTTTTTTGACGAGACGCCGGCCCTGGTCTTCTGGGGCGGGGCCGCTCTGTTGGTCTGCGGCATTGCCGTGGTCATCGCCGAGCCGCGTACCCGCAATGTCGCACCGGCCGCGTCATGAACCCGGGCCGGACTCGGTAGACAATAGCGCCATGACCCTGACCGAACTCAAATATATTGTGGCGGTGGCGCGCGAGCGCCATTTTGGCAAGGCGGCCGAGGCCTGCTTTGTGTCCCAGCCCACGCTGTCGGTGGCAGTCAAAAAGCTCGAAGAGGAGTTGGATGTCAAGCTGTTCGAGCGCAGCGCCAACGAGGTGACGGTCACGCCCCTGGGCGAAGAAATCGTGCGCCAGGCGCAAAGCGTGTTGGAGCAGGCCGCCAACATCAAGGACATTGCCAAGCGCGGCAAAGACCCGCTGGCCGGATCGCTGGCGCTGGGCGTGATCTACACCATTGCGCCCTACCTGCTGCCGGACCTGGTGCGCCAGGTCATCACGCGTTCGCCCCAGATGCCGCTGATGCTGCAGGAGAACTTCACCGTCAAGCTGTTGGAAATGCTGCGCACCGGCGAGATCGACTGCGCCATTTTGGCCGAGCCCTTTCCAGACACCGGCCTGGCCACTGCGGCCCTGTACGACGAGCCGTTTTTTGCCGCCCTGCCGGTGAACCATCCGCTGGCAAAGTTGGAAAGCGTATCGGCCGAGCAGCTCAAAAACGAGACCATGCTGCTGTTGGGCAATGGCCACTGCTTCAGGGACCATGTGCTCGAAGTCTGCCCGGAGTTCGCCCGCTTCTCCAGCAACGCCGAGGGCATTCGCAAGAGCTTCGAGGGCTCCAGCCTAGAGACCATCAAGCACATGGTGGCAGCCGGCATGGGCATCACGCTCGTTCCCCGCCTGAGCGTGCCGCGCGAAGCCCTGGAGTCCCAAAAGCGCCGCCATGAAGATGCCTATGTGAAGTACCTGCCGGTCACCGATGCCCATGGCGCCGCGCCGCCTACAAGGCGCGTGGTGCTGGCCTGGCGGCGCAGCTTTACCCGCTACGAGGCCATTGCTGCCCTGCGCAACGCCATTTACGCCTGCGAACTGCCCGGCGTGGTCCGTCTGTCGTGAGCCTGCGGTTTTCCCTCTACCTGGACCTGATCCGCTGGAGCCGTCCGGCCGGTTGGTTGCTGTTGCTCTGGCCCTCGCTCTCAGCCCTGTGGATTGCCGCCGGCGGCTTTCCTGGATGGCATTTGATCACCGTGTTTACCCTGGGCACCGTCCTGATGCGCAGCGCCGGTTGCTGCATCAACGATGTGGCCGACCGCGAATTTGACAAGCATGTGAAGCGCACGGCGCAGCGCCCTGTCACCAGCGGCAAGGTCTCGGTGCGTGAAGCCTTATGGGTGGGCGCGCTGCTGGCGCTGCTGGCCTTTGCCCTGGTGCTCACCACCAACGAGGCTACGGTGCTCTGGTCTATTGCGGCGCTGGCAGTGACGCTGATGTATCCCTATGCCAAACGCTACGTGTCGATGCCGCAGGCGGTGTTGGGTGTGGCCTTTAGCTTTGGCATTCCCATGGCCTTTGCCGCCGTGCAGGGGCGGGTGCCGCTGCTGGCCTGGTTGCTGCTGCTGGGCAATCTGTTCTGGGTGCTGGCCTATGACACCGAATACGCCATGGTGGACCGAGACGACGATCTGCGCATCGGCATGAAAACCTCGGCCATCACGCTGGGGCGCTGGGATGTGCCGGCGGTGCTGTCCTTCTATCTGGTGCAACTGGCGATCTGGTCCTGGGTGATTGTTCCGCAGCCCAATGCCTGGGCCTGGTGGCTGGGTGTGGTGGTGGTGCTGGCGCAGGTGGTGTGGCACGCCAGCCTGATCAAGGACCGCACGCGCGAGGGCTGCTTCAAGGCCTTTCGCGCCAACCACTGGGTGGGCTTTACGCTGTTCGTTGCGGTGGTGCTGGGCATGGTGTAGCGGGTCGGCCACCTGCAGCCAAAAAGCAAAAAGCCCAGACCTTCGCAGACCCGGGCTATTTGAATCCGACTAAGCCGGATTACTTGTTGCTCAGGCAGCTCTTCATGAAGGCCTTGCGCTCGTCGCCCTTGAGGGCCTTGGTCTTGGCATCGGCGTTGCAGGTCTTCATTTTGTTTTGCTGCGGAGTGCCGGTAGTGGCGGCCTCGGCGGGGGTTGCCTTGGTGCTCAGGCATTCCTTCATGAAGGCCTTGCGCTCGTCGCCCTTTTTGTCCTTGGCGTCCATATTGCAAGTCTTCATCTTGCCTTGTTGGGCGGAGGGGGCAGCAGCAGCAGCGTCAGCGGCATGGGCCACGGTCATGGTCAGGCCCAGAGTCAAGACGGTTGCCAAGAGCGTTGCAAGTTTCTTCATGTTGTTTCCTTTGAAAGGTGGGGCAGATGGCCTGCCGTTGCGATTAAATCCCAGCGGATTCCAGCACATAACGGGTGCTTTGGCAATTTGGTTGACCTCGCTTCCAAGGCCTGCCGAAGCAGCCGCTTAAATTCGCGCCCTATGTGGTCTGTACAAATGACGCTCTGCTGGGCCTAGCCACCTTTGCCGCCCCCAGTGCCAGGGGGCTTGGTGCCTAAACATTTCCTCATGAAGGCCTTGCGTTCTGCGCCTGCCAAAGACTTTGTTTGGGCATCCATACTGCAAGTCTTAATCTTGCCTTGTCGGGCGGAGGGCGCAGCAGTGTCAGCGGCCTCAGCGGCGTCAGCGGCATGGGCCATGGTCATGGTCAGGCCCATGGTCAAGACGGTTGCCAATTGCATTACAAGTTTCTTCATGTTTTTTTCTGTGAAAGGTGGGCAGAAGGCCTGCCATTGCGGTTAAATCCCAGCGGATTCCAGCACATAACGGGGGCCTTGGCAACCTGGTTGGCCGTGGCGGCGAAGCGCGCCGGGACGCCCGCTTAAAATCGCGCCCTATGCTGTCTGTAAAAAACGAACTTCTGCTGGCCTTAGCCGCCTGTCTTGAAACCATCTCTGCTGGCTCGGGTGCCAAGGCAGCCTTTGAATCGCCCAAGGTGGCCGCCCATGGCGACCTGGCCACCACGGCCGCCATGCAACTGGCCAAGCCGCTCAAGCGCAACCCGCGCCAGTTGGCCCAAGAGCTGTGTGCCGCTTTGCTGGCGCAACCTGCCTATGCGCAATGGGTGGATGCGATTGAGATTGCCGGCCCCGGCTTTATCAACATGCGCTTGAAGCCCTCCGCCAAGCAGGAGATCGTGCGCGAGGTGCTGGGCCAGGGTCTGCAGTTTGGTGTGCAGAGCGCTAGCGGACAGCGCCTGTTGGTGGAGTTTGTGTCGGCCAACCCGACCGGTCCGCTGCATGTGGGCCACGGCCGCCAAGCCGCGCTGGGCGATGCGATTTGCAATCTGTTCCAGACCCAGGGCTGGGATGTGTACCGCGAGTTCTATTACAACGACGCCGGTGTGCAGATCGGCACCCTGGCCGCAAGCACCATGCTGCGCGCACAGGGCTTCAAGCCGGGCGATGCGCAGTGGCCGAGTGGCGAAAACGCCGCGGCCTACAACGGCGACTACATTGCCGACATTGCCGCCGACTTCCTCTCTAGCAAGACGGTACAAAGCGATGACCGCAGTTTTACGGCCAGCGGCGATATCAAGGACCTCGACGGCATGCGCCAGTTCGCCGTGGCCTATTTGCGCCACGAGCAGGACCTGGACCTCAAGGCCTTTGCGGTAAAGTTTGACAACTACTACCTCGAAAGCAGCCTCTACACCAGCGGCCGGGTCGATGCCACCGTCAAGCGCCTCCAAGATGCCGGCAAGACCTACGAGAAGGACGGCGCACTTTGGCTCAAGTCCACCGACTATGGCGATGACAAGGACCGCGTCATGCGCAAGCAAGATGGAACCTTTACCTACTTTGTGCCCGACGTGGCCTACCACATTGCCAAGTGGGAGCGCGGTTTTACCAAGGTCGTCAACATCCAGGGCACCGACCACCACGGCACCATTGCCCGCGTGCGCGCCGGCCTGCAAGCGGCCAATGTGGGCATTCCCCAGGGCTATCCCGACTATGTGCTGCACACCATGGTGCGGGTGGTCAAGGGCGGCGAAGAGGTCAAGATCTCCAAGCGCGCCGGCAGCTATGTCACGCTGCGCGACCTGATCGAATGGACCAGCAAAGATGCGGTGCGCTTCTTCTTGCTCAGCCGCAAACCCGACACCGAATACACCTTTGATGTGGACCTGGCCGTGGCCAAGAACAACGACAACCCGGTCTACTATGTGCAATACGCCCACGCGCGCATCTGCTCGGTGCTCAACGCCTGGGGCGGCGATGCTGCCACCTTGGGCGCGGTGGATCTGGCCGCGCTGACCAGCCCGCAGGCACAGGCCCTGATGCTCTTGTTGGCCAAGTACCCCGAGATGCTCACCGCCGCTGCCGAGGGATTTGCGCCGCACGATGTCACCTTCTACCTGCGTGAACTCGCCGCCTGCTACCACAGCTACTACGATGCCGAGCGCATCCTAGTCGATGACGAGGCCGTCAAACTGGCAAGGCTGGCGCTGGTGGCCGCCACGGCGCAGGTGTTGCACAATGGCCTGGCAGTGCTGGGCGTGAGTGCCCCGCAGAAGATGTAATCCCCTCCTAAGAGCGAGAACCAAGGCATGAAGCAACAGCGCGGCGGAACCCTATTGGGTTTGATTATTGGCGTGGTGGTCGGTTTGGCCGCTGCATTGGCGGTGGCCGTCTATGTCACCAAGGTACCGGTCCCCTTCATGAACAAGGGCCAGACCCGCAGCGCCGATCAGGATCTTGAGGAGGCCAAGAAGAACAAGGACTGGGACCCCAACGCTCCCCTGTATGGCAAGAACCCAGCCAAGCCACCAGCAGCCGCAGTGCCCAAGCCCGAAGCCAAGCCCGCCGAAAGCAAGCCCGCAGACGCCAAGGCGCCCGAGAGCAAAAAACCCGAAGCCAAGTCTGCTGATGCCAAGCCGGCTGACGCCAAGACACCGGAGGTGCCCGATAGCAAAAAGCCCGAGGCCAAGGTCGCCGCATCGGCCGACCCGATTGGTGATCTGGCCCGTGCCAAGGCTGCGGCGGCCGAGCCTTTTCTCTACTGGGTGCAGGTGGGCGCCTACCGCACCTCCGAAGACGCAGAGAGCCAGCGCGCCAAGTTGTCCCTCACCGGGATTGAAACCAAGATTTCGGAACGCGAGCAGTCCGGGCGCACCGTGTACCGGGTGCGCGTGGGTCCGTTTGACAAAAAGGAAGACGGCGAGAAGAGCAAGGAAAAGCTCGACAAGGCCGGTCTCGAAACTGCCCTGGTGCGGGTGCAACGCTAGCCGTATGAACCTCGTTGGATTCAAAAAACGCAATCAATTGGAGTGCTATGAAACGTCGTGAATTTTCTTTATTGGCCGGCGCTGCTACCGTAGCGACCCAGGCCCTGTGGCCCGCAGTGGCCCACGCCGATGCGGCCAAGCCAGAGGCCGGCACCGACTACCTGGTGCTGGACCCGCGCGCTCCGGTCGAAGCCCCGGCCGGCAAGATCGAGCTGGTCGAGTTCTTCTGGTACAGCTGCCCGCATTGCAGCGCCTTCGAGCCCGAGCTGGGAGCCTGGCTCAAGAAGCTGCCCAAGGACGTGGCCTTTCGCCGCGTACCGGTGGCCTTTCGCGATGACTTTGTGCCGCAGCAGCGCCTGTACTACGCGCTGGAGGCCATGGGCCTGGTGGACAAGCTGCATACCAAGGTGTTCGCCGCCATTCACGGGGAACGGCTGGATCTTTCCAAGGCGCCAGCCATTCTGGACTGGGTTGCCAAGCAGGGCGTGGACCGGGCCAAATTCAGCGAACAGTTCGGCTCCTTTAGCGTGGCCACCAAGTCCAGCCGGGCCCAACAACTGCAAAACGCCTACAAGGTCGAGGGTGTTCCGGCGCTCGGCGTGGCTGGGCGTTTCTATATCGACGGCTCCATCGCCAAGGGCATGAGCAACGCGCTCAAGGTGATGGAGTCGCTGCTGGCGGTTGCACGTACGGGCAAGTAGGGCGCGGATTGCGGCATCTGTGACATTCTGCAGGGCTGCGGTCTAGAATCTGCCGCAACCCCATCAATCAGCGGAGCACACCATGGCGGATAGCAAATTCAGGCTTGTGACCCGCAGCGATTTTGACGGCTTGGTGTGCGCGGTGCTGCTCAAGGAGTTGGACCTGATCGAGGGCATCACCTTCGTCCACCCCAAGGACATGCAGGACGGCAAGATCGCTGTCACCGCGTGCGACATCACCACCAATTTGCCCTATGTGCCGGGCGTGCATCTGTGCTTTGACCACCATGCCTCCGAGCGCATGCGCAACGCGCGGAGCTCCAACCACATCATCGATCCCGACGCGCCCTCGGCGGCGCGGGTGGTGTTTGAACATTACGGCGGCAGCGCGCGTTTTGGCGAGCGCTTCAACGAGATGATGCAGGCCGTGGACAAGAGCGACTCGGCCCAGTTCAGCCAGGACGAAATTCTCCACCCCAAGGGCTGGGTGCTGCTGAACTACCTGATGGATTCGCGCACCGGGCTGGGCCGCTTTCGCACCTTCCGCGTCAGCAATTACCAGCTGATGATGGACCTGATCGCCTACTGCGCGAGCCACGGCATTGAGGACATCCTCCAACTCCCCGATGTGGTGGAGCGGGTGGAGCTCTACCGCGAGCATGCCGAAAAGGCCAAGAACCAGCTGCAGCTCTGCACCTCCGTGCAACACCGGGTGGCCGTGGTGGACCTGCGCCAGGAGGACACCATTTACGCGGTCAACCGCTTCATGGTCTATGCCCTGTTTCCGCAAACCAATATTTCCATCCATGTCATGTGGGGCGTGCAAAAGCAAAACACGGTGTGCGCCGTGGGCAAGTCGATTACCAACCGAGGCTCCCCGGTCAACATAGGCGCACTGATGCTGGCCCATGGCGGCGGTGGTCACGAAAACGCCGGCACCTGCCAGGTGCCCAACGACAAGGCGGACGGGGTCCTGAAGGAACTGGTGGCCCGCATCAACGCGATGGGGTGAAGTCCCCGTTTTCTGCGCTATTGAATTTGCCGCAGGGCAGGAAACATGCCATGCGCTGGCTACAATGCCTCCAGCGTTGTCAGCAAGTTTCGTGCCTTTATGAAATTCAAATTCTCTTTTTGCTTGGTGGTTGTGGTCCTGTCGTGTCTGTGTGGCGCAGTGCAGGCGGAGAAGGCCGACCGCAACAAGCCCATGAATATCGAGTCCGACAGTCTGCGCTACGACGACCTCAAGCAGGTCAGCGTGTTCACCGGCCGCGTGGTATTGACCAAGGGCACGATCCAGATCCGCGGTGACCGCCTGGAGGTGCACCAGGACCCGGATGGCTACCAGTTTGGTGTGGCCACTGGCAGTCCCGATAAGCCGGCCTTTTACCGCCAAAAGCGCGAAGCGCTGGACGAGTTCATCGAGGGTGAGGGCGAGACCATCACCTACGACGGCAAGGCCGACACTGTCACCTTTACCCGCAAGGCCCAGCTGCGCCGCCTGCGCGGCAGCACCCTGGCCGATGAGATCACCGGCGCCAACATTGTCTATGAGAATCTGACCGATCTGTTCAGCGTGGACGGTGTGGCCAAGAACGCACCCACAGGCGCCATGGGGGCCGGACGGGTGCGCGTCATGCTCACACCCAAGCCGGAACCCGCTGCCAGCGCGCCCGACCCCGCCAAGCTCAAGCCCTCGGCCACCCTGGGGGGCACCCCCCAGTGAACGATTTCGCAGCCGGAAGTCTGTCGGCCACGCATCTGCAAAAGTCTTATGGCAAGCGCCAGGTCGTCAAGGACGTCTCGCTCACCGTGCGCACCGGCGAGGTGGTGGGTCTGCTAGGACCCAACGGCGCCGGCAAGACCACTTCTTTCTACATCATCGTGGGCCTGCTGCGTGCCAGCGGCGGCGATGTCGCCATTGACGGCGAGTCCATAGAGAACATGCCCATCCATAGGCGCGCGCGCCTGGGACTGGGTTACCTGCCGCAAGAGGCCTCCATCTTTCGCAAGCTCAATGTCGAAGACAATGTGCGCGCCGTGCTGGAGCTGCAACGCGACGAGCAGGGCGTGCCGTTGCAGCGCGACGAGATCGAACGCCGCCTGACCGATTTGCTGCAGGAGCTGCGCGTGGAGCATTTGCGCGAGTCGCCGGCCCTGTCCCTGTCGGGTGGCGAGCGCCGCCGCGTGGAGATTGCCCGCGCCCTGGCGACGCGCCCGCGCTTTATCCTGCTCGACGAGCCCTTTGCAGGCATTGATCCGATTGCCGTGATCGAGATCCAGCGCATCATCAACTTCCTCAAGGCGCGCGGCATAGGCGTGCTGATCACCGACCACAATGTGCGCGAAACCCTGGGCATTTGCGACCACGCCTACATCATCAGCGATGGCCGCGTGCTGGCCGAGGGCACGCCCTCCGAGATCGTGAACAATGCCGAGGTGCGACGCGTCTATCTCGGCGAGCACTTCAAAATGTAGATGTCAGACAGAACATGAAGCAAGGTCTTTCTCTGCGCGTGTCGCAGCATCTGGCGCTGACGCCCCAGTTGCAACAGTCCATCCGCTTGCTGCAACTCTCCACCCTGGAACTGAGCCAGGAAGTCGACCAGATGCTGGACGAAAATCCGTTTCTCGAACGCACCGAAGACCAGGCCGAGCGCGAGGAGTTTGGCGTGGGCCAGGCCGACACGCCGGTCAGCGAGGGCGACCGCGCAACGGACCATGACAGCGAGTTCGCATCTGCCCCCATGCCCGACCTGGGCAGCGCCACCGTCACCAGTACCAGCACCGACGAAGACAACGCCCCCCTGGGTGGCGATGAGGGCATTGACTGGGATGGCGACGGCAGCACCGAGATGTCCCCCGACGACGGCGAATGGGGCGTGGACGCCAAGGCGCGCAGCAACAACCTCAATGGCGACGAAGACAAGGACGCCACCGAACTGGCCCGCACCCATGAGAGCCTGCAGGCCTTTTTGCACCGCCAGGCCCTGGGCCTGCGCCTCTCGGGCGAAGACAGCGCCGCGCTGCGTTTTTTGATCGAGTCGCTCAACGACGACGGTTACCTGGAAGAGCCGCTGGAAGAACTGGCCGCCACCCTGAACCCGGCCGACGAGGAGGAGTTGCAGGAACTGCTGCACCACTTCACCGTGGCCCTGGGTCTGCTGCACAGCCTGGAGCCGGTGGGCGTGGGCGCGCGGGGACTGGCCGAATGCCTGCGCCTGCAAATCGCCGCGCTGCTTCAGAATGTGGAGCTGGACTGGGACGACCGCGAGGTGCTGCAAGTGGCCTATCGCATCTGCCAGCAGCCCATGGAGTTGCTGGCGCGGCGCGACATCAAGCGCCTGGTGCAGCTCGGTGTGGGCAGCGACGCGCTGGTGCGCGAAGCCATCGCCGCAATCGCCCGCCTGGAGCCCAAACCGGGGCGGCGCTTTGTCGATGTGGAGCGCAACATCGTGGTGCCCGACGTGCTGGTGCTGCAGGTGCCCAACACCGCGAGCCCCAAGTTCCGCGTCATGCTCAATCCGGATGTGATGCCGCGCCTGAAGGTGCACGACATCTACGCCAATGTGCTGCGCAACCACCGCGGCGGCAAGGACAGCGCCAGCCACGCCGCCCTGCAGCAGCGCCTGCAAGAAGCGCGTTGGTTCATCAAAAATATCCAGCAGCGCTTTGACACCATCTTGCGTGTCAGCACCGCCATCGTGGAGCGGCAAAAAAGCTTCTTCACCCATGGCGAGTTGGCCATGCGCCCGCTGGTGCTGCGCGAGATTGCCGACGAGCTCGGCCTGCACGAGTCCACCATCAGCCGCGTCACCACCGCCAAGTACATGTCCACGCCCTTTGGCACCTTTGAGCTGAAGTACTTCTTCGGCTCGGGGCTGGGCACCGAATCCGGCGGCAATGCGTCGAGCACCGCGGTGCGCGCGCTGATCAAGCAATTTATTGCCGCCGAGAGCGCCAAGAAGCCGCTGTCGGACAACCAGATTTCTGAAATGCTCAAGGAGCAGGGCATCGAGTGCGCGCGTCGTACCGTGGCCAAATACCGCGAGGGCCTCAAAATTGCCCCCGCTTCCCTACGCAAGGCGCTGTAACGTCAAGCTTGGGGTGAAGAATGAACCCAACAGAAGCACCATTCGATGACCGGTCCGACCACGGCCTGTTAGGGAAAATTCTGAAATGAGCCATTGCAGTGGCATGTCGTCAGGTCGTTTTTGAGCGACAAAAAGTGTTTTTTTTGGAGTCAAAACGACGGCTCGAATCCAGCAGCAGATTGATGAAGTATGGTGTCAATCACCAAGCAAGAGAGGCAACGCATGATCAATCAAATCAAACTCGACAACTTTGGTCCACTCACAGGCATCAACTGGTCGGCACTGGGAAAGATCAACCTGATCATTGGCGGCAATGGAAGCGGCAAGACGTTTTTGCTCAAGGCCATCTACAGCAGTCTGCGCACGCTGGAAGACACCAAACGTGGCAACGAGCAGCGTTCGGCCTCCGAAATCCTGGCGGACAAACTGTATTGGACGTTTCAGGCAGAAAAGATTGGCGACCTGGTCAGCAAAGGAGCGCAGGCGCCCTTGTCGAGCGTGCTCACGGTTGACAACCTGGACTTCTCCTACAGCTTTGGCAAAGACACCAGCAAGCAAATTTCAAGCTTGGAAAATCAGGTGCCGCCACGCGCGAGCAACTCGGTCTTTTTGCCCGCCAAGGAAGTGCTGTCGTTGCATCAAGTCATTTTGAAATCGCGGGAGCAGGACAAGGTGTTTGGGTTTGATGACACTTACTTCGACCTCGCTAAAGCGCTGCGCATTTCTCCCAGCAAGGGCAAGAACTACAAAGAGTTCGCCCAGTCACGTACGAAGCTTGAGGAAATCCTGGGTGGGGTGGTTGCGTATGACGAGGCCTCGGGCCGCTGGCTGTTTGTCAAAGGCCGTCACAAGTTTCCGATAGGGGTCACGGCAGAAGGCATCAAGAAAATTGCCATTCTAGACACGCTGCTAGGCAATCGCTATCTGGATACCCAATCGGTGGTGCTGATCGACGAGCCAGAGTCGGCCCTGCATCCCACCGCCATCGCGCAGTTGTTGGACATTGTGGCGATGCTGGCCGAGCGCGGCATCCAGTTTTTCATGGCCAGCCATTCCTATTTTGTGGTCAAGAAGTTGTTTCTGATCGCTCAGGAGCGTGGCTGGTCGATCCCGGTTATTTCTGCCACTGACAGCGACTGGGTGTGCGATGACCTGAAGCATGGCATGCCGGACAACCCCATCATTGCCGAGTCGATTCGCCTCTATCAGCAGGAAGTGGAGTTGGCCCTGCAATGACCACGCAAGCCATCATCGAATCGGGGATGACCTTTGGCCCCTATCCGGCCGGGCAATGCTTTTACATAGAGAAAAGCCAGTGCTACGAGCGCGTGCAGGAAGGCGTCCAAATGGCCGAGTTCCTCCTGCTTCGGCAGCAAAGGGCAGGACCCACCCTATGGGTGGTGGAGGCGAAAGCTAGCAGTCCGAGGCCTGGCACGCAACCTCACTTTTCCGAATTCATTGCAGAAATTCGCAGCAAGCTCACCAATGGATTTCTTCTTGGCGTGGCGATGCGTTTGGGACGGCATCCGACGGGGCTGACTGAGTTGCCGGTGCCCTTTAAAGAACTGGACCTCGGAAGCGCTAGTTTCCGCTTTGTCATCAAGGGCCACAAAAATGAATGGTTGCCCCCATTGCAAGAAGCGCTGTCGCTGGTGTTCAAGCCGCTTGTGAAGTCATGGGCCCTGCCGCCAATAGCGGTGATGGTGCTGAATGAAATCGGTGCGCAGCAAAAGGGTCTGATAGCGAACCGCAATTAGATCGCGGGCTGCTACCCGTTTCATGCCGTGCGTGCACGGCTACCCATCCTGGTGCGGCGCTGTATGCAAAAATGCAAGCATGCCGGATGAGCAGGCCGATGCTGTAGTGCGCAAGCAAGCGCAATCGCTTTCCAATGGGTGGACTGGAAAAACCCTCAACCGATATTCGCATTTTCTCTGAACAAGTACACCCATACATTCCTATGAACCAACTCCAACTTTTTCTTCCCTGCGCCGCTGGCGTGGAGGACTATCTGGCTCCCGAAGCCCTGCGCATCACCGGCCTGCCCCCCGGTTGCGTGACCAAGCAGCGCGGGGGTGTGGCGGTGCGCACCTCGCTCGACGACGCCATGCGCCTGAACCTGTATTGCCGCTTGGCGCAGCGCGTGCTGGTGCTGGTGTCTTTCACCGAATACCGCAGCGAGAGCGACATCTACCGCGCCGCCCTGGCCGTGCCCTGGGAGCGCTGGTTCACCCCGAAGGAGAGCATCAAGATCGAAGTGACGGCGCAGCACAGCCCGCTCAATTCGCTCAACTTTGCCGCGCTCAAGGTCAAGGACGCGGTGTGCGACCGCTTCCGCGAGGTCGCCGGTAACGTGCGTCCCAATGTGGACACCCAGTGGCCCGATGTGCGCATCTACGCCCACCTGACCACCGACAACTGCTCGCTCTACATCGACACCTCGGGCGAGCCGCTGTTCAAGCGCGGCTGGCGCGAGGACAAGGGCGACGCGCCGCTCAAAGAGACATTGGCCGCGGCCATGATTGCCGCCAGCGGTTGGGCCGATGGCGACGCCGATTTGATGCCGCTGTATGACCCCTGCTGCGGCAGCGGCACCATTGCCATCGAGGCGGCGCAAATCGCCTGCAATATCGCGGCCGGTTCGCTGCGCCGCTTTGCCTTCGAGAAGTTCGTGCCCTTTCGCCACCAGGCCTGGGCCGACATGAAGCAGGAGGCTGCCGAGTCCGTGGTCAAGCCCGAGCCCGGCCAGAAGGCGCTGATCTACGGCAGCGATGTGTCGCACCGCATGGTGGACTTTGCCCAGCGCAATGCCCAGCGCGCCGGTGTCGCCGATGTCATCGAGTTCCGCGGTGGCGACGCGCTGCAGCGCATGCCGCCCATTGAGGGCGGCGGCGTCATGCTGCTCAATCCACCCTATGGCGAGCGCATCGGCATTGGCGGTGTGGCGGGCGAGGGCGTGCAGGCCCGCTATGGCGCACGCGAGCTGGCCGAGACCGAAGACGGTGGCGAATTTTTCAGCCAACTGGCCAGCCATTGGAAGAAGAACTTCTCCGGCTGGCAGGCCTGGGTGCTCACGCCCGACCTCAAGCTGCCGGGCAAGATGCGCCTCAAAGAATCGCGCCGCGTGCCGATGTGGAATGGCCCGCTGGAATGCCGCCTGTTCAAGTTCGATATGGTCGCCGGACGCATGGCCAAGGACAAAGCACCGGACGCCTCCTGATGGAACAAACTGGCTCGCGCGCCATCGTGCTCGACACCAATATCGTGCTCGACCTGTTTGTCTTTGCCGATGCGGCCACGCCGGTGTTGCTGGTGGCGCTGCAGTCGGGTGTGCTGCGCTGGATTGCCAGCCAGCCCATGCGCGATGAGCTTGAACGCGTGCTGGCCTACACCCACATCGTGCCACGCCTGCAGTACTACCGGCTCAGCGCCCTGGATGTGCTGGCAAGCTTTGATGCCCTGGTGCAGATGGTCGAGGTCGCGCCCAAGGTGGCCCTGACCTGCAAGGACGCCGATGACCAAAAGTTCATCGACCTGGCCGCCGCCCACCAGAGCCTGCTGCTGAGCAAGGACAAGGCCGTGCTGACCTTGGCCAAGCGACTGCGCGCGCTGGGTGTGCAAACTGCCACCCAACTCGCCGCGCTTTCATGGGCGCTAGGCGCTGCGGCGTAACAGAGCCGGCGCCCACGGTAGACTGCCATTGATTGTTTACATCAGGGGAAATTTAGATGCATTGTTTTCGCCAAGTGGCAATGGGTAGCCTGTTGCTCGGTGTTGTTGGTCTGGCAATGGGTCAGGTCAGTGAGGGCTCCGCTGCCCAAAGGTGTAGCGCGACCCAACTGGCACAACTGGGTACCCAACTGGGTGTTTCGCGGTTCACGCAGTCTGAGAAGGGCGTGGTGGTGTCTGCGGCTTGCAAAGTCTGGCCAAAAGACAATGGCAAGACGATTCTGGCTGTGGGTTATTCCACGGCAGTCGAGACGGTAAAAGCCATTGTGGTGGCGGTAAGCGAAACCGGGTCGGGCAAGGTAATCAGCCTTTATCGCAATAAAGTGGAAGAGGATGCGGGAACCGAACTGCACGCCAGCAGCCTGAAAATCGACACAGCGCGATATGACCTTGCCCCGGAAGTACGTGCGTTTGCAGTGGACATGGAAAGCAACGGACGGGGAGCCAGCTGTCCGGAGGGTGGTTCCGGTGCTACGCGTACGCTGTTCGTGCAGAACGGACCCGCCATCAGACCTGTGCTGGAAAGTCTCGCGCTTGAAGATTGGCAGTTTGTGAGTGGCGGGCCAGCCATGTGCAATCTTGGCAATGCAGAGACCGTGGTGGAAAATTTTCCCACCTCTGTCGGGATCTCGAAGGCCACAAGCAATGGATTTGCAGACCTTGTTATTTCCATAGCGAGCAAGTTGGACAACGCAAAGAAGTCAAAACGTCAACCCTTTCAGTACGTGCTGAAGTACGACGGTCGGCAATACCCTACAAAAGAGATGGAGCGCGCCTATTGGAAGTGGCGTCAATGAAAGCTTGAGCCCGTCCGGAAAAGTGGCTGCCGACACGATGGACGCCGGCCGGTGGCGTGAGGTTTCTCTCCATGTCCGCAACGGCTATGCCCAGCATGTGCAAATCGTCCAGAAAGGCCTGGGTGTACCGAACCGCAATGTCCCAGGCCGTCTGGCCCGTGCGACGCGATCCCTTTTCCATTTTGTCCTCACCCTCGTGTTCTGCACCACCGTGAATCAGCGCATCCTTTTGACGGCGCGATAACATCCATTGCGCAGGCCCGACGCTGGGGCTTGCTGGAGGGGAATGCCCAACCATCGGATACCTGATCGGGTGCCTTGCGCTATCCAACTATCCAAATGGAGAAAGGGCAAGGGTCGATCTCCAAGCTGCAACTGCTGGCAACAAGGGCCAGCCACCCGCGCCCAGGCAACGGCTGGGCAAACATTTATCGAAGCTGCTCCTACGGCGCAGTCTCCTGGGGCGCGACAATAGCGCCCATCCCCTGATTTGCACAGACCATGACATCCACTACACCCATTCCCGCCTCCGATACGCCCCAGCCGCTGACCGCAATGCCCCTCAGTCCGGACGAGTTCGACGAGATCGACGCCATTCTGGACGACCTGCGTGAGCGCTTTGACGAAACCCCGCAATGGGAATTTTGCGAGGGCTTTATGGCCGCGCTCGTCGTCTGCCGCCGCGCCATACCGCAGGCCGAATACCTGCCCGTGTTGCTCGACAGCGGTGAAGACGAGGGCGGCGCGGCTGCGCCGCACGGCGCCTTTGCCGATGCGTCGCAAGAGGCGCGCTTTTCAGAACTCTGGCAGCGCCGCTGGACCGATATCGAACAGGGCCTGGCCGCCGAGGTCGATAGCCTGGACGACGAGCGCGCCTTTCACCCCGAGGTGATGGACGTGCGCGGCGCCGTGGCAGCCCTGCCCGAGGCCGAGCGCGCCGAGATGGCCGGTGAGGTGCTGCCTTCTTTTGCACAGGTCTGGGCCGTGGGCTTTATGTACGCGGTGGAAAACTGGCCCGACGAATGGCAGGCCCCGCGCGACAAGGAAGGCCGCAAGTGGCTCGATGAGGCCCTGTTGCGCATGGTCGCCCTGACCGAGGACGACACCGATGAGCCCACGCTATCGGTGTTTGACGAAGAGGGTGTGCCCACGGTCAGCTTGAACCGCTTCAACGCTTTCGCCGATGCGGTCTGGGGTGTTTATGACCTGCGCGAACTCTGGCGCAACATCGGCCCGCGCGTGCAGACCCTGCAAAAGGCGGACCTGCCCGGACGCAATGAGGCCTGCCATTGCGGCAGCGGCAAAAAATTCAAGAAGTGCCACGGCGCCTGATGCGCGGCGCCACAGCGCACGGTTGATGGGCAAGTGCAACTAAATCTTGCCTTCTTCAATGAACACAATCCAATGCTTGTTGCCGATGCGCACCAAGAGCTGCAAGGGCAGCGCGCCCAGCGGCAGCGCCGAGGCGACAAAGCTGTGCGTTTCGGGCTGGTAGCGCAGCCAGGCAGGCATGGCTTGACCGTTCAGTGTGGTGATCTGCAGCGGGGCATCGGGGCCGGTCTGTTCGGCCACCGGGGTGGGCAGAGGGAAGCGAAAGCCCATGCCTGCGCCGCTCACCTCGCGTGGCACCGCGACGGTGATCAACCCGTCCTGCAGCGCCAAGGGGTCGCGCACCAGTGTCACCAGGGTGTTGGCGCCCGT
>CAISLN010000119.1 GCA_903886275.1 uncultured beta proteobacterium | reverse complement strand
AACTTTTGCTCTTGCGAGCCAAGAATCTTTCTTGCGAAAGACCGTTTTCAACTTGCGCCTTGTATGCATTGCTGCAAAACCTGGCGACCCCACGGGGATTCGAACCCCGGTACCTACCGTGAAAGGGTAGTGTCCTAGGCCTCTAGACGATGGGGTCTTAAACCTTGGAACTTACGTTACCGATCAACCTCGAGACAATTGGTGGAGGTAAGCAGGATCGAACTGCTGACCTCTTGCATGCCATGCAAGCGCTCTCCCAGCTGAGCTATACCCCCCAATAAACTTTCGTTTTAAACTTTTTCCTAAGACTCTCACCTTAGGCTTCTGTTTTTTTGCATTTACTCTTTTGAAGTGTTTGCAAGTCCCGAGCCTCGAATTATAGCGAGGAAAATCAGCTTCTGGCAAGTCTGGTAAAAACTTTTTGCTTTTCCATCAATTCAAGCACCGCGTCCAGCGAAGGAGTCTGTGGCGTACCCAGCACCAGCACGCGCACCGGCATCGCCAGTTGCGGCATTTTCAGACCGCACTCCGTCAGCACTTCCTTGATGGCAGCGGCAATACTGGCCTTGTCCCAGGCACAGCCAGAGAGCTTGGCCGACAGCAGTTGCAACGCAGGCTTGACGGCATCCGTCACATGCTGCGCCAGCATCTCAGGCTCAGGATGCACATCGCCATAGAAGCGCGCCACCCAGTCGGCCAGGGCCACGGTGGTGTCGCAGCGGTCTTTGAGCAGATCGCACAGGCGCGCCAGACGCTCATCGGCCTCTATGCCGCGCTTGGCCAACTGCGCAGCGACCAAGGGCGCCAAGGCTTCGCCCGTCATCGCTTTCATATGTTGGGCATTCACCCAGCGCAGCTTGGCTTCGTCGAACTGCGCGGCGCTGCGGCCCAGGTGGTCCAGGTTGAACCATTGCAGGAATTGCTCGCGCGAAAAGATTTCGTCATCGCCATGGCTCCAGCCCAAGCGCGCCAGGTAGTTCACCATGGCATCTGGCAGATAGCCTTCAGCGGCGTATTGCGTCACGGGCTTGGCACCACTGCGCTTGCTCATCTTCTCGCCCTGCTCATTGAGCACGGTGGGCAGATGGGCATAGACCGGAGGCTCCTGACCGAGCGCTCGGAAGATGTTGATCTGGCGCGGCGTGTTGTTCACATGGTCGTCGCCGCGTATGACATGGGTGATAGCCATGTCCATGTCGTCCACCACCACACAGAAGTTGTAGGTGGGGACGCCCACGGCTTCACCTTCTGCAGCCGGCCTGGCAATCACCAGATCGTCGAGCTCGTCGTTGCTGAACTCGATAGGACCCTTGACCTTGTCGTCCCAGGCCACCACACCGCCCTGCGGGTTCTTGAAGCGCAGCACGGGGCGTGCGCCCTCAGGAATGGCGGGCAATGTCTTGCCTGGCTCGGGACGCCAGGTGCCGTCGTAGCGGGGCTTCTCTTTGTTGGCCATCTGCTTCTCGCGCAGCGCGTCGAGCTCTGCCATCGACATATAGCAGGGATAGACCAGGCCCTTGGCAAGCATTTGCGCCAGCACTTCCTTGTAGCGGTCCATGCGCTGCATCTGGTAGAAGGGGCCTTCATCGTGGTCCAGGCCCAGCCAGGCCATGCCTTCTAGGATGACGTCCACTGCGGCCTGTGTGGAGCGCTCCACATCGGTGTCTTCAATGCGCAGGATAAAGGTGCCGCCGGTGGAGCGGGCAAAGGCCCAGGGATACAGCGCCGAGCGGATATTGCCCAGGTGGATAAAGCCGGTGGGCGATGGGGCGAAACGGGTGCGGGTCTTGGTAGAGGTAACGGTGGTGGTGGTGGTGGTGGTCATTTATTGAGTGTGCTCAGGCTGTTGAGGCCGCGCAGCAGGTCGGTCTTCAGGTCTTCGATATGGTCCAGACCGACGGCCAGGCGGATCAGGCCCTGGCCAACGCCGGCTGCGCTGCGCTGCGCCTCAGACAGGCGCCCGTGCGAGGTGGTGGCCGGATGGCAGATGGTGGTCTTGGTGTCACCCAGGTTGGTGGTAATCGAACACACCAGCGTGCTGTCGATCACATGGAAGGCGCGCTTGCGTGCATCTTCCGCATCGACAGCTTTCACATCAAACGACACCACCGGCCCGCCCAGCCCCGACTGCTGGCGCATTGCCAGTTCGTGCTGCGCATGGGACTTGAGGCCGGGGTAATAGACGCGCGCAACTTCGGGCTGCGCTTCCAGCCAAGTCGCCAGTGCCAAGGCGTTTTCGCAATGTGCCTTCATGCGGATACCCAGCGTCTCCATGCCCTTGAGCACGACCCAGGCGTTAAAAGGTGCGAGCACCATGCCTGCAGTGCGCGTGATCGGCAAAAAGACCTCGTCTTTGTGCTTTTGGCTGCAGCAAATGGCGCCGGCCATGACGCGGCCCTGCCCGTCCAAATACTTGGTGCCGGAGTGGATGACGAAGTCGGCGCCCATGGTGGTGGGCTTTTGCAATATCGGCGTGGCAAAGCAGTTGTCCACCGCCAACAGCGCGCCGGCCTGGTGGGCAATGTCGGCCAGGGCCTGGATGTCGCACACATCGGTCAGCGGGTTGGTAGGCGTCTCGGCAAACAGGAGTTTTGTATTGGGCTTGACCGCAGCGGCCCAGGCAGCCACATCGGATTGCGCCACGTAGCTGGTCTCCACACCAAACTTGCCGAACTCGCCGGAAAACAGGCGAATGGTGGAGCCAAACACCGACTGCGAGCAGATCACATGGTCACCAGCGCGCAGCACGCCCATGCCCAGCAGCAGGATGGCGGCCATGCCAGTGGCAGTGGCCACGGCCGCTTCCGTGCCTTCGAGTGCGGCCAGGCGCATCTCCATGCTGGTCACAGTGGGATTGCCCACACGGGTGTAGGTGTAGCCCTCTTCTTCCATGGCAAAGCGCCGTGCAGCGGTGGCCGCATCGGGCTGCAGGAAGCTGCTGGTCAGGAACAGGGCTTCAGAATTTTCGCCGTATTGGCTGGGCTCCAGCGCGGTGCGCAGGGCCAGGGTTTCGGGGCGCAGGTCGGATGGCAAGGGTTTGTGCGTCATGGAGCGCTTTAGTCTCCGTGGTTGGGCAGGGCCAAACGCGAGTTGTCTTCCAGGCCTTCTGCGCCACCCAGACGGCTGGCACCCAGACGGGCGATGTCAGAGGCGGTGATGTCGCCGGTGACATAGACGCCGTCAAAACAGGAGGCATCAAAGCCGGCCAGGTTTTTGTTGAGCGAGCCAATGGCTTTTTTCATGGCATCCACATCCTGGTAAATCAAGGCGTCGCAGCCAATGATGTCGCGGATCTCATCGACTGTTCGGTTGTGCGCCACCAACTCGCTGCTGGTGGGCATGTCGATGCCATACACATTGGGAAAGCGCACCGGGGGTGCTGCGCTGGCCATATAGACCTTACGGGCACCGGCGTCGCGCGCCATTTGCACGATCTCGCGGCAGGTGGTGCCACGCACGATGGAGTCATCCACCAGCAGCACGTTGCGGCCCTTGAATTCGCTGGCAATCACATTGAGCTTTTGGCGCACGGATTTTTTGCGCACGGCCTGGCCCGGCATGATGAAGGTGCGCCCCACATAGCGGTTTTTCACAAAGCCTTCGCGGTAGGGCAGGCCCAGCAGCTGCGCCAGTTGGGCGGCACTGGGGCGGCTGGATTCGGGAATCGGGATCACCACGTCGATTTCATTGGGCGGCACGGTGGAGACCACGCGCTTGGCCAGGGTCTCGCCCAGGTTCAGACGCGCCTGGTAGACCGAGATGCCATCCATCACCGAGTCCGGACGGGCCAGGTAAACGAATTCAAAAATGCAGGGATTGAGCGACGGTGAATCGGCACATTGCTCGGCATGCACCCGTCCTTCGAGGTCGATGAAGACCGCCTCGCCGGGCTGGATGTCGCGGTCAAACTGGTGACCTGTGCCCTCCAATGCCACAGATTCGCTGGCGACCACCACATTGCCTTCGGCGTTGCGGCCCATGCAAAGAGGACGTATTCCAAACGGGTCGCGAAAGGCCAGCACGCCGTGCCCTGCAATCAGGGCGATCACGGCGTAGGAGCCCTTGACGCGCTTGTGCACATTGCGCACCGCGTTAAACAGGTCCTGCGGCTGCAGATCGGCGCCGCGCGTGGTGCGATCTACCTCATGCGCCAGCACATTGAGCAGCACTTCGGAGTCGCTCTCGGTGTTGATGTGGCGGTGGTCTGTCATGAACAGTTCGCTTTTTAGGGCATGGGCATTGGTCAGATTGCCGTTGTGCACCAGCACGATACCAAACGGTGCATTGACATAAAAAGGCTGCGCCTCTTCTTCACTAAACGCATTGCCCGCTGTCGGGTAGCGCACCTGGCCTAGGCCGCAGTTGCCGGGCAGCGAGCGCATGTCGCGGGTGCGAAACACATCGCGCACCATGCCCTTGGCCTTGTGCATGAAGAACTTGCGCTCCTGCTGGGTCACAATCCCCGCCGCATCTTGACCGCGGTGCTGCAGCAGCAGCAAGGTGTCGTATATCAACTGGTTGACCGGTGCGTTGCTGACAACGCCGACTATTCCACACATGTTTTTATGACTCAGGTAGTAGGTAAATATTTTCCGAACGCTTGCGGCAGCACCGGCTTCAAGATGTCCAATGCTGTCACCGCCCAACGCACGCCCACCGAAGCCCGCCACACAGGCGCAGACTTCCAGGGCGTCATGCCGACCACCAAAGTGGCGGCCAAAATCAAAACCACGGCGCGCAGCAAGCCAAACAGCGCGCCCAACAGGCGGTTGAGGGGCCCCAAGCCCACGGCGGACAGCAGTTCGGAGAGCACAAAGCCAAGCAGGGCTCCGGCAAACAGCGTGGCGATAAAAATCAGCACAAAGCCGGTGGCGTAGCGCACGGGCTCGGTAGCACCCGCCATGGGCAGCAGGGCAGCCACAGCAGGTCCAAACCACTGGGCCAACACAAAGGCAGCAAGCCAGCTTGCCAGCGAAAACACCTCGACCACCAGGCCGCGCCATGCACCCACCAACAGGGAGACCAACAAAACTGCGAGGCAGATCCAGTCCAGCGGCGCTAATGCGACAGGCACAGACTAGAGTTCCAAAAGGGCGGCGGACAGGTCAAGCTTTTTGATCTTGTCGGCGGCTTTTTCGGCGTCACTGCGTTTTTCAAACGGGCCCACACGGACGCGGTACTTTTTGCCGTCGGGCGTATCCGCGATATGCATATAGGTTTTGAGTCCTGCCCTTTCAACCTTGAGGCGGGCCTCATGGGCATGTGCGGAATCACTGAAGGAGCCAAATTGCACAATGAAGCGGCTGGTCGCGCCCGCCTTATCTGCTGCAGTGGCGGCTGTCTTATCGGCCGGCTTTTCGCCGGGCTTGGCCTTGGTATCGGGTTTGCTGTCTACCTTGGCAGCAGGCTTGGCGGCAGGCTTAGAGGAGGAAAGAATCACCTCCTCCTTCTGCTGATCCTTGGACGGGCGCTTGGGGTCTGCTACGGCCGGCGTGCGGGTTGAAGCCAGGGCCTTAGGTGCTGCGCCAGCGCGCTGCGCCACAGCATCCGCCTGCCTGGCCTGCTCCACCGGGCCGCTGGCCAAGGGATTGGCCTTGGCCTTGTCCGGAATATCGATGGGAATACCCACCGCAATCGGGCGTGGCTGGTTGTCAAACAGGAGGGGAAAGCCGATCACACCGGCAAGCACCAGCAGCGCCGCTCCGATCAGCCGGGAGCGTGCCCGCTTGCGCAGGGCATCCACGCTCTCGGGGGCAGAAGCCGGTGACGCTTGCTCCCCGGCGGCTTTGCGAAATTTGAAAAATGCCATGGATGCGTGGAAAGCGGTCTGATTGGTTTATGAGCCCAGGTGGGCAGCTTGCAGGCGGGGTATGCCCTCTTGCAATATGCCTCCCACCGTGTAGAAGGACCCGAAGACGACGATTCTATCAGCGGGGTCTGCGGCGGCAATGGCGGCCTTGAGCGCCTCAGACGGCGACGCAAAGGCCTGGGCCGACGCATCCTTGCGCGTGTTTTGCGCGGACCAAGCGGCCTGCAACGCAGCTCCGCTGGCCGCGCGGGCTGTAGGCAGATCGGTGAAATACCAGCGGTCCAGCACCGGGGCGACCTTGGCCAGCATGGGGGCGAGGTCCTTGTCGGCCATGGCGCCAAAGACCGCATGGGTGGTCGGAAAGAAACCCATGGCGTCCAGATTGGCGGCAAGGGCCGCCACCGAATGCGGGTTGTGCGCCACATCCAGCACCAGCGTGGGCTGGCCCGGAATAATTTGGAAGCGACCGGCCAGCTCGACAAAGGCCAGGCCATTGCGCACCGCTTGGGCCGTTACCGGCAGCATCTCGCGCAGGGCGGTCAGCGCGGCCAGCACACCTGCCGCATTGACCAACTGGTTGGCACCGCGCAGCGCCGGATAGGCCAGGCCGCTGTAGCGCCTGCCGCGCCCAGCCCAGCCCCATTGCTGCTTGTCGCCGGAGATATTGAAGTCCTGCCCCACACGCCACAGGTCGGCACCCACTTCCAGCGCCCGGTCGAGCACGCTTTGCGGCGGCATGGGGTCGCTCACCACCACCGGGCGCCCGGTGCGCATGATGCCGGCCTTCTCAAAGCCTATGGTCTCGCGGTCCTTGCCCAGCAGCTCCATATGGTCCAGGTCGATGCTGGTGATGATGGCGCAGTCGGCATCCATGATGTTGACCGCGTCCAGACGTCCGCCCAGGCCCACCTCCAGAATCACCACATCCAGACCGGCGCGTTGCATGACATCGAAGATGGCCAGGGTGCTGAATTCAAAGTAGGTCAGCGACACCGGCGCGCCCTGCACGCGGGAGCGCTCTACGGCGGCAAAGCCGGCCACCAGCGCGTCGGCAGACACCATCTCGCCGCTTAGCCGCAAGCGCTCTTCAAAGTGCAACAGATGCGGCGAGCTGTAGACGCCGGTCTTGTAGCCGGCCTGGCCCAGGATGGACTCCAGCATGGCGCAGGTGGAGCCCTTGCCATTGGTGCCGGCCACCGTGATCACGGGGCAGGCAAAGCGCAGGCCCATGCGGTCGGCCACGGTGCGCACGCGCTCCAGCCCCATGTCGATGTTCTTGGGATGCAGTTGCTCGCAATAGGCCAGCCACTGGCCAAGAGTCGTGAAGGATTGGGTCATAGCCGGGAATTGTCGCCCACAAGGGGCCGGGTGGCATGATGGCGGCCATGAAAACCATTGAACTGTTTGGCATCCCCAATTGCGACACTGTCAAAAAGGCGCGTGACTGGCTCAGTGCACAGGGCCTGGATTACCGGTTCCACGATTTCAAAAAGCAGGGCGTGCCGGCCGAGTTGTTGCCGGGCTGGCTGCTGGCCCTGGGCCGCGACACCCTGATTAACCGCAAGGGCCCGACCTGGCGCAACCTCGGCCCCGAGGTCCACGCCAGCGTAGTGGATGAAGCCTCGGCCATGGCCTTGATGCAGACCCACAGCAGCGTGATCAAGCGCCCGGTGGTGGTGTGGGCGGATGGCACCGTCACGGTGGGGTTCAAGCCGGAGTTGTTTGCAGAGCGCTTGGCTTGAAGCGCCTCCCTTAAAATCAGCGCTTTACTTCTTACGCCCACGGCCGCTTCCATGACCACCACCCAATTCGACAACGTCACACTCACCACCAAGGCCAATGTCTACTTCGACGGCAAATGCGTCAGCCACAGCTTCACGCTGGCAGACGGCACGAAGAAATCGGTCGGCGTGGTGCTGGCTTCGAGCCTGAGCTTTGGAACGGGAGCCGCCGAAATCATGGAATGCGTGGGCGGCTGCTGCGAATACATGCTGGCAGGGTCTGATGCCTGGGTGGCACAGGCCGAGGGCGATTCGTTTAGCGTACCGGCCAATTCCAAGTTTGATATCCGCGTGGCCGAGGCTTACCACTACATCTGCCACTACGCATAACTTCTGGATGACCGCCGAGAAAACGTCCTAGCGTTGTTGCGCCGCCTTGCCGTACAAGGACGTACTGTCTGCGGCGGCGCGCCTAGCCAGAACGCTTTCTCGACGGCCCAATAAGTCTTCCATTTCCAATTTTATTTAGCTACCTACCGATACTCCGCAAGGGCTAGAGGTCCACTTATGTCCAACACGATTCTGCAAAACACCCCCGTCGGCCAAAAGGTCGGCATCGCCTTCTCCGGTGGTCTCGACACCAGCGCCGCCCTGCACTGGATGAAGCTCAAGGGCGCCCTGCCCTACGCCTACACCGCCAACCTGGGCCAGCCCGACGAGGCCGATTACGACGAGATCCCGCGCAAGGCCATGGAATACGGCGCCGAGAAGGCTAGGTTGGTGGACTGCCGAGCGCAACTCGCTGCCGAAGGACTGGCGGCGCTGCAAAGCGGTGCCTTCCACATTTCCACCGCCGGTGTCACCTACTTCAACACCACGCCGCTGGGCCGCGCGGTCACCGGCACCATGCTGGTGTCGGCCATGAAGCAAGACGACGTCAACATCTGGGGCGACGGCAGCACCTTCAAGGGCAATGACATCGAGCGCTTTTACCGCTACGGCCTGCTCACCAACCCCGCGCTCAAAATCTACAAGCCCTGGCTGGACCAGGCCTTTATCGATGAGCTGGGTGGCCGTTCTGAGATGTCAGCCTTCATGACCGCGCATGGCTTTGGCTACAAGATGTCGGCCGAAAAGGCCTACTCGACAGACTCCAATATGCTGGGCGCAACCCACGAGGCCAAGGACCTGGAGTTCCTCAACAGCGGCATGAAGATCGTCAACCCCATCATGGGCGTGCCGTTCTGGCGTGACGACTGTGTGGTGAAAGCAGAAGAGGTCTCGGTGCGCTTTGAAGAAGGCCGCCCCGTCGCCCTGAACGGCATTGAGTACCCCGACTTGGTCGCGCTGATTCTGGAAGCCAACCGCATTGGCGGACGCCATGGCCTGGGCATGAGCGACCAGATCGAGAACCGCATCATCGAAGCCAAGAGCCGCGGCATTTACGAAGCACCCGGACTGGCCCTGCTATTCATCGCCTACGAGCGCCTGGTCACCGGCATCCACAATGAAGACACCATCGAGCAGTACCGCGACTCCGGGCGCAAGCTCGGGCGCCTGCTCTACCAGGGCCGCTGGTTTGACTCGCAGGCCATCATGCTGCGCGAGACCGCCCAGCGCTGGGTGGCACGCGCCATCACCGGCACCGTGACACTCGAACTGCGCCGTGGCAACGACTACTCGCTGTTGGACACCGCAAGCCCCAACCTGACCTACGCGCCCGAGCGCCTCTCCATGGAGAAGGTGGACGACGCGCCCTTTAGCCCACTGGACCGCATTGGCCAACTCACCATGCGCAACCTGGACATCACCGACACCCGCGCCAAGCTCGGCATCTACGCCAAGAGTGGCCTACTGTCACTGGGCCAGGACGGCGAGTTCCTCAAACTCGGCGACGAGCGGGGTTAATTAACGGAAGTGGGAGCGCAGGCGCACACCTAGCAGGTCATGCCAGGGTGAGCCCTGCGACAGGTAGTCGCGGGCCACCGGCTCCAGCGCAGCGGGCTGTAGGCCCAGCGCTTCAAGCCCCGGCATACCGGGCGTGGCCACGCTAGGCACTTGCATAGAGGCCAGATTGTCCCGGCTCATCAGCGGGTCGCCAGGTTTGAGTTCCATCATGCGCGCCTGCAGTTGGCCAGCCCAGTTCGGCAGGCCAATGACCGGGCGGCCCCGCCCCCGATTGACACCGGCCAGCTTGGCCGAAATTTCCACCAGTTCTTTCAAGGTATAGACGCCGGGGCCACAGGCCTCCAACGTTTGCACACCCGGGGCGCTGCGCTCCAGGCTCTTGACCACCGCTGTGGCCACATCTTCTACCCACACCGGCTGAAAGCGCGCATCGGCACCGGCCAGCGGCATGAAGGGGAACAGCTTTTGCAGGCTGGCAAACAGGTTGAGAAATTTGTCGCCCGCACCAAAGATCACGCTGGGCCTCAGGATCGTCAGGGCCAACTGGCTGCAACTGGCCAGCAACACCGCTTCGCCCTGGCTCTTGCTGCGCAGGTACAGAGAGGGCAAGGCGGCGGGGTTCTGTGCGTTCGCACCCAGGGCGCTGATGTGCACCAACTGGGTCACCCCGGCCGAGGCACAAGCGGCGGCAATTTTCTGCGGCAGCTCCACATGCACCCGGTTAAAGGCAGCCGGGCTGCCATGCAAAATGGCCACCAAATTGACCACGGCGTCATGCCCTGCAGCAGCACGGGCCAGGGCGGATGCATCATGCACATCCACCTCCAGCACCGTAAGCGAAGGCAGATGCTGTACCTCGCGCGCGTTCTGCGCACGCCGGGTGGCCACTGTGACCGACCAACCGGCACGCACCAATTTTTCACACACATGGGCACCGACAAAGCCGGTGCCACCAAGAAGCAATGCATTTTTCATGGGCACACTGTAGTCCTTTGCGTGGCCCCAACCAAACGCTTGGACCTATGGCCCGGCGTATGCAAGGGCCGTGCCGTGCAGACTTACAAGACCGCCGGCTCGGGCTCCAGCAAAATACCAAAGCGCTCATAGACGCTGGTCTGTATGGCCCGGGCCAGCGTCATCACCTCGCCGCCGGTGGCACCTTGGCCATTGCTGCCCACGCCACGGTTCACCAACACCAGGGCCTGCTTTTCATAAACACCGGCCTGGCCCACGGATTTGCCGCGCCAGCCGCAGGAGTCGATCAACCAGCCCGCGGCCAGCTTGACCGAGCCATCGGCAAGACGGTAATGCACCACCTTGGGATCGCGCGCGATGATGTCGGCGCATTGCTCGGTGCTGACGGTGGGGTTCTTGAAGAAGCTGCCGGCGTTGCCGATCACATCGGGGTCGGGCAACTTGGCGCGGCGAATGGCGCAGACCCAGTCAAAAATTTGCTGCGCCGTGGGCTCGCTCACGCCATCTGCGGCCATTTTCTTTTCGATATCGGCATAGCCCAGCACCGGCTTCCATTGTTTGGGCAGGGCAAAGCGCACGCGCAAAATCAGCGCCCGGTTCTTCAGGCCCACCGCCTGGTGGCCAGTGTTGGCAGGGATGTGGGTGCCACTGCTGGCATGCTTGAACACCGAGTCGCGGTAGCCAAAGGCGCATTGGGCGGCGTTGAGCGTAAACACCGCGCCGGTCTGCATATCCATGGCGTCGAGCGAATCAAAGCGGTCCTGCAACTCCACCCCATAGGCACCCACGTTTTGCACCGGCGAGGCGCCCACGGTGCCGGGGATCAGGGCCATGTTCTCCAGACCGGCATAGCCCCGCTCCAGGGTCCAGGCGACGAAGCCGTGCCAGCCCTCACCGGCACCGGCTTCGACGATGTGGTGACGCTCGGTGCTGTGCAGCAAGCGACGGCCCGCAATCTCGACCTTGAGCACCAGCGGTTTGACATCGCCGGTGAGCACGATGTTGCTGCCCCCGCCCAGCACAAATTTCGGCATTGCCGCCAACAGGGGGTCGGCCAGAACGTTCAGCAGGTCCTGCTCGCTGGCAATGCGCACCAGTGTCTGGGCCTTGGCCACGATGTGGAAGGTATTGAAGGGCTGGAGTGGGACGTTTTTCTCGACTAACATGCCAGGATTGTCTCACCGCTTTTTTGAGTATCCCTATGCCCTCTTTTGACACCGTTTGCGAAGCCAAGTTGGTTGACGTAAAACACGCCGTGGAAAACACCGCCAAGGAAATTGGTACGCGCTTTGACTTCAAGGGCACACCCGCCAGCATTGAGCTCAAGGACAAGGAAATCACCCTGATCGGTGATGCCGACTTCCAGCTCAGCCAGATCGAAGACATCCTGCGCAACAAACTCACCAAACAGAACATCGACGTGCGTTTTCTGGACAAGGGCGACGTGACCAAGATCGGCGGCGACAAGGTCAAGCAGGTGATCAAGCTGCGCGATGGCATAGAGACCGAACTGGGCAAAAAAATCCAGCGCATCATCAAGGACAGCAAGATGAAGGTCCAGGCCGCGATTCAGGATGGCAAATTGCGCGTCAGCGGTACCAAGCGTGACGACCTGCAGGCCGCCATGGCCCTGATCAAAAAGGAAGTACCCGACATGCCGCTGAGTTTTGACAACTTCCGCGACTAGGACCAGCCCGGCAGCGCCATGCAGGTCAAGGACGAAAGCGAATACGAAGACCTGTTGGCCGAGTGGTCGGACCTGGAGTCGGGTCTGGCCATCATCCTGAGCTACCCCGATAGCAGCCAGCAGTTTGCCCAGCGCGTGCAGCAATACGACCGCTGGATGCAGTCGCTGATGCAGCGCGACCCGGACGCCGGCCTGTACCTGCTGTTTCAGCTGGCCAGCAATTCGCCAGTGGGCTACAGCGCCTCGCACGCCCTGGTCTGCGCCGTGCTGTGCCATTTGATGGCCGGCGCGCTGCGACTGCCACCAAAGGAGCGCGACAGCCTGGTGCGCGCTGCGCTGACCATGAATGTGTCAATGACGGCCATGCAGGATGTGCTGGCCAACCAGGCCGAAAAACCCAGTTCGCAGCAGCAGGACATGATCCGCGTGCACCCGGTCAAGAGCGCCATGCTGCTGGGCAACTTGGGCGTGCACGATGAGGACTGGCTGGAGGTGGTGGGCAGACACCATGACAACCGGGTCGATGAGGGCGCATTCCAGCAGGTTCCACCGACCCAGCGCCTGAGCCGCACCCTGAAAATGGTGGACCGCTACGCCGCCATGATCAGCCCGCGCCTGTCACGCGCCGGGCGCAATGCCAGCGAATCGGCCCGCGCTGTGATGGCCAACAACCCAACAAGGGGCGATGAGATCGGCCAGGCCCTGATGCGCGTGGTGGGCCTGACCCCGCCCGGCACCTTTGTACGCATGGACAGCGATGAACTCGGTGTGGTGCTGCGCCGCAGCGCCAAGGCCAACCAGCCCTTTGTGGCCATCGTCGGCGACGCCGAGGGCCAGTTGTTGCTGGCACCGCGTCTGCACGCCACGGCGCAGGGCGCACCGGGCATACGTACCGCCCTGCCCGCCTTTGGTGTGCGCGCGCAGCTCAACCATTACCAGATTCTGTCGCTAGGGGCGCAGGCCGGCACCTTGCAGTAGACAAGCGGCCCGGTTGAAGGCTGCGCCTATCCCGTTTTTTTCTTGCCCAATTTGGACTCGGTGCCCTTGAGCAGGCGCTTGATGTTCTCGTAATGGCGCCAGACCAGGAGGCTGGTCATGACGGTCATGGACAGCAGCACGCGGTTGTCCATGCGCCAGGCCACGCCGTCGCCAAACACGTAGTAGACCGGCGCAAACACGGCGGCCACCATGGAAGCCAAAGAGACATAGCGCGAAAAAAATACCAGGATTCCGAAAGACGCGCCCACCGCCAGGCCCAGCAGCGGGTTGATGCCCACGATCACCCCCAACGCCGTGGCCACGCCCTTGCCGCCTATGAAGCGGAAGAACACCGGGTACAGGTGACCCACAAAGGCGGCCAGCGCCACCAGGGCCAGCGTGCCGTCTTCGAGTCCATAGGGCTTGCCGTAGTACCTGACCAGCACCACCGGCAGCCAGCCCTTGAGGGCATCGAGCAACAGCGTCACGATGGCGGCGGCCTTGCTGCCCGAGCGCAGCACATTGGTGGCGCCTGGGTTCTTGCTGCCATAGGTGCGCGGGTCGTTCAGGCCCCAGACGCGGCTGACAATCACCGCGAAGGACAAAGAGCCCACGGCATAGGCCGCCAGGGTTGCGAGCAGGGGGTAAAAAGATGCGAGCGATTCCAAACCAGGTTCTCCTTATGTTCTTTTGAAGCGGCCGCTTCTTATTCAGCAAGGGCGCACTGTACCTTCTTTGCTGCCAGCAAAGCCTGACAGACCTGCGGGTCCAGCCCCACCAGGTAGCCGCGCCGCCCGCCGTTGATGAGGATGCGCGGCAGCTCCAGAATGCTTTCTTCGATATACACCGGCATGGTTTTGCGCGTGCCAAAGGGCGAGGTGCCGCCCACCAGGTAGCCGCTGTGGCGGTTGGCCACCTCGGGCGCACAGGGCTCGACCGACTTGGCGCCGATCTGGCGTGCCAGGTTTTTGGTGGAGACCTTGCGGTTGCCATGCATCAGCACCACCAGGGGCTTGGCATCTTGGTCTTGCATGACCAGGGTCTTGACCACCATGAAGGGATCGAAGCCCAGCACCTCGGCGCTGTGCAGGGCGCCGCCATGCTCCAGGTAGTCATAGGGATGCTCGGTAAAGGCCACCTTGTGGGCCTTGAGCAGTTGGGTGGCCGGGGTTTCGGAAACGTGTTTTGCCATTCCCCTATTTTGCCGCCCTCAGGCCGCGCTCAGGCCACCATCCGATCGCCGTCAAACCGCCATCAGGCCGCCGGGTCGCGAATCTCCCAGCGCACGGCGTCTATCTTTTGCAGCAGCTCGGGTGGCAAGGTGGTGCCCCAGGCATCCAGGTCCTCATCGAGCTGCGCCAGCGAGGTGACACCAATGATGGTGCTCTTGACCTGCCACTTGGTGTAGCAAAAGGCCAGCGCCATTTGCGTGGGCGTGAGGCCAAATTCACGCGCCAGCGCGTTGTAGCGGCGCGCCGCCTCCAGCGATTCGGCACGGCCCCAACGCTGCTTGCGCACCGACTCGTAGCGCGTAATGCGGGCATCGGCCGGCGCGTCCGCGCCGCTGGTGCCCGAGGCATCGTACTTGCCGCTCAAGAGGCCAAAGCCCAGCGGCGAATAGGCCAGCAGCGAGACATCCAAATGGCGCATGGTTTCGTCCAAACCGTTTTCCAGCGCCCGGCTGATCAGGCAGTAGACGTTTTGCACCGTGGCAATGCGCGGCAGTCCATGCTGCTCGGACAGGCGCACAAACTCATGCACGCCGTAAGGGGTCTCGTTGGACAGACCAAGGGCGCGCACCTTGCCCGCGCGCACCAGGGTTTGCAGCGCCTCCAGTTGCGCGTGCAGGGAGGTGAGGGCCGCATTGTCATTGCCGGGTTCGTAGTACAGGGCGCCAAACATGGGCACGTTGCGCGTGGGCCAGTGGATCTGGTAGAGGTCGATCACGTCGATCTTGAGGCGCTTGAGGCTGCCCTCGCAGGCGGCCACGATGTCTGCGGCCGTCAGGTCCGGGCTACCCCCGCGTATCCAGGGCATGTTGCGCGAGGGCCCGGCCACCTTGGTGGCGATGACCAACTGGTCGCGCGCGCCAGGATTTTGCGCCAGCCAGTTGCCGACAATTTTTTCGGTGGTCTGAAAGGTCTCGGCGCGGGGCGGCACGGCGTACATCTCGGCCGTATCGATGAAGTTGACGCCGCGCTCGAGCGAGCGGCTCAGGATGGCGTGGCTGTCGGCCTCGTTCACCTGTTCACCAAAGGTCATAGTGCCCAGGCAGATCGGGGTGACATGCAGGTCGCTTTGACCCAGTTGTACAAGTTGCATAGGGGAATAAGTTTCCGGATAAATGTGCGGACGAACACCGCGTCGTCGCCGACAATCAGTTTAGCGGCGAAGTCCCCTGCGCGCTTCGCCGCTATCAGAAGGCTTGGGCCACAGGGGTTAACCCTTATGTTCCGGACAGCAAAAACCAATAGCATTAGTTCGTAGACGAAACTATGTTCGATCCAACTATATACATGCGCAAAGCGCCCTCTCTGTGAACCACCTGAAAATCAGTAGCAAACTGGCCCTTGGATTTGCCAGCGTGCTGGCCCTCACCCTGCTGCTCGGAGGCCTGGCGCTTTCGCAGCTGTCCAAGCTGTCGGTCAAGACCGAGCAGATCGCCACCAACAACCTGCCCCGCGTGGAGTACGCGGCGGCCCTGAGCGGCCTGCTCAATGGTGTGCGCCGCGCCGAGGCGCTGCACCTGCTGGCGTCCGACCCCAAGATCAAAGAGGAGCAGGAAGCCAGCATCGCCGCGATGCGCAAACAGATGGATGCGCTTGATGCCAAGGCCGCCACCCTGTTCACCACGGGCGTGGAAGCCAAGGCCTTTGCCAGCTACCAACAAAACCGCAATGCCTGGTACAGCGCAGGCGCCAAGATGCTGGAGCTGTCCCGCGTGAACAACGCCAGCATGGCCGAAGACATGTACAAGGACCAGGTCGGCAAGCCCTTTGCTGCCGCCATGGGCGACATGGACACGATCCGTGACTTCAACTCACGCGAGGCCGTCACGGTATGGACCGACACCCAGCAGGTGGTGCGCAACGGCCGGGCCACCGTCATTGCCGCCCTGGTGGCTGCGTTGGCCATAGGCGCGGTGCTGGCGCTGCTGATTTCGCGCTCCATCACGCGCCCGCTGGCGCAGGCCGTACGTGCGGCCCGCAACATGTCTGGCGGCGACATGACGCACGCCCTGCAAGCGCCGGGCAGCGATGAGATCGCCGAACTGCTGCAGTCGCTGGAGGCGATGCGGCAAAACCTGTCGCGGGTGGTGGCCCAGGTGCGCCAGGGTTCCGAGGGCGTGGAAACGGCCAGTGCCGAAATTGCCCAGGGCAACCACGACCTGAGCGCTCGCACCGAACAGCAGGCCAGCGCCTTGGAGCAGACCGCCGCCTCGATGGAAGAGCTCAGCGCCCAGGTCAAGCACAACGCCGACAACGCGCGCCAAGCCAATCAATTGGCGGCCAATGCATCCAAAGTGGCGGCCCGCGGCGGTGCGGTGGTGGGCCGGGTGGTGGACACCATGAAGGAGATCAATACCTCCTCGCGCAAGATCTCCGACATCATTGCGGTGATCGACGGTATTGCCTTCCAGACCAACATACTGGCACTGAACGCGGCGGTGGAAGCGGCGCGGGCCGGCGACCAGGGACGCGGCTTTGCCGTGGTGGCCAGCGAGGTGCGTTCGCTGGCCGGGCGCAGCGCCGAGGCGGCCAAGGAAATCAAACAGCTGATCAATGCCAGCGTCGAGCGCGTGGGCCAGGGCACGGCCCTGGTGGATGAGGCGGGCAGCACCATGAGCGAGGTGGTGGCGTCGATTCAGCGCGTCACCGACATGATGGGAGACATCAGCGTGGCAAGCAACGAGCAGGCGCTTGGCGTGGCGCAGGTCGGCGAGGCGGTGACCCAAATGGACCATGCCACCCAACAAAACGCCGCTCTGGTGGAACAAATCGCTGCGGCCGCCAGCAGCCTGAAGGCGCAGGCCGGTGAGCTGGTCGCCACGGTAGCGGTCTTCAAATTGGACGGCGTGCAGCAGGCGCACCGCGCCTTGCCACAGTTGCGCTAAAAGCCCGCTCTGCAGACCGCGCAGCGGTCGGCGGCTGCCATCTTGATACCGCAAGTGCTACGCTGGGCCTATGACGCAAGCACCCACCAAGACGACTCTGCGAACCTGGGCTCTGGTGCTGGGCCTGATCGCTGGCGCCACTGGCGGCGGCCTGGCGCTGGAGCACCACATCTCACTCACCAGCCAGGCCATGCTGTATGTGCTGGCCGTGGTGCTTGCCGCCTATGCCTTGGCGCCCCTGCCCTCGGCGCTGTGTGCCGTAGCGGCGGTGACGGCCTTCAACTTTTTCTTTGTGCCGCCGCGCTGGACCCTGGCGGTGGAAAGCCAGGAGCACCTGATCGCCCTGCTGGTCATGCTGGTGGTGGCCCTGGTGATCAGCCAATTGGCGGCCCAACTGCGCAATGAGACCGAACGCGCCCGACTGAACGCCAAGCGATCCCAGCAGTTGCAGGAACTGGCCGGCGGTCTGTCCATGGCACTGCAGGCGCAGAGCGTGGTGGAGCTGGGTCAGACCGCGTTGGACACGGCCTTTGACGGACCCAACACCCTGGCCTTGGTGCGCCCCGACGGCACGCTGGACTTTGGTCTGAGCCTGGCCACCAAGGTGCAGATGGGCATGCACAGCTGCATGCGCGAGGCCGCCACCCTGGGGCCGGGCACGGGACGCTGGCCGGGGCTCAATGCCTGGTACATCCCCTTGGTCAGCAGCGCCCAGTTGCAGGGTGCGGTGTGCATTGAAACCGTCAGTGCCTCCGATGGCCTGGGGCGCGAACATGCCCAGGCCCTGTGCGCCCTGTTGGCACAAACGCTGGCGCGCCTCAGAATAGCCGCCGCCATGCAGGTATCGCAGGCCGAGGTGCAGCGCCAACAGCTGCAGGGCACTTTTTTGGCCGCCATCTCGCACGATCTGCGCACACCGCTGGCGGCCGTGGTGGGCGCTGCCTCAAGCCTGCAAAGCCAGGGCGATCGGCTCAGTGCGGCCGAGCGCGAGCGCCTGCTGGGCAGCATTGTCAGCGAGGCGCGTTACCTTTCGAACGTGACGGAAAACACCTTGCAACTGGTGCAGCTCACCAATGCCGCCCAGCCCCTGCGCAAGGGTTGGGAGTCGATGGAGGAGATCGTCGGCGCCGTGCTGGGCCGCATGCGCCTGCGCGACACCCACCACCGCATCACGGCGCAGGTGCCAGGCCAATTGCCCCTGATCGAGGCCGACCCGGTGCTGCTGGCGCAGCTTCTGAGCAACCTGCTGGACAACGCGCTGAAGTACAGCAGCGGTGCCATCACGCTACAGGTGCAAGCCAGCGCAGGACAGTTGCTGGTCAGTGTGGAGGACTGCGGCAAAACGATTCCCGCCGATCAGCAGGCGCTGATCTTTCAGCCCTATGCGCGCTGCGACCGGAAGGGCCAGCGCGGCACCGGCCTGGGCCTGGCCCTGTGCCGCGCGATTGCCGCCGCCCACAGCGGCACGCTGAACCTGCAAACTTGCCAGGCCGGGGGCAACTGCTTTGTCTTTGCCATGCCGATCAACCCGCAACAACCCCGGGGAGACCTGCCATGACGCTGCGCCTGTTGGTGGTCGAGGACGACCGCGAAATCCGCTCCATGATGCAGTCCACGCTGGCGGTGGAGGGCTTTGAGGTGCAGACCGCCGTGTCGCTGAGCGAGGCGCGCGCGCTGCTGGCGCACAGAGCGCCCGATGTGGTGGTGCTGGACCTAGGACTGCCCGATGGCGATGGACTGGAGCTGGTGCAGCAGATCCGCAAACAGCACAGCCTGCCGATTTTGATCGTCTCGGCGCGCCACCAGGAGGCGCAAAAAATCCGGCTGCTAGACGCCGGTGCCGACGACTACCTGACCAAGCCCTTTGCCGTGGGCGAGTTGCTGGCGCGCATCCGCGTGGCCCTGCGCCACCGCGGCACGGCGCTGGAAGCGGCCATCACCACGCATGATCTGGAGGATTTGCACATTGACCTCAGCAGCCGCAGGGTGCTCAGCCAAGGTGAGGTGCTGCACCTGACGCCCACCGAGTTCAAGCTACTGGCGCGCCTGGTGCGCAGCGCCGACCGGGTCGTCACGCACCGCCAACTGCTCACCGATGTCTGGGGGCCAGAGTACACCGAGCACACCCATTACCTGCGCCTCTACATGGGCCAGCTGCGCGCCAAGATCGAGCGCGACCCGGCCGAGCCACGCCACCTGCTGACCGAAACCGGCGTCGGCTACCGCCTGGCTGGCCATTGAGCTTGGGCGAGGGCCGCAACACCGCAAGCCCCCACCGTTAAAAACCGGCGTCCGATGCGCGCAGATGCAGCAGGCACTGCCAAGCGCATGCCCAGCGGTTCGTGCGTTGCGCAATGTTTGCCAGTGGGCATTTTTCCCACTGCAAAACCTTGCTGCTCCGCATATTCGGGCCCCTGTACCAAAAGCCTTGCGCATTGAAACCCGGTGACCCCATGAAACTCCATACCTATTTATTTAAGCGCCAGCTTGCCCTCTGCTCCGGCATGGTTGCCGGTGCCCTGCTCTGTGGCACCTCCGCCCACGCTGGCAGCCAGTCCTTCAATTTTTCGTACAGCAACTACGTCCAATACCAAACCTTTACGGTGCCCGCAGGCATTACATCGCTAAAAGTATCGACCATGGCGGGCGGACCTGGGGGATGCGGTGGCTGGGATGTATGGGACGACCCCAATGGTGCGCGCACATCGGGAGCCTCTGGCGGCGCTGCAAAGACCTATAAGGCAGTCATAAAGGTCACGCCGGGCGAAGTCATCGCCCTTTCGCAAGGGGGTGTGGGGCTTGACGGCAACACCTGCGGGGGCTGCGGGGGCGGCACGGGCGGGGGCTCGTCTGTCTCGCCGGGCGGCAACGGCGGCTACTCAGGATGGCACGGGTTTTCTGGGGCGGGCGGCGGGGGCGGTGGTGCCTCCGCTATTTACAAAACCAATGGCGAGGCATTCATCATCGCCGGCGGCGGTGGCGGCGGAACTGGAGCCACAAGAGCCTGTCCCAACTACAACACCGCAGGCACCACAGGCGCCCTCTATGCAGTAAGCGGTCTGCGCACGACGGGCTCGGGCGCGGGAGGCGGGGGGAACAATTTCGGTGGCTCAGACGGCTCTGGCGGGGGCGCAGGTGGAGGTGGTTACACCGGTGGCAGCGGTAGCTATGGACAGTGGGACGTCAACACCGCGCTGCCAGAATATGGGGTGGGCTATTGTTCTCCAGGAGGCAGCGGCGGTGGCGGCGCCAGTGCATACAACCCCAAACTCGTAACCAGCATCAGCGAGTCTGGCACCGTACGTGCATGTACCCCCGGTGCCGCGCCCGTGATGGCAGTGACCTGGGATGAGCTGCCCAGCATCACCGTCAGCAAAGCACTTAGCGGTACGGGGCGCGCTGCTGCGACGGACCAGTTCACCGTGCAGATCCTGCAAGACAACAAGGTGGTGAACAACACAAGCAACAGCACCACCACCGGCAGCGGCAGCGTGGTCAATCCCGACACCGGCACCACGGGCGGCTTTGGCGCCACGGCCAACACCAGCTACACCATCAACGAGGTAGGCAGCAACGGCGCCGTTCTGGCGCGCTACAACAGCAACGTGCGTTGCACGCTCAACGGCGTCGCCCAGCCAGCGTTCAACCTGGGAGGCAGTATCACTCCTACCGTCAGTGACGCCTATATCTGCACCATCACCAACAACCCCAAGGCCGCCACACTGACGGTGCGCCAGATGGTGCTTGGTCCCGTCCCGGTCAACCTGCTGCTGCCCTATCGCTTCGACTACACGGGGACCAACGGCTGGACGTCGCAAGCGCTGATCAACAACGCGCTGAACGCCCTGGCCGCCGGCAGTACCGACACACTAACTACCGTCAACACCGCAACAACGGTTTCCACCAAGCTGCCCGAGCCGCGCTGGTTCGTCAGCGTATTCAGTTGCACGGATACCAACGCGACTATCAGCGGCAACCCCACTGGTGTTCTGGTCACGGCAAAGACAGCCAACATCACGATTCCAGCAACCTATGTGCGACCTGGCGCTGCGCTTCGCTGCACCATGGCTCTGGGCCACATGACGCCATGAGTTGCACGCCAAGTTCGGGGAACCCGGCAAACTCGCGCCAATCGCTGACCAAAATCGGTGCTGGCTTAGGCCTGGTCAGCAGCGCCGCCAATTCACACCAATGAAAAGGCAGCCGGCCCTGGCGGACAGCATCATGGCGCACAAGCCGCCATCTGACCTTCGGAAAGCAGGCAATTCGCCCACACTGCATTTGACAATGCCTATTAACGAACATTTCTCCCGCTACAAAAACGCGCCATCCAAGATATTCAGGCCATGTATCCCAACTCGCTTCAGCATCGCCTCCTGGTCCTGCGCGGACCCAGGCCCTCCAATCTGCGAATTATTCGCGGACGGCCCTGCTGTTCTCCTCCCACCCATTGCAAACCGGTGACCTCATGAAACTCCGAAACTATTTAATCAAGGGCTTGCTTGCGCTGGCTGCTTTTTTTAGCATGCTTGGCGTTGCCAATTCACAGAACCTTATCTGGCAGGGCAATATCTGCTGGCAAAACGTCTCAAGCTACGACGTGGTGAGGGTTCATTTCCAGCCAACGAATAACTCGTGGTGGGACACGAATATGACCGTAAACGGCAGAACGATAGCGAGCGTTGGAAACGGCAGCTCTTACTCCGGCTACACAGAAGTTCCTGGTTCAGGCATCAGTCTTGGATGGGTTAAGGTCGGCTGCGGAGCCGCTTTTGGACTCTGCGCATCCTACCGCCCGTCGCTCAACACTGGGCAATGCAATCCCGTTTTCGAAGACACAGGCATTTCGCCAACTGAGGGGTATTTTTGGTTTGAAGGTGCCAAATATGTGCGTGCCGCCCTGTCGGTCACCAAATCGGCATCACCCCCGTATTTTGCTGTGGGTGCCAGCGGGCAAAGCTACAACATCACAATTTCGGTAAGTAACGGCCCGACCACGCAAGCGATCGCTGTTACGGACAATTTACCTGTGGGCATCACCACCCGTGGGCCCATCACCGCCACTGGCGGAGTCCTGTCTGGCTGCCCTTCGGCCGGCTCTGCGAATTTGACGGGGTGCACCATCGCTGCCGGAACTTATGGACCCATAAGCATCACGGTTCCCGTTGACGTGACTGCTGCGGCCTCCAGCCACAGCAACATCTATGCATACAACATTGCCTACGCTTCCGGGGGTGGACCTACTTCCTGTGCAAACGGCACCTGCCAAGGCGCCACAAACAACGCGGTCATCAACGCGATAGACGATTCCGACTCAAAACCAGCCGGTGTGCCATCCAGCACGGACGTCTCTGCCAACGACGCCAACCCAGCAGGCTCTACCTTCACGGCCACTGGCGGCAGCTGCACCAACCCCAGTCCGTTTAACCCCACCGCCAATACGACCGGAATATTGAGCTACACGCTGCCCGCAGGCAGCCAGAGCTGCACGGTCGAATACAAGCTGTGTGCGCCCGCGCCCTACGCCAGCATATGCGACACTGCCACTCTCACGGTGAACCTCAGATTGCCCAGCATTACCGTCACCAAGGCAATCAGCGGGACAGGGCGGGTCAGCGCGACGGACCAATTCGCTGTGCAGATCCTGCAGAACAACGCGGTGGTGAACAACACCCTCACCAGCACCACCACAGGCAGCGGCACCGTGGTCACAGCCGGCTCTGGTACCACGGGCAGATTCACCACCACGGCCAACACCAGCTACACCCTCAATGAGGTCGCCAGCAACGGTGCTATTTTGGGCCGCTATACCAGTAGCGTAAATTGCACGCTAGACGGCACCCCACTGCCAGCGTTGAGCCTGGGCGGGACCATCACGCCCACTGGCAGTGAGACCTATATCTGCACCATCACCAACAAACCCAAGGCCGCCACACTGACGGTGCGCCAGATGGTGCTTGGCCCCGTCCCGGTCAACCTGCTGCCACCCTACCGCTTCGACTACACGGGAACCAACGGCTGGGCGGCACGACCGTTGACCGACACCGCGTTGAACGTCTTGGTCACGAGCAGTACCGATCCGCTAACTGCCTTCAACACCGCAACAACGGTTTCCACCAAGCTGCCCGAGCCGCGCTGGTTCGTCAGCGTATTCAGTTGCAACGACACCAACGCAGCCATCAGCGGCAACCCCACTGGGGTTCTGGTCACGGCAAAGGCAACCAGCATCACGATTCCAGCGACCTATGTGCGACCTGGCGCTGCGCTTCGCTGCACCATGGCTCTGGGCCACCTGACGCCCTGATTCCATGCCCAACTGAATCGTGCACCTTGTCGGCCCAGCTTGCCATGCGTCAGCAATGTCTGCGGCAGGCCGACAAGGTATACGGTGGACTTGGCAGTGGCATCAGGCCTGCACAAAGGTGGTGACCTTGCGTCGGCTGCGTTCTTGCAGGGCGCATTCACGGATCTGGTCACCAAGCTGCTCCAGGCCATCCACACCGTACAGCAGCACCGACGAAAAGCCGGCGTCCGATGAGCGCAAATGCAGCATGCACTGCCCCACCAGGCGCATGCCCAGTGGCTTGAGCAGGTCGAAGTGGTCGATCCGAAACAGCTCCACGCTTTCCTTGGTCTTGGACAACAGGCCGCGCTCCACCCGGACCCGCTGGGTGGTGATCTCGTAGCGGGTGGACAGGCTCTTGAACCAGTAAAAAGGCCAGATCAGCCCCAGCGTTGCCAGCACCGCCAGCCATTGCCAGGCGCTGTAGAGGACGGCGGGATGGCCGCAATACAGCGGTCGCTCCACATGCACGTCCGGTTGGCCGGCATGGGCCGCCAAGTCGGCATTGCAAAAGCGGCACTTGAGCGCGGCCGCCTTGATGGTTTCGGCACATAGGGGGCAGGACTTGGTGTCATCGGTCATGCGGGGCTTTCAGGGTCAGGGCATCGTGTAAAAAAGCGCTGCAAGCTGCAGCCGGTGCGAGCCGGCAGCGCGGGGCAAGACGCAGAAGGTGGGAAATCAAGGCGCAGTTGTGACCAAGGCCGCCTTGGCAACCTGGGGTTTGGCCTTGGCCAGTTCGATGGCGTCGCTCAGAATGTGGGCGGCTTCCAACAGAAAAATATCCTTGGCGTCCTTACGCACTTTTTCGGCCGAGAGGGACTTGGCCATGCTGCGCTCGTCGGCCTGCAGTCCATCGTCGCGGGCAGCGGCTAGCTTGTCCACCAAGCCCGGTGCCGCGCCGCTGGGCTTGCGCGCGGCCAGCAAGGCTTCTTGCGCATCACGCGCCTTGCGCCTATCGGCTTCGTTCAGGGAAATAACGTTCTTGTCGCGCTCGCGCTTGGATGTGGCGATGTCCTCGTGCAGCTGTTGCATCTCGGTATCGGATTTCTCGCGCGCGGCATGCCTTTTCAAAAGGGCAGCAAGCAGGGGCTGCACGCTGCTGACGGGCGCATAGTCTGCAGGCTTGATTTGGGACCATGGCAGCGCGTTGCCAAAGCTGGACTCACCAAAGTCCCCCTCCTCAGACCCGCCTTGCAAGGGGATGTCTGGCAGCACGCCGCGCAACTGCGTGGTGCCGCCGTTGACCCGGAAAAATTGCGCCACCGTCATCTTCAACTCGCCAAAGCGCGGCTTCTCGTTCTTGGCCATCTGGTCCAGATCGACCATGGTTTGCACCGTGCCCTTGCCGTAGCTGGGATCGCCGATGACCAGTCCACGGCCATAGTCCTGCATCGCCGCAGCAAAGATTTCGGACGCCGAAGCCGAGCCCCGGTTGATCAAAATACCGAGTGGCCCGGTCCAGGCGATCTTGGCCAACGGGTCCTTTTCCACCGAGACGCTGCCGTTTGCCTTTCGCTGCTGCACCACCGGGCCGCTGCCCACAAACAGACCGGAGAGCTCCACCGCCTCGGTCAGCGAGCCGCCGCCGTTGTTGCGCAGGTCGATCAGCAGGCTATCGACGCGCTGTTTTTTAAGATCCTCCAGCAACTTGGTCACATCGCGGGTGGCACTGCGGTAGTCCTTTTTGCCGGCTTGCCTGGCGGCAAAGTCCTCATAGAACGAAGGCAGGGTGACGACACCGATGCGGCGCGTGGTAGCGCCGTCCGTGACCAATTGAATCGACGACTTGGCGGCTTGCTCACTCAAGCGCACCGGTTTGCGCACCAGCGACAGCAGCCGGTGTGAGCCATCCGGTCCGCCCGCTGCGGGGAGCAAGTCGAGCCGGACCACGGTATCTGCCGCACCGCGGATCAGGTCGATAACGTCGTCCTGGCGCCAACCCAGAATATCAACCATAGGCCCGTTTGCACCCTGTGCGACGCCGACTATGCGGTCACCCACCTGCAATTGACCCGACAGGCTGGCAGGGCCGCCCGCCACCAGCTCCCTGACGGTTGTGTAGTCTTCTGACTCGGCCAGAACGGCACCTATGCCGGTCAGGGAAAGGCGCATCGAAATATCAAACTCTTGGGCCGCCCTGGGCGCCATGTAATTCGTGTGGGGGTCTATGGCCATGGTGTAGGCGTTCATAAAGGTCTGGAACGCGTCCTCACTCTTGACCTTGGCGACGCGCTGCATGGCATGCGCATAGCGCTTATCGAGTATCTCGGCAATGTTGGCGCTGTCCTTGCCGGCAATCTTGAGACGCAGCCAATCGTTCTTGACCCGCCGGCGCCACAGGTCGCGCATGTCCGCTTCGCTTTGTGGCCATGCCAGCTTGTCGCGCGCGAGCTCCAGTTCTTCATGCAACTGAAAATCCATGCCCTGCTTGAGCAGGCTTCTGGCATAGCCCAAGCGCTCCACCACCCGGCGCTCGTAGAGATTGAAAATGGCAAACGGCAGGCTCAAGTCCTCTTTAAGGATCGCGTTTGCGAGCTGGCCCCGCTCAGGGGCAAACCGGTCCAGGTCCGCCTGCACAAAAAAATACTTGTCGCCATCCAGTGCCTTGAGGTACTGGTCGAAAATTTTCACGGACAGGGCCGGATCCAGGGCAAGCGCCTTGTAGTGGTAGCGCGAAAGAACGTCAGCCGCCAAATGCGCGGCCTGCGCCTCGTAACGATCCGCTTGGAGCAAGGGCGCCAGCCCGGCATCGAGTGCCGCGCCTTGCGCCAGCGCCGCAAAACACCATACCCAGCACAACAACATTCGATTCAATTTCATGCGCAACATATTTACCTCTGGAACAACGTGACCGTCGCAAGCGTAGCAGTATGGGCGGTTCTGGTGACGGACCGCTTCCGACCGGTGAAGATTCCGTAAAGTTCGCTGCGTAGGCAGGAACGTCGTGCTAGTTCAAACGCGCCGTCTTGAGCTGCTCCATCAGCGCGTCGGGGGCGCCGCCCTCGGCCAGATGGGTCTTGTACCAGACCGTCAAAATGCTGGTCACCACCGGGCCGGGGTTCTGGCAGACCTTCTCAAAGTCCAGGCCGTTGATGCCGCAGATGCGCTGCACCAGGTCCATGTCCAGGTCGATGGCGTCGTCCGCACAGCGGCGCAGCTTGAGGTCGGCGAAGGTATAGCCCTCGGGCAGTTTGAGGGTCAGGATTGCGTCGGTCGGCATAGGGCGTGGATGAAGTGGTTGAGCTTATTGGAGTCGTTGGACGGGCCGCTGGCTATTGTCGCAAGGCTTTAGGCGTCGGCCTCGCCCCGGGCCCTGGCCTGTTCCTGCAGGCGCAGCAGGCGGCGCTGCACCTTGCCGGTGGTGGTCATGGGCAGGGAATCGACAAACTCAATTTCCTTGGGGTACTCATAGGGCGCGAGCATGCCCTTCACATGGGCCTGTAACTCCAGCGTGAGCTGCGCCTGCAGGTCGGCTCTGGCGCGGGTGCTGCTGCCACATGCGGCCAGCACATCGGGGGATAGCACCACATAGGCCTTGACCAGGGCACCGCGCTCGGCATCGGGCTTGGGCACCACGGCGGCATTGGCGACAGCCCGGTGCTTGACCAGGCAGTTCTCAATTTCGCCGGGGCCAATGCGGTAACCGGCCGACTTGAAGATGTCATCCGAGCGGCCCTGGTACCAGAGGTAGCCCTGGGCGTCGCGCAGCGCCAGGTCACCGGTTCGGCACCAGTCGCCGGTGAATTTTTCCTGCGTGGCGGCATCGTTTTTCCAGTAGCCCAAAAAGAAAATCGGGTCCGGGTCGCCATGGATATCCAAGCGGTTGAGCGCCACATCGCCCGCCACACCGGTGGCGCATTCGTTGCCGTCTTCATCGATCACCGCCACGCGGTGGCCGGGGTAGCCCATGCCCATGCTGCCGGCCCTGGGCGGCCAATGCTTTGCACAGTTGCCGACGATGTAGTTGATTTCCGTTTGCCCAAACATTTCGTTGGGCGTGATGCCCATCTGCTTTTCGCAGTAGCCAAACACCGCGTCCCCCATGGCCTCGCCCGCACTCATCAGGGCCTGCAGCTTCAAGCCAAACTGCGCCTGCACAGATCTGCGCGGCGTGCCGGGGCAGGCCTTCATCATGGCCTTGATGGCGGTGGGGAACAGAAAGGTGTGGGTCACGCCGCAGCGGCCCAGCAGGTCCAGCGCGCCCTGCGGGTCAAAGCGCCCGGCGTGTGCCACGATGGTGCAGCCAAAGTACAGCGTGGGCAGCAGCGCGTCCATCAGCCCGCCGGTCCAGGCCCAATCGGCCGGACTCCAGAACACGGCCTTCGGTTCGGCGTTGTCGGCACCGTCAAAGCCAAACCAATTTTGGCTGCAGACAAAGCCGCTGAGGTTGCCAATCAGCGCCCGGTGCGGCAGCAGCGCGCCCTTGGGGTTGCCTGTGGTGCCGCTGGTGTAGATCAGCACGGCCGGATCTTCTGCTGCGGTGGCCACAGCGACGAACTGGGAGGATGCGCTGGCCAGCGCCTCGGTGTAGTGGACTTCGGAGCCGGCGCGCGTGGCATCCGCGCTGCCCACGCCGATCACGGTTTGCAGCAACGGGCAATCGGCGCGCACTAGTTGCAGGCCAGCCAGCGCGCTGGCATCGGCCAGGGCCAACACCGCCTCGCTGTCTTGCAGTCGGTAACCCAGGGCCTCGGGGCCAAACAGCAGGGACAGGGGCATGGCCACGGCGCCCATTTGCAGCACCGCTATATAGGCCACGGCCGTCTCAAAGCATTGGGGCATGACGATGGCCACCCGGTCGCCCCGCTGCACGCCCAGGGCGATGAGCAGATTCGAGAGCCGGTTGGCCTGCTCCTGCAATTGCGCATAGCTGTGCGCGGTCTGCAGGGCGCCGTCTGCATAGCTGCGCAGGGCGATGCGGCTGGCGGCATCTTCTTGCAGGGCCCAGCGCTGGCTGCAGACCTGGGCCATGTTGAACTGCTGTGGCACCTGCCAGCGAAAGCCGCTGTGCAAACGGCGATAGCCCTCTGGCAGATCGGCGGGGGCTGCGGGGGACGGAACAGTGGCTTGCTTGCGGGCGGAACGGGGGAACACGGCGCTTCTCCTTATGATGGTCCGAATGTACCAAGTCAAACGCAGTTTCAGAAGCGAGTTCGTCCCCTTGCGCGGGCTGGACTACCACGTGCAGGTCTGGGGCGAGGCCGCGCCCGGGCGCATTCCATGGGTCATGCTGCACGGCTGGATGGACGTGGCTGCCAGTTACCAGTTTGTGGTGGACGCGCTGCACGCCGACCACTATGTGATTGCCCCGGACTGGCGCGGCTTTGGCCAGACCGTCGTGCACGACGCAGACCATTTCTGGTTTCCCGACTACCTGGCCGACCTGGACTTTTTGCTCAACCACTATGCGCCAGGCCAGGCGGTCAACCTGATCGGCCACAGCATGGGTGGCAATGTGGCGATGCTGTACGCCGGCGTGCGCCCCGAGCGCATCAGGCGCGTGGTCAACCTGGAGGGCTTTGGCATGCCGGCCACCGTACCGGCCCAGGCGCCGGGGCGCTATGCGCGCTGGATGGATGAGCTGCAGGCCCTGCACCGGGGCGGGCGCGAGATGCGCAACTACGACAGCCTGGAGGGCGTGGCACAGCGCCTGATGAAAACCAATCCGCGCCTGGAGCCAGACAAGGCTGCCTGGTTGGCGGGCCACTGGGCGCGCGAAGGCGCACCGGGCCAGTGGAACATCCTGGGCCACCCGGCCCACAAGATCACCAACGCCCAGCTCTACCGGGTGGACGAGGTGCAAGAAATCTTCAAGCGCATCACGGCCCCGGTGCTGTCGGTGGAGGCCTCGGACAGCGGCATAGACCAGTGGTGGAAGGGGGCCTACACCCTGGCCGAATTCCACCAGCGCATGCAGGCCGTGGCGCAGCTGGAGCATGCCCGCATCAGCAACGCCGGCCACATGCTGCACCACGACCAACCGGAGCATCTGGCGGCGCTGCTGGAGCGCTTTATTGGCTGAGCGCCAAGCGTGAGAAAATCCGGCATTCAACGCACACCACCTCTTCAGGAAAAGAACATCATGGACATCGAACGCAGCAACCTTATCGGCACCACCCTCGCAGACCTGGGCGCGCGCGCGCTCGCGTTACGGGGGTATCTTTGACTACGCTGCCAAATCCGAACGCCTGCGCACGGTCAACGCCAGCCTAGAAGACCCTTCCGTCTGGAACGACCCCAAGCGTGCCCAGGAACTGGGCAAGGAAAAGAAAATGCTCGACGGCGTGGTCGTCACGCTGGACAAGTTGGAGAGCGAGCTCTCGGACAACACCGAGCTCTATGAGATGAGCCGTGAAGACGGCGACGAGGCCGGCCTGATCACCATCGAGGGCGAGACCGCCAAGCTCGCCGCCACCATCGAGGGGCTGGAGTTTCGCCGCATGTTCAACAATCCGGCCGACCCCCTGCCCTGCTTCCTGGACATACAGGCAGGCGCCGGTGGCACCGAGGCCTGCGACTGGGCCAGCATGCTGCTGCGCCAGTACCTGAAGTACGCCGAGCGCAAGGGCTTTACCGCCACCGTGGAAGACATCACCGACGGCGACACTGCCGGCATCAAGGGCGCCACCATCAAGATCGATGGCGAGTACGCCTTTGGCCTGCTGCGCACCGAGACCGGTGTGCACCGCCTGGTGCGCAAATCGCCCTTCGACTCCTCGGGCGGACGCCACACCAGCTTTGCCAGCGTGTTTGTCTACCCCGAGATTGATGACACGATTGAGATCGACATCAACCCGGCCGACGTGCGGGTGGACACCTTTCGCGCCAGCGGCGCCGGCGGCCAGCACATCAACAAGACCGACTCGGCCGTGCGCCTGACCCACATCCCGACCAATATCGTGGTGCAGTGCCAGGACGGACGCAGCCAGCACGGCAACCGCGATGTGGCCTGGAAACGCCTGCGTTCGCGCCTCTACGACTTCGAGATGCGCAAGCGCCAGGCCGAGCAACAAAAGCTCGAAGACTCCAAGACCGATGTGGGCTGGGGCCACCAGATCCGCAGCTATGTGCTAGACAACAGCCGCATCAAGGACCTGCGCACCAACGTCGAAGTCTCGGCCACACAAAAGGTGCTCGACGGCGACCTCGATGTATTCATTGAAGCCTCGCTGAAACAGGGCGTGTAACGCAATCGGTCATCCATGAAGTTAACCCACATACAACTGCGGCACTACAAGAGCCTAGCCGACGTTCAGGTCTCGCTGCACCCCAATGTCACCGTGGTGGTCGGCCCCAATGCGGTTGGGAAAAGTAACTTTGTGGATGCCCTGCGCTTTCTCCGAGATGCCGTGAAAGATGACCTGGACCACGCGATTGTTTCGAGAGGGGGATTAAACCGAGTTCGGCAAAATTCTTATAGCCGCCCGTTTAACTTCGGAATTTCCATTGAAACGCTGCAGTCCTTCGACGACTGTGCAGACCAATCGGCCGCTTACTCAGTGGACATTGCCAGCACGACGGGCGGCAATTTCCGTGTCGAACAGGAAGACGCGACTTGCTTTCACCAGGTCACTGACCAAGATGACGACCACCGCTATAAAACCAGTCTTGTTTCGAATGGATTCATCCGCAATAAGGCTGGCGAAGTCGTAGAAAAAGATGTCTCGCCAGCAAAGCCTTTTCATGTGGGCGATGTGGACCAAATGGCATTGGGCATGCCTACTGGCGACTTCTCCTTCGGCAGTCTGGGCGGAGAACTGCACTCTTATATTCGCAACTGGAAGTTTTCGGCGCTATACCCCATCACCTTGCGCCAACTCACGACACCAGATAATGACGTGTCACTGCGTGAAGACGGCAGCAACTGGGCCTCGGTGATTCGTGCCGCGAAGCGCAGCGCGAAAGGAAAAAAAAATCTCGAACGCATTTACGAGATGATGCAAGTCGTGCTTCCAGATTTCCGGGAAGTTACAGTGTCTACTGTCGGCGGCTATCTGGTTCCAAAGTTTCACTTTGGCACGTCCCCCACCGACTCACGCGCGTTTGATCCAGTGCAACTCTCCGACGGGACGCTGCGCATATTTGGCATTCTTTTGTCTCTTTACCAATCCCCTGCCCCGACATTGATGGTCGTGGAAGAGCCGGAACAAACTGTCCACCCTGGTGTGCTGTCCATGTTGGCAGAAGCATTCAAGGAAGTATCTGAAGTAACGCAGGTGATTGTCACTACACACAGTCCACAACTGATTGACCACTTTGGTCCGGACAACGTCCGCGTTGTGACCATGAACGGCGGCCTGACGGAAATAGCGCCCATCAAGCACTCACAACAAGACGCAGTCAAATTGGGACTGATGGGCCTTGGCGAGTTCATGGCAGCGGAGGGGCTTCAGCCCGCTCTGCCATGAAGATGCCGAAAAGACTGCTTGCCATTGTGGAAGGTGAGGGAGATGAACGCGCCGTCCCCGTCTTGCTACGCCGTATCCTTCACGCGCACCAGCGCTTTGATGTGGAGGTATTGCACCCTCAACGCCGGGGCGAGCTTCCCAAAGTGAAGGCCAACTTTTCACGCTTCTTTGGCGCCGCCATCCTAGAAGATGCGGCGATACTGTGCGTGCTGGACTTCGATTGCGCCGATTGCATTGACGTGATCACGGCGGAGAGTGATATGCGCTTGGAAGCCGCCAAACTTCGCCCAAAGCAATTGTTTGATGCCTGCTTCATTGTGAAAGAATTTGAATCTTTGTTTCTTTGGGATGCTGAAGCAACGCGACAGGCCCTTGCTCTGATTCCAGAGAGCAAAGAATTTCCGTCACAACCCGAATCCATTCGCGATGCCAAAGGATGGCTCTCTGACGCGCAACCTTCCGGTGCAGCCTACAAGCCGACGGCGCATCAGGCAAAAGTTACTGCGCAATTGAACCTGGAAAAGCTGGCTTTGTGCTCCCCCAGTTACCAGCGATTGGAAGCTGCCGTTTTGAAACTGACAGCATGAGAAATATGCAACCTACAGTGGCCTTCATCTTCGACATGGACGGCACCATGGTGGACTCCATGCCCTCGCATACCGAGAGCTGGCTGTTGCTCGCCCAGCGCCATGGCATCGCAGTGGACCTGCCCGAGCTGATGCGCCGCACCACCGGGCGCACCGGTCTGGAGTGCATGCGCATCCTGTTCTGCCGCGACATGCAGGACGCCGAGGCGCTGGCCTATGTCCAGGAAAAAGAAACCCTGTACCGCGAAATCTTCGCGCCGAAGTTTGCCGAGGTGCAGGGCTTTAGCGCCTTTGCCGAAGCAGCCCGCGCGCGTGGCCTGCAGATCGGTGTGGGCACGGCCGGAGACCGGCACAACATCGCCTTTGCCTATGAGCGCCTGTTGCTGCGCCCGCTACCAAGCGTTGCGGTGGGCGGCGACGAAGGCCTACCTGGCAAGCCCGATCCGGCGATTTTTTTGGAAGTGGCACGCCGCCTGGGAGTGTCACCTGCGCAATGTATTGTGTTTGAAGATGCGCCCTTGGGCATCGAAGCGGCCCGGCGCGCAGGCATGCGGGCCGTGGGCATCTGCACCGGGCACTCCGCCGCTGAACTGGCGGGCGACCATGTGCTGGCCCATGCGAAGAACTTCACCGAATTAACGGACAACAAATTTCTGGAGAAATACCATGTTGCAAAGCTTTAAAGGCGATGGTGCGCCAGCCGCGCCGACCACCGTACTGCGCGAGGCCTATAGCGCCCCGGCCTACTGGATTGACACGGTAGACCTGTGCTTCGACCTGGACGCCGCCAAGACCCGCGTCCTGAACAAGATGACGCTGCGCCGCAACCCGGACGTGCCGGCACAGGCGCTGCGCCTGGACGGCGAAGAGCTGAACCTGGCGCGCGTGCTGGTCAACGGCACCGGCACCTCCTTCAAAATGGATGGGAATGTGCTCGTTTTGGAGAACCTGCCCGAAGGCCCCGAGCCCTTTGCGCTGGAAATTTTTACCACCTGCCTGCCGTCCAAGAACACCAAGCTGATGGGCCTGTACGTCAGCAACGACTCCTTCTTTACGCAATGCGAGGCCGAAGGCTTCAGGCGCATCACCTACTTCCTGGACCGCCCGGATGTGATGGCCAGCTACAGCGTCACCCTGCGCGCCGACCAGGCCAAGTACCCGGTGCTGCTGTCCAACGGCAACCTGGTCGAGCAAGGCCTGTTGGAAGACGGCCGCCACTTTGCCAAGTGGGTCGATCCGCACAAGAAGCCCTGCTATTTGTTTGCCCTGGTGGCCGGCCAGTTGGTCAGCCGCGAGCAGCGCATCACCTCGCGCGCTGGCAGCGAGCACCTGCTGCAGGTCTATGTGCGCCCGGGCGACCTGGACAAGACCGAGCACGCCATGAATTCCCTGATGGCCTCTGTGGCTTGGGACGAGGCGCGCTTTGGTCTGCCGTTGGACCTGGAGCGCTTCATGATTGTGGCCACCAGCGACTTCAACATGGGCGCCATGGAGAACAAGGGCCTCAACATCTTCAACACCAAGTACGTGCTGGCGAATCAGGCCACCGCCACCGATGTGGATTACTCCAACATCGAGAGCGTGGTCGGCCACGAGTATTTCCACAACTGGACCGGCAACCGCATCACCTGCCGCGACTGGTTCCAGCTCTCGCTCAAGGAAGGCCTGACGGTGTTTCGCGACCAGGAGTTCAGCCAGGACCTGTGCGCCGACCCATCGGCCCGCGCCGTCAAGCGCATTGAAGATGTGCGCGTGCTGCGCACCGCCCAGTTCCCCGAAGACGCCGGCCCCATGGCCCACCCGGTGCGCCCCGACAGCTACATCGAGATCAACAACTTCTACACCGTCACCATTTACGAAAAAGGTGCGGAAGTGGTGCGCATGATGCAAACGCTCGCAGGTGCGCCGGGGCTTTCCGGGCGCAAGGGTTTCGAGCGCGGCATGAAGCTGTATTTCGAACGCTTTGACGGCCAGGCCGTGACCTGTGACGACTTCGCGCAGTCGATTGCCGATGCCAACCCCCACTCACCCTTGGCCAAGCTGCTGCCCCAGTTCAAGCACTGGTACAGCCAGGCCGGCACACCGCGTGTAACGGCGCGCGGCGAGTACAGCGCACAGGCGCAGACCTACACCCTGCACTTCAGCCAGAGCTGTGCGCCCACGTCGAGCCAAACCAACCAGCAGCCCTTTGTGATCCCGATCAGCCTGGGACTGGTAGGTGCACACAGCGGTGCCGCCCTGCCGATGCACACCGCCGGCAGCAGCGCGGCCGGTAGCCACCTGTTCGTCATGACCGCCCACAGCGAGTCCATCACCTTTGAGAATGTGGCAGAGGAGCCCGTGCCCTCCATCCTGCGCGGCTTCTCAGCGCCGGTGCTGCTGGACTTTGACTACAGCGATGCGCAGTTGCTGACCCTGCTGGCCAACGACCCCGACCCCTTCAACCGCTGGGAAGCCGGGCAGCGCCTGGCCCTGCGCAGCGCTACGGTGGCCATTGCCTCGGGCAACAGCGAGGCGGTTCTCAACGCGCCCTATCTGGATGCCATGCGCGCCGTGCTGCGCCACCCCACGCTGGACGCGGCCTTCAAGGAACTGGTGCTGACCCTGCCCAGCGAAACCTATATCGCCGAGCAGCTGACCCTGGTAGACCCGCAGCGCATCCACGAAGTGCGCGAAAGCATGCGCCTGCAACTCGCCACCGCCTTGCAAGCCGACTGGGAATGGGCCTTCACGATGCACCAGGACAACGGGGCCTACCGCCCCGACCCGGTGTCGAGCGGGCGCCGTGCCCTGGCCGGCATGGCACTCAACTTTTTGTGCCTGGCAGCGGTGCAGTCCGGCGACATGGTCTGGCCGGGCAAGACGCTGCAGCGCTTCAAGATTGCGGCCAATATGACCGACCGCTTCAACGCCTTGCAGGCCCTGGTGGGCAGCGGCCACGCGTTGGCTGCCGGCGCCCTGGCGCGCTTTCATGCCCTGTTCAAGGACGAAGCCCTGGTGCTGGACAAGTGGTTTGCCCTGCAGGCCGGCGCCTCTGATCGCGGCGGCAATGTGCTGCCTGCCGTGCGCCAGCTCATGACCCACCCCGACTTCAATCTGCGCAACCCGAACCGGGCGCGCAGCGTGATCTTTAGCTACTGCAGCGCCAACCCCGGCGGCTTCCACCGCCCGGACGCGGCCGGCTATGTGTTCTGGAGCGAGCGCGTCATCGAACTCGACGCCATCAACCCCCAAGTAGCGGCCCGACTGGCGCGCGCCATGGACCGCTGGAAGCGTCTGGCCGAGCCCTACCGCAGCGCCGCCTGCGAAGCGCTCAAGCGCGTCGCGGCCAAGAGTGATTTAAGCAACGACGTGCGTGAAGTTGTCGCACGCGCCTTAGCTGATTAAACGAAGGAGTATCTATGTCACCGAAAATTTCACTGACCCGCTACCTGGTCGAAGAGCAACGCAAGGACGGCGCCATTCCAGCGCAACTGCGCCTGCTGCTCGAAGTGGTCGCGCGGGCCTGCAAGAGCATCAGCCTGGCCGTCAACAAGGGCGCGCTGGGCGGCGTGCTGGGCGTGGCCGAAAGCGAGAGCGAGAACATACAGGGCGAAATCCAAAAGAAGCTCGACATCATTGCCAACGATGTGCTGATCGAGGCCAACGAATGGGGCGGCCACTTGGCAGCCATGGCCAGCGAGGAAATGGAAGGCATCCACGTGGTGCCCAACCGCTACCCACAGGGCGAATACCTGCTGCTGTTTGATCCCCTGGACGGCTCCAGCAACATCGATGTCAATGTCAGCATTGGCACCATCTTCAGCGTGCTCATGAAGCCCGAGGGCGCGGGCGTGTCCGAGCAGGACTTCTTGCAAGCCGGCACCAAGCAAGTGGCCGCAGGCTATTGCATTTACGGCCCACAAACCACGCTGGTGCTGACCGTGGGCGACGGCGTGGCCATGTTCACCCTGGACCGCGAGCAGGGTTCCTTTGTGCTGACCCAGCGAGAGCTGCGCATCCCGGAAGACACCAAGGAATTTGCCATCAACATGAGCAATATGCGCCACTGGGACGAGCCAGTGAAGCGCTATATCGACGAATGCCTGGCCGGCCGGGAAGGCCCGCGCGGCAAAGACTTCAACATGCGCTGGATTGCCAGCATGGTGGCCGATGTGCACCGCATCCTGACCCGCGGTGGCGTCTTCCTCTACCCCTGGGACAAGCGCGAACCAGGCAAGCCCGGCAAACTGCGCCTGCTGTACGAGGCCAACCCCATGGGCTGGATCGTGGAACAGGCCGGCGGCGCGGCCAGCACCGGACGCGAACGCATTCTAGACATCGTGCCGGGCAAGCTGCATGAGCGCGTCAGCGTCATCCTGGGCTCCAAGAACGAGGTCGAGCGGGCGGTAAGCTACCACGCACCGCTATAATCGCCGACTTAGTGCCGCTTTAGCTCAGTTGGTAGAGCAGCTCCTTCGTAAGGAGAAGGTCGTCAGTTCGATTCCGACAAGTGGCACCAATGAAATCAACAACTTAGCCCCGGTTCACAAGACTGGGGCTTTTTTGTTTCGGAATTTTTACTGCCTTGTAGGCAATCTGTAGGCAACTTTGCCAAATGCAGCGCAAGCAAAGCCCGGCCTATGGCGTGCTCACCAGCGCCAGGCAAAAAAAAGCCCGGCGAGTGCTGGGCTTGGTTGTGGCGGTCGGTCGTTTACATTCGTTCAACAAAATGCGGCAGCTGCCGGGCAGCTTCAGCCGTAGGCCTCCAAAGTAATTGCATTGACACATTCAATGAAGTCAAGGGCTTACCTTGGGCCGCGCCACAGGGGTCGAGGATTTCCGACAGAGTTACTGCGACTGACCTATCTCGATGACAAAGTTCTTGCAACGCTTCATGAGTTGGTAGGCTTTAGACCGACTGATGGTGGAGGTTTGTGTTGCCCATCTAATCGGTGTAGGGCGTACGTCAAAAAAGGGCTGGCTGCGGTCAGCTGCTGCGCTCCAAAGCTGACGCACGAAACGCAGGTTTAACGTAGAAGTCACCGGCGCTGCGCGGCTTTATCGCGCAGCGTCCGGTGGACTGCCGGGTTAGCCGTTCCTCTCAGCTTGGCGCGCTTTTGTTTCTTCAACAGCAGCCTGAAAATCATCTCGATCAGGAAGCCAACCGTCGAATGCAGTTGGTGGGGCAAGGTCTTCGTATTTATTTGTGCCAACATCAATTCCGACACGCAACGAACCTTTCGCTGTAACGAGCACGGCTATAACCATTTGCAGAAATTGGGCATAGTCAAAACCAAGGCGGTTGACACCACCATCGGCGACACACCAGCTATGAAGCGCCTGCCCTAAGTTGTCATACCCTCCATGGTGGTTGTATTTCTTAAGCCAGTTGATAAAACGCTTTGCTTCAGTTTGTGCTGCGATCATGGTTCTCTTTCTTTTCGTAGTAGAACGGCTAACGTAATGTATGGAGCAAAACCTGCTCTATAACTTGGACGCTGCTCGATAATCTGGACATCAAAAACCCCTTAAAGTGGCTTGCAGCCTTGATTGCGGCGGCTTGTCATGAAATACATACAGGTATAAAAATCCCGACAAACCCAGCAGACTGTCTTGGAGTGATTTTAAACGTCAGAAAGCCATATGAGCGCGCTGGCCGTGTGACCGCTTCCGCTGCTCTACCGACTTCGGGCCGGCACAAGGCTGAATGCCGTGAACGGCTTCTGAATGAAGTTGGGCCTCACCCCGCTTTTAAGGCCAGTCGCACCAACTGCGGCCAATTGGTCGCAGAACTTTGTCGCCAGTCGCATTTACTTTGGCGCCTTACGTTAGCTCGGGCGATGGCCCAAGCGCCACCCCGCGCAGGTCACCGCCCGTTGCAGCGGTCCCGCCACTGGTCATGTAAATCTAGGCTGGGGAACACAATGCAACATTCACCCCTTTCAGCCATGCAAACGGCGTTATCTTGCCGTTTTTGATGTGTCCAAGTGCGACGCACTTTCGCAATCGTGGGCGGTTCATCAGTTTTTTTACGCTGATGCTCCGATATTCGTCCGTTTTTTTAGATGTGTCTTGGCGGATTTGTTTTCTTGTTGCCGACTACTTTGCAGGGAAAACAATCCTGCCCACAAACCCGGCGCATTCCTTACGAATTCTCAAATTATCGGCGGTCGATTTTCACGCTTGCGGTACGAAAAAAACCAAACCTTAATCTTCGGGTTTTCCTGCATCGCTCTGGTTTTTAGCTGCTCTACGGTTTCACCTTCAAGTCGGGGGACTTTGCAGTCCCAGTGACGGCAACCAATTATTTCGCTGTCCTCATACGGGGTATCCCCAAGCCTTGATAGGCGAACTTCAATCCAGGCAGGCGGAATGTCATCCACTGCGGGCAATATTGCCCGTTCAAGCCTTTTAAGTCTCTCTTTTAGATTTGGCACTTTGGGCCTCCAGTCCAGCTATTCGCGCTTCCAGTTCGTCAAATTCAGCTACTCGCGCCAGCGTTCCAATCGCACCCAGCAGCGCGGCACCCTGCCCCGGCGCGAGTTGACCAGCGGCCACGGATGCCAGCACGGCGCGGCCCTGGTCGGTCAGGCTGCTATCAGGCAGGCTTAGGGCTTGGGTAGGTTCTGCGGCCTTCAGCGGTGCGATGGCGCGTTCCAGCAGTAGGCGTGCGGCCCCCACATCACCATCAAGGGCTCTTGTCATCATGGCAGCCAGCAACTCGGGCACACGCGCTGCAATGCTGGCGCGAAGTTTGGACACTTCGCCACTGCCAGCCGGGCGGCCCTTGGGGTTGCCAGACTGGCCCGGCTTCCAGGCGTGCGGCGGTGCTTTTTTCTTTGAAACCATTTTGCTCAATCAGTGGTCACCAGCGGCGGCGCTGGGCGCGGTGCATGGTGCGGACGGCGTGGCGTCGCGTGCGGTGTTGTACGGCTGTTCGTCAAGGTCATGGCAGAACTCTTCCACAATGTCCAGGCTCGCCCGCGAAAATGTCACCTCATAACTGAGGTCGGCATGTTTGTGGTCTGAGTGGTTGACCAGGTAGTCGTGCAACTCGTCGATACGGTCGCGCAGCACCAGCAAACGGCGCTCCAATGTTGCAATGGTCTTGGCGGCCTTTGGGTCGCTTGTTTCAACCAGGCCCATTTTTTCGGCAATGTAGCGAAGCTGGACCGGATGGACCCATACCCGGCTGATGTTGCCGGTGCAATCCTGCTCAAGGACCACGCTGCCATCTTCTTCAATTTCAATGGTCAGGTTCGAGATGTGCTCGGGGTTTGTTTGCATGTTGGGCGTTCAGTGAATTTGATTTGAAGCGGTCAGGCTGGCGATGAATTCAATCTGACCAGGGCTCAGCCAGCGGTGTCTGTTCTCGTGTCCCGTGCAGGCATAAAACGGCCTAGGGATGGCAATATATAAAGGTGGTACACGCGGTGACGTATGGATTGATTTTTCACCCTCATGGGAAACTCGGCTGCAACCCGCATGGGCATTGGGTTTGAGCCCTTTTCAGCCATAGTCACGCCGTGACGTGGTCCAGCGTTCCAGGTGTCACGCGGTGACGTGGTTTTAGGGCTGACCAGGTCACGCCGTGACGTGGTCGCTGTCACGGCGTGACCTAGGCTAATTTTTTCTGAGTACTCCTTTTTGGCTGCAATCTCAGCCGCAGCAATCAGCCCGGCGGCCTGCTCAAGGCTGGCGATGCGCTTCCATTCGTTGGTCTCCTTGGTTGCGTCCAGCAGCTTTGCGGGGATGGCGTAGCATTCGCGGTCGGTGACACGGTACAGCGTGGGCTGGCGCTGTCCGCCAGAGGTGCAGCCACCTTTGCGGGTCACTGCCACCAGACCCACGGCGCACAGCGCGCGCAGGCTGCGGGCAAGGGTCACATGATGGGTTATGCCGCACTTGCTGGCGCGGCTAAGCGGCAATGACAGGTCGCCATTGTTGGACCCCCGCAGCTCGCGCAGCAGCGCCAGGTATGCCAGCACATCATGCGGGGACAGGGCTGCAAATGCGGGGCTGTCGTAAATGTCGTCATAGATGCGCAGGCTGTGGCCGCGTGGGTCGCGCCGGGGCTTCTCGTGCTTACTCATGCTGCACCACCTTTCTTGCGTTCGGAGAGCCAAGCATTAACCATGTGCTTACCCTTGCTGGAAAATTAATAGACACCAGGACGACAGTTTTTCCGTCGCGGTCAATGAACTTGATGCGGTCGCATTCGATGATCAGACCCAGCGCACGCAGGGCGGCGATTAGGTCGGGGCCATTGGTGCAGCCAGCTACTGAATCAAGCTCTTGGCGGCTGATAGGGCGGCGAAACATTGCCTGTGTTGCGCGAAGCTGGCGCGGGTTGCTTGTGCCGTTAAACTTGCGCTTGTTAGGGGCGCTCTGGTTTTCTTTGGGAAGCTGGGGCGTTTTCATTTATGCCCCAATTGTTTTTTGCGCCACCATGCCCAGCGCGAAGCAATAGGCGTATGGCATCAATTGGACAATTGCCACGGCCAGCGGCATAAAGCGGGCGGCCATTACGCTGCAACTCCGGCCAGTGCCTTAACGGTCGCAGTATTCCAGGCCAGCAAGCCACCGATACGGCAGGGGCGAAGCGGGCCATTCTCCAGACAAGCCCAGCCCCTCAAGGTCTGCGGGCGGCGGTTCAGGTAGTAGGCGGTTTCGGCTGTCGTGAGGTTGGGTTTATTCACCAGCGCCAGCGGCGGGAACGGTGCGGGGAACTGTTGCGGGGCGGTTGCCTCGCGCATCGCTTGGATGCTGATTGATGCGGTTTGCATTCGAGAGCCTTTCTGCGCGTTTTGCGCTGTTGAGGTCTCGAACTATTTATTCCCTACATTCCCCAGATTCCCGGCGGGAACTGCGGGAACTGCGGGAATCAAGGGTTGAAATTTAACGCATTTACCAGTTTGCCTTGATTTCGGCCCATGCGTTTTGAATCGTTTTTAACGTCACTGTTTCACTCATTTCACGAACGTAGAGACTGTGACTATTTACACCTGTTCCTTTGTCAAAAGGGGAGCCATTCGTGCCAGCCCTGTTTTCAAGTGCCCGGTAAAAGTCTTTGGCTGTTGAATATTGGCCTGCTTTGAATGTCTCTACAACATAGAGCCATGCAACATCCCGCCATGTCCGGCGCTTCACTTGAGTACGCTCTACGGCATCAGGTAGGTTACCGACAGTCACAGGCCCAGGCGTTGCGGGGCTCTGTGCTGGCGCGGTGTCGGCAATTGCCGAAGTTTGCCCAGGCTCCAAAAGGCGCATCAGCAAAGAATAGTTGTGCCGCGTTGCAGCTGAAAGCAATTGACGCGATGCCACAGCTACTAGCAGTGGGGGGAAAAACGGGATATTGGCGCGGCATAGTAGAAACACGCCATCTGCGGGGCTCATCAATTCCGGCGCCTTCTCGAACTTCACGGCCAGGGAGATGCGGCGGGCCAGAGACTCACGGCTCCCATAATCCTGCGCCACACGTTCATCATCGCCACCATACCCGACTACTACGGCGTCCATCAATGCAGTCTCGTCCCATGCCTGCAATTCCGCCAAATCAATGCAAGCCAGCGCCATTTCTGCCTCTTCAAGAGAGCAGCCATAACGCTTAAATACAGCGTCGCGTGCGCTGATAGGCATCCCATACTCCGTCTCTTGACACTCCTGGTTACGCGCATCCGATAGAAATCTGCGCAGCTCTATCAAACTAACACGGAATAGGTGTTTTGCTGGAATTCGCATAGGCCAGTAGCTCTTGTTTATGGGACGGTCTTCGCCATCGCCAAAATCTCCGGTCGTCATAGCACCCCTTCAGGTGTTCACTTCATTGGGCGCCCCAGCCGGCCGGTGAAGGTGTCCGACTTTTCGGCCCGGTTTCGATGCGGGCCTAGCTGGGGCAAAACGGTTTATGCCGCCACCGGCTCAGGCGCTACCTCCCGGTCTGCGGCGTTGTCCAGTTGGGTTAGCAGTGTCACGATATGGAACCATGGCATTTGGTCAGCAGCCTGCTGACCAAATAGACCATCCGGGCAATGTTGGGCAAAAAATCGCATGTATTTCAGGTTGCTGGACGACCAGCCGCGCATGTCGGTAAAGGCATCTTTCAGGTCAAGCGCCAGCCTTCGTCACACCATGCGACACGGCATCACGCAGCGCAGCATTGATGCGAGTTTGCCAGCCCGGCCCTGTGGCTTTAAATGCCTCCAGCACGTCGGCATCCACACGCATGTTCAGGGTCGGGCGCTTGACTGTCACAGGCGGCCGGCCACGTCCTCGGGTGATGGTTGCCTGTTGCCAGTAGGCGGACACGGCGGCGGTGTCGCTGGGGTCATACGGCCCGGACTGGTCATCAACGGGCATATCCTCAGCAGCATCGCGCTTGACCCTCTCCCAGTCGGTGCCAGTGGGCTTAGTGGTGATTCTTGGCATATAGAGTCCTTTCCTGTTTTGATGCGCGGCGCAACGAGATAGCCCGCAGTTCGTCCGGTTCTCGCATCACGTAAACCAGCACCAGCACCACGCCAGCAACCGCCACCATTGCAACATCCATCAACCGGGCTTCGTCACCCGTTGGGCTTTTCAGTGTCAGCTTGTCAGCGGCATCAAACACCAACAACGCATCAGCCAGGGATAACCCATGTTTGATGATGTTGGCGGCGTCCTTGTTGGGGTCGTACGTGAGTTTCATTGCTGTATTTATTGTATAGGCATCAATTAACTATTTCAAGCCACCACCCGCAATGCATCGGGCGCGGCCGTCGCATCAAACACAATCCCGGCCTGTTGCAGAATGTGCGCCTCAATCTGCGCAAGGTATGGCCTCAGGGCGTCGATGGAACGAGGCCGGTAGCCTTCAGCGATTGAATCGGGAGAATGCCCCATCACTTGGGCAATCGCGCCAGCAGGGGCGCCGGCCGCCTCTCCCAGCAGGGAAAAAGAACGGCGCAGGCCGTGAATGGTCAGCTTGACGACGCCAGCGTGTTTATTCACCTTGCTGAAATTAGAACGGGGCTCCTCAATATGCCCGCTGGCAGACTTGGCGGCGAACACAAACGGGTTTGCTTTGCCGTCTTCGGTTGTCACTCGCGGCAGGGTCACAAGCATTTGCGCCAGGTAGGGCGACAGCGGAATAACCCGCGTGTCGTTCACCTTGTCAGCCAGGGTTATGCGGCTCCACCTGAAATCCACATCTTCCCAGCGCAGCCCGGCCATCTCCTCGCGGCGTGCGCCAGTCAGCACCAGCGCCTTCAGGTAGGTCGCAATCGTCCTGTTACCCAGCGTGTCGGCACCAGCAAACCAGCCGGGCAACTGCGCGGCCTCCAGGCAGTCTTTGCGCTTGTTGGCCTTGGTGCTGGGTAGTGTGTCGAGAATGGCGGGCGCACTGCCGGCGGCCCGGTTCACAAGGCCCCGATATTCCGGCTTGCTGGCAGCCCAGCGCAGGAAGCCGCGAAAAATCATCAGGGCGCGGGCGGCATAGTCGGCGCCCTGCCTTGCTTCCTTATCGTGCCAGGCCTTCAGCGTGTCCTCGTTTATCTGGGTCAGCGGCATCGCCATCAGCGGGTATAGCGGCCCCACTCGCGTGAAGCCCTGCCCGCGCACCTTCTTAACGCCACCTGGTGACGACATCAAAAGTATGTCGGCACGGTAGCGCGGTTTCCACGCTGGGCGGCGCTTGGGCTTGCCTTCATCCAAGTACTGCGGCCACAAGTCGCCCACGGTCAGGGCTTGCACCTTGTCAGCTGCCACCTTGGCAAGTGCTACGGCCTTCTTTTCAGTGACGGCGGCTTGACGGTCGCGCTCTACCTCACGTGGGTCTGTGCCAGCGTCAACCATCATCTTCAACCCCTGGGCTCTGGTGCGGGCCTCCTTTATCGGCCAGTCGGTCAGAGTGCCAATAGTCATGCGGATGGTCGCACCATTCAACCGGGCTTCAAACACATAGGTCTTGCGGCCTGTTGGGGTCACGCGCAGCGCCAGGGATGGGGTGTCGGTGTCCCATAGAAACGCTTGTGCCTTGCCTGTCGGGCAGGTGAACGCATCCACCCGGCCAGCGGTCAGGTTCACACGGTTTTCTTGCTGTTTCATGTCTTCCCCAAAATCTGTAGGCAACTTGTAGGCAAATTCAGCGAATAAAGCCCAAATCCAATCAATGCTTTAACTGTTCACTTGTCCAGTGGTTAACCTGTAAGCTGTTGATTTGTATAGATTTTACTACTCCAATCAACAAAGGCAAATTGATTTATTCCGTCATTCGTAAGGAGAAGGTCGTCAGTTCGATTCCGACAAGTGGCACCATATGAATCAACAACTTAGCCCCGACTCACAAGGTCGGGGCTTTTTTGTTTGGACCTGATGTAACGGCGGATGTAAGACGGTTTCTTGAATCCCTAGACTGTCAAGCGACGGTTCACGGTTGTTTCCAAATGCTGGCGTTGGGCGTAGTCTCATGCCCATGAACATTCCCATGCCCACCGACGACGACCCACGCAGCCCAGCCAACATCGCCCGCCGCCGAGAACTCAAGTTGGCCGAGCGCGACGAGCAAGGTCGCCTGTTGCCCGGCTCCTGCTTAACCGGCGCTGGCAGGCCAGCAGGGGTAGGCCCCTCGGTCACAGCACTTGCCCGCACCCACACCGAAAAGGCCATTGGCCTACTGGCCGAGATCATGGACGACCCTACAGCGCCGCCCGCTTCGCGTGTCCAAGCTGCCTCAAATTTGCTCGACAGGGCTTGGGGCAAAAGTCCGATATCGGTTGACCTGAACACCAGGACGAACTTCGCCGATTTTTTGAGAGACGTCGGCGTTGCGGCGCGCTACGAGCACGATCACCCGGTAGCTGTGGTCGAAGCCGACGATTAGTTTTCTGGCCCTGGAGCTTGCCGGGCAAATTACGCTGCGGTGACCCTCCCACCCCACCCGGCACCCGTGGACCGGGTTCGCTCGTATCCTGTGTAGCCCCACTGGCCCAAAATTTAAATTTTGAAAATTTTCAAAAACGGTAAGGGCTGTAGCCTTTGTATCTACTGTCGATGCACTGCACTTTGCCCCCGCAGCGTCTCGTACAACCCCGCATGGTTGAGCAAGATATCCAACAGCCCATGCATGACGATGGGCGAGTTCAGCGCCTGCGTGCTCATGGCCGTGTGCGCGTCATACGAGGCAATGATGGCGTTTTGCAACTCGGTCTTCAGGTCCGGTGAGTTGGCAAACTGCTCCTTGGTGTTGTTGGCGGCTTGCTGTTGGAGCTTGGCCGACTCGGCTACCTTGCCCAGGATGGTGCCGTTGACGTAGCGCAGTTGGTCCTGCTCGCTGGTCTCGGAGCCGAACAGGTCGTTGAGCTTTGCTATCAGCTCGGCCATGTAGGCCTTTTGCTGCTCCTGCACGCCACCGCTGCCCGCTCCGGTGATGGGGGCCAGCTTGGGTGTCTCGCCGTCTGACAATGGCAGGCTGCGGCTGCCCTGGTCCTTGAGGTGGTGGTGGGTCAGCACCACCTTGGACAGGTCAATGCCCTCGCGTTCGCGGCCAAACTCCAGCAGGGGCAGCAGGCGCTTGTAGAAAATCGACCGCTTCTCAATCCCGGTATTGCCGTAGTCAAAGATTTGCGACAGGAAGGTGTAGAGCCGCAGGTAGGCGCCCATATCGCCCTTGAACAAAACCAGTGCGTCCAGCTCGTCCTGTGCGGCCTTGACGGCGGTGTCGTCCTTCTTCTCCTTGGCGGTTTTGAGCGCCGCCACCGCTGCCTTGTAGCGCCGCATGATGCGGTCTTGCACCGGCTCCAGTGCGGCGACCAGTTCACTTTGCTTGGCCTTGGGGTTCAGCTCGACCTTGACCACGCGGTCTACTTCGACGGTGTCATAGTGCCCGGCGCCGTCCAACTTGGCGCGCAGGTTGAAGACCAGGTTCGGGTCGGTGGTGGCCGACAGCTCGGCGGTGGTGTGGTAGGTCTTGAAGGCGGCCAGTACCTCGGCGGTGTCGTTCACGAAGTCCAGCACGTAGGTGGTGTCCTTGCCAGGGTAGGCACGGTTCAGGCGGCTGAGCGTCTGCACCGCCTGAATGCCTGCCAGGCGCTTGTCCACGTACATGCCGCACAGCAGCGGCTGATCGAACCCGGTCTGGAACTTGTTGGCCACCAGCAGGATTCGGTATTCCTCGCCCTTGAAGGCTTCGCGGATGTCGCGGCCCTTGAGGCCAGGGTTTAGCGCCTTGCTGACCTCGGTGAATGGCTCGGCGCCAGAGTCCTTGTCATTCACCTCGCCGGAGAAGGCCACCAGCGTGCCGAAGCCGTAATTGTTGGCCTTGATGTATTTGTCGATTGCCAGTTGCCAACGCACCGCTTCCAGGCGGCTGCCCACCACCACCATCGCCTTGGCTTTGCCGTTCAGCAGAGGTGCCACGAACTCGCGGAAGTGCTCCACCACCACCTGCACCTTTTGGGCGATGTTGTACGGGTGCAGCCGCACCCAACCCATGATGCCCTTCATGGCGGCGTTGCGCTCTACCTCGCGCTCGTTCACCTCTTGGCCGTTATGGGCCAGCTTGAAGGCCAGGCTGTAGGGTGTGTAGTTCTGTAGCACGTCCAGAATGAAGCCTTCTTCGATGGCCTGGCGCATGGAGTAGACGTGAAAGGGCTTGGGCACGTTGTCGGGCGCAGGCTTGCGGCTGGGGTCGGGGCGCGTGCCAAACAGCTCCAGCGTCTTGTTCTTGGGCGTGGCAGTGAAGGCCACAAAGGTGATGCCACCGTCTTCGGCACGGCTTGCCATCTGGGCGGCCAGAATGTCCTCTGTGCTGACCTCGCCGCCGTCGTTCAGGTCTTTCAGCTCGTCGGGGCTCAGCACGGCCTTGAGCTTGCTGGCGGCCTCGCCGGTTTGGGAGCTGTGCGCCTCGTCAGCGATGACTGCGAAGCGCTTGCCCTGGGTGGCAGCCAGCTTGCGCACGGCCTCCAGCGCGAAGGGGAAGGTCTGGATGGTGCAGACCACGATCTTCTTGTCACCAGACAGGGCCTCGGCCAGCGCGGCGCTTTTTGATCCGTCGGTGTTCTTGATGGTGGCAACCACGCCGGTGGTGCGCTGGAAGTCGAACAGGGCCTCCTGCAACTGGGCGTCGATCACGTTGCGATCCGACACCACCAGCACGGTATCGAACACCTTGCGATTTTCTGCGTCGTGCAGCTCGGCCAGAAAGTGCGCGGTCCAGGCGATGGAGTTGGTCTTGCCGGAACCGGCGCTGTGCTGGATCAGGTACTTGCCACCAGGGCCGTCTGTCAAGACTGCTGCCTGGAGCTTGCGGGTGGCGTCAAGCTGGTGGTAACGCGGGAAGATGATCTTCTCGATCTGCTTCTTCTTGTCGCGTTGGGCGATCAGGTAGCGCCCCAATATCTCCAGCCAGCTCTCACGCGCCCACACCTGCTCCCACAGGTAGGCCGTGCGGTGTCCACCGGCAGCATTCACCGGATTACCGGCAGCACCGTCATCGCCCAGATTGAAAGGCAGGAACACGGTAGCTGGCCCTGCCAGCTTGGTGACCATCGCCACCTCGGAGTTGCTGACCGCGAAGTGGATCAGCGCACCCGACGGAAACGACAGCAGCGGCTCAGGCGCCTGACCCTTGGGGCGCGGGTTGCGGTCAAAGCGGTATTGGTCAACGGCATCGCCAATGCTCTGGGTGAAGTCGGTCTTGAGTTCGCCAGTTGCCACCGGCAGGCCGTTCAGGAACAGCACCAGGTCGATGCTGTTTTCGCAATGCAGCGAGTAGCGCACCTGGCGCACCACGCGCAGGCAGTTGGCAGCGTAGCGCAGCAGGATGTCGGGGTTGATGCCAGTGCGGGCTTGAACTGCGCCAGCATCAGCGGGCTTTTAAGGCCCAACAGCTCAACACCAGGGTGCCACGCTGGTCCAACTGGTCGCGCAGACGGGCCATCAGCGTGTCAGCGGCCTTGGCGCCATGGTTCTTGACCAGCGTGTCCCAAGCCTTCGGCTGGGTGGCCTGTACCCAGGCCAGCAGGTCGGCGGGGAACAGGGCGCGGGCGCGGTCATAGCCTGCTGCATCGCCATCGGTGCCAGGCTCCGAATAAAGCCAGCCGTTTTGTGACAGGTGGTGGCAAATCTCCAGCTCGAAGCTGATTTCTTGATGCAGGCTCATCGCCCTCCCTATTTGCTTTTTATTCTGGCGGATGAAAGTGACTTTTTGCTACGCGCCCTTGTATCCAGACTCCCGCTGGTGGCGCAGGGCCAATACCAGTACACGGTCTACTTGCGGCAAAAATCGGTACGACGCAAGATAGCCGGTGCGGCCCCGAGAAATCACCAGTTCGCGCTGACCCCCAGGTACTTTGCGCCCCATTTCTGGATGTCGGGTAAGAATTTGAAGCGCCTCAAAAATAAGCTCGGCCGTTTGCTCGGCTGCTTTGGGGTCGGTCTCTTCCAGGAAGTCGCTGAGCCTTTCAAGATCCAGCAAGGCTTGCACGCTGTAAACCAGCTCAGCCATGCACGCGGTTCATGGGCTTGGCGGCATCCAGGGGCTGCGCCTTCGGTCTAATGGGCTTGCGTCCTGCAACTCGGGCCATCACATAGGCTTTGACATCAGCAGCGCCAAACACGGCGTTGGTCTTCAGCGTGTCTTCAAAGGAGGCCTCACCATCGGCATAAAACTGCTGGCGAGCCAAAGCGTCTTCCATCGCCGACTGCAATGTCTCCACCATCAGCGCATGCGAGGTCTTACCCTCCAACGCGGCCACTTGGGCAATGCTGGCTTTCAAAGCTTCTGGGAGTTTGAGCGACGTGGTAGCGGTCATGGTGGTCTCCAATGGGTGTCACTATAGTAACACCCCGGTCGTGCAATCATGCGAACTACGTTGACGCAACTCCCCGCACGTCAATCTGCCCGGTGACGGCGGCGGAGATCAGCGCGGTGCGGCGCTCTTGCAGCAGGGTGATGGCGCGTTGGGCTTCGGTGGTGAGGGTGTCGAATTGGGCGGACTCGACCTTAACAAACGAAACGATCGCCAGTTGCTCGACCAATGGGGGCAACACCATAGGCATATTGGCGAACCCAAATTGATTCACGTAGGCAATGGTTGCGGCAGTTCCAACTTGCTCAAAGTAGCCCACTGCGATAACTACACAATGGCGCATGAAAAACGCATCGACGTGAGCAGTAGGAATGAACGCTTGCAGTTGCTGGTTGATGATCACGTCCACCTGGTTAATGGATGCGAGACCGAAGGTTCCCACACAACTTGCAACCACCGATCCAGCTTGGAGTACACGGGTTCCTGCGTCCGCCGCAGCCGCGTCAGTTACACAAAAGTCTGATGCGGTGATCACATCACTGCGCATCTGTTCCATCGTGACCCAAAAATGCCCCTCTGTTAGCGGCGGTCTAAATCCGCATTTAAATCGGGCTTATTTCGCTGTGGAACGAAAACGCTGGACACCCGCTTTGCTGAGACCACGCCCCAATGCTCCGGTACATCGCCCAGCCATTCAATGCCGGACGGCTTCATGGACGCGTCGGGGTTCAGGCCCTTGGTGACGGCGTGGGAGATGACGGCCTGGCGCTTTTCCTTCAGCAACTCCATCAGCCGCCACTGCTCTGCCACCCCTCCGTGCCAGAATGACTTGCTACACCGCCCCCTGTTAGTTTAGAGAGCAATGAGGTAGGTATGAAGATCAACAAACAACCCAAGGAACAGATGCAAGCAGCCGGAGATTCAATGGATACAGGCGCATCGCAAGGAGCCCGCACGGAGGGACCACGGTCTCGTCATGGCTCACATCACGCGGTGCGTTCATGGGGCACGCATTTCAGGTGCACGCTTTACGCGTATGGCGGCGGCCTTGAATCGCTGTTCGGCCTGCCACACGTCATAGGCACTCTGTTGGGCCAACCAGACCCTCGCATTACCACCACGCTCCACGCCTAGCCATGCCTCAAGGCGCAGGGCCATATCGGGCGAAATAGCCGCACGGCCATTCAACATGCGCGAAAGTGCCACACGGGAAACGCCTAGCTGTTCAGCGGCCTGAGTAACCCCCAGCCCCAATGCAGGCAACACGTCATCACGCAAAGTGAGGCCGGGGTGCGGCGGGTTGTGCATACGGTTCATTGCGGTGCTCCTAGTGGTAATCCATGTAATCGACAAGCACAGCGTCTGTGCCATCAAAGGTAAAAGTCATCCGCCAATTGCCATTGACTGACACGGCCCAATGGTTTGCAAAGTCGCCATTGAGCGGATGCAGACCCCATCCCGGCAGGTTCATATCTGGCGCACTTGCAGCCTCGTCCAAGCGAGCCAGTAACCGTGCGAGTTTGGGCGCATGGTCTGGCCGGATGCCTGCTTTTGTGCCCCGTTCAAAAAATGCCTGTAGCCCTTTGTGGCCAAATGACTTGATCATGTTGGATTGTATCCCGTAGCGTTACACTTTGCAATTAACCAGCCACCACCCGCAGCGCACCGGGCACGGCCTGGGCGTCGAACACAATACCGGCCTGCTCCAGGATGTGGGCTTCAATCTGTGCAAGGTATGGTCTCAGGGCGTCAATAGAACGCGGCCGGTAGCCCTCGGCAATTGAATCAGCGGAATGGCCCGTTTTTCCCGAGGTGTATGTATTTTCTTTGGTGCAAAGGCAACTCTGGCTACGATCTTCAACCTTGCCAGGGCACGTAAGCAACCGGGACAAGAACTTGTAGGGATGGTTGAAGCAGAGATGCGACTCGGGAATGGGCGGAAGTGGTAGGTTATCGACTTGATTTGTCAGTGCCGTTTGCACCCCCTCCGGACACTGTTAGACGGGCTTTATTCCACTTATCAGCCCGGTCTTTTGCTTCTTGTTTCCTCCTGTCACCAGCCTTGATGTTCCATTTCAACTCCGCCCTTTGAGCAAGCCTCAGGCATTCTTGGCACAAAGGTAGCCTGCCAACGGTAAGTTGTGCCATGTACATGGCGCTTGGTGCGTTGCATCTTGCACAGTTGTAGACAGCCGTCGCTTCAATAACGAGGCCATCCGTTCGCCACGGAGTTGGCCGTATCGACTTTTTCAATGTAGCCAACTTGATTTCCATCCGACGGCAATACAACGCTTGATCACAAATTCGACCGTGAATAACTGACGCGCCCTACATCCACGCCTCGCCCAAAGCCTGGGCCTGCTCCAGCACCAGTTCCACTGCGCCTTCTTGCTGATCGGGCGGGTACTTGTACTTGCGAAGGATGCGCTTGACCATCAGGCGCAGCTTGGCGCGAACGCTTTGGCGCTGTGACCAATCAACGCTCAGATTCTGGCGCAGGTTTTCGGTCAGTTCATGGGCGATCTTCTTCAAAATCTCATCGCTGAGTTCGCGCACGGCCGATTCGTTGTCGGCCAGGGCGTCGTAGAAAAGAATCTCGTCCTCGGTCAGGCCCAGTTCGTCGCCACGCGTGGCAGCGGCCCGGAACTTCTTTGCCATCGCTATCAGTTCCTCGATGACCTGCGCGGTTTCAATGGCCCGGTTCTGGTAACGCTGGATGACGCTGGTCAGCAGTTCAGAGAACTTTTTCTCCTGCACCACGTTGCCCGAAAACCGGCTCTTGATCTCGCCCTGCATCAGCCGCTCCAGCAGTTCCACGGCCAGATTGCGTTCGGGCAGATTGCGAACCTGGGCCAGAAATGCATCGTCGAGGATGCCGATGTTGGGCTTGTCCAGCCCGACGGCGTTGAAGATGTCCACCACCTCTTCCGACACCACGGCTGAACCGATGATCTGGCGGATGGCGAGTTCGCGTTCCTCGTTGGTCTTCTTTTGCTGGCTGATCTCGCGCTTGGTCAGAATGACCTTGACGGCTTGGAAGAAGGCAACTTCCTCACGCACTGCCTTGGCCTCGTCCAAGGTGCAGCACAGGGTGAAGGCCTTGCTCATCGCCAGCGCAGTGTCGGCAAAGCGTTTCTTGCCATCCTTCTGACCCAGCACATGGTTGGCCGCACCCGCCAGTCGCTTGTGGCCGGTGGTCAAAAAATCGCTGTAGTCAAAGGCGTGCAACATGGCCCGCAACGGGTCGAGTTTTTCTTCCAGCAGGGCATAGGCTTCGTGCGCGTCCACGGACGGGCGACCACGGCCCTTGCTGGCGGTGTATTCCTTCAGGGCGCTGCGCAACGCATTGGCGATGCCGATGTAGTCCACCACCAGACCGCCTTGTTTGTCTTTAAAGACCCGGTTGACCCGCGCAATGGCCTGCATCAGGTTGTGGCCCTTCATCGGCTTGTCCACATACAGGGTGTGCACGCAGGGGGCATCAAACCCGGTCAGCCACATGTCGCGCACGATCACCAGCCGCATGGGGTCTTGCGGGTCTTTGAAGCGCTTCTCCAGCCGCTTCTTGACCTGGGCGCTGTAGATGTGGGGGCGCAGCAAGGCTTTGTCGCTGGCCGAGCCGGTCATCACAATCTTGAGCACACCCTTCTCGGGGTCGGCGTCGTGCCAGTCGGGGCGCAGCTTGGTGATCTCGTTGTACAGGTGCACGCAAATGTCGCGGCTCATGGCAACCACCATGGCCTTGCCCGTCTGCGCCTTGCTGCGCTCTTCAAAGTGGGCCACCAGATCGGCGGCCACGCTGGCGATGCGCGGCTCGGAACCCACCACTTTCTCCAGCGCAGCCCAGCGGCTCTTGAGCTTGGCCTGCTGGCTCTCTTCCTCGTCCTCAGTCAGTTCGTCCACCTCGTCGTCGATCTGCGGCAGGTCGTCCGGGTTGATAGCCAGCTTGGCGAGCCGCGACTCAAAGTAGATGGCGACCGTGGCCCCATCTTCCTTGGACTGCTGCATGTCGTAGATGTGGATGTAGTCGCCAAAGACGGCGCGGGTGTCACGGTCTTCGGACGAGACCGGCGTGCCGGTGAAGGCCACAAAGGTGGCGTTGGGCAGGGCGTCGCGCAGGTGCTGGGCATAGCCAACCTGATAGCGCTGATGCGCCTCTTGCGGCGGTGCGAACTCGACCTTGTGTGCCTTCACCGACCCGTCACCAGTGGTGAGGGCGGGGCTTGCACCGGACTTGGGCTTGTAGGTCTTGAGCTTGGCCTCAAAGCCGTACTGCGTCCTGTGCGCTTCATCCGCGATGACGACGATATTGCTGCGGTCTGACAGCACCGGGAACATGTCTTCGTCCTCGCCGGGCATGAATTTCTGGATGGTGGCGAAGACGATGCCGCCCGAGGGACGGTTGGCGAGTTTGGCGCGCAGGTCTTGGCGGGTGGTCGCCTGCACCGGTTGCTCCCGCAACAGGTCTTGCGCCAGCGAGAACACGCCAAACAACTGGCCGTCCAGGTCATTGCGGTCGGTGATGACGACGATGGTCGGGTTCTCCATTGCGGCGTCCTGCATCACGCGCGCTGCAAAGCAGGTCATGGTGATGCTCTTGCCGCTGCCCTGGGTGTGCCAGACCACGCCGCCCTTGTGCGATCCACCCGGGCGCGATGCCGCGATGACCTGCCCGATGGCAAGACGCACCGCATGGAACTGGTGGTAGCCCGCGATCTTTTTGATGATGCCGCCGTCGTCCTCGAACAGCACAAAGTAGCGCAGGTAGTCCAGCAGGTACGCCGGTGCTAGCACGCCCCGTATCAGCGTTTCCAGCTCGTTGAATTGCCCCAGCGGGTCGAGCGCCACACCGTCTATGGTGCGCCACTGCATGAAGCGCTCAGCGTTGCTCGACAGTGCGCCAAGGCGCGCCTCGCTGCCGTCCGAGATCACCAACAACTCGTTGTACTGAAACGCCTCAGGAATCTGCTCCTTGTAGGTCTGAATCTGGTCGAAGGCTTTCCAGATGTCAGCCGCCTCATCCGCCGGATTCTTCAATTCCAGCAGTACCAATGGCAGGCCATTGACGAACAGGATGATGTCGGGTCGGCGCGTGTGGTGCGGCCCCTTGATGGAGAACTGGTTGACGGCCAGCCAGTCGTTGCGCTCGGGCGTGGCCCAGTCCATCAGGCGCACATAGTCGCCGCGCGTCTCACCGTCTTTTTGGTACTCCACCGGCACACCGGCCACCAGCAGGCGGTGGAACAGCCGGTTGGCCGACAGCAAGGCCGGGTGACCCAGGTCCAGCACCTGCTTGAGCGCGTCTTCGCGGGCGGCGGTGGGGATGCCGGGGTTGAGCTTGAGGATGGCTTCGCGCAGGCGAAACGTCAGCAGCACCTGCCGGTAGTCGCCGCGTTCAGGGGCCTCTCCGTCTGGCGCGATGTCCGGCCCGAACACAGTTGCGTAGCCAGCCTCGGTCAGCCAGCCCAGTGCTTCCTGTTCGAGTTGGTCTTCGGTCACGGCGAGCCTGGCGCTTGGCCCTGCAAGACCGCGTTCAAGGCCAGGTTCACATAGTAGTTGCCGCGCCCGATTTTTTGCTTTTGTACAAACCCGCCCTCGGTCAACGCTTCCAGGTATTTGGTGGCCGTGATGCGCGACACACCCAAGTCGCGCTGCACAAAGTCGATCTTGGTGTAGGGGTGCATGAACAGGTTGTTGATCAAATCCTGGCTGTAAAACTTGTAGCCCGCGCGAATGCGCTGCTTGTAGTCAAACAGCGCGGTCTTGATAGCCTGCACGGTCTGAATCGTCTGCCCGGCGGTTTGCTCCACCGCGTCCAGCAGGTACAGCACCCAGTCTTCCCAGGTGTCTTCTTCGCGCACGGTTTGCAGCAGACGGTAGTAGTCGGCCTTGTGGCGCACGATGTGTTGGCTCAGGTACAGCACCGGAATGTCGAGCAAGCCCTCCTTCACCAGATACAGCACGTTCACGATGCGCCCGGTACGGCCATTGCCGTCGTAGAACGGGTGGATGCTTCCAAACTGGTGGTGGATCAGCGCCATCTTGATCAATGGGTCGGCATCAAACAGATCGGCCTCGTTGATGAAGCGTTCCAAGCTGCCCATGAGGGCGATGATTTCCGCCGGGTCTTGTGGCGGGGTATAGATGGTCTGGCCGCCGCCGTCTTTGAGCGCCGTGCCCGGTAGCTTGCGAAAGCCCGCGTTGTTGCGCTCCAACTCGCCCTGAATCTCGATGATGTGGTTGCAGTTGAGCAGGCCACTGCCGTGCACCCGCTCAAACCCGACCCGCAATGCCTGGCGGTAGCGCAGCACCTCTTTGGCGGCAGGATTGGCAAACGTTTCAGGCAGCACATCGTCCTTGAACAACTCGTCGTGGGTGGTGACGATATTTTCGATCTCGGAGCTGTCCTTGGCCTCTTGCAGTGCCAGCGTGTTGATCAGAATGCCCTGGTTGGGAATGGACGCCGCAAGGCCCTTCAGCTCTGCCAGCTTGCGGCTGCTGCTTGCCAGTTTCTTGAGAATGGCGGGCGTCTCAAACCGGGCGGGGTTGAGCTGTTCAAGCGGCGTGAGTGTGGGCATGGTCGAACGGTGAAGCGGCGCGATGTGTATAGCTATTCAAGAATTCTTTGCATGATAGGCTGGATATGTATAGAAAATTCGGTTTTTTATGCACATCGCAGCGCGCATCTGACCAAGGGAACGTCCGGCACAATATTGGTCAGCAGCCTGCTGACCAAATAGACCAGCCGGTCAATGACCTTGGCACCCCAGCCTTCGCTTTGTTGCCGCTCCAAAATGTCACGGCCAATGCGGCGATAGAGTTGCACCAGTTCTGAATCAACGGACAGCGAGGCGCGTTGGCGGGCCTGGGCAATCTGGCCCTTGAGCTGTGCCAGACAGTCAGCGTAGCCCTTGGGTAGGGTGAGTGCGGATTTGCCGGTGGGTGTGTTCATGCGGTCCTCTTCAGTCGCCTTGCTTTGGCGGTGTTTTGGCTGGATTCTTCAGCATCCAGTTGGCCTATAGCCGCCGTGGAAGGCGCCAGGTTCACGCCAGCGCATCCTCGGCCATGGCTTGCGCCTCTGGCAGCCAGCCAAGCGTTTCCTGTTCGAGTGGGTCTTCGGTCACTGTGCACTCCCAGGCTTTGCTTTTTTTGTGATGGATGCGCTGAAGTTCAATCCGACAGCCGCGAAATATAGGCCTGATAACTGTAGGTGCGGTTTTTCCTTTGACCGGTCAGCTCGGTCACGATGCCCACATCTTCCAGCACCTTCACCGCCGCATTGGCGGTGGGGAAAGTAGTGCCCAGCTTTTGGCGCACTTGCTCAATCGTAAAGCGCGGCATCATGGGCAGCAGCTCAAACAGGCGGTAGCTTGCTGGCCCGGCTTTGGTAGAGGCAAGCAGTTTGCGGCGGTCAGCCGCCAGCAGGGTCGCAATCGCCACAATGCCGCGCTCGGCATCCTGCGCAGCCACTGCCACGCCTTCCAGGAAAAACGCCACCCAGCCTTCCCAATCGCCCTCGGTGTGCACGTTCGACAGGCGACGGTAATACTCGGCCTGGTGTTGCTTCAGATAGCCGCTGAGGTACATCACTGGCTCGGGCAACAGGCCCCAGTGCTCCAGCAACGCAGCAAGCGGCCAATGCGGCCATTGCCATCCAGAAACGCGTGAATCGTCTCAAACTGGAGGTGTATCAGCGCCGTCTTTACCAACGCTGGCAGTGGCTGTGCCGCAGCGTGAATAAAGCGTTCCAGGTCCGCCAGCAACGCGGGCACCCGCTCTGGTGGCGGTGGCACAAACACCGCATTGCCGGGCCGCGTGCCGCCCATCCAGTTTTGCGAACGGCGCAATTGGCCGGGCTGTTTGCCTTTGCCCCGCACACCATCGAGCAGCAAGCGGTGCGCATCGCACAGCAGGCGCACGCTCAAGGGCAGGCCAGCCGGGTCGCGCAGGCTGCTTTGCACCAAGCGAAAGGCGCGCAGGTAGTTGCTCACCTCTTCCACATCGTCGGTATTGCTCACCGCAAAGCCTGCTTCCTCGTCAAACAAATCGGCCAGCGTGGCCTGCGTGCCTTCAATCTGCGAAGTCAGCAGAGCCTCTTTGCGAATAGCGCTGTAAAGCAGCCAATCCACCGAGGGCACCAAGCCTGCCACACCCGACAGCCGTGCCAGCGCCAACTCGGCCACACGGTTGGCATCCACATAGCATTCGGGAGCCAGCACGGGCCTGGTCGGGGCAGCGCGTGTGGCACAAAGGCCTGCACGGATTCGCCCAAGGTAGTGGAGATGGCGTAGGTGCCGGTGCTGCGCATGGTGTTAAACAAGTCTTGGGTGTCAGTCAGTCACATTAAAGCAATCTTTAATACAAGGCGCAGGCATGCCACTTGACAGCAGGCATGACTGAATACATCATCACTGAAAACATGAAACAGCCCAAAAAACAGGCAATCTACGCCCCGGCGGACGTAAAAATCCCCAGCCGACTGGGCGCAGGGACCTTGAAAGAGCGGGTGATTCGTGAACTGCCTTCAAAGAAGGTCGTGAGCTATGCGCTCGCATACATCAACCCGCTGATCTTCAGCGGTGACAACGGCCGGGTGCTTGGGTATGACAACAGCCACGCCTACTCCCATCGGCACTACATGGGTTCCATCGTCGCCGACCCGTTTACCAGCTATGAAGAGTTGTATGAGCGGTTCGAGCAGGAGTGGCAAGCGATTGCCATCAAGTTCGTCAACGGAGAACAGATATGAAGCAGCAAAAGATCACTTTGGCAGACTTTGCGAAAAGTCCTGCCTTGAAAGCGCACTCGATCAGGAGCAAAGCGGTTGCGCGCGCTTTGGATGAGCAGGCCGATTCGCTGCCTTATGCAAAGGTCTTCACCAGCTTCGAGTTTGAAGACTTTCTAACCCAGCTCACTCCGAAGCGGTTTGAGCTGCTGCGCATTGCCAGCAAAGGGCGGCACTCTATTGCTGACCTCGCCGTGGCCTCACACCGCAACCCAAGCGCAGTGTCACGCGACGTGTCCAAGTTATCAGCGCTTGGGCTCGTCAAGGTGGAGTCAGTCAGCAATGAAGGACATGGCCGCAAGAAGGTCGTGATGCCGGTGGCAAGCACTATCTCTATCAACGCCTCGATTGCTGCTGCATAGAGTCAAGGAGCCTCCTGGGGTGAAATCAGCCGTAGGGGTGTCCTGTTGTACGAGATCGGGCTCGGTGAGCGGCGCAAGGGCCAACTTTTCAAAAACCCTATTCGGATTCACCTTGAACAACAGTTGTGAGACCAGGTCATACAGTGGTGTCTGGTTGTCTGTGAGCGCGGGTTGGTTTTTGTCGGCCTTCTGATCTAACAATGCTCGGACTACATCTGGTGCCCCCAAATCAATGGCGCACATAAGTGGAGTGAGGCGCTTTTTGTGCGTCATGGCATTGATGGTCGCCACTTGGTGAGGGATAACCAAGAGCAAGTCGAGTACATCACGGTTTCCGGTGGCTTGCGCGTATTGCAATGCGCAGAGAAGTGCCGAAGCACCGGAACTGTCCAGATCGTCGACCGGGGCACCGGCATCCAGCACGGCGCTCTCTTCACATCACCATCGCTTTGAGACGGGCCAAGTCACCCGCCATCTTTGCCCAAATGTCTTCTGGAATGACGATGCCGCCCAGCACAAAGAATGGCTGTTGTGCCGTCTTGTCCACTTCCGGCGGCGAGCCTGATTCATCAACGAAAAGGATGTGCATCAGGCGTTCTCCAACACAGCTCCGACTTCCGGCAGCCGCAAAGCCCCCGAGATCAGGCGCGGTAGCAGGGTGTCGCGCAAGGCGGCTAGGGTTTGGGCTTGCTTTTCATTCTCTATAAGTCGGCCAAACAAAGTGCCCGCAACGGTGGTAAACGCCTGCACGACTTCGGGTGGCGGAACCAATGCTGGAATGGGCCGGAATGCCTTCTTGCTAATCTCCATAAAAGTTGATCCATTGGCGCGGCCCTTGATGCTATCCATGTTCTGACGACACCAAAACAGCAAATACAAGGGCGGCAATTTTCCGCCGGGCAACATGGCAATGTAACCCTGGTTTATAGCCAGCGGAACTTGTGCAAGCGCCAGATAGCCTATTGGTGCGCGTGACGACAACAGTAAAGTCCCCACTGGCAGCGCACCCGAACCGATCTTTGCCAAGCCTTGATCGCTCAGTTTGCGCTCGGTGTCGAGTAGTACAGGCGCAGCAATGCCCGATAGGTCTTTGGGCGTCGTCCAGCAGTGCGTTGCCGGTTCCCAGTAGGCAGAATTTTTGGTGTCTGGCGTGGCACCTCCAACAGCCTCAACCGCATCGCCAATAGGGCCAACCTGCCACCCCATCGGCACCAAGCCCAACTCCGACTCCTCCAACCCATCAGGGAACAGCGCCGCCGTGGCCTCATCCATGCCTACGGGGATGCCGCCTTCCATTTTGGCGCGCACCGGGTCGAAATCGACAAACCACGATTTGAATAGCGCCTGGGCGATGGCTTCCAGCGTGGCGTTGGTTTCGCGCAGGAGGGTGATGCGGTCGTCTAAGGCAGCCAGAATCCCAGAAATTCGGCGTTGTAGAGAGATCGGTGGCAAGCTGAATTGAAAGTCGCGCATCAACTTGAGAGATGCGTTCTTGATCGTTGATCCCGAGGCGAGATTGTGTATGTAGCCTTGAAAAACCTCGTTATCCAGAACGTAACGGACGAAGTTTTTGTCAACACTTTCAATCACGTTGAAGTAACAAGCACTCTTGCCAAGGATTACCTTTTCACCAGCATAAAAAGCAACGTTACCTAGAGTTCCATTAATCGAAACCAGTATTGTTCTGTCGGTGAGATTTTTTTGATGTTTGGCTGCTTCGGTTGCTGAGACACGCTTGGTTGCGTCGGTAAAGACAATCTTGCCGCTGCTAAGGTTGTTGCCATTGATAAAGAAATAATCTCCACGTGGGTCGTATTCAGGCGTGCCATGAAGGCCGTCACCAAGCACTGAGGTGACTTCCTTGAGGTTGACCTGTCGCCACTCAGAACCCATACCCCAGCCCTCCCAGCTTCTGCCGGATCAACTGGTCAAGCTCGGCACCCTTTGCCATCTGCTCACCTAGCTTCTCGGTGAGTTGCTGCATCTTGGTGGCGAAGTCTTCGTCGTTGTCTTCGACCTCTTCGGAACCGACGTAGCGGCCTGGGGTCAGCACATGGCCGTGTTGGGCGATCTCGGCCAGTTTGACGCTGCGGCAGAAGCCCGCGATGTCCTGGTAAACGCCAGCGTCCGCCTCACCGCGCCATGCGGATACGGTGTCTGCGATACGGTGTCTGCGATACGGCTGATAACCTCGTTGGTGAACTCGCATTGCACGCGGCTGATCATGCTGCCGAGCTTGCGCGCATCAATGAACAGCACCTCGCCCTTGCGGACGGCCTTCTGCTTGGTCAGGAACCACAGGCAGGCGGGAATCTGGGTGTTGAAGAACAACTGGCCCGGCAGCGCGATCATCACCTCGACCACATCGGCCTCGACCATCGCGGCGCGAATCTCGCCTTCGCTGTTCTGGCTCGAACTCATGGAGCCATTCGCCAGCACGATACCGGCACGGCCCGTGGACTTGAGGTGGTAGAGCATGTGCTGCAACCACGCATAGTTGGCGTTGCCAGCGGGCGGGTCGCCATAGACCCAGCGCGGGTCACCGGTGAGGCTGCCGTGCCACCAGTCGCTGATGTTGAACGGCGGGTTCGCCAGAATGAAGTCGGCGCGCAGATCGGGGTGCTGGTTGCGAATGAAGGTGTCGGCGGGTTCGCGGCCCAAATTGGGTTCGATGCCGCGAATGGCGAGGTTCATCGCGGCCAGGCGCCATGTGGTCGGGTTGGCCTCTTGGCCGTAGATCGACACATCGCCGATCTTGCCGCCATGCGCCTCAATGAATCGCTCGGACTGCACGAACATGCCGCCCGAGCCGCAGCAGGGGTCGTACACCTTGCCGGTGTGCGGGTTGAGCACGGCCACCAGGGTCTTGACGATGCTGGCCGGGGTGTAGAACTGGCCGCCGCGCTTGCCCTCGGCGCTGGCGAACATGCCCAGAAAATATTCGTAGACCTGACCCAGCACGTCGCGCGCCTTGCCCGGATCGTCTCCAAAGCCAATGGTGGACACCAGATCGACCAACTCGCCGAGCTTGCCATCGGGCAACTGGGCACGCGCATAACGCTTGTCCAGAATGCCCTTGAGCTTGGGGTTCTCGACCTCGATGAGGGCCAGCGCGTCGTCTATGCGTTTGCCGATGTCGCTCTGCTTGGCCGCAGCGCGCAGACTCTCCCAGCGCGCCGCCTCTGGCACCCAGAAGACGTTGACCTCGCGGTAGTAGTCGCGGTCTTCGATCTCGCCCTCAATGTCGCCGGGCTGGGCATCGTGAAAGAAATAATCGTCTGCCGGGTCGGTCAGCCGCTTGATCAGTTCGGCCCTTCGGGCTGCAAAGGTGTCGGAGATGTACTTGACGAAGATGAGGCCGAGCACCAGGTGCTTGTATTCCGCTGCATCCATGTTGGCGCGCAGCTTGTCCGCTGTGGCCCAAAGGGTCTTCTTGATGTCTTCGAGCATGCGGGGGATTCCTCACCGTGGCGTTGTTGCTTTTGTCGCTGTCAATTATGCGGCTGCTTTGCAGGCAAACCAGGAGGGCAAGCCGAGGGATTGGGCGATTGGGTGTACGGGGGGGGAAGGCAGCGCGCTGCTACACCGGCGGCGCGGCAGGGTCAGTCCGGGGTGCGGTGCTTATGCATAGGGGTGTGCGCCTCCCAATGGCTATCTATGCTATTTAAATACTGCGGCTATTGAATTCACGCAATAGGGTGCGATACAGGTCGGAGGGATCGACAGGCTTGGTGATGAAGGCGTTCATGCCGGCATCCATGCAACTGATCTTGTCCTCCACAAAGACATTGGCGGTCATGGCGACTATCGGAACGGCGTTGCCGGTGGCGGCACTCCTGATGCGTCTTGTGGCCTCTAGCCCGTCCATCTTGGGCATTTGAACGTCCATCAAAATCAGGTCATAGCTGCTGCGTAACGCCATCTCAAGGGCCTCTTGTCCGTCTTCTGCCAGGTCAACCAGCAGACCCACATCCCGCAACAGGATGCAGCCAATTTCGCGGTTGAACTCATCATCGTCGGCCAGCAATATGCGCCGCCCCGCATAGGCGCGGCTCAGGGTCACGTCCGCACTTTCGACCGGCGCCATTGGCACACCATGTTCTGCAACCAGGTCTTTGCGCAACCTCACCGTAAACCAAAATTCGCTGCCCATGCCAAACCGGCTGCGAACACCGACCTCCCCGCCCATCGCCTCTACCAGGCGCTTCGTGATGGCGAGCCCCAAACCCGAGCCGCTGTATTTGCGCGTGGTGCTGCTGTCGGCCTGGACAAAGGGTTGAAACAATCTTGAAATCACCGACTCGGGTATGCCCACACCGGTGTCCTTCACCTCCAGCCTTACCAGCGCGTCCACAAGCCCATCCTCCAATACCGAAGCAGCGATGGCAATGGAGCCGGCGTGCGTAAATTTGACGGCGTTGCCAGCGAAATTCAACAGTGCCTGCGTCAAACGCGTAGCGTCCCCCGAGAGACCCAGCGGCATGTCGTCCACCTGCACGCTCAATTGCAAGCCCTTTTCCTGTGTTCTGTGAAAAAGCATTTCGACAACATTGGCCACCACCTGGTCCATGCGCACAGGCGCCTCTTCGAGAACCAGCTTGTTCGCTTCAATCTTTGACATGTCCAGTATGTCGCTGATGGTGGCGGTCAGATGCATGACTGTCATTTCAAGCTTCTGCATCCGGATCGCTTGCGTGGGCGACAAGGGCTCCTTTTGTATCAGCTTGGCCAAGCCCGAAATGGCACCCAGCGGCGTGCGGATTTCATGGCTCATGGTGGCAAGAAAGTTGCTCTTTGCCACACTGGCCAATTTGGCTGTTTGCGCATCATCGTTGGCAATCACCAGTTCGGCAGCGCGCTTGCTCTTTTCGTTGTTCTGAAAAATCAATTCCTGATTGGCAATCACCAGTTCGGCGGCGCGCTTGCCCTTCTCTTCGTTTTGAAATTGCAGCTCTCTGTTGGCGACATCCAACAGCCGGATATTATTTTGCCGACTATCGGTCACGTCGAACATCACAGCGCGGCGTTTAAGTAGCCTGCCGGACGCATCGGCAAACCCGACCGCGCTCATTGCGATGGGTCTGCGCGTTCCATCGCGGTGCAACAGCTCCAGCTCTAGGTCCACCATTACGTTGCCCAGGCCAGGCGCGGTCAGGTGTTTGTGAAGCAGCGCCTGGCCCGAGGGCGTCAGAAAATCGGTCAGCTTTCGCTTGCCAACAATCTCGTGCCGGCTGTAACCCAACCAGAGCAGTTCGACCGCATTGATATTTGAATAGATACCCTGCGCATCCAGCACATGGCTACCGAATGGCAGGTGCTCGTATAGCTGGTCGATTTCAGCTTCGAGCCCGATGAACTTGTCCACGACCAAGGCCTCTCCGGCAAGGCTCTGTGCGTTCGTAGGGTCGAGGGGGCCGCACGAGTCCATGGCTCTTGCGTGCGCTACCTTCTCAGGGTTCTTGCGACGGCAGCCGCATCCAGTGCCAATTTGGATGCAGAGGCAGCAGCAGCGGCGGCTCGCGCGGTGGCAACCGCCGCTTCGCTTGCAGCCTGCACCGCAAATTCTTCGGCCTGAAATGCAGCAGATGCAGCCGATGCTGCTGCAGCTGCCGATGCGGCGGCAGCTGCAGCATCTACCGCTGCCAAGGCTGCCATTGCGGCAGCGTCAGCTGCGGCTTCTGCCGCATCAATTTCATTCACCGCCGCTGCGACCGTGGCAGCAAGGGAGGCATTTTTGCAGGCCAGTGCAGACCGCTCGGCCGCCATGGCGGAGCGCAAGGCAGCGTCGAGTGTGGAGCGTGTCAATAACTGCATTGACTGCAGCGCCAGCGCATAGCGCTTGTTGACGACCAGATAGGCGTCACGCAGGGTGACGACTTCATTTTCCAATTCGGTCAAACGCTCGTAGATTCTTTGCTCGCTCTCAGAAACCATTGTCTTTTCCCCATACAGAGTGGCACTTGCCGTGAAACGCAGGGATGTCAACGCTTGGCATGCATCACCATTATCTGTGCGCGCTGCGAACCTTTTTGATCACTGGTGAATGCAATTTGTAACCCGTTCCCGTGTAGCAGCGCGCATGGAGCGTGTCGGCTTCAAGAGGCTACTGCGAGCGCATGGACCCGGTGGGAGCGCGCCTTGCGCGGCAGGCGTCAAGCCCCGCAGACTTGATCAGGTCTTTTCACGTTTGGATTGGGCAAATTTTTCTTCATACGCAAGCTGCGTTTCCTGAAAATCTTGCCAGGCGGAATCGGAACAGCACTCGACGGCAATGGGCGCAACAACCGGCTCCTGGGGCGCCTCAGGATCGTCGTTGCCCAACAAGGTTTTGAAAAAATCCATGGTACTTTTGACCATCATTGCCTGTGCTCCCGTGAATTCGACGCTATTCAGGATCCAGCCATTCGCCCACAAGCCAGATGCAACATCGCCCTGTACCCACAGCCCGGCCCTTGCCCATCCCAGATCGTTGGCCATTGTCCACAGCCAGACCCACTGGCTCAATAGTCCATTCGGATGGGGTGCTGCCGCCGTTGTGAACGCACTGATTTTCAAGGGCGGCCGCTGATCCACTACGGTGTGAAGGTCCAGTCCGGGCCTTGGACCCAGGTGGTGGAAGAGGCCCTGTCGATTGCTTCGGTGTTGGCTCCGCTGGAGCAATGGTCCCAGGCAATGAATAGCGCGTAGAGACAGCCTGTCAGACAGGAACACTGTTTGCCTGTGCATGGAACTTATATATATAAGATGCGCTGCTAACGAGTGATAGGAAGTTGCCATGTTGGATCTGTTACGGCGTCTATGGAGCGCTGTAGAAAAACCGTTCACAGCCGAGCCACCGGCCGCTGTACCCGCTGCCACGCCGGTGCAGCGGCCCTTACCAGGCGCCCCGGCGCTGCAGGACTTTGTGCGCAGGGAAAGCCTGATCGACCGTGCCGAGCGCATTGCCGGTTACGAGTTCTCTCTTTTTTCCGGCTTGCAGGAACGGCTCAAGCAGCGCAGCAGCAAGGCCAGACGCGCCTACGATGCCGCCCTGCTCACCCGTCTGTCAGGCACTGACGGGGCCCCACTGCTGGGGCAGCGTCTGGCCCTTGTGCAACTGGCGGTGGATTCGCTGCAGGACCCCCTGCTGAGTGGACTGCCAGCGCAGAACACGGTGCTGATGCTGGATGTGGCGCAGCCGCAAGCCGACTGGGAGACCCTGGGTGCGCGTGCCGCAGCCCTGGTGGCCAAGGGCTTTTTCATCGGACTGCATATTCCTTCTGCGCACGCAATGGCCAGTCCCCTGCTGGCGCGGGCTGACTTTATCCAAGTGGACGTGGCAGGCTTTGATGGACTGGAGCTGCGCGAGATGGTGGCACGCCTGCGCACCCAGCGCAGTGCGCACCGGCGCCGCCCGCTCCTGCTGGCACGCAATCTGCGAAGCCACGATGAGTTTTTGTTTTCAAAAAAATGTGGCTTTGACTTTTTTCAAGGCCCCTTTGTCAATAACCCTAGAAGTCTGAAGACACCCGAGCGCGGCGGCATCAACCGCATGGTGGTGCTGCCCATACTCAACATGGTGCGCGCGGATGAAAGTTTTGCCGCCATTGCCGGGCAGCTCAGAAGCGAGCCGACCCTGAGCTTCAAGCTGCTGCGCTACCTCAATTCATCCGCCATGGGTCTACAGGTCCGGGTGGAAAGCCTGAGCGAGGCGCTCGCACTGATAGGGCGCGAGAAGTTCTACCGCTGGATGTCGCTGCTGCTTTTCGACTTCAACAACCCCAGCTACTGGGAGCGCAGTCTGTCCGAACGCGCCCTGACGCGCGGGCGCACGCTGGAGCTGCTGGCCGGCCAGGGTGCTATTCCCGCCTTGCATGACCTGCTGTTTCTCACCGGTCTGTTCTCCCTGCTAGACCTTGCGCTGCAGCTGCCCATGGCCGAACTGCTGGAGCAGGCCGCCCTGCCCGAGCCGGTGAGCCAGGCCCTGCTGGGCCAGCCCGGCGCATTGCGGGACGCGCTGCACTTGGTGTCATTGGGCGAAGCCGATACGCCGACGGACCCGGCGACTTGGGCCGGGGCACTACAGCGCTGCGGCCTGGATGATGCCCGGTTTGGCGTAGCCGCCAACCAGGCTCTGGTGTGGGCCAGCGCGGCGCTTGGCGCTGTGGAATAGGGATGCGCCGCCCGGGCTCCTACAATGGCCCCCATGGCAAAAACCTTTGACATTTGTATACGCGGCGCGGGCATTGTGGGGCGCACCCTGGCCCTGCACCTGGCCGCCAAGCGCCTGCGCGTGGCCCTGCTGGCCCACGAGGCTCCCACCGATGCTGCGCACTCAGACGTGCGGGCCTATGCGCTCAGCCCGGCCTCGCGCACTCTGCTGGAGGCGATTCGCTGCTGGCCCGATGAAACCCACGCCACGCCGGTCACCCGCATGCAGGTGCAGGGCGACGGCGGCGAACCGGTGGTCTTTGAAGCGCAAACCCAAGGCGCTGCGGCGCTGAACTGGATTGTGGATGTGCCGGTGCTGGAAAACCTGCTCAAGGAAGCGGTGCGCTTTCAACCCCTGATTGAAATGGTGACGCATCCGGTTCCGGCCGAATTGACCGTGGTCTGCGAAGGCCGCGCCAGCAAGACGCGCGCCGAGTTCGGCGTCGAGTTTGACGTCAAGCCCTACCACCAATGGGCGCTGGCCGCCCGTGTGGAATGTGCCCTGCCCCATGGACAGGTGGCACGCCAATGGTTCGACCAGGGCGACATCCTGGCCCTGCTGCCGCTGGACGGCCCCAAGGGCCGGCTCTGTGCACTGGTCTGGTCACTCCGCCCGGAACGTGCACAGGAACTGCAAGACGCATTGCCCGCCGAGTTTTGCCAGCAATTGCGCGCTGCCAGCCAAGGCGCCATGGGCGACTGCACGCTAAGCAGCGAGCGCAAGGTCTGGGCGCTGCAGGCGGCGCAGGCCAGGCGCTGGGTCGGCACCGCACAGGGTGCGAGCTGGCTGCTGGCCGGCGACGCGGCACACAATGTGCACCCACTGGCCGGACAGGGCCTGAACCTGGGCCTGGGTGACGTGGCAGAGTTGGTAAACATCCTGGACCACCGCGCTTACTGGCGCAGCGTGGGCGACCCCAAACTGCTGCGTGCCTATGAGCGTGCGCGCAAGGCCGACTTTGCCCTGGTGGGCGGCTCGGGTGACGCGCTACAACAAATTTTCCAGAACCAACACCCGGCCTGGCAAACCCTGCGCAGCGTCGGCATGCGCGGCTTTGAAAACAGCGGCCCGTTCAAGCATTGGGTCGCAGCCCGTGCCATGGGCGGGCGCCTGCATGCAGCGGCCAAGACCTGAACCCCTATTTATAACGAGAAAGAAGCACCATGAACTTCAAGCAAACACGCCGCCTTAGTTTGGCACTGGCCGCCTTCACCCTGTCGCTGGCCAGCCTGGCCCAGGAAGCCGTGATCCGCAAAAATATTGCGCAGCGCTACCCGGAACTCAAGACCATCAACGAGGTCAACAAGGCCCCCATTCCCGGCCTGTACGAGTTGCGCATCAACGGCACCGAGATCTATTACACCGATGCCCAGGGCGACTACCTGGTGGTGGGCAACGTCTACGACACCAAACAAAAGCGCAACCTGACCGAAGAGCGGGTGGACAAGCTCAGCGCCGTCAAGTTCGACAGCCTGCCCTTCAAGGATGCCTTCACCATCGTGCGCGGCAACGGCGAGCGCAAGGTGGCCGTATTCGAAGACCCCAACTGCGGCTACTGCAAACGCTTTGAGCACGACCTGCAAACCATCAACAACGTTACCGTCTACATGTTCCTCTACCCGATCTTGGGAGCGGATTCGGCCGAGAAGTCCAAGGCCATCTGGTGCGCCAAGGACCGGGCACAGGTCTGGCTGGACTGGATGGTGCGTGATCAGGCGGTCCCCAGCTCGGTGCAAATGTGCGATACCGACGCCCTCAAGCGCAATGTCGAACTCGGTCGCAAGCACAAGATCAACGGCACACCCACCCTGATCTTTGTCGATGGCACACGCGTGCCGGGCGCCATTGACGCCAAGCAAATCGAAAAGCGCCTGGCCGACGCCAAGTCATGAACGCCAGCAAGGCCGCGCCCAAGTCAGCCCGGCCGGCGATTCACTACCGGGTCGAACTGGCCGACCTGCAGGCTCACCTGTTTTGCGTGACGCTAACCATCGACGAACCGCAGGCCGGGCAAATGCTGCAACTGCCGGTCTGGATTCCGGGCAGCTACTTGGTGCGCGAGTTTGCCAAGCACCTGCAGCAGCTGCGTTGCACCCAGGGCGCTCGCAGCGTGGCGGCGAGCCAGTGCGACAAGGCCCGTTGGCAGGTGGACTGCCAGTCCGGTGCGCCGCTGCAAGTGCAGTACGAGGTCTATGCCTTTGACCGTTCGGTGCGCACTGCCTGGCTCGATGCCACGCGCGGCTTTTTCAACGGCACCAGCCTGTTTCTGAAAGTGGCAGGCGCCGAGGAATGCAGCCACAGCGTGGAGCTCGTCGCGCCAGCACAGGCACCCGACTGGCAACTCGCCACGGGCCTGGAACCCCTGAACGTCCACAAGTCCGGCTTTGGCAGCTACCGCGCCGACAACTACGACGCCCTGGTGGACTGCCCGGTGGAAATGGGCCTCTTTTGGAGCGCCAACTTTGAGGCCTGTGGCATAGCGCACCGCTTTGTCGTGGCCGGTGCCAGCGACAGCTTTGACGGCGAGAAACTGCTGGCCGACACCCAGGCCATTTGCGAGACCGAAATCCGCTTCTGGCATGGGCAACAGGATGGCAGCAGTGAGGCGCCGCCCTTCACGAGCTATCTGTTCATGCTCAATGCCGTGCATGAGGGCTATGGCGGACTGGAGCACCGCAACTCCACCGCCCTGATTGGCACGCGCAAGGACCTGCCGCGCAAGCCGCGCCAGACCCTGGCACCCACCACCCACAAGCAGCCCGAGGGCTACGCCACGCTGCTGGGCCTGATCAGCCACGAATATTTTCACAGCTGGAACGTCAAGCGCCTGCGCCCGGCCGAGTTCGATCGCTACGACTACACGCAGGAAAACTACACCGAGCTGCTGTGGTTTTTTGAAGGCTTCACAAGCTACTACGACGACTTGCTGCTGTACCGCGCCGGGCGTCTGGACAACGCCGCCTACCTCAAGCTGCTGTGCAAGACCCTCAACCAGGTGCAGCAGACGCCGGGGCGCTTGGTGCAAAGCGTGGCCCAGGCCAGCTTTGATGCCTGGGTGAAGTACTACCGCCCCGACGAGAACACGGCCAACGCCACCGTCAGCTATTACACCAAGGGCTCCTTGGTGGCCCTGTGCCTGGACCTGACGCTGCGCGCCGAGGGCCACAGCACGCTGGACGCGGTGATGCGGGCGCTTTGGCACCAATGCAGCGCGGGCCCGATGACGGAAGAAGACCTGCTCGATGTGTTGGCCGACCTGGGCCAGCGCTCCTATGCCCAAGACATCGCCAGCTGGGTGCACAGCACGCAGGAGCTGCCGGTGGCCGAGCTGCTGGAGCGCCATGGCGTCAAGGTCCACCGCGAGCCCGATCAGGTGGCGCAGCAATTGGGGCTGCGCGTCAAGGAGTCCGATGGCCTCACCATCCACCAGGTGCTGCGCGGCGGTGTCGCCGAGCAGGCCGGCTTTGCCAGCGGCGATGAATGGCTGGCGGTGCAGGCCGATACGGGTGAATCCAGCGCCCGGGCCAGCGGCCCCTGGCGCATGCAGACCCTGGACGACCTGACGCTGTACGCGGGCGATGCCCAAAAGGTGATTGCCACGGTGGCGCGCGACAAGCGCCTGCTGACCCTTTGCCTGACCCTGCCCAAGCCCAGCCAGGCGCTGCGCCTCTCTGTGGCCGATGCGGCCATGCTCCAGCGCTGGCTGGAACCTGCACCCTGATTTTTCTTCACAGGCACACACCATGAACTACGAATGCATCACCACCCGCATTGAGGGCGAAAAGGTCGCCATCATCACCCTCAACCGCCCCAAGCAGCTCAATGCCCTGAACGACCAGTTGATGGAAGAGCTGGGCCAGGCCCTCAAGGGCTTTGACGCCGACAGCGCGATTGGCTGCATGGTGATTACCGGCAGCGAAAAGGCCTTTGCCGCCGGCGCCGACATCACCGCCATGGCCACGCTGAGCTTTGCCAAGGCCTACCGCGATGACTTCATCACGCGCAATTGGGAAGCCATCCGGAGCGTACGCAAGCCGGTGATTGCCGCAGTCAGCGGCTTTGCCCTGGGCGGCGGCTGCGAACTGGCCATGATGTGCGATTTCATCATCGCCGCCGACAACGCCAAATTTGGCCAGCCCGAAATCAAACTCGGCGTGATCCCCGGTGCAGGTGGCACGCAGCGCCTGCCGCGCGCCGTGGGCAAGGCCAAGGCCATGGACATGGCACTGACCGGACGCATGATGGATGCCGTGGAGGCCGAGCGCGCCGGACTGGTCAGCCGTATCGTGCCGGTAGACAAGCTGATGGACGAGGCGCTGGCCGCTGCGCTGATGATCTGCAGCTTCTCGCAAATCGCCACCATGGCCGCCAAGGAAACCGTCAACCGCGCCTTTGAGGGCAGCCTCTCAGACGGCCTGATGTTTGAGCGCCGCCTGTTCCACGCCCTGTTCGCAACCGAAGACCAAAAGGAAGGCATGGACGCCTTTGTGAACAAGAGAAAAGCAGAATTTCGCAACGCATAAGGGCCGATCTGCAAAACGGGCCATTTGACTTGCTATAATTGCGCGCTTCGGTGATATAGCTCAGTTGGTTAGAGCGCAGCATTCATAATGCTGATGTCGGTGGTTCAAATCCACCTATCACCACCAAATACCAAAACCCGCTACGCCTCAGGCGCAGCGGGTTTTTTTATTGTCTGAGGCCGGGCAAAATCCCCTACAGTCAGTCTTGGCTCGGGTGGTTGCCAGGAGTGGTCAAGAGACCATGCGCCGAGCCGAGTGAATGGGCAGCTGGACAACCATGGAGACACCGTATGGCCAACTGGGAACGCAGAGAGGCTGACACCTTGGCGGAAGCAATCGACAAGCACCGCAAAAACAACCCGCACCTGGTGCATGAGAACGCGCAACTGGCCCTTATCCAAAGGGCCGTGGACGAAGCGGCCAACACCGTATCCACCACCGCAGGCGATTTGACCCGGCACAGAGGCCATGTGTGCGCCATTTGCCGCGACTCCCGTGTGATGGACTGTGACGCAGACCAGGGATGGTCTGAGAACTGCGCCTTCATTCGCGCCAACACGACGCAGTACGGAGCGCTCTAAAACGCGGTCGCTGCTGCGCTGCATGGGGCCGCTCCACCGCAGCACCGGGGCCGTGATAGCATCCGATCTTTCTTATTCACAGCCTCTGGATACACACCATGAACCGCTGCAACGCATCTATTGCCAGGCCGCTGCACCCCCTGCCAAGCGCACCCACGCTGAAAACGCACGCGCGATAGTTCCGCCGCCCCTGCGGACAACACCCCCATTGGCACCCTGCCGGCGTTCTAGGCACCCGCCTTTTCAACCGCCCGGTGCTGCGCCAACCCATCCCTTTTGCAGAGCGACACCATGTCCAAAAAAGTATTTATCAAAACCTTCGGCTGCCAGATGAACGAGTACGACTCGGACAAGATGGCCGATGTGCTGGGTGCGGCCCAAGGCTATGAGCCCACGCAAAATGTCGAAGAGGCTGACCTGATTTTGTTCAACACCTGCTCGGTGCGCGAGAAGGCGCAGGAGAAGGTGTTCTCCGATCTGGGGCGCATCAAGCACCTCAAGAAAAAGGGCGTACTGATAGGTGTGGGGGGTTGCGTAGCGAGCCAAGAGGGTGCAGCCATCATTGCGCGCGCGCCCTATGTGGATGTGGTGTTCGGCCCGCAGACCCTGCACCGCTTGCCCGACCTGTTGGCCGCACGTGCAGCAAAGAACAAACCACAGGTGGACATCAGCTTCCCCGAGATTGAAAAGTTCGACCACCTTCCCCCCGCCAAGGTGGACGGCGCCTCAGCCTTTGTGAGCATCATGGAAGGATGCAGCAAATATTGCTCCTACTGCGTGGTGCCCTACACCCGCGGCGAAGAGGTCAGCCGCCCATTTGAAGACTTGCTGGTGGAAGTGGCTGGCTTGGCCGATCAGGGCGTGAAGGAAATCACGTTGCTGGGTCAGAACGTCAACGCCTGGCGCGCGCCCATGGGAGACAAGTCCGGCGTGGCCGACTTTGCCACCCTGCTGGAATATGTGGCCGACATCCCCGGCATTGAGCGCCTGCGCTACACCACCAGCCACCCTAACGAATTCACCCCGGCGCTGATTGCCGCCTATGACAAGATCCCCAAGCTGGTAAGCCATCTGCATTTGCCGGTGCAGCATGGCAGCGATAGGATTTTGATGGCGATGAAGCGCGGCTACACCGCTATGGAATACAAGAGCACGGTGCGCAAGCTGCGTGCCATACGCCCCGACATGGCCTTTAGCAGCGACTTCATCGTCGGCTTCCCCGGCGAGACCGAGGAGGACTTCGCCAAGATGATGAAGCTGATTGACGATGTGGGCTTTGACAACTCCTTTAGTTTTATCTTCAGTCCGCGCCCCGGCACGCCAGCGGCCAACCTGCATGACGACACGCCACACGAGGTCAAGCTGCGCCGCCTGCAGCACCTGCAGGGCGTGATCAACGCCAACATCACCCGCATCAGCGAGAGCCGCCTGGGCACGGTGCAGCGCCTGCTGGTCGAAGGCTCCTCCAAGCGCGACAGCGGTGAACTGATGGGCCGCACCGAATGCAACCGCGTCGTCAATTTCGCCGGTCAGCCCCTCCTAGTGGGGCAGATGGTGGACGTGAAGATTACCGAGACGCGCAGCTACACCCTGCGCGGCGAGGTGCTGGCGCAACAAACTCGCCCAGCCAGTTAGCACGGCGAGCTGCAGATCACCCCGCACCTTGCAAAAATGTATGAATCAGTGGGTATCCACCTGGCGGTTTCGCACCTAGAGTCTGCGGATAAACCAGATACAGGGAAAAGGGATGGCAAGACTCAATGTAATTTTCGTCAGCATATTGCGAGACACAAACGGGCTGGACTTGCCCGCAATATTGGAGCATTCCGTCAGGCACAGCCGGTCGAACTCTCTTCGTTCTATGCTTCTTTTTTCGGCCGGTCACCTGATGCAGGCCATTGATGGGGAAGCCGTGGAAACCCGCTGCGAATTGCAGCGGATATTTGCAAGCCCCTACCATCTCAACTCCGTCGTGCTCAACGAAGAAATCATGCAAGAGCCAAGCCTGGCTTGTACCAGTTTGGGCGCACTGCACTTGCAGCCCGCAATAATCGCAAAAATACCGCATGCCGTGGTTTTATTTGCCCTGACCGAGAACGCCATTTTGCAGCACGTATGCCCGGGCATCGCCCGCAATTTACTCAAACAATTCGCTTGTGACTACTCCTGATATTGCGAAAACTCCCTGCCAACAAGTGGCAGACCGCCGTGCGGCGTGGGCAAAATGCGAATGTATGAATATGTGTATTTGACATGTTGCCCATCAACTTGATACTTGGGACTATGGAGAATAATGGCGTTGACTTTAAAAAGATCGTTGGAAAGCAAGTGAGAAAGCTGAGGCTCAGGGCAGGATTGACACAAGATGTGTTGTCCGAGCGTTGCGGCATCTATCGGACTTATCTCTCCCGCATCGAAGCGGGAAGTGCTAACCCAACGCTCTTGGTGATGATTGCACTGGCATCAACGCTGGGGGTGCACGTGTGTGAGTTTTTTCATGACTTTGACGGCGACGCCCAAGAGGTTCTGATGGGCTTGACCAACCGCCAGCGCACACACTGATCTGAATCCCCACGCCGGCTGCAGCTTGGGGACAGGGCGACACGCTCAAGCAGCGCAGGCGCCCATTCCAAAATATCCCATACGTAAAAATCGCATGGCCGGCACTCAGCCGGCAGCACCACGCTACGGGTTGAGCGTCCCGGACAGCGCGGCCAAGAACACTAAAACGGCATCTTGGGCATGCCCTTCATGCCGCCCATGCGCTTCATCATCTTCATCATCCCGCCGCCCCGCATCTTCTTCATCATGTCTTGCATCTGCTCGAATTCCTTGAGCATGCGGTTGACTTCCTGCACATGTACGCCAGCGCCGCCGGCAATGCGGCGCTTGCGCGTGGCCTTGATGAGCTCGGGCTTGCGGCGCTCCAGTGGCGTCATGCTGTGGATGATGCCTTCCTTGCGCTTGATGTCCTTCTCGGCCCTGTCCATGTCCACCTGACCGGCCTTGGCTGCCATGGCAGCGGGCAACTTGTCCATCAGGCTGGCGAGTCCACCCATCTGCTTCATCTGCTGGATCTGGGCCAGGAAATCATTGAGGTCAAAGCTGGCACCGCTTTTGACCTTGGCGGCCAGCTTTTGCGCCGCCTCCATGTTGACACCCGAGGTGACCTGCTCGACCAGGGCCACGATGTCGCCCATGCCCAGAATGCGCCCGGCGTGGCGCTGGGCGTCAAAGACTTCCAGGCCGTCGAGCTTTTCGCTGGTACCGGCGAACTTGATGGGCGCACCGGTGATCTGGCGTACCGACAGGGCTGCACCGCCGCGCGAGTCGCCATCGGTCTTGGTGAGGATGATGCCGGTGAGCGGCAGCGCGTCCTTGAAGGCCTTGGCCGTGTTGACCGCATCCTGGCCTTGCATGGCGTCCACCACAAACAGCGTTTCCACCGGGTTCAGTGCCGCATGCAGCTGCTTGATTTCAAGCATCAGCGCTTCGTCAATGGCCAGACGGCCGGCAGTATCGACCAACAGTACGTCAAAAAAATGCTTCTTGGCATAGTCCAGAGCGGCCAGGCCGATGTCCACCGGCTTCTGGTCTGCCGTGCTGGGGAACCATTCCGCACCGGCCTGCGCAGTCACCATCTTGAGCTGCTCGATGGCGGCCGGGCGGTACACGTCACCCGAGACCGTCAGCACTTTTTTCTTGCGCTTCTCGATCAGGTGTTTGGCCAGCTTACCCGTGGTGGTGGTCTTGCCTGCGCCCTGCAAACCGGCCATCAGGATCACGGCCGGTGGCTGGGCTGCCAAGTTGATGTCGCTGATGCCCTCGCCCATGGTGGTAGCCAACTCGCGGTTGACAATGCCCACCAGCACCTGGCCGGGCTGCAACGAGCCCAGCACCTCTTCGCCCAGGGCCTTTTCCTTCACGCGGGCAATGAAGTCGCGCACCACGGGCAGGGCCACGTCGGCCTCCAGCAGCGCCATGCGCACTTCGCGCAGCATGTCGGTGACATTGCTTTCGGTGATGCGTGCCTGTCCTCGGAGTTCCTTGACGAGGCGGCTGAGTTTGTCGGTAAGAGCGGAGGCCATAGGGAGAAAAATTCCGGTAACCGGAACCTGTATTGAGCACCAGACGAGGCTGGCGGGATGCAAAACGCTAAACTGTGGGCATGATTTTAGCCAGTGCGTCCCCCCTCCCGCTGATCCTGTCGGTTCTGGCCGCTTTGGCCTATGTGCTACCCGCCGTCTTGCTGCACCGTATCAGCCTGCGCAGCGCCCATTTGTGGGTGGCAATGGCATGGCTCCTACAAGGCCTGTTGCTGGCCTGGGGCCTGCTCGGCGACCCACCCCACTTTGGTTTCGCACCGGCCCTGTCCGTCACCGCCTGGCTGGTGGCAGCGGTGTATGCGGTAGAGAGTCTGATCTATCCGCAGCTGCCCACACGCTGGACCCTGAGCACCTTGGGTGCGCTTGCGGTCCTGCTGGCCTATCTGTTTCCGGGCAGTGCCATGCCAGCCACAGCGTCGGTCTGGTTGCCGGTGCATCTGGCCTTTGGTGTGGCCTGCTACGGACTTTTTGGCATTGCGGTAGTGCACGCCTGGTTCATGAACCACGCCGAGAAGCGCATTCGCCTGGGCAAAGATTCGCAAAGCGGGCTGCCGCTGCTGACGCTGGAGCGCCTGACCTACCGCTTTATGGCCGCCGGTTTTGTGCTGCTCAGCGCCACACTGGCCGTGGGCATGCTGTTTGGTGAGGTGGTGTACGGGCACGCCTGGCGCTGGGACCACAAGACGATTTTTTCGGTGCTGTCCTGGCTGACCTTCGCCGTGTTGCTGGTCGGCCGCATGGGCTTTGGCTGGCGTGGCAAGCGCGCTGCCAATGTGCTGTACATGGGCTCGGTGTTTTTGCTGCTGGCCTATGTGGGCTCGCGCTTTGTAATGGAAATCGTACTCGGCCGCACGCCATGAAGTACTTGCTGCTGTTTTTTATCTTTATGGTGCTGCTCTGGCAATGGCGCCATGCGCGCGCACCCAAGGTCAAACAGGCGCAGCGCAAGAGCGCATCCGGGCCGGTGGACATGGTGCGTTGCGCGCATTGCGGGCTGCACCTACCCGCAAGCGATGCCGTGCAAGGCGCTAGCGCGCTGTATTGCAGCACGGAGCATCGACAGGCGCAGGAATCCTGAATGGCGCAACCGCGTGCAGCGCGCTCCTGGTTCGGACCGGCAGCACCTTGGGCCAGCGTCATTCACACAGACGACACGCGCGAGTTCTCACGCATTTGGCAGGGCTTTATGACGGCCCGCTTCACCCTGGGGCTGATGCTGTTGGTCCTACAGGTGACCCTGCTGGCCATAGGCAACTCCCACAGCAAGATCCTGCTCTTGATCAGCCTTGCCTACTTTGCCAGCAGCTTGACCACCGGCCTGTTCGGGCGGCCGCTGTTCCTGGGTGACAGTTTCAACCGCCACTGGATAAGGCTGGTGGGCCTGGATGTGCTGGCCTTCTCCAGCCTGCAAATCCTGCAGGGCACCCCTGTCAACTACACGCCGCTGTTTGCGCTGCCTATTTTGCTGGCCTCGGTGCTGGGCTCGCTGCGCTTGGCCCTGGGCACAGCAGCTGGCGTCACCATGATTTTGCTGGGCAGCACTCTGGTGGGCTATCTGGATGGCGGCACCGACACCACTGTTTCGCTGCTGCAGGCCGCACTGACGGGCGTGGGCTATTTTGCAATTGCCCTGCTGGCCAACCAGCTTTCCAGCCGCCTCTCCAGCGAGGGTTTGCGGGTGCGCTCCAGCCAGGCCGCCGTCAACCTGCAGCGCCAGGTCAATGAACTGGTGATCGAGGCGCTGCCCGACGGCGTGCTGGTTGTAGACCACCTGGGCGCGGTGCTTGCGGCCAACCCTGCGGCATTGAAGCTGTTGGCCGCCACACCCCAAGCCGACCTGCGCCTGACCCATCTGAATCTGGAGCCGGGCTGGCAGCCGCTGCTGGAGTTGACGCGGCAAAGCTTTGCGCAGGGACTGGGGCAGCAGCAAGATGTCACCATTCGCCACGAGGGCCAGGGCCCGCGGCGCATCCGTGTCAGCACGCGCCCGACCAATCCGCAAGACCTGGACGGCGAAAGCCTGTGCGTGCTGTTCCTGCAGGACCAGCGCGAGCTTGAGGCACGCATGCGCACCGAAAAGCTGGCCAGCATGGGACGCATGTCCACTGCCGTGGCGCACGAAATCCGCAATCCGCTGGCCGCCATCTCCCAGGCCAACGACCTGCTGGACGAAGACCTGAGCGATCCGCGGCACAAACGACTGACCCACATGGTGGGGCAGAACGCCCAACGCCTGGCCAAAATCGTCAACGACATCCTCAATGCCTCGCGCGCGCAACCCGAGGATGGCAGCCTAGCTCCCTTGCAAATCGATCTCAACGAGACGGTGGGCCGCGTCTGGCGTGACTGGAGCAATCAGAACCATCGCCCACAGGGCCGGCCCTTGGATATCAGCACGCAGGACATCACGGTGCAATTTGAGGGCGACCATTTGCGCCGGGTGCTGGTCAACCTGCTGGACAACGCCAGCCGCTTTGCGCCGCAACGGGCCGACGGCATTCAGGTGCAGACCCAGGGGCTGCACACCCATGCCGCCACGCTGCGCGTCTGGAGCGAGGGCCCGCCCATGGACCGGACCGTGGAGCGCCATTTGTTCGAGCCCTTTTTTTCGTCCGAGAGCCGCTCCAGCGGTCTGGGGCTCTATATTTGCCGGGAGCTTTGCGAAGGGCACAATGCCAGCATTGCCTACCAGCGCAACACGCGCGATATCGAAGGCGCAATGGTCGAAGGCAATGAATTTTTTGTGAATTTTGTCCGCGTCGCCGCACCCTTGGCAGCGGCCGATGACAGCACCCTACCCCTATGGCCACTTCCAACGGTTTGAATACGATCCGGATTCTGGTCCTTGACGACGAGCCGGATCTGCGCACCCTGTATGAGCTCACGCTGTTGCGCGAGGGCTACCAAGTAGAGGCAGCGGGCACGCTGCATGAGGCTTGGGATCTGCTGAACGCGCAGCGCTTTGATCTGGTGATTACAGACATGCGCCTGCCCGACGGCTTCGGCGTAGACCTGCTCAAAGGCCTGCGTGCCCAGCAGCGGCGCGAGCGCTGCATTGTCATCACCGCCTACGGCTCGGCAGAAAATGCCGTGGAATCGCTCAAGGCCGGCGCCTTTGATTACCTCACCAAACCAGTGGACCTCAAGCAGTTCAGGGCCGTCGTAGTGGCGGCAACGCGCAGCGCACAAGTCGCTACAGCGCCCTTTGCCAGCAGCGCGCCCCTGCTGGAAAGCAGCCCGGGCCAGCCCGGCAAGGGCGAGCAGGCACTTGCGCGCATGGCAGGCGACTCACTGGCCATGCGCTCGGTGCGCGAACGCATTGTCAAGGTGGCGCGCAGCATGGCGCCGGTCATGGTGCGCGGCGAGTCCGGCACCGGCAAGGAACTGGTGGCGCACGCCCTGCATGCCAACAGCCACCGCAAGGATGGCCCCTGGGTAGCAGTGAACTGCGGTGCCATTCCCGAGAACCTGCTGGAGGCCGAGTTTTTCGGCGCCAAAAAAGGCGCCTACACCGGCGCCAGCCAGGACCGCGAGGGTTTCTTCCAGGCGGCCCATGAGGGCACGCTTTTTCTGGACGAAATTGGCGACCTGCCACTGGCGATGCAGGCCAAGCTGTTGCGCGCCATCCAGGAGCGCTGCATACGCCCACTGGGCGGCAACCAAGAAGAAATGGTAGATGTACGCATCGTCAGCGCCACCCACAAGGACCTGGGCGCCGAAGTGGCTGCGGGGCGCTTTCGCCAGGATCTGTTTTATCGCCTCAACGTGATCGACATTGATATACCACCGCTGCGCGAGCGCCCGGAAGACCTGCCCGCACTTTGCAAGGCCTTGCTGGGACGCATTGCCAGGGACTCCTGCACGGCGCAGCGAGAGGTGGCTGCAGGCACGATAGCGCGCCTGGCCAGCCTGCCTCTGCTGGGCAATGTGCGCGAGCTAGAGAATATTTTGCACCGCGCGCTGGCCCTGTCTGAGGACGATGGCCTGGAGCTAAGGGAAACCGAATGGGGCGAGCTGGGCAACTTGGCAACCGCGCCGCTCAGCGCCCCGGCACCTGTGCAAAGGCCCGCCCTGCCAGAGGACTTACAAGCCTATCTGGACGACAAGGAGCGACAAATTCTGGTGCGCGCCCTGCGCGAGACCGGCTTTAACCGCACCCTGGCGGCCAAGCTATTGGGTCTGACCCTGCGCCAAATTCGCTACCGCATTGCCCGCCTCAAGATCGACGCACCCGAGATACACGGCGAGGACTTCGATGCCTGAGCCCAGTTGGCGCCGGGGCTGGTACACCTTTGCCCACCCCTGTGCCTCGCCCAATTGCGGACCGCGCCCGCCCCACACCCCAGTGGATTTGTTGGTGCTGCATTCCATCAGCCTGCCACCGGGCCAGTTTGGCGGGCAGGCGGTGCAGCAGCTCTTCACCAACCAGCTCGACTGGAATGCGCACCCCTATTTCAAGAAGATCGAAGGGCTGCAGGTCTCGGCACACTTCTTCATTCAGCGCGGCGGCGAGCTCTGGCAGTTTGTGAGTTGCGATGACCGCGCCTGGCATGCCGGGCGCTCCCAATTTGGCGCTCGCGACAACTGCAATGACTTTTCCATAGGCATCGAGCTGGAGGGCTTGGAGGGTGGTCTGTTCGAGCCGGCCCAGTACGAGACGCTGGCAGCCCTGCTGCCGGCCCTGGCGCTGCAGTACCCGGTACGCCACATCGCAGGCCATGAGCACATCGCCCCGGGTCGCAAGGCCGATCCCGGGCCGGGCCTGGACTGGCCTCTGTTGCAACGCTGCAGCGGTCTGGCGGCCCACTGCTTTCCTGCGAGCATCGGCAACACATAAACCCGGCTTGCGCCGGTCTCTGCCACCCAACGCAAGGCAACAGTGCGGCGGAAGGTGGCGCCTCCACTTGTGCCAAACCCTTGATGAACGCGCGCTGTGCGGCACAAAGCTGCGCCAGGCCGACCCCTTTCTGAGGCTTTTTCGGCCGCCCCGCAAGGGGTCTGGCCGGCCCCTGCGTGGACACCATCCGGGGCCCCGCAGAACTTTTTTCGGACCCATGGGAGCACTTCTTGTTTTCCTTGGATACACTACCGGTAGTGGCTTGCAAGCCATTCAACCCCCATATATAGTGTGCCGAGTGCACACACAGGCGTAACCATCCGAGCCCCAAGCGGCCGGCACATCGGCCTGTTACCCCAACACAGAAACCGATTTAGTAGAGGAAACCATGCCATCTTTTGTCACTCCATCGAGCAGCCTGTCCAGCAGCGCAATGCCCGCCACCGAAGCCCGCAGGCATCCCGAGGCCCAGGCCAACCCGCTGGCCCATTACCAAATCATTCGCCGCAACGGCGCCGTGGTTTCTTTTGCGCCCAACAAGATCGCCGTGGCCATGATGAAGGCCTTTTTGGCGGTGCACGGCACCCAGGGCGCGGCCTCGGCCAGCGTGCGCGAGACGGTGGATGAGCTGACGCAGCAGGTGATTCGCGCCCTGGTGCGCTCGCGCCCGGCCGGCGGCACCTTCCACATTGAAGACGTGCAAGACCAGGTCGAGCTCGGCCTGATGCGCGGCGGCCACCATGAGATTGCCCGCGCCTATGTGCTGTACCGCGAGCGCCATACGCAGGAGCGCGCCAAACAGGTCGCGCAGGAGCGCCCCGCAGCGCCTGTGATCCATGTGCTCGAAGGCGGCGAACGCATCGCGCTGGACCTGGTGCAGCTGCAGTCGCGCATCGAGAACGCCTGCGCCGGCCTGGGTGCCGACGTCCGTGCCGACCCCATCGTAGCCGAGACCCTGCGCAATCTGTACGACGGCGTACCCATGGACGAGGTCTACAAGGCCTCCATCCTGGCCGCCCGCACCCTGATCGAGAAAGACCCCGACTACACCTACGCCACCGCGCGACTGCTGTTCCACACCATCTCGCGCGAGGTGCTGGGCCGCGATGTGGCACAGGCCGATATGGCCGAGGCCTATGCCAACTACTTCCCCGACTTCATCAAGAAGGGTGTGGACAACGAGCTACTGGACGAGAAGCTGCTGCAGTTCGACCTCAAGCGCCTGGGCGCAGCCCTCAAGAGCAGCCGCGACCTGCAGTTTGACTACCTGGGTCTGCAGACCCTGTATGACCGCTACTTCCTGCACATCGGCAAGCAGCGCATCGAGCTGCCCCAGGCCTTCTTCATGCGGGTGGCCATGGGCCTGTCCTTGAATGAGATCGACCGCGAGGCGCGCGCCATCGAGTTCTACGAGGTGCTGTCCTCCTTCGACTTCATGTCGAGCACACCCACGCTTTTTAACGCCGGCACGCTGCGCTCGCAGCTCTCAAGCTGCTACCTGACCACCGTGCCCGACGACCTGGACGGCATTTACGAGTCGATCAAGGAAAACGCCCTGCTCTCTAAGTTTGCCGGCGGCCTGGGCAATGACTGGACCCGCGTGCGCGCCCTGGGCAGCCACATCAAGGGCACCAACGGCGAATCGCAGGGCGTGGTGCCCTTTCTCAAGGTGGTCAACGACACGGCCGTGGCGGTCAACCAGGGCGGCAAGCGCAAGGGCGCGGTCTGCACCTACCTGGAAACCTGGCACCTGGACATCGAAGAGTTCCTGGAGCTGCGCAAGAACACCGGCGATGACCGCCGCCGCACCCACGACATGAACACCGCCAACTGGGTACCCGACCTGTTCATGCGCCGCGTCATGGAGAAAGGGACTTGGACCCTGTTCTCGCCCTCCAACGTGCCGGACCTGCACGACCTGTTTGGTGCCGACTTCGAGCGCGCCTATGTGGCTTATGAAGAGAAAGCTGCGCGGGGCGAGATCACGCTCAGCCGCACCCTGCAAGCGGCCGACCTGTGGCGCAAGATGCTGACCATGCTGTTTGAGACCGGCCACCCCTGGATCACCTTCAAGGATGCCTGCAATGTGCGCTCGCCCCAGCAGCATGCTGGTGTGGTGCATTCGTCCAATCTGTGCACCGAGATCACCCTCAACACCTCCGACACCGAGACGGCTGTGTGCAACCTGGGCTCGATCAACCTGCTGCAACATCTGAAAGACAGCGACAGCGGCAAAGTCTTGGACCACGACAAGCTCAAGCGCACCATCACCACCGCCATGCGCATGCTCGACAACGTCATCGACATCAACTACTACGCGGTCAAAAAGGCGCGCGACTCCAATCTGCGCCATCGCCCGGTCGGCTTGGGCCTGATGGGCTTCCAGGACAGCCTGTATGCCTTGCGCATTCCCTACTCCTCGGACGCCGCCGTGCAGTTCGCCGACAGCTCCATGGAGGCCATCTGCTACTACGCCTACTGGGCCTCCACCGAGCTGGCCCGTGAGCGCGGCAAGTACTCCAGCTTTAAGGGCTCGCTGTGGGACAAGGGCGTGCTGCCGCTCGACACGCTGGACATGCTGAGTGCCGCACGCGGGGGCTATGTGGAAGTGGACCGCTCCTCCACGCTGGATTGGGACGCGCTGCGCAGCAAGATTGCGGCAGACGGCATGCGCAATAGCAACTGCGTGGCCATCGCACCGACGGCCACCATCTCCAACATCATTGGGGTGGATGCCTCGATTGAGCCCTGCTTTGGCAACCTCTCGGTGAAGTCCAATTTGTCGGGCGAATTTACCGTCATCAACAGCTATCTGGTGCATGACCTCAAGCGCCTGGGGCTGTGGGACGACGTGATGGTGATGGACCTGAAACACTTCGACGGATCGCTCCAACCCATTGACCGCGTGCCTGCGGAAATCAAGCAGCTCTATGCCACCGCCTTCGAGGTGCAAACCCAGTGGCTGGTGGAGGCAGCAGCGCGTCGGCAGAAGTGGATTGACCAGGCACAGTCGCTCAATATCTACATGGCCGGCGCCTCTGGCAAGAAGCTCGACGAGACCTATAAACTGGCCTGGGTGCGCGGTCTGAAGACCACCTATTACCTGCGCACCATGTCGGCCACGCATGCCGAAAAATCAACCGTGAGCGCAGGCCGCATGAATGCCGTTGCGTCTGGCAATGACAGCGGCGGATCTGCCAAGATGTCGAATGCAATGGAGGCAGCAGCAGCAGCCGCGCAAACACAAATGGCGCTGTCTGAAAACGCGGCCACCGACATCCGCTTTTGTGGGGTCGATGACCCGACCTGCGAGTCTTGCCAATAGCTCTTTTTTCGCATGCATCAGCAAGGCTTTGCGATGCATATCAACAACACAATACGCAGTGAAATGCACGAGGTCTTTTCATTTCATTTCACTGCTCTCATAATCCGCTGATTGGAAACACCTATGTTGACCTGGGACGAAGAAGTCAAGCCCTCATCGCAAACAAATTTCACACGTACGGCGCACCCTGCTGCGCCGCTGACGCAAGAAAACGCTACCCTTGGATTACGCACTTTGGACGACGTCGCACGTGTTGCGCAAACCGCTTCTGCCAAAGTTTACGCATCTCCCATCAAGCCCCTGTTGACCGAAGCCGCTCGCCGCGTGAGCGCTTCTGACAAGCGCATCATCAATGGCAAGACCGATGTCAACCAACTGGTACCCTTCAAGTACAAGTGGGCCTGGGAAAAGTACCTCGCCAGTTGCGCCAACCACTGGATGCCGCAAGAGGTCAACATGACGCGCGACATCGCGCTGTGGAAAGACCCGAACGGCCTGACCGATGACGAGCGCCGCATCGTCAAGCGCAATCTGGGCTTCTTTGTCACTGCCGACTCGCTGGCCGCCAACAACATCGTGCTGGGCACCTACCGCCACATCACCGCGCCCGAGTGCCGCCAGTTCCTGTTGCGCCAGGCCTTTGAAGAAGCCATCCATACCCACGCCTACCAGTACATCGTGGAGTCGCTGGGCCTCGATGAGGGCGAGATATTCAACGCCTACAACGAGGTGCAATCGATACGCGACAAGGACCAATTCCTGATCCCCTTTATTGAGGCGATCATGGACCCCCACTTCCACACCGGCACGCTAGAGACCGACCAGACCCTCTTGAAGAGCCTGATCGTGTTTGCCTGCCTGATGGAGGGACTGTTCTTCTATGTGGGCTTCACACAGATCCTGGCCTTGGGTCGGCAAAACAAGATGACCGGTGCGGCCGAGCAGTACCAGTACATCCTGCGCGACGAGTCCATGCATTGCAACTTCGGCATCGACCTGATCAACCAGCTCAAGGCCGAAAACCCCCAGCTCTGGACGCCCGCGTTCAAGGCAGAGATCAAGGTTCTGTTCGAGAAGGCCGCCGAGCTGGAGTATCGCTATGCCGAAGACACCATGCCGCGTGGCGTGCTAGGCATGAACGCATCCATGTTCAAGGGTTATCTGCGTTACATCGCCAACAGGCGTGCCACGCAAATTGGTTTGGAAGCTGTCTTCCCGACAGAGGAGAATCCCTTCCCTTGGATGAGTGAAATGATTGACCTGAAGAAAGAGCGCAACTTCTTTGAAACCCGCGTGATTGAATACCAATCCGGCGGCGCGCTTTCCTGGGACTAAAGCATCACCAATGATTTTTAGAACTTCACACCTGCACAACACGCTCCAAGAAGCACGTGTGCACGTGTGTCACCGCGTTCATGCCGCTGGGACCATGCCCAACGATATGAATCGCTTCTTGTGCTCTGACAAGCAAGAAGTGCTCTTTGTTACTTGATCAAGGAGAAAATTATGGCAACTGCAAAAAAACCGGCCGCAAAAAAGGCCGCTCCCGCTAAGAAAGTTCCCGCTAAAAAGGTAGCCGCAACCAAGGCCCCTGTGGCCAAGAAGGCAGCAGCTCCCGCCAAAAAGGTAGCAGCCAAGAAAGCCGCTCCTGCAAAAAAGGTAGCAGCGAAGAAGGCTGCGCCGGCTAAAAAGGCAGCCCCCGCCAAGAAGGTTGTGGTAGCCAAGAAGGCCGCTCCAGCCAAAAAGGCGGTAGTCGCCAAAAAGGCCGTGGTCGTCAAGAAGCCTGTTGCTAAAAAAGCAGCCACGAAGCCCGCTGCAAAGAAGGCCACAAAAAGCACTGCTACCGCAGCAGCATCGGGGTCTTCCACTCAGACCATGCTGAACCCGCAGGCTGCTTGGCCGTTTCCGACAGCAAGCAAGCCTTAATCAGGCAACCGCATCAAGGCCTGGCACTGAAAGGTGCCGGGCTTTTTTGTGTGCAATTCAGGGGTAAAAAGCGAGCAACTTGTAGCCAGATATCTTCTGCGCAGCGACCCACGCTTGTACCGTCACCGGCAGGCTGGCAGCCAGCTCAGCACCGGCTGCGATTGGCAAATGGCCATTGAATTCAGCTGCCAGAATCACACGGCGCAACAGAGGCTGGTCTTGTGCGTCCGTCAGCGTGAGCTCCAGCGCGGGCGTGGCCAGATCGATGGCGGCGCCACTCTTCAGGGTCAGCTTGAGCAGGTAGATACCGGACTTCACGCTGGTAAAGCTTGAACTGTCGATGGCGATGGCCTCGATCTGCCTGGGTGGCGCTATCGTGCATCCCAGCGCGCTGCAACTGGCGCTCAGCAGAGGGCGCAGCGCCGGTGCCACCGCAAAAATGCGGTCCCGCTCCGACAGCATCACTTGCAGCCCCAGCACAGATACCAGCAGGGTGCAGAACGCCAGCAACATCACCTTCCCCACGCCGTGACTACCCCAGGATGGCACTGTGCGCACAGCCAAAAAGGACAGCTCTTCGGCCAAAGGTGCGTCCGCAGCCTGGTCGAGTGCCTCGCTGTAGCGCAAGGCTGTGCTTTCCTGCTCCTGCTGCAGTGGCCCGCCGTCGGTCGGTGCGCTACGGGCAACTGCAGCGAACACTGGCATAGGCTCTGGATCTAGCGCTGGCTCCATTGCCGAATCTAGAGCCAGGATTGCATCCTGCAGGCTATGTGCCGGGGCAAGTGGCAGCGCCCCAAACGACACGGCACCCGCCACGGGCTCGCCCAGATCAAGTTCAATCTCGGGTGTGGCAGGCGGGGGTGACAGGGCCGGACCCCAATCATAGAAATCAGGAACAAGCACCGGGCCTAGCGGTGCTTCCGGGGTCGCGGCTGCTAAGGACAGCGCAGCGTGCCCTTCAATGCCCTGCTGCGCTGCCGGCATGGACTCAGGTGCCGTAAGGCCCTGCGCTGCCGGCATGGACTCAGGTGCCGTGAGGCCCTGCGGTGCAGGATAGGCGGGTGGCAGGCTCTGCGTTTCGTCCAGCGTGCGCAACTGGGCGTTGGCATCAAACACCTCGTCGCATTGACCGCAACGCACCCAGCCTTCGGAAATCCGAAGCTGGTCCGGCACGATGCGAAACATCGTGGCGCATGCCGGGCATTGGGTAATCAAGCTCATGTGCGATTCATTGTAGAGCGCACCCGCCCCGGCTCAGAGCGTAGCGGTCATCAATATCCAGCCGTCTTCGCTGTCACTGACAGCCAGTTGGCAATAGGGCGCATAGGCGGCAATCAGCTCGTCGGCCTGGCGCGCCAAAATACCGGCCAGCACCAGATGCCCCCCCTTTGCCACATGGGCGCACAGCAGAGGCGCCAGCACCTTCAAGGGAGTGGCCAAAATATTCGCCAGCACAAGGCCGAAGATGCCCACAGCCTTGTCGGGCAGACCAGCCACTAAATCCACATGGTTGGCTTCGGCGTTCAGCACCGTGGACTGCACCGCGGCATCATCGATATCCACTGCGCACACTTCTTGTGCGCCATGCTTGGCCGCACCTATGGCCAAAATACCGGAGCCACAACCATAGTCCAGCACGCGGACCGGCACAGGGTGAGTGGCAATCCAGCGCAGGCACATGCGTGTGGTGGGATGGGTGCCGGTACCAAAGGCCAGGCCCGGATCCAGCCGGATCACCTGCTTGGCTTGCACAGGCGGCTCATGCCAAGTCGGCACGATCCAGAACGTCGGCGTGATCTCCACAGGGGCGAACTGCGACTGTGTCAGGCGCACCCAGTCTTGGTCGGGCACAGCGTTGATTCCCAGCACCTGGCAGGTATCAAAAAAACCCTGCGCCTGCAGCAGCGTGGCCGCCTCAGCAGCAAGCCCTTCATTTTCAAACAGAGCGATCACACGCGAGCGGTTCCAGCCATCCTTGGGCGCGGGCATGCCAGGTTCGCCAAACAGGGCCTGCTCGGCATCGGTCTGGGCATCGGCATCCTCCACGCTCACACTCAGTGCGTCCAGCGCATCGAGTGCGTCGCTCAAGTCTTCCACCCGGTCCTGCGGGCACATCAGGCGCAGTTCAAACATGGTGGCGGCGCTCACCGTTTGTGCTGCTCAAGCCAATGTTCCAGGTAGTGGATATTGGTACCACCGGCCATGAACTTGGCGTCCACCATCAGCTCGCGGTGCAGCGCGATATTGGTGTTGATGCCTTCCACCACGGTCTCTGCCAGCGCCGTGCGCATGCGGGCCATGGCCTGCTCGCGCGTATCGCCGTGCGCAATGATCTTGCCGATCATGGAGTCGTAATTCGGTGGAACAAAGTAGTTGGTATAGATGTGCGAATCGACCCGCACGCCGGGTCCACCCGGTGCATGCCACATGGTGATGCGCCCAGGAGACGGTGTGAACTTGTAGGAGTCTTCTGCGTTCACGCGGCATTCGATGGCGTGACCGCGCATCACGATGTCGCGCTGGGTAAAGGGCAGCTTCTCACCGGCTGCGACCATGATCTGGGTCTTGACGATGTCCACGCCTGTCACCATTTCGGTCACCGGATGCTCCACCTGCACGCGGGTGTTCATTTCGATGAAATAGAACTCGCCATCTTCATACAGGAACTCAAAAGTGCCGGCACCGCGGTAGCCGATCTTCTTGCAGGCGGCCACACAGCGCTCACCAATGCGTTCAATTAGCTTGCGGTTGATGCCAGGCGCCGGCGACTCTTCCAGCACCTTCTGGTGGCGCCGCTGCATGGAGCAGTCGCGCTCACCCAGATAGACCGCATTCTTGTGCTTGTCGGCCATGATCTGGATTTCAATATGGCGCGGGTTCTGCAGGAATTTTTCCATGTAGACCGCAGGATTTCCAAAAGCGGCACCGGCCTCGGCCTTGGTCATCTGCACTGCATTGATCAGCGCTGCCTCGGTGTGGACCACGCGCATGCCGCGCCCGCCACCGCCCCCCGCTGCCTTGATGATGACGGGGTAACCCACCGCCTTGCCAATGCGCCGGATGCTGGCCGGATCGTCTGGCAGTTCGCCTTCGGAGCCGGGCACGCAGGGCACGCCAGCGCGGATCATGGCCTGCTTGGCCGAGACCTTGTCGCCCATAATGCGGATCGACTCGGGCGTGGGGCCTATGAACTGAAAGCCGCTCTTCTCCACCCGCTCGGCGAAATCGGCGTTTTCGCTCAGGAAACCATAGCCCGGGTGAATCGCCTCGGCATCGGTCACCTCGGCGGCCGAAATGATGGCTGGCATATTCAGGTAGCTCAGTGCCGACGAGGCGGGACCGATACAAACAGCCTCTTCCGCCAGCTTGACGTACTTGGCATCCCGATCCGCCTCGGAATAGACCATGACGGCCTTTATGCCCAGCTCGCGGCAGGCGCGCTGGATTCGCAGGGCAATTTCGCCACGGTTGGCGACCAGTATTTTTTTGAACATGGACAAAAACAGCCCGGCTTATTCGATGATGAACATGGCTTGGCCGTACTCGACCGCCTGTCCGTTTTCACACAGGATTTTGGAAATCGTGCCGGACTTGTCGGCCTCAATTTCGTTGAGGATCTTCATGGCCTCAATGATGCAGATGGTTTCGCCTTCCTTGACGGTGGAGCCGAGCTCTACAAACGACTTTGCGCCGGGCGAAGCCGAGCGGTAGAAGGTTCCCACCATGGGCGACTTAACGGTGTGACCAACGGCAGCCTCTTCCACCACCGCTGCCGCAACGGCCACCACGGGTGCAGGCGCTGCTTGCATTTGCTGATAGATGGGCTGTTGGAAACCCTGAACCATGGCGCCACCGCCCTTGACGATGCGCACCTTGCCTTCGGCTTCGGTGATTTCCAACTCAGACACGTTGGAATCAGACACCAGATCAATAAGCGTCTTCAGTTTTCTTAAATCCATGAAATCTCCAGCAACTAACGGTAATAAGGCTTTAATTTACAACAAAACCCTTGAACCGTCATCATTTTTATTAAATTACTGACAAATAAAGGGGGATTGAAGCATTCGGGATGCCCATTTTTTAGGCCAGACCGGCAAAATGGACAGCTTCCGGCAAGCCAATGTCAGCTATTTTAACTGAGCCCAGTTCGCCAAATCTTCGCGCCGCAGGCGCCCGAGTTTGCGCTGCAGAATCGTACCCTGTGCACCCAGTACTACAGAGAAGGGCAGCGACCCGGAAGGATTACCCAAAGCCCCGGCCAGCTCGGTGCCCGTCAAACCCGCCATGCCGACGGGAAAGGCCAGCGGCATTTTTTGGAGAAAGGCCTGAACCGCACTGGGCTTGTCCACGGCAAGACCGAGGACCTGCCAACCATTGGCACGGTTATTGGTAAAAAATTCGTTAATCAGCGGCAGCTCTTCCACACAGGGCGGGCACCATGTGGCCCAGAAGTTGATCAACAGAGGTCGGCCACGAAAGGCCTGCAGACGCAAGGGCGCGCCCTGCGCGGCGTCCCATTGCAGATCCCAAAATCCATCGACAGGCAATTCGCCCTGCGCGCTCTGCACCGATCTGGCACGCCACCAGGAAAACCCCACGCCAGCAGCGGCGGCCAACATCCCTGCGCCCAACAGGACCGACCGGCGTGAGGACACCACACCGGGCTTCTCTAGGCTGCTTTCAGGTTTGTTATCGGTTGCACTCATAGCGACCCATCATGCAACAAAACCTGCAGCCCTGCCGCGTCGCCGCGGGGTTTGCGGCCACGCGTGTCGGACTTCAATGCACCTCTCAGGTCATCAAAGTCGTAGACCATCAAATGCACACCCACATGCACAGCGAGCTCGGGCAGCCTTGCATGCACGCTCAGTGCGTCCACCACCTCCCCCTGAAAGCCAGTGACCGCGCTGACTTCAAAGCGAATGCCCATGTCGATCAGCGCAATTTCCGCCGCCTTGGGATCGTCGCAAAACAACTGTATATAAATGTCGGAGTGTCGGGTGGCAGTGCCACGCCAGACGGCGCCGCCCAGATGGGGCCGAAAACGCTGCAGCCGCTGTAGCCAGACCAAGGCCAGTTCCCGCAGCGCCCGCAGTTCCACCGCTTGGGAGTCGGCGCAAAAAAGGGCGATGTATTCCTCGACTGCACGCTCGATCTGCTCGTTATCGGGCAGACCGGCGCGGCCCGTCAGGCCAAGTTGCTTGACCGCCCGGCGCTTGGCTGGACCGTATTCAAGGCCCTCCTCCACGACCAGTCGGGCGGCGGTAGCGGCAATTTCTTCTTTGACATATTCCATTTGCCCATTGTGCACAATAGGCCCATGCACATTCATATTCTGGGTATCTGTGGCACTTTCATGGGCGGCCTGGCCGCACTCGCACGCGAGGCCGGGCACCGGGTGACCGGCTGCGATGCCGGCGTCTACCCCCCCATGAGCGACCAGTTGCGCGCGCTGGGTATTGACCTGATGGAGGGCTTTGGCGCCGAACAGCTCGACTTGAAGCCCGATCTGTTTGTGGTGGGCAACGTGGTCAGCCGCGCCCGCCTGCCCGATGGCGAACCCAAGTTCCCGCTGATGGAGGCTATTTTGGATGCCGGCGCTGCCTATACCAGCGGCCCACAATGGCTGGCCGAGCATGTGCTGCAGGGCCGCCATGTGCTGGCCATTGCAGGCACCCATGGCAAGACCACCACCACCGCCATGCTGGCCTGGATTTTGCACAGCGCCGGGCTCGAACCCGGCTTTTTGGTCGGCGGTGTGCCGGTCAATTTTGGGGTGTCGGCGAGGTTAGGAAAAGGAAAATGCTTCGTCATCGAGGCCGATGAGTACGACACCGCCTTCTTCGACAAGCGCAGCAAGTTCGTGCATTACCGCCCGCGCACGGCGGTGCTGAACAACCTGGAATTCGACCACGCCGATATCTTTGATGACCTGGGCGCCATCGAGCGCCAGTTCCACCACCTGTTGCGCACCGTGCCTGCCAGCGGGCGCGTGGTGGTCAACGGTCTGGAAGAAAGCCTGACCCGTGTGCTGCACCAGGGCTGCTGGAGCGAGACGCGCAGTTTTGGCGCCGCTGTGAGCGACTTTTCAGCGCTGGGCGCGCCGGATGATTTCGACGTGCTGCTGCAGGGCAAAACCGTGGCCCATGTCCACTGGAACCTGAGCGGTGTGCACAACCAGCTCAACGCCCTGGCGGCCATTGCAGCGGCGGAGCATGTGGGCGTGTCAGCTGTCCGTTCTGCGGCGGCCCTGGCGACGTTTGAGAACGTGAAGCGCCGCATGGAGGTGCGCGCGCAAATCCTGCTGCCCGGCACAGACGCACCTGTCACCATTTACGACGACTTTGCCCACCACCCCACCGCCATTCGCACCACCGTCAACGGCCTGCGCCGCAAGGTGGGAGAGTCACGCATCCTGGCCGTATTCGAGCCGCGCAGCAACACCATGAAGCTCGGCGCGATGAAGGCGCAACTGCCCTGGAGCCTGGAAGAGGCCGACCTGGCTTTTTGCCACAGCGGCGGTCTGGGTTGGGATGCGATGGCGGCGCTCAGCCCCATGGGCGAGCGGGTCTGCGTGGCCGACAGCGTGGACGCGGTGGTGGCACAGGTGCTGGCCCGGGTGAAACCCGGCGACCATCTTTTGTGCATGAGCAACGGCGGCTTTGGTGGCATCCACCAAAAGCTGGCCTTGGCGTTGCAGAGCGCCTGAGCAACAAGCCCGGCTAGTGCACAGGCCCGGCCAGAGGCCCCGGCAGCGAGGCTAGTAGGTCACGCTGAGGTTGTCGGCGTCTACCTGCACTATCTTCTTGCCCAGAGCAGCGCTGGCGGCTGCGGCAAAGGCCGCTCCCCACTTTGCATCGGCAAAGTGCTTGACGCCGGCCTCGCGGGCTACCACCACCACCTTGTCGGCCAGCAGCAACTTGCCGGAGGCGCGCAGGGGCTCGCATTCCAGCGCCACAAACTGCCCATCCAGCCACTTGCGCGCGGCGTCATTGGCAAGCGGCTCCTGGCCTTCCAGGCTGAAAGAAAAATTCTGCCCTCCCACTATCACATTCACTTCGCTGCGCATATCAATTCCTGTTTGGTGGCTACCGGCCGAGGTTACCGCAAAGTAGCCTCGGGAACGCTGACATGGAGCAGCTTGACTCCCTGCCAGCGCTACGAGGCAAGCCGCCACTGCGCCCCCTGGTTAACCGCGACGCGCCTTCACGGCCTGTGACAACACTTCCAGCGCGGCCAGTGAATCGTCCCAGCCCAGGCAGGCATCGGTAATGCTCTTGCCGTATTCCAGCTTGGCGGAATCGTCCTTGCCGGGTGTGAACTTTTGCGCCCCGGCTTGCAGATGGCTCTCCACCATCACGCCAAACACGCTCTTTGAGCCGGCGCTGATTTGGGCCGCGATGTCGCGCGCCACTTCCAGCTGCTTTTCATGCTGTTTGCTGCTGTTGGCGTGGCTGCAGTCCACCATCAGCGTAGCCGGCAACTTGGATTTTTCCAGCTCGGCACAGGCTGCCGCCACACTGGCTGCGTCGTAGTTGGGCGCCTTGCCGCCGCGCAAAATCACGTGGCAATCCTTGTTGCCCTTGGTCTGCACAATCGCCACCTGGCCATTCTTGTGCACCGACAAGAAATGGTGGGCGCCGCCAGCGGCCTGAATAGCGTCGGTGGCAATGCGGATATTGCCGTCGGTGCCGTTCTTGAAACCAATCGGTGCCGACAGGCCAGAGGCCAGCTCGCGGTGCACCTGGCTCTCGGTGGTGCGCGCGCCAATGGCACCCCAGGAAATCAAATCACCCAGGTACTGGGGCGAGATCACGTCCAAAAATTCACTTCCGGCGGGCAGGCCCAGGCGGTTGATCTCGATGAGCAGTTGGCGCGCAATGCGCAGGCCTTCGTCGATGCGAAAGCTCTCATCGAGGTAGGGGTCGTTGATCAGGCCCTTCCAGCCCACGGTGGTGCGGGGCTTCTCGAAGTACACGCGCATCACGATTTCCAGCGTGTCGGCGTATTTCACGCGCATTTCCTTCAGGCGGCGGGCGTATTCCACGGCGGCTGCGGGATCATGGATGGAGCAGGGGCCGATGATGACCAGCAGTCGGTCATCCTTGCCGGCCATGATGTTGTGAATGGCGTGGCGGGTGTCGGCGATCAGCTTTTCGACGGCCGTGCCCTGGATTGGGAAAAAGCGAACCAGATGCTCGGGAGGTGGCAGCACGGTGATGTCCTTGATGCGTTCGTCGTCGGTAATGCCGGTGCGGTCGGCACTGGTATGGGCTTTGGTGGTCATGGGCTTTTCCCTGGGTTAAACAAACACACATAAAAAAACCGCCGGGGTTGCCGGCGGTTTTAGGAAGATTCGGTACTTTTCTCAGGTACGTTCAGATCTCTCTATCGCCGCCGGCGCATGAGAACCAAAAATAGCCAAAGAAAAAAGCTGCTGAATGCATAGCGGCCAATGTAGCACATGTCTTTAACGCAGAACTTTCAGGCCACCCACCAGCGCCACAGGCCGTAGACCACAAAGCCACCCAATATGGCCGCCAGTGTCTGGCGCGTCCACAGCGCCACAGCCACGGCCGCGATGGTGCCGGGCAGATAGGCGTTGTGCAGCGACACATCCACAGCACCCTGCGGCGCCAACGCCATTGGCACGATGAGGGCCGTCAGCACGGCCGCCGGCACATAGCGCAGGGCGCGCTTGAGCCATTCTGGAAACGCGGCCCTGTGACCGAATACCAAAAAGCTCAGGCGTATACCGTAGGTGACCAGCACCATACCCATCAGGATCAGGGCCGATTCGGCGTTCGTGTAGCCGTTCATGGCAGGGCCTGCGGCTCTGCGGCGCGGCTCACGCGCTCTGACAACTTCTCGGTCATCACCCCGGCAGCCACGCCGGCCATTGCCGCCAGCATCAGGCCCAGCTTGTAGGGCAGCTCACGCGCCAGCAGCGCCACCGTGCCGGCCACCAATGCCGCAAACAGCACCGGGCGCGCATGCAGTTGCATGGCGACGATGGCCGCAAAGGTGGCGACCATGGCGAAGTCCAGGCCCAGCGTGGCGAGCATGGGCGCACTCTGGCCCAACACCACGCCCACAAGCGTCCAGAGCTGCCAATTGAAGTACATGGCCAGCGATGAGCCCAGCCAGTACCAGCTGCCGTCCTTGGCATCGGTAGGGTGGCGCAACTGGTTTTCCACCACCGCAAAGGTTTCATCCGTGAGCCAGAAGGCCAGGGCCCAGCGCCAGCGCGCCGGTAACTCACGCGCATAGGGCAGCAGCGTGGCGCTGTAAAGCGCATGGCGCAGGTTGACCACAAAGGTGGTGAGCCAGATCACCGGCAATGCAGCACCGCTGCTGATCAGACTGACCGCCACAAACTGGGAGGAGCCGCCAAACACCAGCAGCGACATACCCAGCGTCAGCCAGACCGGCAGGCCACTGCCAATGGCCAGGGTGCCGAAGATCACGCCAAAGGGTGCAGCCCCCACCAGCATCGGGAAGGTGTCGCGCGCACCCGCGAAAAACGGACGCACGCTAAGTCGCTTTTAAGCCGTGCCGCCTACGGTCAAGCCGTCAATGCGCAGGGTGGGTTGACCCACGCCCACCGGCACGCTTTGGCCTTCCTTGCCACAGGTGCCCACACCGCTGTCGAGCTTCATGTCGTTGCCGATCATGCTGACGCGTTTCAGGCATTCCGGGCCGCTGCCCACGATGGTGGCGCCCTTGACCGGGTACAGGATCTTGCCGTTTTCCACCCAGTAGGCCTCGCTGGCGGAAAAGACAAACTTGCCCGAGGTGATGTCCACCTGGCCACCACCGAAGTTGGTGGCGTATAGGCCCTTCTTAATGCTCTTGACGATTTCTTCGGGCGCCTTGTCGCCGCCCAGCATGTAGGTGTTGGTCATGCGCGGCATTGGAATGTGGGCATAGCTCTCGCGCCGACCGTTGCCGGTGGGTGCCACGCCCATCAAGCGCGCGTTCATGCTGTCCTGGATATAGCCCTTGAGGATGCCGTCCTCGATCAGCACATTGCGCTGGCTGGCATTGCCCTCGTCGTCCACATTGAGCGAGCCACGGCGATCAGCCAGCGTGCCGTCGTCGAGCACGGTCACGCCCTTGGCCGCCACGCGCTGGCCTATGCGACCGCTAAAGGCACTCGACCCCTTGCGGTTGAAGTCGCCCTCCAAGCCGTGGCCAATGGCCTCGTGCAAGAGGATGCCGGGCCAACCCGAGCCCAACACCACCGTCATCTCGCCAGCCGGTGCCGGTCGTGCGTCCAGATTGGTCAGCGCCGCATGCACGGCCTGGTCCACATATTCCTGAATCTGTGCATCGGTGAAATAGGCCAAGCCAAAGCGGCCACCGCCACCGCCAGAGCCCACTTCGCGTCGGCCCTTTTGCTCTGCAAACACCGTCACCGACAGGCGCACCAAGGGGCGCACATCGGCCGCAATCGTGCCATCGGCGCGCGCCACCAGCACCACGTCGTATTCGGCGGCCAGACCGGCCATGACCTGCGCCACGCGCGGGTCCTTGGCGCGGGCCATGCGCTCGACTCGGCCCAACAGGTCCACCTTGGCCTGGCTGTCCAATGTCGAGATCGGGTCCACCGCGGTATAGAGGCTGCGGGCTGCGGCGATTTTTTGCTTGCCGGCCTTTACGCGGGCCGACTTGGCAGCGGCGGAGATGGTGCGCACGGTGCGCGCCGCGTCGAGCAGCGAGGCCTCGGAAATATCGTCGGAATAGGCAAAGGCCGTCTTCTCGCCGCTCACCGCCCGCACGCCCACGCCCTGGTCGATGCTAAAGGACCCGGTCTTGACGATGCCCTCCTCCAGGCTCCAGCCCTCGGAGCGGGTGTACTGAAAGTAGAGATCGGCCTCGTCCACCTTGTGCGCCTTGATTTCATTCAGGGCACGGGCCAGATGGGTTTCATCCAGACCAAAGGGGGTGAGCAACAGGGCTTTGGCCGTGGCCAGGCGTTCGATGGTGGGTTCGCGAGAAATCATGCAGCGATTCTAGGCGCGCTGCTCAGCGCATGGCGCAAGCGCTGGCAAGACCTTATGGAGCCTAAGACTGCACCAGTCGCTTCGAATTCGCAATCGACATCAAAATCCCGAGCGCCAGGCCCAACGTCACCATCGCCGTGCCACCGTAGCTAATAAAGGGCAGGGGCACACCCACCACAGGCAAGATGCCGCTGACCATGCCCATATTGACAAAGGCGTAGGTGAAAAAAATCATGGTCAGGCTACCGGCCAGCAGGCGCGCAAACAAAGTGGGGGCATCCAGCGCAATCGCCAGTCCGCGCAGGATCAGGAAAATAAAGGCCGCAATCAGGCACAGGTTGCCCACGAGGCCAAACTCTTCTGAGAAGGCGGCAAAGATGAAGTCGGTGGTGCGCTCGGGAATGAACTCCAGGTGCGTCTGCGTGCCCTGCATAAAGCCCAGGCCGAAAACGCCGCCCGAGCCGATGGCGATCATGCCCTGGATGATGTGAAACCCCTTGCCCAGCGGGTCACGCGTGGGGTCCAGCAGGGTGCAGATGCGCTGCTGTTGGTAGTCGTGCAACACCGGCCAGCGCACGCCATCGGCACACAGAGTGGGCTCAAACACCACGATCAGCACAACCCCCACCAGGCCAATGACAATGGGCGGAACGATCAGCTTCCAGCTCATGCCGGCAAAGTAGATCACCGACATGCCAGCCGCCAAAATCAAAAGTGCCGTGCCCAGGTCGGGCTGCTTGATGACCAGCGCCACCGGCACCGCCAGCAAGGCGGTGGCCACGGCGAAGTCCAGCGGGCGCAACTGCCCCTCGCGCTTTTGGAACCACCAGGCCAGCATCAGCGGCATGGCGATCTTGAGCACCTCGCTGGGCTGAATGGTGATGCCCACATTGAGCCAGCGCTTGGCGCCCTTTTTGGTCACACCGAAGACAGCCACCGCGATCAGCAAGGTGACACCCACAACGTACAGGGGTACTGCCAAGGCCATCAGACGCTGAGGCGGAATCTGCGCCACCACAAACATGATGGCCGCAGCTATCAGCATATTGCGCGCATGGTCTTCAAAGCGGGTTCCGTGGTCCCAGCCAGAGGAATACATGGTCAGCATGCCGCCGCAGGCGAGCAAAAACACGGCAAAAGCCAGCGGGCCGTCAAAGCCGGCGAACCAGGGGGCGATACGCTGGCGCAGTGAAGGTTGGGTAAATGGAGAAGCCATAAGCACAATTATCCAGCCAAGCCCACCCCTTACGATTCCCACCATGAAAACCACCCATCTTCTTTACCTGCACGGCTTTCGCTCCTCCCCGCAATCGGCCAAGGCCCGCCTGATGGCAAGCAGCATGGCGCAGCAACATCCCCATGTGGTCTGGCACTGTGCGCAACTGCCACCCTCGCCGCTGGAGGCCATGGAAATGGTCAACCAGTCCACCGCAGATTGGCCGTCCGAGCGCATGGCCGTCGTCGGCTCCTCGCTGGGCGGCTTTTACGCCACCTGGGTGGCCGAGCAGCGCGCTTGCCGCGCCGTTGTGCTCAACCCTGCCGTCAACCCGGCGCGCGACCTGGAGCAATACATAGGCCAGCAAACCCAGTTCCACGCCCCCGAGGAATCCTTCTATTTCAAGGAGGAATATGTGCAGCAACTGCGCGACCTGGCCTGCGGCGCACTGCGCCAACCGCAGAATTACCTGGCCATCATCGCCAAGGGCGACGAGGTGCTGGACTGGCGCGAAATGCAGGCCCGCTACGCCGCAAGCAGGCTCTTGCTGCTAGAAGGTGGGGACCATGCCCTCAGCGACTTTGCCAATCACCTGCCAGCCGTCATGAACTACCTGGACTGCTGACACCGCTGCGCCTCCACCCTCTAAGGGCTGTGCCGGGCGCAGGTCCAAAACAGCCCCGTCCCAAATACAGAGACAATGCCCCCATGTTTTTATTGTTTGAAGAAGCCGGAAAATTCATGGCCGGTCGGGTGCTGTCGGAGGCGGATGCCTCTGCACAGGTGGAGTTGGACAGTGGCAAGCGCGTCAAGGTCAAGACCAGCAATATGCTGATCAAGTTCGAAAAGCCCGCGCCGGCCGCCTTTGTGCAGGCAGCGCAGGCCTGCGCTGCAGGCATCGAACTGGAGATGGCCTGGGAATTTGCGCCCGAGGAGGAATTCGGCTTCGCCGACCTGGCGCGCGACTATTTCTCGGACAACGCCACACAGGAGCAGCAATCGGGCATGCTGTTCAAACTGTTCGAGGCGCCGCATTACTTTCGCCGCTCCGGCAAGGGCCGCTTCAAGCGGGCCCCGGCCGAAATCATTGCGTTGGCCCTGGCAGCGATTGAGAAGAAGCGCCTGGTTGCCGAGCAGATCGTCTTTTGGGCCCGCGAACTCGGCGAGGGCCGGTGCCCGGATGCCATCCAGGACCAGCTCTACAAGCTCTTGTTCAAGCCCGACAAAAACGCCCCCGAATACAAGGCCGTGGTGGAGGCCTCGCGCGCCACCCACACCGCGCCGCTGGAGCTGCTGCAAAAGGCCGGCGCCATCCGCTCGCCCTACCTGTTCCACTGGAAGCGCTTCCTGCTGGAGAACTTCCCCAAGGGCTGCGGCTTTGCGCCCATCAGTGCGCCGCCCATTGTGGACAACTTGCCGCTCTCCACGGCGCAGGCCTATTCGATCGACGACTCGCAAACCACCGAAATCGACGATGCCCTCTCGGTGCAAGGCCTGGGCAGCGGCACTGTCATCGTGGGCATCCACATTGCTGCTCCCGGCCTGGCCATTCAGCCGGGCAGCCCGGTCGATGTGCTGGGGCGCGCGCGCCTGTCCACCGTCTACATGCCCGGCTACAAGGTCACCATGCTGCCCGACGAGGTGGTGCAGAGCTACACCCTGCAGGCCGGGCGCGATTGTCCTGCCGTCTCGTTGTACGTGACGCTGGACGAGGCCACGCTGGAGATCAAGGGCAGCGAGACCAAGTTGGAGCGCGTGCCCATCGTTCACAACCTACGCCACGACCAGCTCGACGCCATCGTCACCGAGCCCTGGCTGCAGGACCCCGCCTTTAACCACGACTCTGAGCCCGAGGCGCTCACCGGTCTGCGCACCGACCTGGCCTTTTTGCACCGCCTGGCGCGCGACCTCAAGGCCAAACGCGAAGTGGTGCGCGGCAAGCCCGAGACCTTTAACCGCCCGGACTACAACTTCCGCCTGGTCCGCACCGACCCCTCTTTGGCCGGCACGGAGCCCACCGGAGAAGAGACAGTGGAAATCAGCACCCGCATGCGGGGGGCGCCACTGGACCTGATCGTCGCCGAGGCCATGATCCTGGCCAATAGCACCTGGGGCAGCTGGATGGCAGAGATGGGCGTGCCCGGCATTTACCGCAGCCAAGCGTCGCTGGCGCCTGGCGTCAAGGTGCGCATGGGCACGCGCGCCCTGCCGCACGCCGGCATTGGCGTGCCGAGCTACGCCTGGAGCACCTCGCCGCTACGCCGCTATACCGATCTGGTCAACCAATGGCAAATCATTGCCTGCGCCCGCCACGGCAAGACAGCGGCCCTGGTGGCGCCCTTCAAACCCAAGGACGCCGAGCTGTTTTCCATCATCTCGTCCTTCGATGCTGCCTACAGCGCCTACAACGGCTACCAGAGCGGCATGGAGCGTTTCTGGACCCTGCGTTATCTGCAGCAAAACAATGTCACCGAACTGGTGGCCAGCCTGTTCAAGGAAAACCTGGTGCGCGCAGACGCGCTGCCGCTGGTGCTGCCGGTCATGGGTGCGCAGGGCCTGCCGCGCAACGCCCGGGTGCGCGTCAAGCTGGGCGAAATCGACCTGATCACGCTGGATGTGAACGGCACCGTGACCGAGCGGCTGGACGCACCGGTGACACAAAGCAACGATGAACTCCTGGACGAGCCCGAAGAGGACGACGATGAAGTGGTGGGGCCGATTGCGATTGCCGTGGATGTAAGCGACACCGGCGAAGGATCTGGTGATAATCCCGCCTAGTGAATTTTTCAAAATACAGTACATTGCAGCTCGCCCTAGGTGCATCCATCGCGGTGCACGGCTTGCTGCTTTCGGTGCGCTTTATCGATCCTGCGTCCTTCCACCGGGTGTTCGAGGACACGCCGCTGGAAGTCATCCTGGTCAACGCCCGCACCAACGAAAAGCTCACCAAGGCCAAGGCGATTGCCCAAAATTCGCTGGCCGGCGGGGGAGAAGCCGAACAGGGACGCGCCACCAGCCCCTTGCCGCCCTCGGAATTTACCGATCTGGGTGACACGCTGGAGAACATCAGCGCCAGCAAGCTGCAGAAGATGCAGGAACAGCAAAGCCTGATGCTGTCCGACTTGAAGCAGCAGATCGCCCGCATGCCGCAGTCCGCACCCAAGGACCTGACCAGCACGGCCGACCAAGCCGAGCGCGAGGAAAAGCGCAAACAACTGGTCAAACTGCTGGCCGAGATCGAGCGCCGCATCAACAGCGAAAACTCCCGCCCCAAGAAGCGCTACATCAGCCCGTCCACCCGCGAGGAAGTCTATGCCCTGTATTACGACCACCTGCGCCACGCGATTGAAGACCGGGGCACAGAAAACTTCCCTGCCGTCAATGGCAAGAAACTCTACGGCGACCTGAGCATGATCATCACCATCAATTTTGATGGCCGCGTACTCAACACAGAGGTGGTTTCAAGTTCCGGCAATCCGGTGCTAGACCGCCGTGCTGCGGCCATAGCCCGCACCGCTGGTCCCTTTGGCCCCTTCAGCCCAGCCATGCGCAAGGAGTTTGACCAGCTGGTGATGGTGTCGCGCTTTCGCTTCACGCGCGACGATACCCTGCAAGCACGGGTCAGCGCCACACCATGAGGGCGCTGTGGCGTTGGCTGGGCCTGTGTGCCCTGGCACTGTTGTGCCTTCAAGTCTTCCTTGTTGTCCGCATCGCCCTGATGGCCGTGGTCAATCCCCAGTCCACCGCATTCCAGCGCTCCGAAGCTTGGCGCGTTGCGCGCGACAAGGGCGCCCTGCCCTGGTCCCAGCAATGGCTGGCCTATGGACAAATTCCCGACAACCTCAAACGCGCGGTCATCGCATCGGAAGACGATGGCTTTGCCAGCCATGACGGCGTGGACTGGGACGCCCTGGAAAAAGCCTGGGCAAAAAACAACCGGGCCGAGTTGCGCGCCGAGCAAAAGGGCACCAGCAAACCGCCCAAGGTGGTGGGCGGCTCCACCATCACCCAGCAGCTGGCAAAAAATCTGTTCCTTTCGGGCGAGCGCACCCTGTTGCGCAAGGGCCAGGAATTCGTGCTGACCCTGGCGCTGGAAATCTGCTTAAGCAAGCCGCGCATTCTGGAAATTTACCTCAACAACGTGGAATGGGGCGAGGGCGTGTTTGGCGCAGAGGCTGCCGCCCAGCATTACTTTCGCAAACCGGCATCGCGCCTGAGCGCCTATGAGGCCGCGCGCCTGGTGGTCATGCTGCCGCGCCCCAAGTACTTCGAGAAGACGCCCAACTCGGCCTACCTGAGCGGGCGTGCCGGGGTGATTGCCGCCCGCATAGGCGACGCCCGGCTGCCCTGAGCCCAGCCCGCCGGGTGGTATGGTGCGGCCATGAAAACACAACTTGATCATTTGGTGGTGCTGGCAAAAACCCTGGAGCAGGGTGTGCAGTGGTGCGAGGCCACGCTGGGCATCACCCCCGGCCCCGGCGGCGAGCACAGCCAGTTCGGCACGCATAACCGCCTGTTCAAGATTGCCACGCCTGCCTATCCCCTGGCCTATCTGGAAATCATTGCCATCGACCCGCAGGCCAAGGCACCAGCCCAGGGCAAACGCTGGTTTGACATGGACGACGCGCAGGTACAGGCCGCTGTGGCGCTGGAGCCGCGTCTGGCCCACTTTGTGGCGAGCACCGACGACATCCAAGGCGCCCGCATTGCCCTCAAAACCCTGGGCATGGACCGTGGCCCCGCAGTGCGCGCTAAGCGCCACACCCGCAAGGGCGTGCTGCAGTGGCAGATCACGGTGCGCGATGACGGCCAGCGCCTCTTCAACGGGGCGCTGCCCAGCCTGATCCAATGGGGCCAACCGGAAGACGCCGAGCCGACGCGCCTGCACCCGCGCAACAGCCTGCCGCGCTCCGGCGTGGCGCTGCAAAGCATTGCCGTCAGCCATCCTTCGGCCGACAAGCTGCGCCCGGCCTATGAGGCACTCGGCCTGGAAGGCATAGCGCTGGAAACCGGCCCGGCCAATATCGCGGTGGAACTGCGCACTCCAAAAGGCCTTATCAGCCTGCAGAGCCTGGGCCTTTAAGGGCGGTAGCCATGCTGGCCAAGTTGATGTCTTACTTCCTGCTGGGACTGATCCGGGTGCTCACCGGTTCCCAGGCCCGCTGGGTCGGCTGCCCGCCCAAGGCGGAGCAGCGCATTTACTTTGCCAACCACCAAAGCCATGCCGACCTGGTGATGATCTGGGCCGCCCTGCCCAAGGAACTGCGCCACGTAACGCGCGCCATTGCCGCGCGCGACTACTGGACCAAAACCCCCTTCAAGCAATGGCTGACCACCGCAGTGTTCAATGTCATTTATGTTTCGCGTGAACGCACGGCCGACGAGGACCCGCTGGAGCCCCTGCTCGAAGCCCTGGACCAGGGCGACTCCATCATCTTGTTTCCCGAAGGCACGCGCGGCCACAAGGGTGAGCCACAGGCCTTCAAGGCCGGCCTGTACAACCTGGCGTTGCAGCGCCCGCAGGCGGTACTGGTGCCGGCCTGGATCAACAACGTGCAGCATGTGCTGCCCAAGGGTGAAGTGGTGCCGGTGCCGGTGCTGTGCTCGGTGACCTTTGGCGCGCCCATGCAACTGCAGCCGGGCGAAGAGCGACGTGCCTTTCTTGAGCGCGCCCGCGCTGCTGTCATGGCACTCAGGGAGCGCTAGCCATGTACTTCTATCTGAAAAACCTGAGCCCCACACAGCAAATAGGTGCCCTGTTTGTGCTGGTGTTTGGCTTGCTGCTGCTGGCCAGCGTGAGCGCCTTCGTCTTCTCCATCAAGGAATTTCCCGATGAGGCAAAGGCCGCGCAGCGCCGCGCACAGCTCGACAGCATCAACGGCATCATCCGCAGCAGTTGGTTGATGGTCGGCGTTTTCTGGCTGGGCTGGATGATGGGCGACCGGGTGGCGCTGACCCTGTTCGGCCTGGTCTCGTTCTTTTCGCTGCGCGAGTTCCTGACGCTCTCACCCATACGCCGCAGCGACCACCGCAGCCTGGTGCTGGCCTTTTTTGTCGTGCTGCCGCTGCAGTACTGGCTGGTCTGGGCCGGGCACTTTGACATGTTTGCGGTGTTCATCCCGGTCTATGTGTTTCTGGCGCTGCCGGTGGTGAGTGCCTTGGCCAACGACCCGCAGCACTTTCTGGAGCGCAATGCCAAGCTGCAATGGGGCATCATGGTTTGCATCTACGGCATGAGCCATGTGCCGGCGCTCTTGATGCTGCGCTTTCCCGACTACGACCACCGCAACGCCTTCATGGTTTTTTTCTTGGTACTGGTGGTGCAGGTCTGCATGGTCACCCAGCATCTGGTGGGGCGCTGGCTCAAACGTCTGGCCGTGGCACCGGCCATCAGTAGCAGCTTTCACTGGGCCAGTTGGTGGATTGCCATGCTGGTGGCCAGCCTGTTTGGTGCGGCCCTGGCGGGCATCACACCCTGGGTGCCGGGAACCGCCTTTGCCTTCTCCTTCATCGCCTGCCTGGCCGGGTCGCTGGGCCACTTTGTCATGAAGGCGCTCAAGCGCGACCGTGGCATTCCCAGCTGGGGCAAGCAAGGCCGCGCCATCACCGGTGCCGGCGGCCTGCTCGACCGGGTGGACGCCCTGTGCTTTGCAGCCCCGGTGTTCTTTCACTCGGCGCGCTGGTACTTCAATTTGTAGGGTTTTGCGCTGCGCAGGTGTCAAAGACTGTGGCACCATCAAGGCAAATAAACGGACCTTCATGCCCGGTATGCCCTTGCCAGACCCTCTTTTTGCTCCATTGCCAAGCTGGCGATACCTTGGGCGTCTGGCGATGCTGGCGGCACTTTGTCTGCTCTGCATTTTTGCGCGCGCCAGCGATGCTGCCTCCGCCCCACGCAGCGCTGCACAAGAAGCCTGGATTGCCAGTCACAAGAGCGCCATCCGTGTGGCCCCTGAGGCCAATTACCCGCCCTTTAGCTTTATGCAAGACGGGGTCTGGCAGGGCCTGTCAGCCGACATGATCCAGCTGATGCAGCAGCACATGCCAAGGCCCTTTCAGATCTTGCCGGCGCAAGACCTGAGCCACATCCTGGAGCAGGTTCAACAAGGGAATGTGGAGCTTGTGACCTCACTCAAAGAGACCGCCGAGCGCTCCCGCTTTTTGGCTTTTACCCCGCCCTACATCCAGGTGCCAACCGTCATTTTGGTCAAGTCCGGCAGCAAACCGGGGCCCTGGCCACAGGGCTATCTGGGCAAGAACGTGGCGGTGGGCAAAGGCTATGGCGTGCAGGGCTATCTGGAGCAGAAGTTCCCGGCCATGGAGTTGACCCTGGTTGCCGATGACTTGGAGGGCATGCGCCAATTGTCCTTCGGGGCGGTAGAGGCCGTCATCATGGATGTGGCAAGTGCCTCGTACTTCATTGAGCAGGAGAAGTTCACCAATCTGCGCGTGGCCAGCGGCTTTGATTACAGCTACGACCTGCGCTTTGCGGTGCGCAAGGACGAGCCCCTGCTGCGTGAGCTCATGGTGGATGCCCTCAGTGCCATACCGCAGCGTGACAGAGACGCCTTGTCGCGCAAATGGATCACTATCGAAAACGATCCGCTTCTTTCACTATGGGACGCGCTGCGGCGCGCAATGCCCTGGTTGGGCGTCGCAGCCCTGGCCCTGGGGGTCACGGGGGCCCTAGCCTGGAGCGCGAGTAAACGCAAACGCGTGGCCGAACGCGCCGCCTCCAACTACGCACGCAGCCTGATCGAAGCCAGCCTGGACCCCTTGGTCACCATCAATACCGAGGGCCAGATTACCGACGTGAACTCGGCCACGGAAAAAGTGACCGGCCTGGCCCGTACCGCCTTGGTGGGCAGTGATTTCGCCAACTACTTCACGCTGCCTGAGCGTGCGCGCGCCGGCTATCGGCTCGCCTTTGAGAACGGCTTTGTCACCGATTACCCCTTGGCCATACGCCATGTGTCTGGCCATGTGACCGAGGTTTTGTACAACGCCAATGTGTACCGCGACGACCATGGCATGGTGCTCGGTGTGTTTGCAGCGGCGCGCGATGTCACCGAACGCAACAAGGCCGAAAGACTGATACAGGCCGCCAGCGTGTTTGGCCACTCGCGCGAAGCCATTCTGATCTGTGGCGCAGATACGCTGGTCATCAACGCCAACCAATCCTTTACGCGCATTACCGGCTTCGAGGCCAACGAGGTACTGGGCGGCCCGCCCGCTCTGTTGCATTCGGACCAGCAGGACCCAGCTTTTTATGCCACCCTGTGGTCCGAACTCAGCGCACATTCCCAGTGGCATGGGGAGGTCTTGGGGCGTCGCAAGAACGGTGACATCTTTGTAGCCGCCCTGACCATGAGCGCCGTGGCCGATGAGCAGGGGCGCACCCGGCACTATGTGATGCTGTTCTCGGATGTCACCGCAGTGCGCCAACACCAAAAGCAACTGGAACACCTAGCGAACTTTGACATGCTGACCCGCTTGCCCAACCGCCTGCTGTTGGCCGACCGCTTAACCCAGGGATTGATTCACGCCGAGCGGCGCGCACGCAAGCTGGCAGTGGCCTATCTGGACCTGGACGGCTTCAAGGCTGTCAATGACGCGCATGGACATGCCGTGGGCGACCATCTGCTGGTGCAGTTGGCCGAGCGAATGACATTGTGTCTGCGCGAGGGCGATACCTTTTCCCGGCTGGGCGGCGATGAATTTGTCGCCGTGTTGACCGATCTTGAAAGCGTGGAGGCCGCTGTGCCGGTGTTGGAGCGCATGCTGCAGGCCGCAGCCCAAGCGGTACAGGTGGACAGTTTGTCCTTACGGGTGTCTGCCAGCATAGGCGTGACCTATTTTCCGCAGGCCGGTGCCACGGATGCCGAGCAGTTGCTGCGCCAGGCCGACCAGGCGATGTACCACGCCAAGCAATCGGGCAAGAACCGCTTCGCCGTGTTTGATGCCGAGAACGATGTCATCGTGCGCGGCCACCATGCCAGCCTAGAGCGCATCCGCCAGGCACTGGCAGCCGATGAATTTGTGCTCTATTACCAGCCCAAGGTGAATATGCGCAGCCGCGAATTTGTCGGCGTGGAGGCGCTGATCCGCTGGATGCACCCGCAGGACGGACTGCTGGCTCCCGCGTACTTCCTGCCCTTGATCGAAAACCACGCATTGTCTGTGGCTGTGGGCGAATGGGTGATTCGCCAAGCGTTACAGCAACTGGCCCTGTGGCAGCAGAGCGGCACGCTGGTGCCCATCAGCATCAACATCTCCGCCATGCAACTTCAGCAAGCCGATTTTTTCGACCGCCTGCAGCAAGCCATGGCAGAGTACCCCGCTTTTCCACCGCACAGCCTGCAACTGGAAATCCTGGAAACCAGTGCACTGGAAGACATGGACCTGGTGAGCCGCCTCATCGGGCAATGCGGCGAACTCGGCGTCGGCTTTGCACTCGACGACTTTGGCACCGGCTATTCGTCGCTGACCTATCTGAAGCGCCTGCCTATCCGCACGGTGAAGATCGACCAGAGCTTTGTGCGCGACATGCTGCTGGACCGCGACCACCGCTCCATCCTGGACGGCATTCTCTGGATCATGCGCCAGCTCGACCGCAGTGTCATCGCCGAGGGTGTGGAAACGCTGGAGCATGGCCGCACCCTGATGGACCTGGGCTGCGAACTGGCCCAAGGCTATGGCATTGCCCGCCCCATGCCAGTGGACCAACTGCCGGCATGGCTGCAGCGCTGGCAGGTGGATGCAGCCTGGCAGGCCGTCGCCCAGGTACCCCGAACCGCAGTCTGAGGCCATGCCCCCGCTATCATCCCCGGATGCGAATACTTGGTATTGACCCCGGCCTGCGCACCACCGGGTTTGGCGTGGTGGACGAGGCCGGCGGCCTGCTGAGCTATGTGGCAAGCGGCACCATCAGCACCCAGCACCTGGACACCCATGCCCTGCCGGCGCGGCTCAAGGTCTTGTTTGATGGCATTGGCGAGGTGGTGCAGCGCTACCAACCGGACTGCGCGGCGGTGGAAATCGTATTCGTCAACGTCAACCCCCAGTCCACCCTGCTGCTGGGCCAGGCGCGTGGCGCACTGATCACTGCCCTGGTCTCACAGAACCTGGCGGTGGCCGAGTACACCGCCCTGCAAATGAAGCAGGCCGTGGCCGGCCACGGGCGGGCGCAAAAAAGCCAGATCCAGGAGATGGTCAAGCGCCTGCTGAGCTTGAGCGGCCTGCCCGGCACCGATGCCGCCGATGCGCTGGGCATCGCCATTACCCACGCCCATGCCGGCAAGGCCATGGCGCGACTGGCTGCTGCCGACAGCCTGGGCGGCGGCTCGGGCGCCAAAATCAGCAACAAGGCCTCGTACCGGGCCGGGCGCAGCCGCTAAAAAGTTACGTACCCCCAACGTTTTGCTGACTTAGCGCAACAATTAGGGTTAGCCTAGGGCCGCGCCCAACAATGCGCGAACATACTGGTCTGACTTGAATGGATAAGAACAACATGTTGACTGCGAACGATACTTCCGCACTGATGCGGGCCGACCACGGCGATGCATTCAGCGTCCTGGGTATGCATGAAAACGCAGGTGCCCTCTGGGTGCATGCCGTGCTACCCGGCGCCGAACAGGTGACCGTGCTGGACCGCCAGACCGGCGCCCAGCGCGCCACCCTCAAGCCCTACCCCGACAGTGCCGTCTTTGGTGGCCAGATCCCCGGTGACGGCCAGCGCTTTGACTACCTGCTGCAAGTCACTTGGGCCGCCGCACCCGAGCGCACCTCGCCCCATGTGCAGGTGCTCGAAGACGCCTACCGCTTCCCCGCTGTGCTGCAAGAGATGGATGTCTGGCTGCTCGGCGAGGGCTCGCACCAGCGACCCTTTGAAGCCCTGGGCGCGCACCTCACGCAAATGCTCGGCGTGGATGGCGTGAGCTTCGCCGTCTGGGCACCGAACGCCAAACGCGTCTCGGTGGTGGGCAGCTTCAACCAGTGGGATGGCCGGCGCCACCCCATGCGCCTGCGCCGCGAATGCGGGGTCTGGGAAATCTTCATCCCCGGCCTGATGCAGGGCGACATCTACAAGTTCGAGATCCTGGGTGCCAATGGTGTGATTGCACTCAAGGCCGACCCCTATGCCTTCCAGTCGCAGCTGCGCCCGGACACCGCCAGCGTGGTCTACCCGCTGATGCCCCGCAGGCCCATGCGTCCCGAGCGCGCGGCAGCCAATGCGTTTGACAAGCCGATGAGCATTTACGAGGTGCATCTGGGCTCTTGGCGCAAGGCGGACGGCTGGCGCTGGCTGAGCTACCGCGAGCTGGCCCACAGCCTGGTGCCCTATGCCAAGGAAATGGGCTTTACCCACCTGGAGTTGCTGCCCATCAGCGAGCACCCGTTTGACGGCTCCTGGGGCTACCAGCCGCTGGGCCTTTTTTCGCCGACCTCGCGCTTTGGCACACCGGAAGACTTCCGCGATTTTGTCGATGCCGCGCACGACGCCGGTCTGGGTGTGATCCTGGACTGGGTGCCGGCCCATTTCCCCAGCGACGCCCACGGACTGGCCGAATTTGACGGCACCCACCTGTACGAATACGCCGATCCCAAGGAAGGCTTTCACCAGGACTGGAACACGCTGATCTACAACTTCGGCCGCACCGAGGTGCGCAACTTTCTGGTCGGCAATGCGCTGTTCTGGCTGGAGCGCTTTGGCATCGACGGGCTGCGCGTGGATGCCGTGGCCTCCATGCTGTACCGCGACTACAGCCGCCAGGAAGGCCAATGGATTCCCAATGCCCGGGGCGGGCGTGAAAACCTGGAGGCCATCGAGTTCCTGCGCCGCATGAACTTTATTGTCGGCACCGAGCGCCCCGGCGCCATCACATTGGCCGAAGAATCCACCTCCTTCCCAGGAGTCAGCCGCCCGCCCAGCGACGATCTGCAAAGCGGCGGCCTGGGCTTTCACTACAAGTGGAACATGGGCTGGATGCACGACATCTTGCAGTACGCCGCCATGGACCCGGTCTACCGCAAGCACCACCAAAACCAGCTCACCTTCGGGCTGATGTACGCCTTTAGCGAAAACTTCGTGCTGCCGCTCTCGCACGACGAGGTGGTGCATGGCAAGAAGTCCCTGTTCGACAAGATGCCTGGCGACCCCTGGCAGCGCTTTGCGAACTTGCGCGCGCTGTACGGCTTTATGTGGGGCTATCCGGGCAAAAAGCTGCTGTTCATGGGTTGCGAGCTGGCCCAGACCACCGAATGGTCCGACACCGGCAGCCTGCCCTGGCATCTGGAAGGCCAGAGCGCGCACGCCGGCGTGCAGCGCCTGGTGCGCGACCTCAACCGCGTCTACCAGGCCTACCCGGCGCTGCACCAGCAAGACGTCAAGCCCGGTGGCTTTGAATGGATTTCGCACAACGATGCGGCGCAAAGCCTGGTGGCCTTTACCCGCTGGGGCGCGGACGGCAGCTGCGCCGTGGTGGTGTGCAACTTCACGCCGGTGCCGCGCCATGGCTTTCGCTTAGGCGTGCCCCGGGCCGGTCATTGGGAAGAGACCATCAACTCCGACCTGTCCATCTATGGCGGCAGCGGCCTGGCCAACGGCAGCTTGCACACCGACTCCATCAGCGCCCACCACAAACACCAGTCGCTGGTGCTGACCCTGCCGCCGCTGGCCACCGTGATCCTGACCCAGCGGGCCGACTAAAGGATGGGGGTGTCGTTCATGTTGCTTCAAACCGGTCATACCCGCACCTTGGGGGCTACGCTGCAGGTGGGAGGCGTCAACTTCGCCCTGGCCGCACCCCATGCAGACGCTGTCGAGCTGTGCCTTTTTTCTGCCGACGGCCGCCATGAAACCGAGCGCCTGTTCCTGCCCGGCAAGACCGATGGCATTTGGCATGGCTTTCTGCCCGGTGCACAGGCCGGTCTGGTGTATGGGTGGCGCGTGCATGGCCCTTGGGCACCTGAGAGGGGCCAGCGCTTCAACCCCGCCAAGCTCTTGTTGGACCCCTATGCCCGCGAGGTGTTGGGCAGCTACTTGGGCCAAGACATCCACCAAGGCCACGACCCTGCCCACCCGGACCAACGCGACCGACGCGACAACGCCACCGAGGCACTCAAGGCGCGCGTGGTGGCCGACCTGCCCGTGCCCTTGCCCGGCGTGCGCGTGGCGCCGCAACAGCGCGTACTCTACGAGCTGCACATCAAGGGCTTTACCGCCCTGCACCCAGACGTTCCCCTCGCACTGCGCGGCAGCTATGCGGGGCTGGCCCATCCGGCCGCAATTGCCCACCTGCAGGCCCTGGGCATCACCACCGTTTGCCTGATGCCAGTGGCGCAACGTGCCGATGAGGCCCGCCTCTTGGACCTGGGCCTGAGCAACTACTGGGGCTACTCCCCCATCGCCTGGAGCGCACCCGAGCAGCGCTACTGGAGCGGCACCGAGGGGACCAGCCCGCGCAGCGAGTTCAGGCACCTTGTGGACGCCCTGCACCAGGCCGGTCTGGAGGTGATTCTGGACGTGGTCTACAACCACACGGCCGAGACCGATGCACTCGGCCCCACCTTGAGCCTGCGCGGTATCGACAACGCCCTGTACTACCAGTTGGAGCCCGGCAAGCCCGCGCAGTACCTGAACTGGACCGGCTGCGGCAACTGCCTCAACCTGAACCAGCCGCTGGTGCTGCGCACGGTGATGGACAGCCTGCGCCTGTGGGTGCAAGACTTTGGCGTGGACGGTTTTCGCTTTGACTTAGCAACGGTGCTGGGGCGCGGCACGCAGGACACGCAATACCGCTTTGCCAGCAGCGCCCCCTTCCTGATGGCGGTGGCGCAGGACCCGGTGCTGCGCGACAAACTGATGGTGGCCGAGCCCTGGGACATAGGGCCAGGCGGCTACCAGCTGGGGCAGTTTCCCGAGGGCTGGCTGGAATGGAACGACAAATTTCGCGACACCCAGCGCGCCTTCTGGCTGTGCCAACAGGAGAACCTGGGCAAGCTCGCGCAATGCCTGGCCGGCTCCTCCGATGCGTTTGACCCACAGCGCCGTGGCGCCCACAGCAGCGTCAACTTCGTGACCGCCCATGATGGCTTTACCCTGGCCGATCTGGTCAGCTTCAATGAGCGCCACAACCTAGCCAATGGCGAGCACAACCGCGATGGCCACGGCCACAACCTGAGCTACGACCATGGTGCCGAGGGCGCGACCGATGCTCCCGCCATCCTGGACTGGCGCCTGCGCGACAAGCGCGCCCTGTTGGCGGCCACGGTGTTTTCTCTGGGCACGCCCATGCTGCTGGCCGGCGACGACATAGGCCACAGCCAAAAGGGCAACAACAACGCCTACTGCCAGGACAACGCCACCACCTGGCTGAACTGGCCGGATGCCGACCTGGGGCTTTGCGCCTTTGTGGCGCAGTTGCTGCAGGCCAGACGCGCGCGCCCTGCGCTGCAGGCGCGCAGTTGGTGGCAAGGCGATGGCATGGTCGGCGCCGTGCAGGCACGCTGGACCACACCCGAGGGCCTGGCGCTGTCGGATGCCTGCTGGAACGAAGGCCGCGTACGTGCGCTGGCCCTGCACCTGCACATCGCAGGAGCGGCAGTGGATGCGGCCGACTGCCTGCTGCTATTGAATGCCGCGCGCCAGCCACAGGTCTTTCAATTGCCGAGCGGCCACTGGATTCGCCACATCGACAGCAGCGCAGGCGCTGGCCCCGATCAGTTGCTGGGCCGCACAGAAACCGTTCCCCCCGGCTGCCTCTGGTTGGCCAGCAGCCAGCCGCTTTTCAACGCTTAAAGTTCCACCCCAAAAGACGCCAGTAATGACCCTCCTGACCCTGCCCACCACCCCGTATAACGACCAACGTCCCGGCACCTCGGGCCTGCGCAAAAAGGTCACGGTCTTCCAGCAAAAGCATTACCTGGAAAACTTCGTCCAGGCCCTTTTTGATGTGCTGCCTGCGGCCCAAGGTCTGACCCTGGTGCTGGGTGGCGACGGGCGCTACTACAACCGGGTGGCGGTGCAAACCATTTTGCGCATGGCCGCAGCCAAGGGCTATGCCCGGGTGCTGGTCGGCCAGGGCGGCATTCTGTCCACGCCGGCGGTGAGCGCCGTGATTCGCGCAGCCCAAGCCAGCGGCGGCATTGTGCTGTCGGCCAGCCACAACCCCGGCGGACCCGACGGCGACTTCGGCATCAAGTACAACATTGGCAATGGCGGACCGGCCCCCGAGAAGGTGACCGAGGCGGTGTTTGCGCGCAGCCAGCAGCTCGCGGAAATCCACACCAGCGACAGCGCCGACATCGCACTGGACCAGCTGGGCGACTACCGCGTGGACGGCATGCAGGTGACAGTGATAGACCCGGTGGCGATCTATGCCGAGCTGATGCGCTCGCTGTTCGATTTCGAGGCCATACGCGCACTCTTTGCCGGTGGTTTTCGTCTGCGCTTTGATGCCATGCACGCGGTGGGTGGACCCTATGCCAAGGCGCTGCTCGAAGGCGAGCTCGGAGCGCCTGCCGGCACCGTGGTGAATGCGGTGCCGCTGGAAGATTTTGGCGGCCTGCACCCCGACCCTAACCCGGTCAACGCCGAAGACCTGATTGCCCATTTGTTTGCCGATGACGCGCCCGACATGGGTGCAGCGTCGGACGGCGACGCCGACCGCAACATGGTGGTCGGGCGCCGCTTTGTCATCTCGCCCTCGGACAGCCTGGCCGTGCTCGCGGCGCACGCCAAGCTGGTGCCCGGCTACCGGCAAGGTCTGGCCGGTGTGGCGCGCTCCATGCCCACCTCCACCGCCGTGGACCGGGTCGCCAAGAGCCTGGGCATTCCTTGCTTTGAGACCCCCACCGGCTGGAAGTTTTTCGGCAACCTGCTCGATGCGGGCAAGGTCACGCTATGCGGCGAAGAAAGCTATGGCACGGGATCTGACCATGTGCGCGAAAAAGACGGCCTGTGGGCGGTGCTGTTCTGGCTCAACCTGGTGGCCGCCAGCGGCAAATCGGTGGAGACCCTGGTGCGCGAACTCTGGACCGCGCATGGCCGCTGCGTCTACTCGCGCCACGATTTTGAAGCCATCCCCACGGACAAGGCCGACGCCCTGATGCTGCGCCTGCGTGCCGCCCTGCCAAAGCTGCCCGGCACCACCGTGGCAGGTTGCGCGATTGCCCTGGCCGATGACTTTGCCTATACCGACCCGGTGGATGGCAGCGTCAGCCAGAAGCAGGGCATCCGTGTGATCCTGACCGACGGCTCGCGTGTGGTGTTTCGCCTATCGGGAACCGGCACCGAGGGCGCCACCCTGCGCGTCTATCTGGAGCGCCATGAGCCCGATGCCACACGCCACGACAGGGAGGCGCAAACCGCCCTGCAGCCGCTGATCGCGTTGGCCGAGGCATTGGCCCAGATTCGCGCCAGCACCGGCATGGAGCGGCCCAGCGTCACCACCTGAGGCCGGCCCGCACCCGACTAGTCAAGCCATCAAGAACAACCATTACGCACATAAGGAGTCATCATGAACTTAAGGGAATCCACCGGACCCCACGCCCAGGCGGAACGCCACATGCAGCCCCATATGCTGGTACGCCGCACCATTGCCCTGGTGCTGGCTGGGGGACGTGGCTCACGGCTGAAGCAGTTGACCGACAAGCGCGCCAAGCCTGCCGTTTACTTTGGCGGCAAGTTCCGCATCATCGACTTTGCACTGTCCAACTGCGTCAACTCGGGCATTCGCCGCATTGGCGTCATCACCCAGTACAAGTCGCACTCGCTGTTGCGCCATCTGCAGCGCGGCTGGAGCTTTTTGCGCGCCGAGCTCAATGAAATGGTGGACCTGCTGCCGGCCCAGCAACGCGTCAATGAAGAGCATTGGTACCGCGGCACGGCAGACGCCATTTACCAAAACATCGACATCATCCAGGGCAGCAACCCGGAATTCATCGTGGTGTTGGCGGGCGACCATGTCTACAAAATGGACTACTCGCTGATGCTGGCCGACCATGTGCGCAGCGGCGCGGGCTGCACCGTGGGCTGCATCGAGGTGCCGCGCGACGAGGCCTCGGCCTTTGGCGTGATGGCGGTGGACGATGAGCGCAAGATCATCGCGTTTATTGAGAAGCCCTCCAACCCGCCGCCCATGCCCGGCAATGACGCCGTATCCCTGGCCAGCATGGGCATTTATATTTTCAACGCCAACTACCTGTATGCCTTGCTGGACGCCGATATTGCCAACCCCAGCTCCAGCCACGACTTCGGCAAGGACGTGATTCCCCTGGTGGTAGCCGAGGGCCGGGCCATGGCCCACCCCTTCTCTATGTCCTGCGTATCCTCGACCCCAGAGGCGGCACCCTACTGGCGCGACGTGGGTACCATTGACGCCTTTTGGGCGGCCAATCTGGACCTGGCCTCGGTCACACCCGAACTCGACATCTACGACACCAGCTGGCCGATCTGGACCAGCCAGCGCCAGCTTCCCCCCGCCAAGTTTGTGCAGGACGCCGAGGGCAAGCACGGCCAGACCATCAACACCATGGTCTCGGGCGGATGCATTGTGTCGGGCTCTATCGTCAGCAACTCGGTGCTGTTCTCCAGCGTGCGCGTCCACTCCTACTGCGTGATCGACCAGGCGGTGATACTGCCCGATGTCACCATAGGGCGCGGCTGCCGCCTGAGCCGGGTCGTGCTGGACCGCAACTGCTCGCTTCCAGAGGGTCTGGTCATCGGCGAAGATCCGGTGGCGGATGCGGCGCGTTTCGAGCGCACCGAAAATGGTGTGGTGCTGGTCACCCGCGACATGATCAACCGCTTGACCCCATAAACCGAGCAACCAACGAGAACCCCGAACCTATGCGAATCTTGCAGGTCAGTGCCGAAATCTTCCCTTTGTTGAAAACCGGCGGGCTAGCCGATATAGCCGGCGCCCTGCCGACCGCCTTGCTGGCCCAGGGCTGCGACGCAAGGGTGCTGCTGCCCGGTTTTCCGGCCATCCTGGCAGGCCTGCAGGACCCGGTGCGGGTGGGCGCTTTTGGCACGCCCTGGGGCGAATCGGTGGAGGTGCTGTTTGGCGCGCTGCCTGCCGTTAGCCAAGGTGTTCACACCGTCTATGCCTATGTGCTGGTCGCACCGGCTTTGTATGATCGCCCGGGCAACCCCTATGAAGACGCCAACAAGCATCCCTATGCCGACAACCACCGGCGTTTTGCGGCGCTGGGATGGGCTGCAGCGCATCTGGCGCACGGCCTCGATACGCACTGGCGCGCCGACCTGGTGCACAGCCATGACTGGCATTGCGGCCTGGCGCCGGTCTGCCTGGCGGTATGGAACGCGGGCCAAGGCCCACGCGTGCCCAGCGTGCACACCATCCACAACCTGGCCTACCAGGGTATTTTTTGGCCGCAGAACTTCAGCGATCTGGGACTGCCCGACCATGTGTTTAGCGTGGGCGGCATGGAGTATTTCGGCCAGATTTCTTTCATGAAGGCGGGCCTGTCTTACGCCAGCCACATCACCACCGTGAGCCCTAGCTATGCGCGTGAAATCCAGACGCCGGAGCAGGGCTGCGGCCTAGACGGGCTGCTGCGCGGGCGCGCCGGAGCCTTAAGCGGCATTCTCAACGCGGTGGACGACAAGGTCTGGGACCCGGCCACCGACCGCCTTTTGCAGCACCGCTACGATGTGCGCAATCTCACCGGCAAGGCGCGCAACAAGGCCGCCCTGCAAACCGCATTTGGACTGACGGTGGACTCCGATGCGCCACTGTTCACCGTGGTCAGCCGCCTGACCGAGCAAAAGGGCCTGCCCCTGGTGCTGGGAGGCCTTCAGGAGATTCTTTCGCGCGGCGGTCAGTTGATGGTGCTGGGCAATGGCGATACGCAGCTGGAGCAGGCCTTCACCCTGCAGGCCAAGGCCCATCCGAACCAAGTGGCCTTTAAACTGGGCTACGACGAAGACCTGGCACACCGCATTTTTGCCGCCAGCGATGTGACCCTGGTGCCCTCGCGTTTCGAGCCCTGCGGCCTGACCCAGATGTACGGACTAAAATACGGCAGCTTGCCACTGGTGCGCCGTGTGGGGGGACTTGCCGACACGGTGACAGACACCGATCTGGAAACCTTGGAGGACCAGACGGCTACCGGTTTTGTGTTTGATAGCTTCGACGCGTCCGACTATGGTCGCGCCGTGCGACGCGCCTTCGCCTTGTACCGCAGGCGCTCCGACTGGAACCGTGTTCGCCAGACTGGCATGCGAATTGCGTTTGACTGGGCGACCGCCGCCCAGCAATACACCCACCTCTACCAAAGTTTGATGTGAATACCAACCCCTCTTTAGCTGCTGCAACTACCAATACCGATTTTCCGTTTGACGCGCCAGGGCGCGATCTGGAGTCTCTCAAGCGCGCCATCGCCAACAAGCTGATGTTCACCGTGGGCAAAGACCCCAAGGTGGCCCGCGCCGAAGACTGGCTCAATGCCGCCGCCTACGCCGTGCGCGACCAACTGGTGGAGCGCTGGATGAAGACCACGCGCACCCAGTACGCCAAGGATGCCAAGCGCGTCTACTACATGTCGATGGAATTCCTGATCGGGCGCGCCTTTGGCAACGCCATGCTGGCCTTGGGACTGCGCGACCGCGTGCGCCAGGCCCTGCTCGACTTTGGCGTGGACATGGACGCACTGACCGAACTGGAGCCCGATGCAGCCCTGGGCAATGGCGGTTTGGGACGGCTGGCCGCCTGCTTTCTGGACTCCATGGCCACGCTGAATATTCCAGGCTTTGGCTACGGCATCCGCTACGAGTACGGTATGTTTCGCCAGACCATTGTGGACGGCAACCAAGTCGAGGTGCCGGACTACTGGCTGACCCACGGCAACCCCTGGGAATTTGCCCGCCCCGAGGTGAATTACCGCGTGCGCTTTGGTGGGCGCGTGGTCAAGGAGGGCGATGTCTACCACTGGGTCGATTCGCATGATGTGCAGGCCATGGCCTATGACACCATCATCCCCGGCTACGACACCATGGCCACCAACACCCTGCGACTGTGGTCCGCCAAGGCGACACAAGAGATTGACCTGGGCGCCTTCAACCGTGGCAATTACTTTGCGGCGGTGGAGAGCAAGAACCACAGCGAGAACGTGTCGCGCGTGCTCTATCCCGATGACTCCACCGACTCCGGACGCGAACTGCGCCTGCACCAGGAATACTTCTTTTGCAGCGCCAGCGTGCAAGACCTGCTGCGCCGCTTTACCAGCTGCCACGAAGGCTTTGAGGAGCTGCCCGACAAGGTCAGCATCCACCTCAATGACACGCACCCGGTGCTGGCCATTCCGGAAATGATGCGCCTGCTGCTCGACGAGCACCACCTGCCCTGGGCCGACGCCTGGCGCCTATGCCAGCGCGTGTTCTCGTACACCAACCACACGCTGATGCACGAGGCGCTGGAGACCTGGCCGGTGAAGATGATGGAGCGCATTTTGCCGCGCCACCTGCAAATCATTTATGACATCAACGCCCAGTTCCTGACCGGCTTGGCACAGGCCGGCGTCAACGCCAGCATGCTGCAAAAGGTATCCCTGGTGGACGAGCATGGCGACCGCCGCGTGCGCATGGCCTACTTGGCCGTGCTAACCAGCCACAGCATCAACGGCGTGTCGGCCCTGCACTCGGAGCTGATGAAGGAATCCATCTTCAGCGACTTTGCCCGCCTCTGGCCCGAGCGCTTCAACAACAAGACCAATGGCATCACGCCCAGGCGTTGGCTGGCCCAGGCCAATCCGGCCTTGAGCGCGCTGCTGGACAAACATATTGGCAGCGGCTGGCGCCGCGACCTGACGCAACTAAAGGAATTGGCACCGCTGCTCACCCAAGAGAAGGTGATTACCGGCTTCCAGCAGGCCAAGCTGTTCAACAAGCGCCGCCTGGCCGCCTGGGTAAAAAGCCATATGGACCTGGAGATCCCCACCGACGCCCTGTTTGACGTGCAGGTCAAGCGCATACACGAATACAAGCGCCAGTTGCTCAATGTGCTGCATGTGGTCACCCGCTACCTGCACATCATCAACAACCCGGAGGCGGTGGTCGTGCCACGCGTGGTGATCTTTGCCGGCAAGGCTGCCTCGGCCTACCACATGGCCAAGCTCATCATCCGTCTCATCAACGATGTGGCCAAACTGGTCAACAACGACCCACGTGTGGGGAACAAGCTCAAGGTGGTGTTCATCCCTAACTACAGCGTCAGCCTGGCCGAGATCATCATTCCATCGGCCGACCTCTCAGAACAGATCTCCACGGCCGGCACCGAAGCCTCGGGCACCGGCAACATGAAGCTGTCGCTCAATGGTGCGCTCACCATTGGCACGCTGGACGGCGCTAATGTGGAAATCCTGCAGAACGTGGGTGCGGACAACATCTTCATCTTCGGCATGACCACACCGGAAGTGGCGGCCACCCGCGCCGCCGGCTACCGCCCCTCCGTCATCGTCGAACAAAACTCGGAGCTGGCCGCCACGCTGAATGCGATTCGCAGCGGCCTGTTCAACCGCGAAGAGCCCGAGCGCTACCAGGCCATCTTTGATGCGCTGGTGACCTGGGGTGACCATTACCTGCTGCTGGGCGATTACGCCAGCTACATGGCGGCGCAGGCGAAGGTGGACGCGGCCTACCTGGACCCGCAGGCCTGGGCCATCATGGCCCTGCGCAATGTGGCGGCCATGGGCCCCTTCTCGTCGGACCGCACGATTGGGGAGTATGCCGAGAAGATCTGGCGCAGCCCCTCGCTCGAGATCGAAGGCTGAGCGTCCTTAAACCAGGCCGTTGGCGGCGGCCAGGAAGTAGCCCGCCAGACAGGAGGTGCCCACACCGATCAGCCCTGGCGCAATAAAGCTGTGGTTGATCACGTACTTGCCGATGTGGGTGGTGCCTGAGCGGTCAAACTGAATGGCCGCCAGGTCACTCGGGTAGGTGGGCAGGATGTAGTAACCGTAGGACGCAGCCGCAAAGGCCACGATGTAGCCGGGCGGCACGCCAATGGCCAGGCCTACCGGCACCATGGCGCTGATGGCCGCTGCCTGAGAGTTGACCAGCTTGGACACCAGCAACAGGGCGATGGCATAGGTCCAGGGCTGGGTCTTCACCATCTCCGACAGCGTGGCCTTGAGCTGGGGCAGATTGGCCTCAAACACGGTATCGGCCATCCAGGCAATGCCGAACACCGCCACCACCGCCACCATGCCGGCCCTGAAGACCTCGGTCTTGCCAATGCTGCCGGGGTCGGTCTTGGTAAACACAATCATCAGCGCACCGGCGAAGAGCATGAACATCTGTATCGTCAGCACCATGGACAGGGGCTTGCCGCCCACCAGTGGGCGCAGGTCCTGAAAGGCGCCCAAAAGCGCCACCACAGCAATCGAGCCTATGAAAATCCACATCGCTGTCCACTGGCTGCGCGACAGCGTCTTGCCCAACAGGGAGCTGCTTTCGCCATAGATGTTCTGGCGCTGCACCGGGTCGGCAATGCGCTTTTGAAAGTCCACATCGTCCTTGAGTTCCTTGCCGCGAAACCAGCTGAAGATGCCTATCATCAGCACGCCGGCAAGGGTCGCTGGGATGGTGATGGAGAGCAACTGGATAAAGTCGATCACATGGCCGTTGACGGGCACCTTGGCCAGAAAGGCCACCAAGGACACGACGGCCACCGACACCGGGCTGGCCAAAATACCCATCTGGCTGGCAATCGAAGAGGCCGCCATCGGGCGCTCGGGCCGGATGTCGTTCTTGATGGCGATGTCGTAAATAATGGGCAGCATGGTGTAGACCACATGGCCTGTGCCGCACAGCATGGTGAGCACGCAGGTGGTGAACGGCGCCAGGATGGAGACATATTTGGGATTGCGCCGCAGCAGCTTTTCGGCCCCCTGCAAAATCACCTCCAAACCGCCCGAGGCCTGCAGCGTCGCCGATGCCGCCACGACGGCGATGATGGTCAGCATCACATCCACCGGCGGCTTACCCGGTGCGAGCTTGAAGACAAAGGCCAGCACGACAATACCAATGCCACCCAAGAGGCCCAGCGCCACACCGCCCTTTCGGGCGCCGTAAAAAAGGCAGATCAGGATAATGGCAATTTGCAGCAAGACATCCATGGGGAACCCCTTTCAGAATGCACCACTGTAGCCCCCTCAGGGGCCAAGCGTCACTCTGCCTTGCTTGCGTTTGATAAGGAACAAAGGGGCTGGCTTTGCTGGCCTTACGCGATGCGCTCCAGAATGAGCACCGCAAAAAACCCCAGGCCGGCCAATACCACCCACTTCAGGCACAGCAACCCGATGCGCTTGTAGCGCTGCTGCCCGGTGGCAATAAAAAGGCCAAAGCTGGCAATGATGCCCAGCGCAAACAGCATGGCCAGCCAGCGAAAGATCAGCATGGTTTGTTTCTCCTACCAGGCGCGCGCCGGTTGGGCAAAACCGACGGGCGCTTTTTTGACATCCTCGAAGGTCACCACTTCCCAGCATTCGGGGTGGGCCAACAACTCGCGCAGCAGCAAGTTGTTCATGGCGTGGCCGGAGCGAAAGGCCGAGTAACTGGCCAACAGCGGCTTGCCCACCAGGTACAGGTCGCCCATGGCGTCGAGGATTTTGTGTTTGACGAATTCATCGTCATAGCGCAGGCCGCCGGCGTTCAAGACCTTGTAATCGTCCATGACGATGGCGTTGTCCAGACCGCCGCCTAGGGCCAGGCCATTGGCGCGCATCATCTCCACATCCTTGGTAAAGCCAAAGGTACGGGCCCGCGCGATGTCGCGCGAATAAGAGCCGGTGCTCATGTCAAATTCCACGCGCTGTCCGGTGGAGTCCACTGCCGGGTGGTTGAAGTCAATCTCGAAGCTCAGCTTGTAGCCGTGAAAGGGCTCCAGGCGCGCCCACTTTTCGGTGGTGCCACTGCCTTGGCGCACTTCCACCGGATGGGTCACCCGGATAAAGCGGCGCGGCGCGTTCTGCAACTCGATGCCCGCGCTTTGCAGCAGGAACACAAAGGAGGCGGCCGAGCCATCCAGAATCGGAATCTCCTCGGCCGTGATGTCCACAAACAGGTTGTCTACGCCCAGACCGGCGCAGGCCGACATCAGGTGCTCCACCGTCAACACCTTGGCGTCCCCCTTGGACAGGGTGGAGGCCATGCGCGTATCGGTTACGGCTTGGGCCGACACCGCAATGTCCACCACCTGCGGCAGATCGATGCGCCTAAACACAATGCCGGTGTCGGGCGCTGCCGGGCGCAGCGTGATTTCCACGCGCTGACCGCTGTGCAGCCCCACACCGACGGCATGGGTTAGAGATTTAAGGGTTCGTTGTTTGAGCACGGACTGATTTTACTTGGCCGATGCAGGCGTGATGTCTTGAACGGTAGCAAACCGGATTAGCCATTTTGAGGAGGAACATGGATGGTGGCCTTGATGTGCTTCAGGTTGGCAATGATGGTGAAGGTCATCACCACCAGCATGGACCACGAACTCCATTTCCCCCAGTGCACCGTAGACCAGGCACCGAGCTGGTTGGGGTACCGCCAAATGCCGAAGAAGGTACTGATGTTCTCCGCCAACCAAATGAAGAAACCAATCAGCACAAACGAACTCAGCAAGGGCATGCACCGCTCCCGGTCCCGCGGTTTGAAGTGCACCATGGTTCTGGCATACAGACCCATGGCGCAGGCTGCAAGGTACCAACGCAGATCGCCAATATAGTGGTGCGTGAAAAAATTGAGGTAGATGGCCGTGGCAATGAGCGTTGCCATCCAGTAAGGCGGATGGTGCCGGATGCGCAAATCAAACAAGCGCCAGGCCTGGATGATGTAGCTACCCACGGCCGCGTACATGAAGCCGGAGAACAGCGGAACGCCCCAGACCTTGGTGTATGCGAAATCAGGATAGGACCAGGACTGAATGCTGGAGGACGTCTTGAAAACCTCCAGGGCAAAGCCCACCACATGGAACAGGCATATCGCCTTGAACTCGTCGAGGGTTTCCAGCCCGGCGCGAACCATTCCCCATTGAATCAGCAGCGCCACCGCGAGTAGCACGTCATAGCGCGGAAGTCCCCACAGGCCGGCCCTTGGAACCGAAAACACGGCACCAAAGAACAAGGCAACGAACAGGCATGCGCGGGCATTCTTAATGCCGAAATACCAGAACTCCATCACGAAACGGCGCACCCCGCCCACAGCCGGTCTGGGACGAAAGTCCAGCAGGTGCTTATCCAGTGGTACGACAGACATGGTGACAGGGCCCAAACTGCCAACGGGCACACGCCGGGCATTTCGCCTGGGGTGTGCCGCTTCGGCCAGCCGGTGTGGTCGTTTAATCGGCTTGCTTGCGCAGGAAGGCCGGGATCTCGTAGTCGTCCATGCCGCCACTCGACAGTGCATCCACACGCGCCGCCGCTTGGGTGCGGTTGGTGCGCCAGACGCTGGGCTTTTCCATGCTGCCGTAATCGGGCTGGCTGTTTGCGGTTGCGGGCGTGGCCGCACCCTGCACGTTCGCCGCATGGCTGAGTGTGGGTGAGGCGTACGGCACGTTGTCGGTACCGGTGCGCAAATGGGTCTGCACCACCTGGATGGGTGGGCGCACCCGCTGGGCGTTGCGCGACAGGCCGGTGGCAATCACGGTGACGCGGATGTCTTCGCCCAGGCTGTCGTCATTGGCAGTGCCGTAGATCACATGCGCATCGGGCGAGGCATAGGCACGGATGGTTTCCATGGCCATCTTGGATTCCTTGAGCTTGAGCGACCCCTTGGCAGCCGAGATCAGCACCAGCACGCCCTTGGCGCCGGACAGGTCAATGCCTTCGAGCAGCGGGCAGGCAACCGCCTGCTCGGATGCAATGCGGGCGCGGTCCGGGCCCTTGGCCATGGCAGTGCCCATCATGGCCTTGCCGGGCTCACCCATGACCGTGCGCACGTCTTCAAAGTCGGCGTTGATGTCGCCAGGCACGTTGATGATTTCGGCAATGCCACCAACGGCGTTTTTCAGCACGTCGTTGGCCTGCGCAAAGGCATCTTCCTGGCTGATGTCGTCACCCAGCACTTCGAGCAGCTTTTCGTTCAACACCACGATCAGCGAATCGACATTGGCTTCGAGCTCGGCCAATCCTGCGTCGGCATTGCCCATGCGCCTGCCACCTTCAAAGTCGAACGGCTTGGTGACCACGCCCACGGTCAGAATGCCCATTTCCTTGGCCACTTTGGCGATGATGGGAGCCGCACCGGTACCGGTGCCCCCACCCATTCCCGCCGTGATGAAAAGCATGTGCGCGCCCTGGATGGCGTCGCGGATGTCGGCTTCTGCAGCCTCTGCAGCTTCACGGCCCTTGTCGGGTTTGCTGCCGGCGCCCAGGCCAGATGCGCCTAACTGTATGGTCTTGTGCGCGCTGCTGCGCGAAAGCGCCTGTGCGTCGGTGTTGGCGCAGATGAACTCCACACCACCCACAGCAGAGCGGATCATGTGCTCAACCGCATTGCCACCGCCACCACCAACGCCAATCACCTTGATTTGGGTGCCTTGGTTGAAACCCTCTTCTTCAATCATTTCGATGGTCATTTTGCTACTCCTAAATTTCAAATTACGTGAATCAATGCTGTTGTTGTTTTTCTTGTAGTTGCCATTCCCTGACTAGCTCACGAAGGAGGTCCTATACATCGCCATCTCCAATGCGGACGGCTGGATGGTACCCTGACAATTGCCACTTCGCAGATTGCACAGCCACTGACCTTCACGCCTTGGGGCGGCCCGGCTGCGCTCATGCGAATGTTGCGCTTGTGCATGGTCAAAAGTTCCCAACAAACCAGTCCTTGAGACCGCCAAACGCGGTCTTCACGGACCCTTGTTTTTGCGCCACCTTGTAGCCGCGCATGCGGCCCAAACGGGCTTCTTCGAGCAGACCCATGACCGTGGCAGCGCGTGGATGGGCCACCATGTCGGACAGCGCACCGCGGTACTGCGGAGTACCACGGCGCACGGGCTTGAGGAAAATATCTTCGGCCAACTCCACCATGCCGGGCATGACGCAGCTGCCACCGGTCAGCACAATGCCGCTAGACAGCACCTCTTCAAAGCCAGACTCACGCATCACGTGGTTGACCAGCGAGAATATTTCTTCGATGCGTGGCTCGATCACACCGGCCAGCGACTGGCGGCTCAGCATGCGCGGGCCGCGGTCGCCCAGGCCGGGCACCTCCACCTGGGTCTCAGAGGCCAGCAACTGCTTGGCATGTCCCGACTCCACCTTGATGTCTTCGGCGTCCTTGGTCGGCGTGCGCAGGGCCATGGCGATGTCGCTGGTGATCAGGTCACCGGCAATCGGGATCACTGCGGTGTAGCGGATGGCGCCATTGGTGAAGATGGCCACGTCGGTCGTGCCAGCACCAATATCGACCATGGCAACACCAAGTTCGCGTTCGTCGGCGGTCAAGACGGACAGGCTGCTGGCCAGCGGATTGAGCATGAGCTGCTCCACCTCCAGGCCGCAACGGCGCACGCACTTGATGATGTTCTCGGCAGCGGTCTGGGCACCGGTGACGATATGCACCTTGGCCTCTAGGCGGATGCCGCTCATGCCTATGGGCTCACGTACGTCCTGGCCGTCGATGATGAACTCCTGCGGCTCCACCAGCAGCAAGCGCTGGTCGGTCGAGATGTTGATGGCCTTGGCCGTCTCCACCACGCGCGCCACATCGGCCTGCGTCACTTCCCGGTCTTTGACTGCCACCATGCCGCTGCTATTGATGCCGCGGATATGGCTTCCGGTAATGCCGGTGTAGACGCGGGTGATCTTGCAGTCTGCCATCAGCTCAGCCTCTTTGAGCGCGACTTGGATGCTCTGCACGGTGGCGTCGATATTGACCACCACACCGCGCTTGAGGCCGTTGCTGGGCGCGACACCCAGACCGGCCAGTTTGAGTTCGCCGCCCGGCATCACCTCGGCCACCACCACCATGATCTTGGCGGTGCCTATGTCCAGCCCGACGATCAGGTCCTTGTATTCTTTAGCCATCAGTTCACCTGTGTTTGCATTATTTTTTCGCACCATCCGTCTGCCCGGTGCTGACACCGCGCAGACGAATGGCATATCCGTTTTCGTGCCGCAAATCGGCCGATTCAATTGCATTGCTGGCACGCCCGTAGCGCGATACCACTTGGCGCAGCGTCGTCAGGAAACGCTGCACGCGCGGCGTCACCTCGTCCGGACTGCCACGCCCCAACTCGATCTCGGAGCCCGCATCCAGGCGCACACTCCAGCTGCCTCGGCCCGACAGCGCCAGCTCTTCCACCGGCATATCCATGGCATCGAACAGAGGTGCTATCGCGCGGTACATGGCCAGCAACTCCGGGCTCTGGCCTTCGGGGCCGCTGAGCATGGGCAGGCTTTCCTGATCGACCTCGCCCAGATTGGCCTCGAACACCTCACCAAAGCTATTGACCAAACGGGCATCGCCCTGCGCGCCCTCACTGGCCCACAGCGCCACCGGCTCATGCTCCTGCAGGCTGACGCGCAGGCGGTTCGGAAATTCGCGGCGCACCACCGCGCGGCGCACCCAGGGTGCAGCCTCGAAAGCGGTACGCGCGCTGTCCAAATCGACGGTAAAGAAAGTGCCCGCAATGTGCGGCGCCACATTGGCGCGCAGGGTCAGGCTGTTGTTGTGGCGGGTATCTCCGCTGACCGTGATGCCCTGGATATCGAAGGCATGGGCGCGCGAAAAACCGCGCACACCGGCCACGGCGCATAGGACGACAAACACCAGCACCAGCACGGCAACCGTGAGGTTCATGAGTTTGATGTCCATGGGCGTGGCCAGTCCAGATTTCATGGCATGGCCTTCGCATCTAGCGTGGCGCTTTGCAGCAGTTGCACGCACAGGTCTTCGTAACTGATGCCGGCGGCCTTGGCCGACATGGGCACCAGGGAGTGTCCGGTCATGCCGGGCGAGGTGTTGATCTCCAGCAGATAGGGCTTGCGGGTAGTGGCATCAATCATCACATCGGCACGGGCCCAGCCGCGGCAGCGCAGCACCTGGTAGGCGCGGCACACCAGCTCTGCAATCGCCTCTTCCTCACCGGCGGGCAGGCCAGCCGGCACCAGGTACTGGGTGACGTCGGTGAAGTATTTGTTTTGGTAATCGTAGTTGCCGTCGGGTGCGACGATGCGGATCAGCGGCAAGGCCTGTGGCGCGTCGGCAGGCCCCAGCACCGGGCAGGTGACCTCATCGCCGGCAATAAACTGCTCGCACAGCACTTCCACATCGTGCTGCGCCGCCAATGCGTAGGCTGGCGTGCACTGGTCTGCGCTCAAGACCTTGGTGAAGCCGATGGAGGAGCCCTCGCGCGCTGGCTTGACGATCATGGGCGCGCCCAGCTCGGCAAAGGCGGCGTGGGTCTGTGCGGCGCTGCTGACCTGCGCCCAGGCCGGGGTGGACAGACCTTCAAAGCGCCAGATGCGCTTGGTCATGACCTTGTCCATCGAAATGGCGGAGGCCATGACGCCGGAGCCGGTGTAGGGAATGCCCAGCAATTCGAGCGCACCCTGCACCGTGCCGTCTTCACCAAAGCGGCCATGCAGGGCGATAAAGCAGCGCGCAAAGCCCTCGCGCTTGAGGTCATCGAGTGGGCGCTCGGACGGATCAAAGGCATGGGCATCCACGCCCTTGGACAGCAAGGCCTTCAGCACGCCGTTGCCCGACATCAGCGAGACCTCGCGCTCGGCCGAGGCGCCGCCCATCAGGACCGCGACTTTTCCAAATTCTGACTTGAGCTGGCTCATGCGCCTGCACCTTTCACTGTGAGCATGTCGGCAATTTTTCCGGGCACCGCGCCTATCGAGCCAGCGCCCATGCACAGCAGCACATCGCCATCGCGGGCGTTGTCTATGGCCGCTTGCGGCATGGCCAAAATGTCATCCACGAAGATCGGCTCGACCTTGCCGGCAATGCGCAGGGCACGCGCCAGGGCACGGCCATCCGCCGCGATGATGGGCGCCTCGCCAGCGGCATAAACCTCGCCCAGCAACACCGAGTCGGCCAGGGCGATGACCTTGACGAAGTCGTCAAAGCAGTCGCGCGTGCGACTAAAACGGTGCGGCTGAAAGGCCAGCACCAGGCGCCGACCGGGGAAGGCGCCGCGCGCAGCCGACAAGGTGGCGGCCATCTCCACCGGATGGTGACCATAGTCGTCAATCACCGTGACCGTGCCGCCCTGGGGCAGGGGCAAATCGCCGTATTGCTGGAAGCGCCTGCCCACACCGCGGAACTCGGCCAATGCCTTTTGCACCGCCGCGTCTTCGATATTGAGTTCCACCGCAACGGCGATGGCCGACAAGGCATTGAGCACGTTGTGCAGGCCCGGCAGGTTCAACACCACCTCCATATCGGGCAGCACCACGCCGTTGCGGCGCTGCACGGTGAAGTGCATTTGCGCGCCCACCGCACGCACGTTGACGGCGCGCACCTGGGCCTCTGCGTTAAAGCCATAGCTGGTGATGGGGCAGGTGACGTCGTTGACGATGTCGCGCACGGCCGCATCGTCGGTGCACAGAATGGCCGTGCCATAAAAGGGCATGCGGTGCAGAAAATCGACAAAGGCCTTCTTCAAATGATTGAAGTCGTGGCCATAGGTTTCCATGTGGTCGGCATCGATATTGGTCACCACCGCCATCACCGGCAGCAGGTTCAAAAACGATGCGTCCGATTCATCCGCTTCCACCACGATGTAGTCGCCCTGCCCCAGGCGCGCATTGGCACCGGCGCTGTTGAGGCGCCCGCCAATCACAAAGGTGGGATCCAGACCGGCCTGTGCCAGCACGCTGGCCACCAGGCTGGTGGTGGTGGTCTTGCCGTGGGTGCCGGCAATCGCAATGCCCTGCTTGAGGCGCATCAGCTCGGCCAGCATCAGGGCGCGCGGCACGATGGGGATGTGCATCTCGCGGGCGCGTATTACCTCGGGGTTGTCCTGCTTGACGGCCGTGGAGGTGACCACCGCGTCCGCTCCTTTGACGTTGTCAGCGCTGTGGCCCACATAGGTGGTGATGCCAAGCGTTGCCAGCCTTTGGGTGGTGGCGTTGTCGGCCAGGTCGGAGCCAGAAATGGTGTAGCCCAGATTGCTCAGCACCTCGGCGATACCGGACATGCCGGAGCCGCCCACACCGACGAAGTGAATGTGTTTGATCGCGTGTTTCATTTGCAAAGTTCCTCGCAAGCGGCCACCACCGCATCGGTGGCGCGCAGCTGCTGCATGTTTTTGGAAGCCACTGCGCGTTGCAGCAACGCATGGCGGTCGGTGTTCTGGATGAAGGCGGCCAAGCCTTCAGGCGTCAACGCGCCTTGGGGCATCAGCCAGCCCGCACCCTGGTCCACCAGGAAGCGGGCGTTGTGGGTCTGGTGGTCGTCCACAGCAGAAGGGAAAGGCACAAACACCGCAGCCGCGCCCACGGCGGCCAGTTCGGTGACGGTACTGGCACCGGCGCGGCACAACACCAGGTCGGCGCCGGCAAAGGCGGCGGCCGTGTCGGTAATAAAGGGGCTGAGCTCGGCCGTGACGCCGCTGGCGGCGTAGTTGGCGCGCAATTCGTCGATCTGCTTCTCGCCGCTTTGGTGGAGCACGATGGGACGTTGATTTTGCGGCATCAGCGCCAGCGCCTTGGGCACCAGGGTGTTCAAGGCACGCGCGCCCAGACTACCGCCCACCACCAACAGCTGCAGGGGCCCGGTGCGCCCGGCAAAACGCGCCGCCGGTTCGGCCTGCTGCAGAAACTCGGTACGCAGCGGGTTGCCCACGCAAACGCCCTTGGCAAACACCTTGGGGAAGGCGGTGAACACGCGGTCTGCCACAGTTGCCAGCACCTTGTTGGCCATGCCGGCCACCGAGTTTTGCTCGTGCAACACCAGCGGTTTGCCAACCAGCACGCCCATCATGGCGCCGGGGAAGGTAATGTAGCCACCCAGGCCGACCAGCACATCGGGCTGGACGCGGCGCAGCACCTGCAGGCTTTGCCAGAAGGCGCGCAGCAGGCGCAGTGGCAACAGCACCAGCGTGGCAAGGCCCTTGCCGCGCACGCCGGAGAAGTCCACCAGCTCCAGCGCAAAACCACGCGCCGGCACCAGCCGACTTTCCATGCTCTCGGGTGCGCCCAGCCAGTGCACGCGCCAGCCCTTGGCGCGCAGGGCCTCGGCCACGGCCAGCCCCGGAAAAATATGGCCGCCGGTGCCGCCGGCCATGACCAATGCGCAGGGTATGGCCCTCACGCTTGTCACTGCGTGTACTGCGCTGCCCCCCAAGGGGGCCCTCACGCCTTGGGGCGGCCCTGCGGCGTTCAAGGGTTTACTCATACACGGCCTCCGTGCATGCGCACGGCTGCGCCGTGCAGCGCTGGCGCGCCGTGCCTGTTTTGGCGAAACAGGCAACTCATACACGGCCTCCGTGCATGCGCACGGCTGCGCCGTGCAGCGCTGGCGCGCCGTGCCTGTTTTGGCGAAACAGGCAACTCATACACGGCCTCCGTGCATGAGTT